>JAHHIF010000029.1 GCA_019358875.1 Symplocastrum torsivum CPER-KK1
GTTAGGATTCGGCATTAATTTCAAGGCTCAAAGTACTTCTTCCTTCTTGACGGGAGCATCTTTCAGTGTATCCCTTTTTGCTTCCTTTTTTAACTGGTCACTTATTTCCGCCTCGCTGCACTAGTTGCTCTGTCCGCTGTTTCTTCGGGAGTGACACAAGTTGAAGCACTGATGTATTGACTTTTTTCCCTTGCATCAAAGGGTTTTGTTCCTGAAAGGGGAGCCAGACACTCCATTGCTTGATCTGGCTACTGTGGTTGGTTACCAATAGGGTTGTTCCTATTAGCAGCGCAGACACTCCAGCACTAGAAGCAACTGCAAGTAGTTTTCTCCGTCGTTCACGTTTTAAGGGATTATACCGGGAGAAAATCAGACGTGGCTTATTCATAGAACCTCTTAGTGATGCACTGCCGTTTCAGCTCTAAATGAATGGTTGCTTTCAGATTATGCAAGTTATATTTTAGGCAGTACTAAGTAATGCGAGAATCCACCGTTGCAGGTAGAACTGGCATACTATTATCTATTAAGCAACCCCAAAAATTGCATCAATCGTAGGGCAGATTGACCTGAAATTGATGAAGTTGATGGGGGTTTATTTCTACTCAATCGCCTAGAAATATATCTCCATTGTTTATTATCCAACGTTGTCTCACTTGTGATCCCCCAATCTTCTATATAGGCTCCTGTAAGGCAAGGGAGCAGCCCCGGAGATTTTGACCGGAGAAGTTGTGGTCGTTGTTCAGTAGCACGTTCTCTGTGGCAGAGTTTGATATAGGGATACCACAAAAACTTTGTTTAGAGGAAACAGATGGATCGTTCAAAACTAGTTGCAATTATTACTGGGGCGATTTCAATCCTTTTAGCGATCGCTTATCTCCTCCTTGTCCAATTCTTGGACTTCCGAGGAGAGATGATACCCGCGCCTGTGAGTCAGCTACCCCAAGGAGTAGAAGTAGTGGAGGGCTACTTGATGCAGGATTTCCCCTTCTCCCGTGAGTAGAGAGGAATCAGGAGTGAGGGTGTCCAGGGACAAGCAAGACAGGAGGAATTTGAGATGAACTCAACATCTAATCGCACTTACGCCATCCTTGGCACAGGTGCCTTGGGTGGGTACTATGGTGCATGTCTACAACGAGCAGGCTTAGATGTTCATTTCTTGTTGCGTAGCGACTATGAACATGTTAAGGAACATGGTCTGATTGTTGAATCTCCAGACGACAATTTTACTCTCCCTCACGTCAATGCTTATCAGGATGTTGCGAAAATGCCAGCTTGTGACGTTGTGGTTGTTGCCCTGAAGACAACGCAAAACCACCTGCTACCTGAGATGTTACCCAGTGTGGTTAAGGATGAGGGTGTTGTCTTGGTGTTGCAAAACGGTCTAAATATCGAAGAGGACGTTGCCCAAATTGTTGGAACACAACGGGTAATTGGGGGCTTGTGTTTCTTGTGTTCTAATAAAGTGGAACAGGGGCATATCCGCCACCTCGACTACAAGGAAATTAAGCTTGGCGAATATACTCCTAACTATCAACTGGGTGGCATTACTGAACGAATGCGTCAAATTGCTGGTGACTTTGAACGTTCTAGTATCCCTATCCAATTAGCAGAAGACTTGTTGCTTGCTCGTTGGCAGAAACTGGTCTGGAACATCCCTTACAATGGGCTTTCTGTAGTTATGAATGCCACAACGGATGAATTGATGACGGATGAAGATGCTCGGTCATTAGTCGAGCAGTTGATGAGTGAAGTCGTTGCTGGTGCAGCAGCGGCTGGTCGTATGATTAGCGATCTCTTTATCCAACAAATGCTCGACCATACAGAAAAGATGACACCATACCGCACCAGCATGAAGGTTGACTACGATGAAAAGCGTCCCCTGGAAGTAGAGGCAATTGTCGGTAACCCATTGCGTTCTGCTATCGCTGCTGGTGCTAATGTGCCATTGATTTCGATGCTTTACCGCCAGTTGAAGTTTCTTGATGTCAAGAATCGCCGTTCAAAGGGATGACTGTCAATGGATAACAGGTGTGGATACTCCCAAAGGCCCGCGAGTTACGCCAAGCTGATTTTGCAGCTTCAGCTTTTTCCAGAGTTGAGAACCTGTAATCTCTCCCTGTAGCAGTTGGTTGTAGCGATGAATCGTCTGCTTTACCTGATCAGGTGTTTCGTTGACAAATTCAATTCGGAAGTAGCGCACACCCAGTTCTATCAAACGTTGCACATATTCTGCTCCGGTTTGGGCGGTGCCGTTAAATATGGTGTTTCGACAGCCAGCATCCGCTTGGAGGATGTGTTCTGTGCCAACGCGAACACCCTTCGGGCGCACTTCGTTAACACGTAACTTCACCTCATGCTTCTCACAAGGTCGTCCACAGTTGGTGTAGTCCGTCCCCGTTGATAGAAAGGCACAGAATACACAATGCTCCATGTGAAACATCGGCATATGCTGATGAATTGTTACCTCAAACCAATGAGATGGGCAACTAGTAAGCAACTCTTCCAATTGGTTGATGTTCAAGTCGTAAGATGGTGTAAGTCGTTCCAGCCCAAATTGCTGCTTAAAGTAGTCTGCTGTCAAAGGATTGGCAACATTGAGGGCGAAATCCCCAATGCAACGCTCTGCTGCAAAGAACTGTAGGTGGTCAAAGTTACGCACCAGATACCCATCCGCTTCACAGGAGCGTACTTGCTGCAAGATATACTTCTCCCCTGGTTTGGTAATCCGAGGCGGTGCAACCCAGATAGATTGGTTTGGGATTTGATTCTGGCGCACCAACTGCACGGCTTCTCGGTAAGCACGGGGGTCTTCAAATTCACAATAGAGTGTCTCAATTCCTGCTTGGAGTGCCGCTTGCAGTTGCTTCAAGTTTCGCACCAGCACGATGAGGGATGGGGAGATGGAGAGATCGGGAGATGAGGAGATGGGGAGTAAATCTTGAAGGGAAGCGTTTGAGTTGAGCTGCCAGTGTTTGGGTAGCGATCGCAATTCCTCCAACTGTGTCACAATCTCGCGCCGCAGATGGTTCAACTCGCTTACGGGTAGCATAACGGCATCAATGAGGTGATTAGTCAATGCTTTTAAACAGAAAGGCGTATTACCCAGACGACCTAACTGTTCTTGTAAACGCTCTATTGTTAGGGGTTTGGTATGCGCTTCGACTAGGGGCATTGAGGACTCGACCTGAACGACATGACCGAGTTCGTCACGGGCAATTACTGCTAATGGTTGACCGTTTTCTCCATGAATTTCCAGGTCAATCGGACGCTGAAATTGCGGATTATCTCCAGCAAAACTCTGGCGCAATTGCTTATCTAGTTCTGGGTCACTAGTTTTCCAGACCTTATCGCCTATATGCACCCGTCGCCAATCTAAGTCACGTCGCCCAAATCTCAGTATGGTTTCTTGACCTCGCTGTTCCACAGCATAGATTCGACCGCCTTCTTCCTTTGCTTCTGGATGACCACTGTCAAAGACAACACCATCTCCCGGTTTGACTGGCGCTTGCAACCGCACTGTTACTTGTTCATTGCGGATACGGGTCACTTCGCCCAGGTAAACCCCGCGCTTTTTGCCAAAGCGGGCATGAACCAGTTCCTGATTATTAATTCCTTGAAACCAACCTGTATGGACTCCACGCGAGAATGCCATCTCTAGGTTGTAGCGTTCTTGGTTCTTTACCTGGTATTGGTTGGGTTCATTAGTCTCTGATACGGAGAGGGGAGCTTGAGTTCCCCCTTCCCTTGCAGGGAAGGGGGTTAGGGGGTTAGGTCTCTCTAACTCCGCCATCACCCGATCCAGCGCTTCTCGATAAACACGAGTCACATTGGCAACGTATTCTGGTGTTTTCAAGCGACCTTCAATTTTCAGACAGCTTACCCCTGTTCTCACCAACTCTGGCAGAACCTCCAGCCCTGCTAAGTCTTGGGGACTGAGCAGATATTTGCGATCGCCCAAATCCACCACTTTCCCATCAGCAATTAGCTCATAAGGCATTCGGCAAGCTTGAGCGCACTCTCCCCGATTAGCAGAACGTCCCCCTAATGCTTCACTAGTCAAGCATTGACCAGAATAGGCAACACACAAAGCACCATGCACAAAAACTTCTAACGGCAGTGAGGCATCCCGTTGTGCAAGCTGCTTCTGGATTTTGTTGATTTCCTTGAGAGAACATTCACGCGCCAAGACAACCAACTGGCAGCCAAGTGATTTAGCAAATTCCACCCCAGTCGCACTGGTAATGGTCATCTGGGTAGAGGCATGAATAGGAAAATCGGGCGAGAGATGACGAATTAGACGGCAAATCCCGACATCCTGAACGATTACCGCATCCACACCCGCCGCAATAATTGTACGGAGATACTGCTGTGCCTCTACCAATTCCTTGGGAAAGACCAGGGTATTGAGGGTGACGTAGCCTTTCACGCCCCGACGATGCAGGAATGCCATCAAGCGGGGTAACTCTGCCTCTGTGAAGTTTTGCGCCCGCATTCGCGCATTAAACCGCTCCAACCCGAAATAGATGGCATCTGCCCCATTTTCCACAGCGGCTTTGGCACAGTCCCAATTCCCTGCTGGGGCAAGCAGTTCTGGTCGTTGAAAAGTCGGTTGGGTAGCTTCGGGGAGTTGTGTGCGATCGGCGTTCATTAGCTTCGTAGCGGGTTAGATGGCACTAACCAATGGTTAGGGGTTCATTTGCCATGATATCGCTGCTAGTTTTGGAGAGAGCGATCGCAAACCTCGACTAATCACTGAGCGTTCATCATCAGCATTCCTGATGAGAATTGATACACTGAGGATGCCTCACGGACTCCCACTCTGCAAAACCCCATGAGTACCCTCACCGTTAACCTAAAGATACCAAGAGATTTACTTGGCGCACTTGACGTTCCAGAGGCACAACTAGAAGCACAAATTTTGGAGCTGGTTGCGCTAGAGTTATTTCGACAAGAACGTATCTCGACAGGCAAAGGCGCTGAGTTGCTGAAAATTTCCAAATGGGAATTTATTCAGTTGCTTGCACAACAGGACATTCCCTACTTCACAGAATCAGCAGACGAATTGGCAGCAGAAGTCGCAACAGCTCAGAGCCTCTTGAATCGTAATCCTTCATGATAATTGTTGCCAATGCTGGACCTCTTATTGCTTTAGCTCGGATTAATCATTTTGAATTGCTGCGCTTGCTGTACAGGGAATTGATTATACCAACTGCGGTTCAAGATGAAGTGGTTGACTCTGGGCAAACCCGTCCAGGAGCAATTGA
This sequence comes from Symplocastrum torsivum CPER-KK1, assembly GCA_019358875.1. GTDB lineage: Bacteria > Cyanobacteriota > Cyanobacteriia > Cyanobacteriales > Coleofasciculaceae > Symplocastrum > Symplocastrum torsivum. The sequence goes on from JAHHIF010000029.1 coordinate 5,265, forward strand.
GGTGGAGGCGGCTAAGTGGATACGAGTTGCCACTGTTGAGAATCAAACCGCTGTTGAACTTTTGAGGGAACGATTAGACAGGGGTGAGAGTGAAGCAATTATTCTAGCCATTGAGTTAGAAGCCGAGTTGTTATTAATCGATGAAGCAAGGGGGAGACGAGTCGCGCAAGCTCAGGGACTCAATTACATTGGTACTGTAGGTGTATTAATTCAAGCAAGGCAAAATGGACTGATTACGGCTATAACCCCGTTACTGGATGAGTTGATTGCTTCAGGGTTTCGCATGGATGAGGCACTATATCGAACCGCTCAGGAATTGGTGAATGAAGCTGAAAACTCCGAGTGATGCTCTGTTTGATGTGAAGGCGATCGCTTTCCTCAGTTGCAGTATAGTTTTCCTTAAAGGCAACGGAAGAATATCCATTGCAAATTAAAGATTAAATACAAGCGAGTTCAAGTTTTGAATTTTGAATTCAAGAACGGTCATTGGATGAGTTGGGTTCCTCTTCCTCTGTAGATCGAGCTTCTAAAGGTCTGACAACCCGTGCGATCGCTTCGGCAATGAACGCCTTAACAAACTCATCTTTGCGATTCAACTGAAACTGCCGTTGCACCACCTCAGTCATGCCACCATCGCCCCAGTCTTGATCGTGACGGAAATATTCAATAAAGCTCTTACCCGCAATGCGTGTTAGATAAGCCGCACTAACTCCCTGAATCGCTTTGCCAACAAGATAGGTGGCAACATTTAGCTGAAGCGCTCTCGAAACTAATTCAATCGCTCCTCTAACAATTCCCAAACTTGCAAGCGTTTTGCCCAAAGAAAGCGCTAGCTCCCGTCCTCGCTCCATATTCAGTTCACAGCCGTAGATTCTGCCAATTTCAATGACCATTTGGGCATTAACAGCAGCCGTTGCCAACAAATCCACCACAGGTAAAGGAGTCACGGCGATGACACCTGCACCAATCCACTGAAAGCGTTCCACCACCTTCTCCGCCTGCCGTCTGCGCTGGTTATCGATCAAGCGTCGAGCTTCTTCTCCTAAGCGCTGGGACTGTAGGAGGATGTTGTCAGCTACCAAGTCTTCCCCTTCGGCTCTCAAAACGGCAGCAAGGCGTTTGATGAGTGGCATGATGTCTGGATCGGGTTGGAGAGTTTCGCCTGTCTCTAGCTGTGCCAATTGGGGATTGGCTGCGATCGCAACTACGTCCATTGTCGCAATAAATCCTCGCACTCGCTGCCGTAATCGTGCCAAAATCGTTTCCTTGTCAGCTTCCGAATAGAGGTCAGTTTTATTAAGGACAAGCAGACTACGCTTCCCAATCTCTGCTAAGCGACGTAATGGTTCATATTCCGACTGCCGTAAATCGTTATCGACAACAAACAACAACAAATCAGCTTCCGTTGCTAACTGCCGCGCCATTTGCTCCCGTTCTGTCCCAGCTACCCCTGCCTCTAAAATCCCAGGTGTATCGGTAATTAGAATCTGACGGTTTAATCCCTTTAACTTCAGGCTATACGTCTCACCTACCTCTGTTGTCCCCATCGGCGCACCAACTTGCCCCACCATCCGCCCAATGAGCGCGTTTACAAGCGATGTTTTCCCGGCTGAACCTGTACCAAAAACAACAACTAGTAATTCTCCACGGGCTAAAATGGCTTCAATCTCTCGTGAACGACTGAGTAATTCTTGTCGTGCCACTTCATCCTGAATCTGCGTTACTTGTTGCCGTATTGCTTTGAGCGTTTCCTCGGCTGCCTCTGTTTTCTCAACGGGTACTTTTGGGGTTAAGCGACGTCTGCGGGATTCTTTGCGCGATCGCTGAAATAGCCCTACATAATAAATAAAGGCAACGATTAACATTCCAATTAGGCAAATCAGCAGCAACAGCAGCAAATTCGCTAGTAAGGGAGCTGTAAATGAGATTTGAATATACAGCCGATATAAAGAATTAATCAGCCAAAGCATTAACCCCAGGATTAGGCTAAGACCAAGAATCAGCGTTAATAGGCGTGAGAGGGGCATGTAATGAATTGGGCTTTTTGTTCACATTTTAAAACGGCAAAGTCTGAGTAGCTGTTTTTATCACAGAGCCATCAGCACTCAGCAGGTTTGATGCCGCTACGCAATCCTCGGAAATCGAGCCTTTGGTAGGAGTGTAAATCTCCTTCAAGTTTTAACTGAAAGTTATTTACTTTGATGACTGCTGTAGTAAATACACCGATTACATTAATCTGAGCTTGAAGTTAATATAATTCAGATGAGTAGGGAAAGATACTGTAGAACCTTGCTTCTAGCATCTGTCTCAGGGATGAAGGATAATCATAATGATTGCTGCTTTGGAAAGTCACCCCTGGACAACTAAGAGTAAATATTTTGCTACTGCTTGAAGGAGCTTTTATCTAGAGTGAACCCTCAATCTCTCCCAAATCATCTACAGTTACCTTCCAAAAACTGGATAGGGTGGGTATCTCAACGGCTAAGCATTCGTCAAAAGATCGCTTTTGGCTATGCACTAGCACTCGGTGTTGCCGTTGTAGGGACGACTGTTGGACTCGCGATCGCCAATTACTACGAGCAACAAGCTGAAGCGCAAAAAGAACACGCTATGGAGGAGATACGTTCTTTAGATCGTTTGCAAACTAGTAGTCTCCAGACACTGACACATCAGCAACAGTTTATTTTCCTTCTAGGAAAATCGAAACCTTGGCAGAGCGAGTATGCTCATTACCTTGAGCATTCTGCCGAGTTTAAGCTGCTATGGTCTACTTATAAATCCTCCCACAGTAATCTAAAACGACCTAAAGATACAGATTTAAATGATGATTTTGCTTCAACAAGAAACTTTATGCAAGCTTACAAAGGTCTTCCCGAAGCGTACATCGAACAATCTGACAAAAACTTGAAGCAAATTACCTCGCTAAATTTAAATTCTGAGGGGATTAAGGTAGCACAAAAACTGCTTTTAGATTTTAATGATAGTCCAATTGCTTTTAAATTTGATAGTTTTTCTGATGACCTGACTGAACTTGCCAACTTTGCTCATGAGGACTATGAACAAGCAAAAGTATATTATGAGACAGCTCAGACAATTCGAGTTCAAATCGTTACAGCTAGCATCTTATTATCGGTTGTGATCGCTATTTTGTTAGCGCTGTACATCAGTCGTGCGATCGCTATGCCAATTCAATCAACAACAAACATTGCTCAGAAAGTTACCAAAGAAAAGAATTTTGACTTACAAGCGCCCGTAACTACTAAAGATGAAGTGGGAGATTTAACTCTCTCATTCAATGAATTGATTCAACAGGTGAAGCAGCTTCTTGAAGAACAAAAAGCGGCTAGTCGAGATCAGATGATACAAAGTGAGAAAATGTCTAGCCTAGGGCGAATGATGGCTGGAGTCGCCCATGAAGTCAATAATCCTCTGAACTTCATCTATGGCAACTTGATTTATGCTAGTGATTATGTTGAAAAACTCTTAGTGCTTCTAGAAGCCTACACTGCTGAGATTCCTCACCCTTCAGAAGCTATCCAAGAAATGCAGGAGGAAATTGACTTAGAGTTTCTAAAAGAAGACTTGCCGAAAGTATTACAGTCGATGAAACTTGGTGCAGAACGTGCGACTCAAATTGTTCTTAGCTTAAAAGACTTCTCTAGGCTTGATAAGTCAAACCCGCATCCTGTCGATTTACACGCTTGCATGGATAGCACCCTCCTTATCCTGAATAATCGCCTGAAAAAAGAGATTAAAGTGATTCGGAACTATGACAATATTCTAGCAATTGAAGGCTATGCGGGTCTACTGTATCAGGTATTTATGAATCTGCTCAGTAATGCGATTGATGCTTTAGAAAAATCAAGCGAAAGCAAGCTGATTGCCATTACAATAGAATGCCAAGATCAGGATTCAGTTGTTATTAAAATTACAGACAACGGTTTGGGCATCTCTCCAGAGAATCAGGCAAAGATATTTGATGCCTTCTTTACGACGAAACCTAGAGGTGTGGGAACAGGATTAGGTTTAGCCATTAGTCGAGAGATTATAGTCGAGAAACATGGTGGCAAAATCACCTGTAATTCTGAGGAGGGAGTTGGCACAGAATTTGCGATCGCACTTCCAATCAAACATCAATATACTTCTAAACCCTATAACCAGTTCGACTCGCTAGCTACCACCGCCGAAAAAGCTCATCGTGTAAACTTAATCTGAAAATAGGTGGTAGGTGTTAGGTGGCAGGGGAGAGGGATTTTCATAGCAATCTTTGTGTACTCCTATGGGTGTCTAATCTGAAATAGGCGGGGGAAGAGAGATTTTCATTCTTTAGGTTAGAGGCAAGCCACCTTTAACTTGTGCGATATTCAAAAGCAGTGAATTTTTGAGTAAAACGAACTATGGGACTCTTTGACCAGATTTTAGGCGCAATAAACAATCCTGAGCAGCAAGCTAGTTCAGGTCAGATAGGCGATGTCCTCAGTACTGTTCAACAATTGAGTAACAATTCCAACACCGACCCTTCAGCCGTTCAATCGGTGTTCTCAATTGTAGGAAAATATGCTCGCTCGGCTCTGCAACAAAAGCGAAGCACTGCTGGTAATGAGCAAACTCAAGATTTTGTCAATCAATTCGGTGGCACTCATCCCAGCAATCAAGCTGTCCAGTTACTCTTTAATGCTCCTCAAATCCAGCAGATTGTTCAAGAAGCAGCACAAAGGACAGGATTAAGTAGCGCTACGATTCAAGCAATGTTGCCAATCCTGGTTCCCGTAGTCTTGAAGCTTCTTCAAACGGGTAACAGTACCCAAAACCCTCAAGGTTCAAATCCTGTTCTCCAAACCTTCTTAGATGCCGATGGCGATGGCGACGTTGATATGGCTGATGCCTTGCAGATGGCAGGGCGTTACATGAGTCGATAGTGTCGTTTGTTGTTTGTTATTTGTCTTCTTTAACAAACAACAAAGCGGCGGGCACCTATCTCTCCTCCTCAGAAGAAAAGGGCTGCCCGCCGCTTCCTGTAAACTGTTATGAGAGGCTTGATGCAATCCAATTAAGAGTAATGATTCGTACTAAAACTCTTACTCTAGACAGGTGCATAAGTAATACAAACTAAAGTTAACTAGCTGATTCTCTACTATTAGCTAGAGGCACAGCGATAGTATATGAGACACCATGACTTGCATAGTTTTGAGTGCTTGTTGTGTGAACGACTAAACATTAAGCCAAACTGACTAACGTTAATTAGCAGGGCGGGACAAGCACAATTTCTACTACAGCAAGACAGGAGTGAAACTCAATCATGAAAATACTCAACCAAGTTTTGAGTGCCCTTGATAATCCTGATCAAGATGCCACTTCCGGTCAAATGGCTGTGATGCTTAATACCGTGCAGCAGCTAGGGGACACGTATAGTACAGACTTGTTGACTGTGCGATCGATGCTGTCGATTGTCGGAAACCATATTCGCTCTGCTTTGCAGCAAAAGCGGACTACAGAGGGTACGGCACAGGCAGAAGCCGTGGTCGATCGCTACAGTGGCACTTATCCTAACGATCAAGCGGTTAATGTACTCTTTAGCTCTCCTCAAGTAGAGGGCATTGTGCAAGAGATTGCCAACCGAACCGGGTTGAATGCTGCAACGATTCGAGATATGTTGCCGATTCTAGTTCCCTTGGTGTTGAACTTCTTGAAAACTGGCAGTAAAGCGCAGCATTCCGAAGGCGGCAATCCAGTGCTCAATGCTTTCCTGGATGCTGATGGTGATAGAGACATTGATATTGCAGATGCCATCCTGCTGGCAGGACGCCATGTTGGTGGGTAAGGGGCTAAGAAACTAGTGCCGCTCCCTTGGAAGTCAAAAGTCAAAAACCTTGCTTTTGTAGTGAGCTTTACTGTTTACCTTAATACAGCCTCATCTGCTAGACAGAGTATGTAGATGTAGTATCACGCTCCGTTGGCTAGAGGCAAGGGAATTTTCAGCTTTTTAAGATGCTAATTAACTGGAGGCATTAACTCGGTGTCAGCAAGTATTCAATGATGAGTTTTTGTGAGAAGCGATCGCCTTGAGGCGAAATGCTAAGAGATTTAGAACCATGCCAGATGTAACAAGGACTAAACTAACCGATGCAGTACGTGAAGCTGCTTATCGCTTAACGGGTACAGCCGAAGACTACGATCCATTGATGGATTTAATTGGGGATGCCCGCATTGTACTGATTGGAGAAGCCTCTCATGGCACTCATGAGTTTTATGAACAACGGATTGAAATTACCAAACGACTCATTCAAGAAAAAGGTTTTACAGCAGTAGCGGTTGAGGCAGATTGGCCTGATGCTTACCGCGTGAACCGCTATGTCCGAGGTGTCAATGATGATGCTACAGCCGTTGAAGCTTTGGGAGAATTCCAAGACTTTCCAATCTGGATGTGGCGCAACACGGATGTACTTAACTTCATCAATTGGCTACGTCAGTATAACGATGCGTTACCTCAAAATGCCCGTAAAGTGGGCTTTTATGGGCTTGACCTCTATAGTATGCACGCCTCCATCGACGCTGTTCTGGGTTACCTGGACAAGGTTGATCCAGACGCTGCCAAGCAAGCACGCTCCCGTTACTCGTGCTTTGAACATTTTCGGGAGGATACCCAAACCTACGGGTATGCGACAAGTGTTGGTCTAGCTGAGTCCTGTGAGGATGAAGCCGTTAATCAGCTAATAGAATTGCAACGTCGGACGGCTGAGTATGCTCAACGGGATGGGCAAGTGGCAGAGGACGAATTCTTCTACGCTGAACAGAACGCCCGTTTAGTAAAAAATGCAGAAGAATACTACCGCTCGATGTTTCGGGGTCGAGTGTCGTCGTGGAACATTCGCGATCGCCATATGGCTGGGACACTTGACGGACTGGTTGCTCACCTAGAGCAACAGGGAAATCAGGCGAAAGTTGTGGTTTGGGAACACAACTCGCATCTTGGGGATGCACGAGCAACAGAGATGGGAGATGCGGGTGAATTCAATGTTGGGCAACTGGTGCGTGAACGATATGGTCGGGATGCCATACTCATTGGCTTCAGTACCTACACAGGTAGTGTCACCGCCGCTTCTGACTGGGGTGCTTCTGCCGAACTTAAGCGGGTTCGACCTGCATTGCCAGAGAGTTATGAGGCACTGTTTCATAACACAGGTTTACCTCGCTTCCTGCTGAATTTACGGGATGGGGGTGAGGTAGTCAAAGAACTGCGAAAACCTCGCTTGGAACGTGCGATCGGGGTTATCTACCGCCCGGATACCGAGCGCATGAGCCACTACTTCCGCACCCGACTCTCCGATCAGTTCGATGCTGTAATCCACATTGATGAAACACGGGCGGTGGAACCTCTAGAGCGCACTGCCCGATGGGAGACAGACGAGGTACCAGAAACCTTTCCTTCCGCTCTCTAACGTGCCGAATCAACAATACCAAAATTGGAGAATAGGTTATGAAAGTTCCCTTAGAAATTACTTATCGAGATGTTGAGAAAACCGCTGCCATTGATGCATTAGTCCACGAAAAGGTTGCCAAGCTGGAGCAAGTTTGCGATTACATCAGTAGCTGCCATATTGCGATCGAAAAACCCCACGATCGCCCAAGTAACGGTTCTCCCTATCGGGTGCGGATCGACATGACCGTACCCCCCGGTCACGAACTCGTTGCAGACAGCCATCCAGGAGAGGGTACACAGTACGATCCACTTGATGTAGTTATCCGAGATGCCTTCAAGGCAGCACTCCGTCAGCTCAAAAAACTCACTAAACAGCAGCATGAGAGCGATAAGGCTCAGACCCATGAAGCACAGGATTCCATCGCGCTAGTAACCAAGCTCTTTCCTGAGGAGGGATATGGCTTTCTCAAAACCCTAGATGGTCAGGATATCTACTTCCACCAAAATAGCGTACTTAATGACGACTTTGAACGGTTAGAAATTGGCACGGGGGTGCATTTCTTTCTAGAGGAAGGTGAGGAGGGGCCTCAGGCAAGCACAGTGAAGATTGTTGATAAACCAGGTGCTAGCGTTGGCAAGTCGGAGCAGACCCTCATTGAACCGCCTCTAGGGTGGCAGTAGTGGATATTAGGGATTTAGGGATTGAGGATGATTCGGTAAGAATTCTGAGTTCCTTTGCCCTGTTGTCATTGCTCTGGTATCAAAATAATAGACCTCTTGCTTGCAGTCGATGGATGCCTACAGACTGAAGTCTGAGGCTAGACAAACTAAACCCGCCTTCGCGGGTTTTAAGAGTCCGCCTTCGCGGACTTCGTTTTTGTAGCCGCGATTTCCAATCGCCAAGTATTTTCCAAGAGATCTAACAAACGAGGGAGGGAGTTCTGTAAGGGGCATCACTGTTTTGTTACGACAGTGCTTGGCATAATCTGCGGACTCCCTCTTGAATTTGCGGCTCATCGAGTTCGGTATAACCTAGGACAAACTCATTTCTACTGCCACTCTTGAGATAGTAAAAAGAGGCAGGGATTAAGCCCACGCCCACTTGTGCCGCCCGATTCAGGATGTCTCGCTCACTCAAGTGGGTGTGCAACCGTATCATCAGATGCAGTCCTGCGTTCTCACCCAAAATTGTTACTTGCTCTCCCACATGTTGCAATAGACATTGCACAAGCGTCCGACGACGTTGGTCATAAAGGTTACGCATCCGCCGGATATGGCGTTCTAGATGTCCTTCTTTAATAAAGTCTGTGAGGACGTATTGCTCCAACAGAGGCGATTGACGGTCTGTAAGCCACTTGGCGCGATCGCATACCTGCACTAAACTCGGTGGCACAACCAGATAGCCCATTCGTAAGGCGGGAAATAGTACCTTCGAGAAGGTGCTAATGTAAACTACTGAGTCACTTGAGCCTAGTCCTTGTAAGGCAGGAATTGGGCGATCGCTATATCGGTACTCACTGTCATAATCGTCCTCAATAATCGTTGCACCTGTCTTTTGCGCCCACGCCAGTAGCTCCAAGCGTCGTGGTAGGGACAAGATAGCACCTGTTGGGAATTGGTGAGATGGAGTTACATAAACGAGTTTGATTGCTCCTGGGGCTGTTGCCAAACTCTTGACCATGAATCCTGACTCATCAACAGCTACAGGATGTAGACAAGCCCCTTGTGCTAGGAACGTGCGTCTTGCTCCTAGATAACCTGGATCTTCCATGGCAATCCAGTCACCGCGATCAATCAACAGGCGTGTTACTAAGTCAAGGGCTTGCTGGGAACCACTGACGATAATCACTTGGTCAGGTTTGCACTGTACAGCACGAGAGCGGGATATGTAAGACGCGATCGCTTCCCGCAATGGCTTATATCCTCGCGAGTCTTGAGCATAGCCGAATATATCTGAGCTAAAGCGGCAATGGCGTGACAAAAGCCGTCGCCACAGCTTCAACGGAAAATGGTCAATCGCTGGTCGTCCATAGCGAAAATGAATCATCGCTTCTGGTTCTTTGGGTCTCAACAAGTCGTTAGTCGTGAGGCTGGCACCATAGGCTGACAGTTGCTTCGGGAAAGGTGCCGCTTCCGCTATAGATTTAATCGGTGCAGGTTCCAATAGGTCATCTGGGAGTTGCTGACAGACAAAAGTTCCTGAACCTCTAACAGCTTGGAGGTAACCCTCACTGAGAAGTTGCTCGTAGCTCAGAGTCACGGTAGCACGCGAGATTCCAAGAGACTGAGCCATGGTTCGTGTTGAAGGGATGCGCTGTCCTGACATTAATCGCCCTGTAAGGATTGCGCGTCGTAACTCCTCATACAGTTGACGGTGCAAAGGTAGTGCAACCTGGGGGTCAAGGGTAATCGCTAAGTCCATACGGGTTTAAAAGTGGACTGGTTATTAATCACAAAAGTGGTGCTTGTGCAAGTCCACTTAGCTAACTACTCTAGCTGTGTAGCGCTAAGAGACAAAGGTCATGAGTTACAAAGCACCAGAAGTCAGTGAAGAGAACTTTACCCCGACACAAAGAACTACCCTTAAGCGAGTGCCAAAGCGAGGGCATTATGAGCGAGATCTTGTTTACCAAATTTTGGATGAAGGGTTGGTGTGCCATGTTGGATTTGTCGTAGACGGACAGCCTTATGTCATTCCGACCGCTTACGGACGAGTCGAGGATAAGCTCTATATTCATGGCTCACCTGCAAGTCGGATGCTGCGATCGCTACAGACAGGTATTGATGTCTGTGTAACTGTGACTTTGATTGATGGTTTAGTGCTAGCTCGTTCGGCATTCCATCATTCAATGAACTACAGATCAGTCGTCGTATTTGGGACAGCCACAACTGTACAGGATGCTGATCAGAAGCTAGAAGCGCTTTATGCTTTTTCTGAGCATATTGTTGCTGGACGGTGGGCAGAGGTGCGTCCACCTAGCCGTCAGGAACTTGCAGGAACTTTGGTTTTGGCTCTACCACTTACTGAAGCTTCCGCTAAGGTACGGACGGGGCCACCTGTTGATGATGAAGCTGACTATGAGTTACCCGTATGGGCAGGTGAAATCCCCTTGAAAGTTGTTGCCACTCAACCCATTAATGACCCTCGTCTAGGCTCGGAGATTGAACCTCCTACCTATGTGTGCAATTATTCCAGACCCACTGGAGTGGACGAAAAAGCGATCGCCCTTCCAACGGAAATACCAATTTCAGTTATTCCAGAAGAGTGTCCCTATTCCCTAGAGTTAGTGTTGGACGAGGACTGGTTACCCAATTAAAATATTTGAAATCCTTTTTGCCTTAATGAACGATCACCCCTTCCAAAAGTAGGGTGCGTCATGACGCACCCTACCAAGTGGCAACACACCCACCAATATGGGCATCTTGATCATGGACTCTACCGATTGAGCCATGCCTAATTACAGACGCGCCTATATTGCTGGTGGCACCTACTTCATCACTCAAGTGACCTATCAGCGTCAACCTTGGCTATGCAGCAAGATTACTCGTACCGCGCTTCGTACTGCAATCGAAACGGTGCGTCAACAGTATCCTTTTTCAATTGATGCCTTTGTGCTGTTGCCTGACCACTTTCATTGCATCTGGACATTACCATCGGGAGATAGCGATTATTCAACTCGGTTGCGGCTCATTAAAGGCTATGTGACAAAGCAATGCGGCAATCACCTTGATCTACCTCCAGTCGTTTCAGCCTCTCGACAAAAACGAGGGGAACAGAATCTCTGGCAACGGCGATTTTGGGAGCATGTGATCCGTGACGAAGACGATTTTACCCAGCATTGCGATTATATTCATTACAATCCCGTAGCCCATGGCTTATGCCAGGTTCCCCAACAATGGGAGTTTTCGAGCCTGCATCGATTGATTGTAGAAGGAATGTATACGGCAGATTGGGGAATGGATGGTAAAGGCGTTGAACCCCTAAGTTGGGATGGTGGCGAATAAGTAGGGTGCGTCATGACGCACTCTACTTATTCGCTTGGTAATCCTGGTGACATGCCCTACCTGATTCGATTGCCTGTATCAAGCTCTACCAAACTGCAACAGCAAATCCGTTATCGTCATGGCATTAAGAATGTAATCTTATTTACATAACTATGCGGATTGAGCAGTTGCAAGCGTTTCTGGCTGTTGCCGAAACAGGGAATTTCGGACAGGCAGCACAAAAATGTGGGGTAACGCAGTCCACAGTCAGCCGACAAATTCAGTCGTTAGAAAATGACTTGGGTTTGCCACTGTTTCATCGCACGGCTCAAGCTAAGCTGACGCTAGGAGGGGAACATCTCCTGCCTCATGCTCGCAAAATCTGTCAGGAGTGGCACTCGGCAACGCAGGAATTAGCAGAATTAATGGCAGGGAAGCAGCCAGAACTCTGTGTGGCAGCAATTCACTCAGTCTGTTCTCATTACTTACCTCCAATATTGCAGCAGTTTTGCAAAAATTACCCAGATGTGCAGTTACGGGTGACAGCATTAGGAAGCGATCGCGCTTTAAAAGTCCTCCGAGATGGTTTGGTTGATGTTGCGATTGTGATGAATAATCGCTTTTTGACCGCTAGCCCAGAAATGATTGTTGATGTCTTATTCAACGAACCTATTGAAGTCTTAATGGCGGCAAATCACCCCCTCACTCAACACGAACAGGTGCCTTGGGCAGAACTCATTCAGTATCCGCAAGTCGTGTTTAAAGATGGCTACGGGATGCAGCGCCTGGTACAAGAGCGATTCTCCCGGTTTGGAGCCAAACTGAAAGCGGTGATGGAGTTGAATACCTTAGAAGCGTTTCGTGGTGTTGTGCGGCAGGGAGAATTAATTGCTTTGTTGCCGAAATCAGCTTTAGTAGAGGCTTGTACTGACCCAACTCTGGCAGTCCGTGCGATCGCCAATTTACCACCGTCACTAACGACACCCAATAACCTTGTCGGCAATGTCTCAACCTCAGATTCCAGCCTAAGTCGCCAGGTCGTTATGGTTACAACTCAAGACCGACTTCTCGTTCCTCCTATTCATTACTTTTGTCAGCTAGTGCGTCAGTTGGGGCTATCTAGCGTTAATCCACCCTCATCCTCAGAAGGTAATAATTGCTCAGACCTTTCCAGCCATTTGACCAAGAAAGTGATGAATTATGAGTGATTGGGAAGATTACTAGGAAAGATGCTTGAGATTTCTTAGTCTCCAGTCCCCAAAACTGTTTAATTGGGCTTAACTTAATTCATAATTTCTCAATCCAAAGCTGACGACGAAACTGCCATGAGTGATGCTTTTAGGGAATTGTTAAAGAAAGTGGGTAGTGGTGTCCACACGGGTAAAAATTTGAGTCGTGAGGAAGCCGCAGCAGCGACTCGGATGATGCTGTTACAAGAAGCAACCCCCGCTCAGATTGGCGCGTTTATGATTGCCCACCGGATTAAACGACCCACGAGTGAGGAACTGGCAGGAATGCTGGATGCTTATGACCAGCTAGGGCCAAAACTGCAACCTTGGGGAATGGGGAATGGGAAAGATTCTTCAACAATGCCCTCTTTCTCTCAACCCGTAACCGTACTTGGAACACCATATGATGGGCGATCGCGTACTGCACCTGTAACTCCACTAACTGCCCTGATTTTGGCAGCCGCTGGGGTACCTGTGTTGATGCATGGGGGCGATTGTATGCCGACGAAGTATGGTGTCCCCTTAGTTGAGATTTGGCAGGGATTAGGAGTTGATTTCTCGAAACTAACGCTCTTTCAGGTTCAGCAGTTACTGGAAACAACAGGTTTGGGATTTATCTATCTTCCCCAACACTTTCCTCAAGCGCATCAGTTGGTTCCCTACCGCGACCAACTTGGCAAACGTCCACCAGCAGCAACACTAGAACTCGTTTGGTGTCCTTATGCAGGAAATGCCCATATTGTTGCAGGATATGTGCATCCTCCCACGGAAGACCGATTTCGACATACCTTTGAGTTTCGAGGAACCACTAATTTCACGTTGGTAAAAGGATTAGAGGGGAGTTGTGACTTGCCACGCGATCGCACGGCAATTATTGCAGTTAGTCAGCCAGGTAGCAGTTCTAACTTTGAGCGTATCCTGCTGCATCCCCGTGACTACGGTTTTGCTGGTGCGGAAGTGCCTCTCGACTCAACCTCTCAACTGTTGGCACAGATGCAAGATGTTTTACAAGGTAAATCGTCTGAATTGATGCTGGCTGCCATTTGGAACGGTGGATTTTATCTGTGGCGATGTGGGGTTTGCCCCGATTTACCTACAGGTCTTGCCAAAGCGCAAGCGTTATTTTTAGGCGGAAATGCTGCCCAGAAACTACAGGAAGTAAGCGATGCGATCGCTTCAATGCAGTTAGTGGCTAGTCCCTAATTTCTATTCTTTCTGAAACACTCGCTCTGCAAATCTAAGTTTGGCAGAACGAGAACGAGGGTTTTCATTAAGTTCGTTTTCTTGGGCTATCACTGGCTTTTTAGTTAGTACCCGTAACAAAGTTGAATCTCGGAGGCTGTGCTTAACAAGGCGATCCTCTAAGCTATGAAAACTGATAATACCTAGTCTGCCCCCAGGCTTTAGCCAGTTCGGTGCCTTGTTCAAGAAGGTTTCTAGAGAGGACAATTCCTGGTTAACAACAATCCTTAAGGCTTGAAAAACGCGGGTAGCCGGATGTATTCTGCCATAGCGATATTTACGAGGGACACTATATGCGATCGCTTCTGCCAGTTGATCAGTCCTTTGAAACGGACGTTGTTCGACAATCCGCCGTGCAATTTGCCGAGATAGCCGTTCTTCCCCGTACTTGTAAAACGCATCCGCTAGTTGTGCTTCATCCCAGCGATTGATCACATCGGCAGCGGTGAGAGATTGACGCTGATCCATTCGCATATCTAAATCAGCAGCATGACGAAAACTAAAGCCTCGTTCTGGAATATCGAACTGAGCAGAGCTAACACCCAGATCGGCAATGATTCCATCAAATTGCTGGTTAAATGGCTGATATTCTGCAAAATTACCCTGCCAGAACTGGACGTGCTCACCATACTTTTCTAACTTGGCTTTTGCTGAGGCGATCGCCTCAGCATCTCGATCAATCGCTGTGATGTGAACATCTGATGCCGCTTCCAGAATTAGCTGGCTGTGTCCACCCCCACCCACCGTAGCATCCAGGTAATGCCCACCCGGACGAATGTCTAAACCTTCAATCAACTCTCGGCTCAGCACTGGCACATGTAAAAACGCCACTGGCTTCGCCTCTTCAGCACTAGTCTCCATATAATTAGTAAAGAGAAGCAACAAAAATCAATATATTGCACAAGACCTACCGCCATAAAGCTATCAAATATCAGCGATAAGCGAGTTCGTGCATTGTGCCTAGTCTGTTTTCCATTGTTAAATATCAACAGACTGCTGACTAGTAGGGGTAACTTGCCAAGTTGCACTACTGACTTTTGAAGCTGACTGTCTCTTGTTGCAACTGTCTAACCTGCCGAAACGGGAAACTGCTTAATTTATGGCACAAATTGAAACGAGAACAGAACCCATGGTTCTCAACATGGGTCCTCACCATCCTTCCATGCACGGGGTGTTGCGACTGATTGTTACTCTCGATGGCGAGGATGTGGTCGATTGCGAACCGGTAATTGGCTACCTGCACCGGGGCATGGAGAAAATTGCCGAGAACCGCACTAGCATCATGTACGTCCCCTACGTCAGTCGCTGGGACTATGCGGAGGGGATGTTCAATGAGGCAATTACCGTCAATGCCCCAGAAAAGTTAGCGGATATTGCGGTACCCAAACGCGCCAGCTACATCCGCGTAATCATGCTGGAGTTGAATCGGATTGCCAATCACCTGCTGTGGTTGGGACCGTTCATGGCTGACGTTGGTGCCCAGACACCCTTCTTCTACATCTTCCGCGAACGGGAGTTGATTTACGACCTATGGGAAGCCGCCACAGGGCAACGGATGGTCAACAACAACTACTTCCGCATTGGCGGGGTAGCAGCTGATCTAACTTACGGCTGGGTTGATAAGTGTTCTGATTTCTGTGACTACTTTATCGACAAAGTAGACGAGTACGAGCGCCTAATTACCGACAACCCGATCTTCCGGCGTCGGGTAGAGGGCGTTGGTACCATAAGCCGTGAAGAAGCGATTAACTGGGGACTTTCAGGTCCGATGCTGCGGGGTTCCGGTGTGAACTGGGATTTGCGGAAAGTAGACCACTACGAGTGCTACGACGACTTTGACTGGGAAGTGCAGTGGGAAACGGCTGGAGACTGCTTTGCCAGGTATTTAGTGCGGATTCGCGAGATGCGCGAGTCGGTTAAGATTATCCGTCAAGCCTTGAAAGGATTGCCTGGTGGTCCTTACGAGAATCTGGAAGCCAAGCGCATGGCAGAAGGGAAGAAATCCCAGTGGAACGACTTTGATTACCAGTTTGTTGGTAAGAAAATTGCTCCGACTTTCAAGATTCCCAAGGGTGAACACTATGTCCGTGTTGAAAGTGGCAAAGGAGAACTGGGAATTTTCATCGTTGGGGATGATAATGTCTTCCCTTGGCGTTGGAAGATTCGTGCTGCTGATTTCGTCAACCTGCAAATCTTACCCCAGCTCCTGCGGGGTGTGAAGCTAGCTGATATCATGCCAATTCTCGGTAGTGTTGATATCATCATGGGTTCTGTGGATCGATAAAGATTTTAACAAGTAATCCCAGAATCTTCTGGTTAAGTAGAGAGGCAAAAGAGAGAATTCTTTCTTTTGCCTTTTTCTTTTCCACCTCACCTGCTCTCTCATAATTAGCCAATTAGACACCATGAGCTATCGTTCGCAAACGTTGCGATAAAAATCCCTTTCCCCTATCACCTACAACCTAACCCCTAACACCTATTTTCAGATTAGCGATGTGCGATTTGCTACAGTTTTTAGGACTGCACAACCGCTTGAATAGGGCTACAAGGCTGTCTGCAACTGACAGCACGATGAGGAGTTTTTTTGTGTCTATTCCAGAAATTACTGCAGTGCTTTTAGCCGCCAAAAAAGCAAAAGGGCTAACTTTTGCTGACCTAGAGAAGATAGTTGGACGTGACGAAGTATGGATTTCAGCGGTATTCTACCGTCAAGCCAGTGCTTCTGAAGATGAGGCGAGTAAAATTATCTCGGCTTTGGGGTTAGAACCAGAAATGGTAGCAGAACTAACAGACTTTCCGGTGAAAGGGTCTTTAGACCCGGTTATTCCCACTGACCCGTTAATTTATCGGTTCTATGAGATTATGCAGGTGTATGGAATGCCCATGAAAGCCGTGATTCATGAAAAGTTTGGCGATGGCATCATGAGTGCGATTGATTTTACTTTGGATATCGAGAAAGAAGAAGACCCAAAAGGCGATCGCGTTAAAGTCATCATGTCAGGTAAGTTTCTACCCTACAAAAAGTGGTAAGTAGAAGCTAGAAGTAAGCGAACAAAATAGTAGTAAGCGAACGTTAATTTGTAGAGTGTCTATGGATTCACAATTAGGCTTGCATTAAATGCTAAATAGGGACGCACAATTGTACGTCCCTACCTAGTTTTTATTTATTCCAGCCCCTAAAGAGTTGGTATCAGTTTTTTACTACCTAGCTGGCTGATTCGACCAATAGCGACGAGCCTCCTGAGATGGCAGTATTCTGGATACTAGATTCAAGCGCTTTTCGGATATCACCATTTAACTCTCTGCTCAAAATCCGCTGAATCCTCTGCTGCCAATCTTCTTCGATATGGTCTTGTAGCATTTCAAGGGATGTAAGCAACCGTTGCCTGTCTAGTAGAGATAAATCTCTCATTAAGTCGTCGGCTTCCCAGAGCATCTGCTCTTGTGCTTCTGGAATAAGCTTTATCCAATTAGAAAGCAATAAGTTGCGTTCTACGATTGTCAGCTTCCATTGATACTCAGGCATGTTGCTTATCTCGTTTAACATTCCGATACCTGTTCCTAATCTAGAGAATGAATGTGAACAACTTGTCAAGAAAGCACTCTTTTTTGTGAAACAATTGTAAAAAGAGTGCTTTAGGTATTAGTACTTATAGCGTTGTCGATGTGCCGATAAAAGCTATGCGTCACGCGAATGTTGGTGTCGGCATCGGGAGTGTGGGAAGCGATCGCAGAGAATGTCCTCACCTTCGCTTCCGGTAGCGTAGAGTTATTTCCTAAGAAGTCGCTTTCATTTTGAAGGTGGATGGTTGACTGACAAAAGACCAAAAGTGATACCCTGTATGCTTTTCAATGGTTTGAGGCATGACTTTAACAGTCTTGCCTTTTCGTCTTTCAGGGCTTTGTCTGTTGTATCCGGATAGTTTTGTTAGTTAATCCGTTGAATGTAGAAAAAGGATAAGCGATCGCATCTGACAACCCAATGGCAGATTGCTCTTGATTTTTAGAAGTGGTTAGTGTGCTTGTCCCTTCGTTGTCTTTGGCGCGATCGCATTACCAAAAACATAAGCGATTCTTCTTGGGAAACGCTTCGCTAACCTCCTTTCTTGCTCCTAGTGCGAACTAGGTTTAATGCCAAAATTAGGGCATTTATGACAGATAATCGGGTAAAAGGAGTGCAGTCTAACCTGAATAACCATGTCTTTTGACAATACCTGTAAATATCTTTCAGAAACTTACCCAAATCCCTTTGTTGGTAGGTTAATCTGCCAACTTTTCAGCAAAGGAATTATGCGGGAATCTGTTATTTACCAATAAATTTTGGAAGAAGGACGAGAAGAAGGAAAGCGGGAAGAGGCATTAGCATACACTATGCGCCTGCTGACACGCCGGATTGGTACAGTAGAGCCGGAACTGGAAGCACAAATTCGAGAGCTAGCGACGCAAGAGCTAGAAGATTTGGGTGAAGCACTGTTAGATTTTTCGGAACCAGATGATCTGGACGCTTGGTTACAGGCTCGTCAGGATTAAAGAAGAAGTGCGATCGCATTACCCAAGAAATTAAGCGATCGCCTTTCTATTACTAAACAAGGGTAAGTGAACAGCTTTCGGTTTACCCTTTGTCCTACTGCGATTCTAATGGCGCGATCGCTACAAAGCCAAATCTACCAGAGGCGATCGTCATTTACCTAACCGTCCTCTGATTGCCATTTGCGCTGACGCTCGAAGACTCGCTAACGCTTCACTAGCGTAGCGCTACGCAATCACGGTGGTGGTTTATCCTCAAGAACACCAGTCACATCAATTCCTAACGCCTTACATACAGTCTGGAGCGGAACTCCTAACTCACGCGCTAGAGCAACTGCCCTGTCAATTCGTGGCAGTTTAATCCCATTTTCCCAATCGTAAATTTGGCGTTCAGATACTCCAATACGCCTCCCCAGTTCAGTTCGGGTTAGTTCAGCCGCTTCTCTGAGAAGTCTCAATGGAGATTTCCCTTCGTTTGAGTCAGTCATCTTTGAGCTAAAGTTCCGGAACTTTAGCTCTTGACATCCAGAAGTAACAGGAGCTAAAGTTCATGTTGGTAAGCATAAAAGACCAGCAAGTTTAACTGGCTCCGTCAGTATATGGCGTAGCTGACTGGTCTTTCCTTATTAATGTCTCATCTTAATCAAATACCCATGAGGAAATTACACGCGAACAAATTCCTACGTGTCGCGCCAGATGTTGCTGCCCTCACAACAGCACTACAAGCAAAGCAATCCAGAGCCAGTGTTAAGAGAGTTTCATGACCTACAAAGACAAGCTGAATCCGTGGTGCATCATCCGTCCTGTCTCTAATGTCCAGATGCGAATTGTTGGGCGCTTTCGTCGCCGCAGTGATGCTGAGGGACATCTGCGAATCCTAAAACAACTGATTCCAAATGTTCCCTTGGAAATTATGTTTGACATCGCGGCAGAAGACACCGACCCGGAAGTCCTGCTGAGGCAGAGGTCATGCGAGGAGTGAAGCCATCATGACTACTCTATTTCGTCGCCTCCAACCTACCCACAAATTCCGCATCAGTATCACTTGCATCGCGCAATTGCTGAGAATCCCCAAGCACTTAATTGTGCGCGTCGAAGCTTGGGCATATGTCGTATTTGTCCATCGTTGCGACAAAGGTGGAGAATTCATTAGTTATCGCCAATTAAAACACTGGCAAAATGCAGTAGCTTATCAAATTCAGAACTGCTCCACTTGGCAACAACTGCGGCAATTGTGGCTGGCGATTGAAGACGATTATAACCAACATAAAAAGCAGTACAACAAGGAGCATTATCCCTTCTTATGCAAAATCTGGACAAAATGCTGGGAGCTACTTTGCAACAAACAAGAGCTAGTCGAAGTGGCAATCAATTTTTGATACGAAAAATGTGAACAAAGTAACGATCAAGCCAACTTCCAGTGAGGGTTGATTAAACTCGTGAGAATGTGATCTTGCCACTGTCCATTGATCAGGAGATAGTCACGAGCATAACCTTCAACCACAAACTCAAGTCGCTTCAGGAGCCTACCGCTACGTTGATTATGTGGCAAATAAGATGCCATAATTCGGTGCATATTCAATTCAGTAAATACATAACTGAGACTTACCTTTAAAGCTTCCGTCATGTAGCCTTTTCCCTGAGAAGCTTCCGCCAGGTTGTAGCCCAGAGTACAGGATTGAAACACTCCTCGAACAAAATTACGAAAGTTAATTGACCCGATGATTACGCTCTCATTCTCCTTCTCAAAAAGAAAAAGCCTCAGGGAGCGGTCAGTGTTAAAGTCATCCAGGGCTTCTTTCACCTGTTTACACCAGTAGCTTTCTGTATAGAAGTCTGAAAATCTAAGCGGTTCAAAGGGGGCAAGATGAACCTTATTGTCAGTGTAGTAATGAATAATCTCTGGAACGTCATCTAAGCAAGCAAGGCGCAAGAGAACTCTTGTACTTTCAATTGTTGGAAGAGCCTTTTCCATACCACAGCTATTCCAAATCATTTAAAAGCGACACAAGGAAAGCATCTGCTCCTTCAGTAGATTGGAAGAAAGAAGCAGGAGCTTCTTCTCTCAAGAAACCTGCTGTACCACTCTTCCTTACCAACTCTGAGGCAAACTGCTTGAGAAATTGTTCGCTTTGCTGCTGTTGCTCTGGCGAGCATTGAAAAGACTTAACTGTTGAGGTTTGATCGATGACGAAGGGATCGATGCCACTCAACTGCTTGAACTGATGGCCCATCGGTAGCCAATCTTTCACAGCTACCTTTGTAGGATGACCGTTGCCACACCAGACAAGAAGTTGAGTGTCAGAGGGCAAATCTTGTAGTGCCTGGACTAAATTCTTCGCTTGCTTCTCCTCTCGGAAATTAGTGTATTCCATCGAGAGGGGGTAATTTAATGGATATTCCTGAAAATTGATTTCGTAGGGAATGAGTGTCCAGCCCAAATCAAGCGCTGCTTGCATAAAGGCTCTCATATCCGGTTGATGAAGATAACCCATCCCTATTTTGACTTCAGGCAACTGTCGAGTCCGATTTGCCTCATCAACAAAGAACGGAGACAAAGCCTCCATCGCTAAGTGCCGTAAACCCACCTTGTGGGCTGTCGGTAGTATCCGTTGCCCAATCTGGCGGGTGCGAATGCAGCGCTTGAGACCATCGTGTGCTTCATTGATCATGACAACACGCGATCGCCTCAAACCAATTTCCAATAGTTCTTCTGGTGTTCGCCACATGACCTTTATAAAGGTCGATATACCCGATAGTTGATTTCGGGGAAGATATTGTCGATTTCCTCGACCTTTTCTAGCCAACCACTATCGATTTTGCCGATGTTGATGTCCTCGTAGAGCTTATTAAACCGCATCAGGTGCGATCGCGTCCGTCTCACAGCATACGGCACCATCGTCCCCGTCCGCATAATAAACGCCCAGTCCGACGACTGCGCCAGCAACAACTCTCGCGCCGCCTGATTCAGTGCCTTCCACTCTAGTTCATCCGCTGCTTCCCGCCGTCCTAGCTCAATCATTCGCTCCGCTGCTTTATGCAGGTGAGGATAAATCCAGGCATTAGTCTCATTCAACCAATACTCGTGGAACCCCTTATACCCCCAGCTAGACTGCGAGGGCTTACAGACTTGCTGCATCGGATTATCGTGCAAATAATCTGCTAGGTGCGTCATATCGTAAGTATTTTGGTCATACCAAGACTTGCGGAATAAGTAATCGATGAACCAAGGCCCTTCGTACCACCAGTGACCAAATAACTCCGCATCATAGGGAGACACAATAATTGGCGGACGCTGCATAATCCCAGCTAGATGATTAACCTGCTGCTCCCGGTTAAACATAAAATTCGAGGCGTGTTCTGCTGCCTTTTCCCTTGCCCAATAGGGGTCATACAATGCCTTATCGCCTAACCCAAGTCCACGCCCCGTAATTTTGTGATACTTAATACCAGTATTCTTCCGCTGCCCATTCGGCATGATGTAGGGCTTAATGTAATCGTATTCCGCTTCCCAACCTAAATCCTTGTAAAACTCCCGATATTCAGCCGCACCTGGATATCCAACTTCCGAAGACCAAACTTGCTGGGATGATTCCTGGTCACGCCCAAACACCGCCACACCAGTCTCCGTATAGATTGGCGCATAAGTGCCAAAACGGGGTCGAGGACGTGCATACAAAATCCCATGCCCATCAGTCAGGAAATAGCGCAAGCCAGCATCTGCCAGCATTCGATCAAGTCCTTCATAATAGGCACATTCTGGCAACCAAATTCCTTTAGGCGGACGACCAAAGTTTTGCTCGTAATGTTCACAAGCTACCTGAATTTGCGCCCACACAGCTTGAGGATACATCTTCATCAGCGGTAGGTAGCCGTGAGTCGCACCACAGGTGATGATTTCCAGGTTGTTGCTGTCTAAGAATTGCTTAAACGCTAATACCAGGTCACCCTTATACTGTTCCCAGGTTTTGCGAATCCGGCTGAACTCGTTAACGTAATATTCAGCCAGATAGCGGATATGACCGTTGTGTTCGTTAAACTCGGCTTCCTTTTGGACAAGTTCTTCCAGTAAAGCCAAGTGCTTGTCGTAGCGCTCTTGCAATAGCGGGTCACGCAGCATCGACACCAAGGGAGGTGTCATGCTCATAGTGATTTTGAAGTCAATGCCATCCTGCTTTAACCCCTCAAATACATGCAGGAGGGGAATGTACGTTTCAGTGATTGCCTCAAATAGCCACTCTTCTTCGAGGACATAATCACTTTCGGGATGGCGGACAAAAGGCAGATGGGCGTGGAGAACAAGAGCGACGTAGCCAGTAGCCATGGTGAATAGGACTCTGAATCGATGGGTAACGAAAACGGATGCAAGCTGGGAGTATTACGGTCTTTTAAGATTTTAGGACGAAAGGGACGGGAGATCGCACAGCCGCGTCAGGTTGCGAATAGAAGTCAACACCATAAGGGATGAGTAGTGCCGAAAATCTAAAATAGATATTAAATTGTAAGGAAGTTCATACTTCTGGCAACAAACAGTTGATCCTAACTGTTTTTAGAGCCTTATCCACGATCCTCGTGTTCACACCAAATTGCATGCAGGCAGCTCTTGAAAAGTCAGCTGATTCGGAAGCATCACTACAGCTACTGCTGTTTGTTGATGAACGCCCTAGTTCTCGGAAGCATATTCAGCGAATCCGCAGTTGCCTCGAAACGTTGAAGGTGGACTATCCGTTTGAGCTTACAGTCGTGGACGTTGGAGAGCAGCCCTATTTGGCTGAGCATTTCAAGCTGGTGGCAACGCCAGCACTGATTAAAATTCATCCGAACCCTCGTCAAACCATTGCTGGTAGCAATTTGGTCGGTCAGCTAAAGAATTGGTGGCCACGCTGGCAACGGTCTGTAGAAGAATACGAACTGGGGCTTTCAACAGGTACCTGTTTACAATCACCTATCAGCTCATCTAATTCAACACCAATAGTACAGTCAGCCGCGAATTCAATTGCGGCTTCTGTGGAGTTGATTCAACTGTCTGATGAAATCTTTCGCCTTAAACAAGAAAAAGAGGAGTTGCTTGAGCAGTTGCGATTCAAAGACCAAGTAGTGTCAATGTTGGCGCATGACTTGCGTAACCCCCTGACAGCAGCTTCAATTGCTCTAGAAACTCTAGAACTAGAGAAACAGACACACAAAGAGGCAGGTGCCCTTCAGTTGACTCCAGCGATAAAAGCACGACTGTTTGAGCAAGCGCGTAGCCAAGTCCGCACCATGGATCGGATGATTACAGATCTGCTTCAAGCTGCAAAGGGAACCAGTGCCGAATTAAAGATCCAGCCTCACAAATTACTCTTGGGGAAACTCTGTCAGGAGGTTCTAGAGCGGATGAGTGAGCAGTTTCAGCTCAAATCTCAGGAGGTGATTACTGATATTCCCCAAGACTTACCCTGTGTCTATGCTGATGAAGAATTAGTACGCCAAGTCTTCGTCAATTTACTGGATAATGCGATTAAATATTCTGCTCCAGGTGGTAAGATTCATGTTTCAATTCTCCACCGGACGACCCAGAAAATTCAGGTGACTATTGGCGATGAGGGTCCTGGCATCCCTGAAGAAAATCGCGATCGCGTCTTTGAAAACCACTTCCGGCTCAAGCGAGACGAAGCAAAAGATGGATATGGTTTAGGTTTATCAGTCTGCCAAAAAATTGTTCGCGCTCACTATGGTAGCATTTGGGTAGATGCTGCTCCGAAGGGGGCGTGCTTTCACTTCACCTTACCCGTTTATCAATAGGGAGCATGGGAAGTCGGAGGAGCAGAGGAAGCAGGGGAAAATTTTTTATTACATATTAGGCTTTTTCAACAATTTAATTACCTTCATCACGCCATCCCTTTATCCCCTCATCTCCCCATTTTCTTGGCGTAAGGCGGCGATAATCTGGCTATTGGCTTTTGGAAAGGGAAACTGGTCAATTTCCTCTAAAGTGACCCAACGAATTTCGTCAGATTCGATAGGTTGAGGAATTCCTGTAAGGTAGCGGCAGTGATGTACGTTGAGGGTAACGCGAAAGTGGCTGTAGGCGTGATCGATAGTAATTAAGCGATCGCCTACCTCAATTTCAATTCCTAGTTCTTCCCGAATTTCCCGTTTAATACACTCTTCAACAGTTTCACCGAGTTCAATTTTGCCGCCAGGGAACTCCCATAATCCCCCTAACAAGCCCTCAGGTCGGCGACGATCGATCAAAATTTGCTGCTGGTTGTTCCAGATTACGGCAACACCAATATTTTTGTGGGGCAAGGGAGAAGAAGTTTCGCGCATGGGCAACTGAGATTGAATACCTCGATTGTAAGCCTGACAATGAATTGTCCAAGGGCAACTTTGGCAACTAGGATTTTTGGGCGTACAAATAGTCGCTCCCAAATCCATCAGTGCTTGGTTGAAGTCTCTAGGATTTTCTCGGTCAAGTAAGGCTTCTGAGAGTTGCCACAGTTGTTTTGTTGCTTTGGCTGGTGGTACGGGTAAAGCCTCTAGCCGTGCTAGCACTCGCTTAACATTTCCATCCAGGATGGCTAGCGGCTGATTGAATGCCGCACTAAGAATACCCCCTGCCGTTGTTCTGCCAATCCCCGGTAAAGCTAAGACCTCTTCTAGCTGTGTGGGAAATGCCCCACCCTGATGTTGCATGATTGCCTGAGCGCTGGTATGTAAGTTACGAGCGCGGGTATAATACCCCAAACCTTCCCAGGCTTTGAGTACCTGCTGTAAGTCGGCTGAGGCTAACTGCTCAATCGTAGGAAACTGCGACAACCACCGCTGATAGTAAGGAAGGACTGTCTTGACCTGGGTCTGCTGAAGCATAATTTCAGACACCCAGATAGCATAAGGGTCACGGCTACGTCGCCAAGGCAAGTCTCGACCAAAGTTAGCGTACCAACCAAGAAGCGATTGATGATGCGATCGCGCAGTTGTTGCCAACCCAGATTGCTCCACTTCAGCAGAGGCTTCTTTGTCAAGACTTTTTTGCTGTTCTTCTATAGTCGAAACCGACAGACTCACTTGCTGATCTGTCAGTGTTCGGTGTATTCGCAATAGTCGTATTTCCTCAAAAGAATCGTTGCTGCTGGGTATCAACTGGGTTACTAACCCACATCTGAAGAATGGGATTCAGCCGTTTGCAAAGATTTCTCAAAAACCATCCGTTGCTCAGCATTGCGGAGAAAATATCCACTAATCATTGCTGAAGCCAACAGGCGCCCCAAGTTCTCACGGCTTGTATTGATAGTAACGCCAAAGTGATCTGAGGGAAGGTTTCCTAACAACCCTACGATATTGCGTTCCATCACCTGAAACACTTCAGAGGACATCGGCTTAGATAGACGAGCCATCGTGTCTGGACTCATCGATTGCACGTACTGCCATAGCAAGTTGGTGTCAGCATCGCCTTCAAAAAATTCAGGAACTTGATTGGATGTGTTGTTCACCTTTTACCTCCTAGGTACGGCTCACTCACATCTTCCCACTGATGGAGGAGCAGCTTGTTGTTTCTTTCTCAACTGTGTTTGTCTCTGCAAATTAATGTAACAAGATAATCGCAATGACAAAGTGGGTGCAACCGAACCATTGATATCGGATTCTCTCACCTCTTGGGAATTTATTTATTAGTAGTTAAGAGCTAGTAGGCGAGTAGATTTTCCCTACTACCTACTAACCCTTAACTCTTCGAGTGTTCCGTTAGCTAGCTGCGATGTATTCGCGCATATCTGCTTTGCGCTTACGAAGTTTAGATAGGGCTTCCCGTTCAATTTGTCGCACTCGTTCACGGCTGATGTTGAGGCGATCGCCTATTTTGGCTAGTGTTAAGGCTTGTCCATCTGCTAAGCCAAATCGTAGCGCTAATACCTCTCTTTGCTGAGGTGTCAAATCCGCCATCAGCTTCTCTAAGTCAACTTGCATCGAAGATTGAGTTACGAAGTCTTCTGGCGAAGAACCCGTATCTTCCAGCAACTCTACGAGTTCTGTATCCTGGTTATCTCCGACACGCAAGTCTAAAGATAGCGGTTGACGGGCGCGTTCCAGGTACTCTCGCACCTGCTTAGGCGTTAATTCTAGTTCTGTTGCTAACTCGGAAACACTAGCCGCCCGTCCTAGTTGTTGAGCAAGCTGACGCTGAGCTTTCTTTATTTTGTTGAGCTTTTCAGTAATGTGGATCGGGAGACGAATGGTGCGACCTTTTTCTGCGATCGCACGAGTAATTGCCTGCCGAATCCACCAGTACGCATAAGTAGAAAACCGATAGCCTTTAGTGGGGTCAAATTTTTCAACACCCCGTTGCATCCCAATCGTGCCTTCCTGAATCAAATCCAGTAAGTCCACATTGCGCTTGATGTACTTCTTTGCTACGGACACAACCAGTCGCAGATTAGCTTCTACCATTTTGCGCTTTGCGGTTTCACCCGCTGCAAGGCAGTTGTTCAACTCGTCTTCAGTCAGGAAAGACGCTTCTGCCCACTGTGCAAGTGTTGGCTCATGACCCAGCTTTTGCCACAAGGATTCTTTCACATCCTGTAAAGCGGACAGTCGCTGCACCTGCTTTCCATACAGAATTTCTTGCTCATGGGTTAGCAGTGGCACACGCCCAATTTCTCGCAGATAGGTGCGGACTAGGTCTGTAGAGGTCTGAGCAGTTTTCATAGCGCTCGATCAAAGATAAATGGAGTTTAAGCAAACGTGCTGACTTTTGTACCCGGTTCACCACCGCATAACGGTGATTTAATCTCTATGAGAAAAAAATTTAAGGAATGTTTCGTAAATTGCGGCTAATTAACAAAGGGACTAGAGAGGAATTATAACTAGCCCTTGCTGACAATATAAAGTAGGCTGATAGTGTGTTCACCGTCAGAAGTATGACTATCGTCATAAAACTTTGTGTGTAAAGCCGCAACTGTTTAAATATTGTAACATTTATGAGAAAGGAAGAGCAAACTTAAAGAGTGGAAGTTAAGAACTGTTTCTGCTATGAGGCAGTAGTTAAGAGAGTACCCAGAGAAAGGCGGAACAATTGCATCCTGGAAAACAAAATGAGAAAAATCTTGTAGGACGCACCGCGAAGCCTCTCATCTAGCAGAAAGCCGTTAGCTATCAGCTTTTTTGTTTTCCTTGCCTGTCTCTTGTTTCACACACATCGACGCTTTACCTCATCCAATTGAAAACCGCCATATACTCATTTAGGCGATCGCGCTGAGCCATTTACTTCCTATGCGAAGTGGTCAGAAACTTTTGCCTTGATGCACTAGTATTGTCGAGGCAACTGCTATGCTGATGCCTGAAGATGCGTAAGTCCGACCCCTGAAGAGTTTGTAGTGTAGACAAAACCTTCACATCGGGTCGGGTGCAGTATTTAAATTCATCAACCAAATTCATGCGCCACACTGTTTGGATTGCAAGACATGGAAACCGCCTCGACTTTGTTAACCCTGAATGGTTCAACACGGCAAAGCGACCTTACGATCCCCCGCTTTCCGAGGATGGCTTTGAACAAGCCAAGCAATTAGGTCAACGTCTGGTTGGGGAAGGAATTAGGCACATCTTTGCCTCACCCTTTTTGAGAACTGTACAAACAGCAGTCCAGGTAGCAGACGCTCTCGACTTGCCCATCAAGCTTGAGTCGGGTCTTAGTGAATGGCTCAATCCTGAGTGGATGAATACGATGCCAGAAAAACTACCCATTGAAGTATTGCACGAGCAATATCCCCGAATTGATCTCAGTTATACATCGCGTGTAATTGCTCACTATCCAGAAACCAGCGTTGAGGTACTAGAACGCACGGCTGAAACGGCACGACGTTTGACGGCGGAATTCACAGAAGACATATTACTTGTAGGTCACGGTGCTTCAGTCGTTGGTACGACGCAAGGGCTAGTGGCTGGAACACCAGAAGTTCATGCTTCTCTGTGTTGCTTAGTCAAGCTGGTGCGTCAAGAACAAGGATGGATCATGGAACTCAATGGAGATACCTCACACCTGACTGAGACAGAGGACAGTATTCGCTTTAATTAAAGCTATTCAAAGGCATTAAAGATAACAGGGAAAATTCTCTGTCTGGGATAACCTAAGACTTGGAGAAAACTTCTCCTTATCTTGTATGGCAGTCGCTAATGATTGAGCCTCCCTTCGGGTGGACGCTACCCAAATCGGCTATCTGTCAAAATTCCTGTGGTCAACTACTAGCTAAGCAGCCAACCAAAAGCCCATGACATTACTATTGGCAGGAGACATCGGCGGTACCAAGACAATTCTGCGACTGGTAGAGGAATCAGTTGAAGGCTCATGGCCGACACTTTACGAGGCACTTTACGCTAGCCGTGACTTTCCCGATTTAGTGCCGATAGTACAACAATTTTTGTCAGCAGCAGGGCAGCGACTGGGTAAAGTTCCTCGTCCAGAGAAAGCCTGTTTTGCGATCGCAGGTCCCGTGGTCAACAATACCTCTATCCTCACCAATCTGGATTGGTTTCTCGACGCTAGACGCTTAGAGAAAGAACTCGATATTGATAAAGTCAGCCTGATTAATGATTTCGCCGCCGTTGGTTACGGTATTCTCGGCTTGGAAGCCAAAGATTTACACACACTGCAAGCGGCAACTCCTGAACCCCATGCTCCGATTGCCGTGATTGGTGCAGGTACAGGCTTAGGAGAAGGCTTTTTGATCCGATTGGGATCACATTATGAAGTCTTTCCTTCAGAGGGTGGACACGCGGATTTTGCTCCCCGCACTGGGCTGGAATTTCAGCTTTTGCAATACTTGCGAGAAAAATATGATATTCAGCGTATTTCGGTTGAGCGTGTCGTTTCTGGACAAGGGGTTGTCGCCCTGTATCAGTTCTTGAGAGATCGAGAGTTTGCCCCAGAATCCCCAGAAATTCAGGAAGTAATCAGAACTTGGGAACATGAAACCGGGCGCACTGAGAAAAGTGTTGATCCAGCGGCTGCGATCGCTAAAGCAGCATTAGAAAAACGCGATCGCCTTTGTGAACAAACTTTACAAATGTTTGTCGAAGCTTACGGTGCAGAGGCAGGTAATCTTGCTCTCAAACTTCTACCTTATGGTGGTCTTTATGTTGCTGGAGGAATTGCCGCTAAAATTCTTACCCTGATTCAAGAAGGTCAGTTTTTACGAGCCTTTGGTCAAAAAGGTCGAGTGAGTTCTTTACTCGAAAGAGTACCCGTTCATGTTGTCCTCAACCCACAGGTTGGGCTAATTGGTGCAGCGATTTGTGCCTCCAGAATATGACCGAAAGTCGCTGGTTAAACAAGATGCGTTTCTTCAGGGGGGTGTGCTACTAATTAGGTACAGCCTCAACAAGTGATATTCAGGGAATGGTTACGGATACTTTCGTAAATGACTACTGACACAAAAGGGTACCGGAACGTTACATATCATAATTCTCGGCTATTAAGCTGATCATCGCAGATGGGTTGAAACGTAGTTTAGACATCTGGCTGAGGCGGCAGCTTTATGTAAAGAAGACAATAATAAGCAGAGTACAAAGATTGGACTCTGTAATCTAATGCTGGGTAGATCAAGATACTCAGTTATGAATTAAAGGGCAAGCTTACCTGTTTCTCACTGATTGAGTGTTTTAGATTTTCGATTGATTAAGGAAGCATATGCCGGAGTTTCTGCAAAATCTTGTTGCGTCTGAATCATTTATTCCCCACGGGCATTGCTATTTATGGAAGCCCGGTTTAGTGCTGCTGCACCTAGTCTCAGACTTGACTATTGCCCTCGCCTACTATTCAATCCCGGTGCTGCTCGTTTATTTTGTGCAGAAGCGACGAGATGTACCGTTCCACAGAGTATTTCTCTTATTTGGTGCCTTCATCATTGCCTGTGGTACGGGTCACTTGATGGATATTTGGACGCTGTGGCATCCCGTTTATTGGCTATCCGGCTTCCTTAAGGCAATTACAGCTTTAATTTCGTTTTACACGGCTGTAGTGCTTTTCCCACTGATTCCCAAAGCCTTAGAACTGCCTAGTCCAGCACAACTAGAGGCAGCGAATCAGGCACTAGAAAATGAAATACGCGTTAGCGAAGCAGCCGCAAGGCATCGCAAACAAGCTGAAGAATATGTTCGCACACTGAATGCTCAATTGGAGGAGCGTGTTAATGAGCGAACAGCAGAATTAAGATTAGTTAACGAAAAATTAGAAGCCGAAATCGCTCAACACGTCCGAACGGATAAAGCACTTCAGCTGGCTGAACAGAACTATCGCAGCATCTTTGAGAATGCGATTAGTGGCATCTTCCAAGTCACACCAGAGGGACGCTACCTAAGCGCGAATCCAGCATTAGCCCGTATTTATGGTTACTCCTCACCCGAAGCCTTAATTGCAGGTTTGACAGAACTGAATCAAAAAGTTTACGTTGACCCGAATTGGCGTGCCGAGTTTACGCGCTTGATGCATCAGTACGGCGCTGTTTCTAACTTTGAGTCCCAAATTTATCGTCAAGACGGGAGAGCGATTTGGATTTCTGAAAATACCCGTGCTGTCCGTGATGCAAAGGGAGTGCTACTTTACTACGAAGGTTCAATCGCAGACATTACTGAGCGCAAGCAAGCCGAGGAAAAATTACAACAGAGTGAGCAGAAGCTGCGTCAGGTCATTGATTTAGTTCCTCACTTTATTTTCGCTAAGAATATTGATGGGCAATTCATTCTGGTGAATCGTGCGATCGCAGAGGCATACAACACCTCGGTTGACAAAATGCTCAACATGAAGGACGAGGACTTTGCGAAATCCCTAGAGGAGTCACGTCAATCCAGAGAAGAAGAGCGACAAATCATTCACAGTGGACAGCCTAAACATATTCCTGAACAAGTCATTACGGATGGTAATGGCAACGTTCGTATCCTCCAAACAACGCGAATTCCATTTTTTGTCGCTGGTTCAGCAACCCCAGCTATCTTGGGAATTGCCATTGATATCACTGAACGTAAGCGAGTCGAACAAGAACTGATTGAGAGCGAAGCGGCGATTCGTGCCCTATATGAGGTAACAGCCTCTGGACACCTAGACTTTGACCAATGCTTAGAAAGACTGTTAGTAATGGGACGGCGACAGTTTGGTCTTGAAATTGGGGTTTTGACTCGTGTTGAAGGCGATGCCTATGAAGTCATGGCAACCCAACTACCGAATAATCTCAATGCCAGAGGGGCAATTCTCAGTTTGAGGCAGACCTATTGCCATGAAACGTTGCAATCCGAAAAACCCTTATACATTGTTTCTGCCGGGACTTCAGAATGGCATGACCACCCTTGCTACAGAACTTTTAAGATAGAAGCCTATATTGGTGCGCCAGTTGTTGTTGCTGGTCAAGTGTATGGCACACTAAGCTTCTCCAGCTTCGCTCCCCATCAGAAACCCTTCAAAGCCTTAGACATAGAACTTTTACGGTTAATGGCACAGTGGATTGGTGGCGAAATTGAGCGCCAGCAAGCTGCACAGGAGCTAGCCAAAGCTCGTGACGAGGCACTTGCCGCAACTCGTGCCAAAAGTGAGTTCTTGGCGACCATGAGCCACGAGATTCGCACGCCGATGAATGGCGTAATTGGCATGACTGGACTGCTGTTAGAGACGGCACTAACGTCTCAGCAGCGTGAGTTTGTGACAACTGTCCGGCACAGTGGTGATGCCTTACTCACGATCATTAACGATATTCTGGACTTCTCCAAGATTGAGTCCGGCAAGATGGACTTGGAGGAGCAGCCGTTTGACCTACGAGATTGTGTTGAAGAATCCCTCGACCTCCTCGCTGCCAAAGCCACTGAGAAAAAACTGGAGTTAGCCTACCAACTCAGTCCGCAAACTCCCAGTATGGTTGTGGGAGATGTTACCCGTGTGCGCCAAATTCTGGTGAATTTATTGGGCAATGCCGTTAAATTTACTCAAGCTGGAGAAGTCGTTGTTGTTGTAAAAGCCAACAAACTGAATGAGCCAATCACCAATGGGAATACAGATCAATACGAAATTTGTTTTGCGGTAAAGGATAGTGGCATTGGCATTCCGTCAGACCGCTTGAACCGTTTATTTCAACCCTTCAGTCAAGTGGATTCCTCGACAACCCGGAAGTACGGTGGCACCGGGCTGGGACTGGCTATCTGCAAGCAACTCAGTGAAGTAATGGGAGGCAGAATGTGGGTTGAAAGTCAAGTCGGTCGAGGTTCAACGTTTTATTTCACGATTGTTGCCCAAGCCGTTCTCAGTTGCGATCTAAATGAACTTCATACACCTCAACCCCAGCTAGCGGGAAAGCGCCTGTTAATCGTCGATGACAATCAGACAAATCGACAAATTTTGACAATGCAAGCGAATTCTTGGGGAATGCCAACCTGTGCTGCCCAGTCTGCGAGAGAGGCGCTAGAGTGGCTACATCGAGGAGAATGCTTCGACTTGGCAATTCTGGATATGCAAATGCCAGAGATGGACGGGCTAACCTTGGCGGCTGAAATCCGTAAGCTGCCGAGTTGTCAGAAACTGCTCTTGGTAATGCTGACCTCTCTTGGCAAGCCAGGAAACAGCGACAAAACTAGCGAGCGTCACTTTGCGGCTTTCCTAACGAAACCAATTAAACAGTCTCAGCTCTATAATGTTCTGACTCAAGTTGTAGCCGGACAGCCGATTAAAGTTCGACCGTCTTATTTTGCCTCTCCGGAGATTGACCCGCAGTTTGCTGAACGCTTGCCTCTGCGGATTCTCTTAGCTGAGGATAATTTGGTCAACCAGCAGGTTGCATTGCACTTATTGCAGCGGATGGGGTATCGAGCAGATGTAGCAGGCAATGGCTTGGAAGTAATTGAAGCGCTTTCACGCCAGTCCTATGATGTGGTGTTGATGGATGTACAGATGCCAGAGATGGATGGATTAACGGCAACACGTCAAATCTGCCAAACCTGGTCGCCTAGAGAACGTCCTTGGATTATTGCAATGACAGCCAATGCGATGTTAGGAGATCGGGAGATGTGCCTACAGGCAGGTATGGATGACTACATCAGCAAGCCGATTCGAGTACCGGAACTAGTTCGGGTCTTGAGCAAGTGTAAAGAGGCAATCACTACTGGGGAAGAAAATGGGCGATCGCTTAATTCCAATGCCATTACCCATAGCTTAGTGTCTAATTTAAACAGTAGTGCCTACCGAATGTACGGACAGGCAACGTTGCTTGCTAAACCAGAGGATGAGACTTTTCCAGTAAACACTCTGTCCCCTCAAGAGTGGAACTCTTCTATTTTTAACAACACACGGGAAGCACCACTGCATTTAGAAAGCAAAGAAGAACTTTCTCTCCCTGCTTCCCCTACTCCTCTACTCTCTTCCTCCCCCTCATCCATTGATGCTGAAGTATTTCAAGGGTTACGTGAAATGATCGATCAAGATGATGTCTTGCTGGAAGTGATTGACCGCTACTTAGAAGAAACTCCGAAGCTACTGCAAACGATGCACAATCTCCTCACTTTGAAGCAAACTGAGGAGGCAACACAAAAGGATGCGACTGTTTTAGAGCGAACTGCCCACACCCTGAAGTCAACCAGTGCCATGATTGGCGCAACAAGGCTATCTCAACTTTGCCAGGAGTTGGAAACACTCAGCCTAGCCTACTCTAATAACGCCCTAGCTAGTGTCCTGGCTACTTCAGTAGCACTTTTATCGAAAGTGGAAACTGAGTATGAGAGTGCCAAAACTGCTTTACTGATTCAACGTCAATGCTTGATTTGACGAAGGCAGAAGGCAGAACCCTGAATCAGCTTTTCCTGTTTTCACATATATTGTTTTTTTTGTCAATGCGTAAGTCCTAAACTACTGAAAAATTAAGTCTAGCCGCCGCTGAGCGTCCTTGAGTGCCTCAACAGGAGAGCTTTTGCCTAATAGTACTGACTCGATCGCACGACCTAATTTTTCAGAAATCCGAGCGTACCCTCTGAATATCGGACGCGATCGCGCAAATTCCGCTTGCTCAAGAAACACCTTGACTACTGGTTGCTGGGCAACAAATTCCTGATATTCCTCACTTTCGCGTGCTTTGAGATTAACTGGCAGATAACCCGTTCCTATCGCCCACTGCGTCTGAAACGCCTCCCCCATGACATACTCAGCAAAGGTAAATGCTGCTCGTTCTCGTTCCGGACTCGTTTTAAACAAAAACAAATTCTCACCTCCAGTTACCGCGACTTGTCGTACCCCAGATGGCATCGGGAACACGCTAAAATCCACACCTGTTGTCTGCAATTGAGATAACGTCCAAGGGCCGGATAACTGCATTGCGACCTTACCTGCAAGGAAGCGATTCATTTCATAGCCTCGTTCTGGTAAAGACAATGTGGCTGAGCCATCCGTAACTAAATCACGCCAAAATTGCAGTGCTGCG
This sequence comes from Symplocastrum torsivum CPER-KK1, assembly GCA_019358875.1. GTDB lineage: Bacteria > Cyanobacteriota > Cyanobacteriia > Cyanobacteriales > Coleofasciculaceae > Symplocastrum > Symplocastrum torsivum. The sequence goes on from JAHHIF010000029.1 coordinate 40,088, forward strand.
ATCGCGCCCTCATTCACTACGTTCACATTTTTCGAGCGGGAAGCCGCTTGGGGAGGGATTAAATCACCACCCGCACTCCACATAAACGGCATCCACATAAAAACCGTCCACTCGCCCTTACCCAACGGTAATAACATCCCATATTGGTCTACTCGACCATCACCATTTGTGTCACGAGTCAGCGTTTTAGCAACCTGTCGCAACTCCTCCCAAGTCCTCGGTACCTGGGTAATCCCTGCCGCCTTGAAAAGAGATGGCCGATAGAAAATCCCTGCGTTGTTCGTCCCAAACGGCACTGACCAAATATGCTCCTGGAACTGCATGGATTCCAGCAGTGCTGGATCAAGTTCATCGCGCACTGGGGAGGCAGCGACTAAATCGTCCAAGGGACGAATCGCACCTAGTTCCACCAATCGTCCAGTCAGGGTGGGATTGAACCACAACAGATCAGGTGGCGCATTTCCGACTACACTTGCCAAAATCTTTGGCGTTTGCTGGTCTTCTTGCCCGATATAGAGCGATTCCACCTGAATGTTGGGATGCTCACGATTAAACTGATTCACTAACTCCTGCAAGACATCACGATTCGGTGGCGGGTTTACGCCATGCCATAGTGTTAGCCGCATCACACCCGTCTGATCAGGATGTGCTTGGAACTGACATCCCTGTAGTATTAAAAGGCATAGACCTGAGAGCAAAAATCGACTGACGTAACGCCAAAGCTTCCACATCAGTGTTTCAAACGCTGTAGTTTTCTCATATCTCATACACATAACGAGAAAGCTTACTACATAAGACAACCGTAAATTTACTGATGACAAGTTATCAAAAAAAGCGCACAACCCCGTAATTTCCACGAGGGCTAGTTAATTTGACCATGCAACAATTTATAGATTGTCTTCTAAATTGCTAGAACATCACAATTGCCGAAACTATGTAGATGTTACCAAGGTGAAACTGCTGTAAAGAGTGAAGTGAGTCTGGGTAGTGCCGCCCAGAGTCAGGTTAACCAAGCCCCGCCAACTTCAAAGTGAAGGAACCAATGAAGACGATATTAGTAATCGAAGATGAGGAAACCGTCCGAGAAAATATATTGGAACTGCTGGATGCCGAGGGGTTTGAGGCAATCGCGGCAGAAAATGGTCGTATTGGTCTTGACTTAGCGCAAAAGCACTTACCTGATTTAATTTTGTGTGATGTCCGAATGCCTGAAATGGACGGATACGGAGTTCTTACAGGGTTGCGCTCCCAACCCGCAACAGCGTCGATCCCTTTTTTGTTTCTGACTGCCAAAGCTGCCAAAACAGATTTGAGTCATGGTCTGGAATTGGGAGCGGACGCCTATATAACCAAGCCATTTACCTTGGCAGAACTCCTGGATGCGATCGCAAAAGCACTGCCATAAAGCCAATTGCAATTCTCAGGAGTTGTTCAATGTCTAGGGTAAGAAAAATTCTTTTGTGCTGTAAGCCTTTTCCTTGCTCTATCTGTCCAACACATTGATCAATCGGTCAGTTGTTACCCGATACATCGCTTCTTGATTCAGTCTTACTCTCAATCCGTTGCAAGTTATGCCTCTTTCACCCGACCCTCTACCGCTCAAGTCAACCACTGACAAATGGACGAGTGACCCTTATTTCTTAGCTATCCAAGCGGAAATAAGTAACCAAGTTGCCCAAGTCACACGCGGGACGATGGTTCTTGAGGACGTGCTAAACTTCATTGCTGTTGCATTGCATAACACGCTACAGGTAAGTGGTTGTCTGATTGTTCAAGCTGATCGATGTCAACCTCTAGCCGCTTCCACTCTTGGTTCGCTTAGTCGCTCTGATCTAGCGACAAACCTGCCTAGCTCCACGGCAACACCCACACCTGTATTAAATGTTGTAACAGTTGAACAAGAAGCTAGATATAGACCTGGTAAAAATTGTTACACAGAACCAGAGCAACGCCTCTTCAGCCTAGGTCGTGATATTTGCCAGTATTATCAATCTTGGTTAGCTCAGGGTACTGCGGTAGCAATGCCTGGAATTGAGCGACTACTTCCATCAGTTATCCAAGAAGCAGCTAGGGACAGTGGTATTACTAGCCTTTTGATTGTGCCGTTGTTATACCGACAGTTTTACATGGGTAGTGTGATACTGCATCAGTATGAGCAGGCACGAGAATGGGCAGCCCAAGAAATTGCCTTTGTCGAAGCAATTGCTAATCAATGTGCGATCGCGCTTACCCTCGTTGAGCTTGAACAGCGCTATCAATCTGAGTGCATCGCACGTCAGCAAACTGAGTCTGCACTCAAAGCAAGCGAAGCAAGAAACCAAGCCTTTCTAGATGCTGTCCCAGATTTGCTCTTTCGAGTGAGTAGAGATGGCATCTATTTGGAGTGCAAAGTGGCTAAAGAAGACGCTCTGCTGATGCCAGCTAATAAAGTCATCGGAAAACATTTACATGACTGTTTGCCGACTGATGTAGCTGGACTAGCTTGGCACCACATCGAGCTAGCTTTAGAAACGAATAAAATTCAAATTATTGAGTATCAACTGTGGCTCAATGGCAAAGACTGCCACTTTGAAGCTCGCATTGCTAAGAGCGGAGTTGATGAAGTTGCCGTAATTGTGCAGGACATTACCGAGCGTGTACAAGGGAGAGTCGCACTCCAGCAAGTCAATGATGCGTTAGAACTCCGTGTTGCCGAGCGCACAGCTGCTCTAAGAGAAGCAAACCACACGTTGAGAGCTGAGATTGTTGAGCGCAAGCGAATCGAGAAAGCACTGCGGGAGAGCGAAGAACGCTTCCGTAGAGCTATAGTCAATGCGCCCTTCCCAATCATGATTCACGCCGAAGATGGTGAAGTTCTCCAAATCAACGAAGTCTGGACTGACTTGACAGGCTACACCCACGAGGACATCCCCACAATCACGCAGTGGACTCAAAAAGCCCTTGGAAAAAACAACGACACCGTGCAAGCTGGCATTAACCAGTTATATGACCTGAAGCACAAAGTCCATGAGGGAGAATTCACTCTTACGACTAAGACAGGTAGCAGCAAAATCTGGAATTTTAGTTCCGCTTCCTTAGGTCAGCTTGCTGATGGTAGACGACTGGTCATCTCCATGGCAACAGATGTCTCAGCGCGTAGGCAGGCAGAGCAAGAGATTCGTCTATTGCACTCAATTAAGCAAGCGATTTTTGAGTCTCAAGACTTTCATGCGGCGCTAAAGGTTGCCCTACAGAAAGTGTGTGAAGCCACTGGCTGGGATTTTGGAGAAGCTTGGGTTCCTACAGTTGATGGCAGTGTTCTTGAATGTAGCCCTGCTTGGCACAGCAATAGCAAGCATCTAGAGTCGTTCCGAAGCCTGAGCGAGAAGTTGACATTTCTCCCAGGCGTTGGTTTACCAGGGCGAGTTTGGGTATCGCAACAACCAGAGTGGCGACGAGATGTGTCAGCCGAGTCTGAGCAAATTTATCTCCGCACCCAGATGGCGAGAGAAGCTGGTCTCAAAGCGGGACTGGGAATTCCACTTCTTACCACTAATGGTGTGCTAGCTGTCCTCGTCTTTTATATGTTTGAATCCCAAGACGAAGACCAACAGTTAATTGAACTGATTTCGGCTTCGACGGAATTAGGGTTAATGATTCAACGCAAGCAAGCAGAAGGAGAAATTCGTAAGGCACTGGAGAAGGAAAAGGAACTGACTGAACTCAAATCTCGCTTTGTCTCCATGACATCTCACGAGTTTCGTACACCGCTGACGACGATTCAATCTTCAGCCGAGTTAATAGAACGTTACAGCCAAAGATGGTCAGAGGAAAAAAAACAGATTCACCTGTACCGCATTCAAACATCGGTCAAACATATGACCAAACTATTGAATGACATTTTGATCATTGGTAAGGCAGAAGCGGGAAAACTAGAGTATAGTCCGGTTCCGCTGGATCTGGAAAAATTCTGTAGCAATTTAGTAGAAGAATTGCAACTCAATGACACCAATCATCACATAATTACCTTTCAGGTAGGAAATGGGGAATCAAGAATGGGGAGTGAGGAAATAGACAACTCAAGCGAAGCTATCAAGTCTATGTTTGATGCGCCCTACTTCCCCCTCCGCACTAATCTCCCTTGCCTGGATGAAAAACTGCTGCGGCAAATCTTAGAAAATTTGCTGAGCAATGCGCTGAAGTATTCGCCTAGCAATACGAGTGTTGAGTTTACACTCTACTATCATCAAAACCAGGCGATTTTTCAAATACGCGATCAAGGTATCGGTATTCCAAACCAAGACAAAGGCTTATTATTTGAAACTTTCCACCGCGCTACTAATGTCGGCACAATTGCTGGAACAGGTTTGGGACTAGCAATTGTTAAAAAATGTGTGGATCTTCACAAAGGTCAAATTGCTGTGGAAAGTGAAGTTGGGTTAGGCACTACTTTTACCGTCAAACTACCTGTTTAGAGCTTGGGAGAATCTGTTGAATTCAGAATTATGAGTGATGAAATTTAAGCAGCAAAATCATAACTCATAAGCATCAAAAGTCTGTTGCCAGACTTGTAAATTTACCACTGTACACATGGTTCTCGACTAATGAAAACGATTCTAGTAATTGAAGATGAAGAATTTGTTCGGGAAAATATTCTTGAACTCCTGGATGCTGAAGGGTTTGAAGTAATTGGTGCAGAAAATGGGCGCATTGGCATTGATTTAGCTCAAGAAGTTCGCCCTGATTTGATTTTGTGTGATGTGATGATGCCTGAACTGGATGGTTATAGCGTCTTGGCAAAGTTACGTCAAGACCCAGTTTTGGCAACAACTCCCTTTATTCTGTTGACGGCAAAAGCGGCTAAAGCTGATTTTCGTCAGGGGATGGAATTGGGTGCGGATGATTATATTACGAAGCCGTTTACCAGAGCGGAATTGTTAGGAGCGATCGCAATTCGTCTCAAAAAACAAGCAGCGGTGCAAGAACACTACAACACTGAACTCCAGGAAGCAAAAGCACAGCTCAATTACTTAATCCACCATGACAGCTTAACAAAGCTACCGAATCGACTATCACTACGAGAGCGGTTTAAGCAGGTACAACCACAAGACACTGACACTGAAAAAGTCGTAGCTGTTTTATGTTTGGGTTTAGATCGATTCAATCACATTATCGATCCCTTAGGGCACACCGTTGGTGACTCGTTGCTCAAAGCGGTTGCCGAACGCCTCACTACTTGTGTTGGCAAGGATACAGTTGCTCGCTTAAATACTGATCAATTTGCCATTATCCTTGCCAATGTCGATCACAAAAAAGAGGCTGGCAATATTGCCCAAACTATTTTAGAGAAACTCTCCCATACCTACGTTCTAGCTGGTCAAGAAATCTTTATCACCGCTAGCATCGGCATTGCCCTTTATCCCCATGATGGGGCGGAAATTGAACAGTTGCTGGCGGCGGCTAATACAGCGATGACTCAGGCAAAGCAGCACGGGGGCGATCAATATCAGCTTTACAGCGCTGCCTTTAACATTGGCTCCTCAGACCGTCTCGCCTTGCAGAGTAGTCTGCGTCATGCCCTAGAACGAGAAGAACTCCGAGTCTACTACCAACCCCAATTGAACCTCCAAACCGGGCAAATCGTTGGTGCAGAAGCGCTTGTCCGCTGGCAGCATCCAGAACGAGGAATAGTTTCACCGGATAAGTTTGTGCCGCTTGCTGAGGAAACAGGTTTAATTGTGCCGATTGGGGAATGGGTGTTGCGTACAGCTTGTAAGCAAACTAAAGCGTGGCAAGATGAGGGATTTCCTTCTTTACGAATAGCGGTCAATCTATCAAGCCGTCAATTTAGTCAAATAGACTTGCGACGACAATTAGTCGAGATTTTAATGGATACAGGTCTTGACCCGAAGTTCATTGAGTTAGAACTCACCGAAAGTATGCTCGTACAAAATACTGAGGTAGCAATTCGACGGCTAAATGCATTAAAGTCGTTAGGTGTAGAAATTGCTATTGATGATTTTGGAACAGGCTACTCTTCGTTAAGCTATTTGCAACAATTTCCGTTTGATATTCTCAAAATTGATCGATGCTTTATCCGAAATATTACAGAGAATCCCAACAATGCGGCGATTACCAGAGCAATCATTGCTATGGCAAAAAGCCTAAATCTCAAATTGGTTGCTGAGGGTGTAGAGACCGAAGCAGAACTTTCTTTTGTTCGTCAACATCAGTGTGATGGAATGCAAGGTTATTTATTTAGTCGTCCCGTTCCGGCTGAAGATTTCAGGCAATTGTTAACTGCTGATAAGCGTCTACCACTACCCATTGGCTAATGAGACTTGAATTCTATCTAGAAAATAATTTGCCTGAGGCAAGGTGAGTGGGTTTGTTAGGGTGCATCTATGGCTGAACCTCCCAAGATGCTTTTGGATAGAGTTGTAGGAAGGCATGAAATTAACTTGTAAACTAGGTATTTTGGTGCAACTTTAAACAAAATTAACTGGATTTAAATCCAGTTGTACTCCTTAGGAAGACAGTCAATAATCGTTTTTGAAGCTATGGCAGGACACAGTAAATGGGCGAACATTAAGCGCCAAAAAGCCAGGGTCGATGCTGTTAAGGGTAAGACCTTTGCAAAACTCTCTCGGCAGATTATTGTTGCAGCCCGAACAGGGGTTCCCGACCCAGAAGGAAACTTCCAGTTACGCACAGCTATTGACAAAGCAAAAGCGGCAGGGATTCCGAATGAGAATATAGAACGTGCGATCGCCAAAGGTTCTGGACAATTTGGTAGTGATGGCGACAATTTTGAAGAGATTCGCTATGAAGGCTATGGTCCGGCTGGTGTTGCAATTCTGATTGAAGCATTCACTGATAATCGCAATCGTACCGCCGCTGATCTTCGCCGAGCCTTTACGAAAAATGGTGGTAATCTTGGTGAAACTGGCTGCGTCTCTTGGATGTTCGAGCAAAAGGGTGTTGTTTCTCTCGACGGGACTGTCGCAGAAGACCAGTTGTTGGAAGCCTCGTTAGAAGGGGGAGCAGAAGATGTCCAAATGGATGCTGAAACGGCTGAAGTTTTTATAGAAATTAGTAACCTGGAAACTCTCAATCACACATTAAAGGAAAAAGGATTTCAGGTGCGTGATGTTGAACTTCGTTGGATTCCGGGGAATACAGTAGAAGTGACTGACCCAGACTTAGCGCGATCGCTTTTGAAATTGATAGATGCTCTAGAAGACCTTGACGATGTGCAAAATGTCACAACGAACTTCGAGATGGCAGAGGAGTTGATGTCCCTCAGCATGGCATAGCTAGATAGCTACATCCCTCAAACCCACTTTTCATCCTTAATGTTGACAAGCGCTGCCTAACAATGTGACGCGCATTAAGTTTTGAAAACTTTGAATCTAGATCTGTCTAGGTGTAGATTTGCTAAGATTAAAGATTTGGCTAAATGGATAAAGTAGTTTAATATCTGACTTGTTGCAACGGTTCAACGACCCGAATTGTAGCAAAAATAGCCAAAATAGGAGAAGCTTTGTATGAAATTTGTCACCGTTAACCTATCTGCTCTATGGCATTCTTTTCGCCTTTTTGTAGCTAGCTGTGCCTGCGCGTTGATATTGTTCTCTAATGCACTACCGGCATACAGTCTGCCTAATATACCCAACCCATTTGCCTCTGATAACGCTGCGGCTACACCGACCAGCCCCACTGAGGGTGAGGCGCAACTAAGGGGTATTGAAGCGGGAGGACAAAAAACTGTTAACCGCTCGCAAGATCTGCTTTCAGGCGAAGAAGTCATGAGAAAGTCTAATGAGGGACTCAATGAGGTTCAGGGAGCTGCTGATATCAATAAGATGAAGCGACCCTCAAATACAGGCGCTGAGTCGGTTGAGGGAATAATCCAGGAGAAGCTGGAAGAGGCTACTGGTCAAAAATAAGAACCGAGAGCGAGAGACAGTCATCGTATAAAAATCGTCCTTCTGTTTAAACTCCTCTTGGAAAGAAGTCATTGGTTCCGGGGTCACTAGTTTTGGGAAGACTAGTGCGCCCAACAGAGGAGCAGTACGTATATCAACGGAGTTATTTTTGTACGATCTGTTAAGAATTAAGAGGGCAGACAGAAGTGTCTGTCCTATTTGCGTTTATTAGATACTCAAAGACTCAAAGACAGCATTTAATCTACATACAGGGAAAAGCCTTGCAGTCTTGCTACCAGTACTTTTCCCTTTTTGACTTTTGGGCGCGTTAGCGAAGCGGAACTCTTAGGTTCGGCTAAGGAGGAGGTCTCCCAGCTTAAGTAGTGCCCTTGACTTTTAACTTACTTAGCGATCTACAAGCATCTGCTTAAGGTTTTGCATCCGCAGCTTAAACATTGTCTCCAACCCTAGGCGAATCAATGTACCATCCACTAGGGGATTGAGTTCAAATCTCACCGAATCAACGATGCGGGTTGATTCGGAGGTAATTGCCATAAACTGATGAGTATGCTCCCAGATGCGGAAAGGACCACTGACTTGTTCGTCTACGAAACAAACTGGGGGGTCCCAATGAGTAATTTTGGCTTGCCAGTCAATCCCAATGCCGAACAACTCGACTCGCACTGTAAATTGAGTGCCCAGAGTACAAACAATGTTCGATTCTTTAAGCCGGACTAGGGGAAAAGGTGGAGCAACACGCTCCAAAAGCTGCACATCTTCATGGGCTTTCCAAACTGATGCCACAGGGAGGGGTACAGTTTCAGCTACCTCAAATCGTTCCAAAAGTGCTGTTCTCCACAAACATTTTTTCGCCTAAATTTCACTGTACTGCAACTGTATCTAAGTTTTCCAGTCAGTACTCAAGATGAGCTATTACCAAGCCGTATAAGTTAAAGGTAACCTTGTCCTGTGAAATGGAGGCAGTCAACTGTCAACAACTTCATGTAAAGCATTGTTTTTCAGCCAACTCGCTTCGTTCCCACGTCTTAGTCTAAAATTCGCTTGATCGTTCCCAAGGATATCCTGGAATTATGTCTAATCAATCTCCCATCCCAGTCGTGGTTAATGGTGCTGGTGGCAAAATGGGTCGTGAGGTCATTAAGGCTGTTACCGAAGCCGAAGATATGACCTTGCTGGGTGCTATTGACCGTAACCCAAATTACCTGGGTCAAGATGCGGGTGAAGTCGCTGGGTGTGGTCCTGTTGAGATTCCCATCTTGAATGACTTGCAAGCGACACTAGTAATGGCGACCCAGGAAAAAGTGCAGGGTGTCATGGTAGATTTTACTCACCCCAGCGGTGTTTATGAAAATGTGCGGAGTGCGATCGCATATGGCGTTCGACCTGTTGTTGGCACGACAGGACTCAGTTCAGAGCAAATTCAAGAACTCGCAGACTTTGCCGAAAAAGCCAGCACGGGTGCCTTGATTATTCCCAACTTCTCCATTGGTATGGTGTTGCTTCAGCAGGCAGCCGTTCAAGCCTCTCAATACTTTGACCACGTTGAAATTATTGAGCTGCACCACAATCAAAAAGCCGATGCCCCTAGCGGCACTGCCATCCAAACGGCTCAACAGCTATCAGGACTGGGAAAAACTTACAATCAGGCTGTTGTTAAAGAAACCGAAAAATTAGCAGGGGCAAGGGGCAGTGTTGCGGATGACAATATTCGTATCCACAGCGTCCGCTTACCAGGTCTTATCGCTCACCAGGAAGTCATCTTCGGTGCGCCTGGTCAAATCTACACTCTACGTCACGATACTACAGATCGCTCCTGCTATATGCCAGGAGTACTGCTGGCAATTCGTAAAGTCACCCAGCTTAAATCCCTTCTCTACGGATTAGAAAAAATCCTCTAACTCGTTGTTGGTTATTTGTTTTTAGCAAATCCCCAACAACAAACAACAAACAACAAACAACAACTATGTTAGTTCCCATCACACGCCAGAAGTTTGAACAAGTCATTCCTATCCTTGCGACAGGGCCTCAATACGCCTACTGTTGGGGAAAATTCCCAGTTTTTATAAAACGACTGCTGATTTCTGTGATAGCAGTCGTCGTTGTTCTAATTTTGGGACTGGCACTTGGAGAAGGTTTCAATCCTGTACGCTTGTTACTCGGTATCATCGCTGCACTTTACTGGCTGTGGGCACCGATCTACTGGGCAACCAGGCGTAACCTTGAGATACGACGCTACAAATATAGCGGCTTCTGGCGTGGTGAAGTCTTGGATGTTTTTGTAACAGAAGAGTTGATTGGTACCGAGGAAAATGTCAATAATCGAGGCGAATTATTGATTGTTGAGAATCGAGAGCGACGCCTCAACTTAGATGTGGGTGATGAGACAGGATTTGAAACCCAGCTACAAGTGCCGCTGCGTCGTACTCATAAAGGGATTGCTCCTGGTCAAATTGCTGAAATGCTAGTGATGTCCAATCAATCTGACCTAGGACGCATCGCTAAGACATCTGATGTCTATATCCCTAGCCTCAATCTCTGGGTTAGTGACTATCCTTATGTGCAACGAGATGTTTTTGATCAGGTTAGCCGTCAGTTGGGCGAATCTAGAGAGGCGACTTCTCCGAAAAAACGTGCCGCCAAGACTAAGCGTCGGATTCGTTAAGAGCATTAGGATTTTGGCACTCAGTTAGTTAGCGATCGCGTAGCATCTATGTAAAAGAATCGCCTCCTAACCTCAACCAGCCAAACAAATCTCCCACAGTGACTTGCCAACCTGCCAAAAGGTCTGGGACAGGTAGCACGTCTTTGGGTTCTCGCAACAGTTCCGGTTGTTGTCCTAGTGGGTATACCAGCACAGATCGTTCATCTGGGTCAATCAGCCAACCTAATCGGCTACCTCTACCATCACGCTGTGTGGTTGCTGCAAAGGTTCTCCCAGAATCTCCTAGAGCTTTCTCTCTAATTGCCCCAATCCTTATTAATAACCAGTCCTGTCAGCTAACACCATTAGTGTCCTGACCATAGGCTTGCCAAGCCAAATCTACTATACCGTTGACAATTGCCGCCGCAACCACTGCGCTACCCTTACGACCTTCAATCCGAATATGGGGAATAAACGAGTCTTTCAGTCGATCTTTGGCAACATCCACTTCAACAAATCCCGAAGGTGTGCCAATGACCAAGGCTGGTCGAATTTCCTCCGCCTCGATTAACTCAACTAGTGCTGTCAGCGCCGTCTGAGCCTGACCAACAACAAAAATCCCTTCCGGGTAGCGTCTGGCTAACGTTTGTATACCCCAAGCCGCTCGTGTCTTTTCTTTTTGAGGTCGCGTTAGCGCTTCCATGCTGCAATACACGGGATTGGCAAAGGTGTTTTGGATATGGGGAGTAATGCCAACTTGTACCATTGGGACATCAACCACAATCGTGCTACGAGCCGCTAGCGCTGCTGCTCCCGCTTGTAAAGCTCGCTCAGAAAAACGAATTAGAGACTGATATTCAAAGTCAGCAGTTGCATAAATCACTCGGCGCACAATCTCATATTCTGCTGGTGAAAAGACGTGCTCGCCCATTTCTCGGTCAATAATTGCCAAACTTTGGGCATCCGTTGCATGCCATTCCATGACTTTTTCAATCCCAATCTGATTTGCTGTTTTTAAGCCCTTGTGTGAGAAGGTTGGTTATTTTACTGTAATTCACTATACAAATAGTGTTAATTATTCTGAGTTTTTTTAAGGGTTTGTCTCACATAGGGCTAAAGGCATCTAGCTGTGAAGCTCTCGCAAAAAGCTAGACGCCACCAACAATTAATTATCTACTGTATTCGACGGTTTAGGTTTCAGATGTGGAGGATTGATTAATAATCGGTGATAAGTAAGCGACTAATGCCCCAAGGACAAAGCCGATAACGTTACGAAATAGCGGTAACCAATCCGAGGTTCGTGTAATGACAGGCCCAATCCCAAAAGCAATAAACAGAATACCCCACAGAGGTGAGAAAATTAATGCCCATTGCCAAGCAAAGACTTGTCCTTCTTTACGGGGGATAGCAGCAAACCCGCAAATTACACCACCCAAGGTTGAAGTAATAAGGGTGAGAATCCACTGTTCCCTGGGCAAACCAGGGACAACCCTACAGCCCCCTTGACGCAGACAGGTCTTAATTGTCTGTAGGGAGTCAACAATTGATTGGTTTTCACCATTGTCACGGACATAGTAGAGATTGCCGAAGCGCGTCTGCAACTCAACCCAGAACGTGCGTGGAAGGAATGGATAAAGGGCATCCCCCACATTAAACCCAAGCAGATTACCGCCTCGTGAGTCAGCGATGAGTAGCACACTTTTATCGTTGAGTCCCCAGAAATCTTTGACGGCTCGACCCGGTGTGCGGTCATACTGAGTCAAAACTCGCAATTTCCAGCCAGTTTCCGCCTCAAAATTTTCTAAATCTTTAATAAGTGCTTGTTCCTGAAGCGTTGGGAGGAAGTTTGCTAAGTCAATTACTGGTGTTTGAATATTAGGCAAGAGATCGGGGTTGTCGTAGGCTTGTGCTACAGGCGCGATCGCCCAAACCGAGAGGGCAAGGAAAAACGCTGCTAGAGATACCAGTATTCGTTTTGGAAAAAGATGCTGCATTGTGAGTTTTTATCCAAGTTTTCAGCGTGGACACCAAAGGAGGCTTTAAACCAGGGAGCAGGTAAAAGTAAGATTTTCTTTACACTTGTTTACTTTAGTCTAATATTAGCGGCGATCGCAAAGCGTTGAGCAGCTAAGTTGAGCAATATTACTCACAAAGAGGTCTACAGCTACAGATCTCAACCCAACTCCTTGGTGGAGAAGCTGGAATGCAAGAGATTAAGTACATTGCAAAACTCCATAAATGACATAGCAAGCACTTAGGACGCGATCGCTTCTTGCTTGAAAAATATTCCTTCAGACATAGCCGTTCTCAGTTGCCCAGGTCGCTGATACTCCATTGCGAACGCTTATGTATGATTAAGTGTTGGCGATGCAAAAATTACGTCTACTTTAATGAGCTATTACATTTCTCCCCGCTTCCTGGATAAACTCGCCGTTCACATCACTAAAAATTATCTAAACCTCCCTGGAGTAAGAGTTCCTCTCATTCTTGGCGTTCATGGTCGCAAAGGAGAGGGAAAGTCTTTTCAGTGTGAACTAGTATTCGAGCGCATGGGTGTTGAAGCCGTTCATATGTCAGCAGGTGAACTCGAAAGCCCAGATGCTGGTGACCCGGCACGTTTGATTCGTCTACGCTATCGGGAAGCAGCGGAATTGATCAAGGTACGAGGCAAGATGGCTGTACTGATGATTAATGATTTAGATGCTGGGGCTGGGCGCTTCGATCAAGGCACTCAATATACGGTCAATACTCAGTTGGTGAACGGCACCTTGATGAACATTGCCGATAACCCGACAGATGTACAACTCCCAGGCAGTTACGACTCAACACCTCTCCCTCGTGTGCCAATTATTGTCACCGGGAATGACTTTTCTACACTGTATGCCCCATTAATTCGGGATGGTCGGATGGAGAAGTTCTTCTGGGAACCTAATCGAGAAGACAAAATCGGTGTTGTTGAAGGGATCTTTTCTGAAGATGGACTACCTCGCAACCAGATCGAACAGTTAGTTGAGACGTTCTCGAATCAAGCGATTGATTTTTTTAGTGCGTTGCGATCGCGTGTTTACGATGAACAAATCCGTGAGTTCATTCACAAGATTGGAATCGACAGAGTCTCCTCACGAATAGTAAATAGTGCGGAAGAACCCCCAAAGTTTCCTAAGCCAAATTTTCAACTACCTCGCTTAATCGAGTTTGGCAATCTGTTGACTGGTGAACAGAAGCAGATAGAGGATATGCGACTAGTCAGGGAGTACAATCAAGGTCTAGGATTGCGGGTAACTCCTCAAGAACCAGCAGCTTCCAGCCGTCCTGCCCCGAAAAAGCCGGAAAATGGGAATGCGATCGCTTCTAATAATTTAGGGGACGAGTCAACAAGTACTAGCGCTTCTAATGGCTTTAGCGATTCTAGTAACAGCAGTAAACAGGTACCGAGTATTCCATTAGATCTAGAAACCCAAGAGCAAATTCGTGAGCTTTTGGCTCAAGGTTACCGACTTAGTATCGAGTACGCCAATGAGCGTCGAGTCCGCACTAATGCTTGGCAAAGTGGTACTTCGTTCCAAGGTAATGAAGCATCAGAAGCAATCATTACTTTAGCAGAAAGCTTAGGTGAACACAGGGGTGAGTATGTTCGCCTGATCGGCATTGACCCCAAAGCGAAGCGGCGGGTTCTAGAAAAGATTATTCAACGACCGCATGAATAAAAAATAAGCCTCCTTCTTAAAACTCTGGAGGCTTAGAAATCAACACTCTAGTTGTAGCGAAACGAAGAAATCCGTAAGCTTAATTTTTGTTCTGAGTAACTTGCTGTGGTACTCCCAATTCCAGTAGAGCTTGTCGAGGTAGAATCACTTGGTCAACCGCATGAATAACGCCGTTGCTTGCCTGAATATCAGCTTGAGTGACTTTTGCATTGTTGACGGCGACTGTACCATCTGTACCAAGTTGTACAGCTAACGACTCTCCAGCAAGAGTTTCAACTTCTCCTGACTGGATTTGAGAACTTGTCACTGCACCGGGAACCACATGATAGCTCAGCAGTTGTACAAGGATTTCTTTGTTTTCTGGCAGTAGTAGCTGTTCTAATACTCCCTCTGGCAATGCAGCGAAGGCTTCATCGGTAGGAGCAAAAACGGTGTAAGGTCCTTCTGAGGATAAGGTTTCTGCTAAATCTGCTGCATCAATCGCTTTGGCAAGAGTTTTGAATTGGTCAGTCGCCGCTTCTACGATGTTGTTGCTTGCTGATGACGCTTCTGGTGAGGCGGGTGCTGCAGCGGGTGGTGCAACTTGTGGTGCAGGTTCTAGGGAAGAATTCGGCGTTGTACCAGTTTGGGCTTCTGGGGCGGGTGAAGCCGGAGTAGCATCTGCTGTGTAGACAGAGGTTCCACTGGATGAGCGCTCAAGTTGATTGTTTTGTGTAGCGAATGCAGGGAGACTGATGAAGGCACTCATTCCAAGGATGCCAACTAGCAACTGAGTTCGACTTTTCATGAACCAATACCTCCTAAATGCTACGTTTTGTAAAGCCACAGAATCAATCTACGTGAGGTTGCTCTTATACGTCTCTATCAAACGGCATACTATTTGAAAGTAATGGTGATGAAACTGAAACTTAAAAATATGCGATCGCCTTATCAGTAACTGATTGTGTCAATTTAGGTTAGTCGCTTTGATTGGGAAAAAAATACCGAACATTAACTATTTTTTAAGTATTGTTACTACTGCGTGGTATGATTACCTAGGACTTGTTGAATACAAGCCAACTTTTTGGAATTGCTTTTGCTGCTACCTGTGAACTTGTCAGACGACTCTCCTCAACCGACATCGGCAACAGAGGAACTTTCTCAAGCGAGTTCCCCACCCTCCCCAATGAGTTCCTCCATGCAGGAGTTCTACCAACTCAAACAAACGTTGTTGTTGGTCACACTTACATTGGCAGGAATCATCTTTATCTCTGTTTGGATTTTTTACTCGCTTGACATTGCCTTGAATTATTTGATCGGGGCGTGCACAGGTGTGGTTTACTTGAGAATGTTGGCTAAAGACGTTGAGCGGCTAGGTCAACAAAAAAGGCGTCCGAGTCCTGCCCGGTTCGCAATTTTTATTGGGCTGTTTATCGTTGCCACTCAATGGCAAAAATTGCAGATTTTGCCCATATTTTTAGGATTTCTGACTTACAAAGCCGCACTCATCGTCTATGTACTGCAAAGCACACTGCTTCCTACTTCTAAGTAGGTTAAGTTGTTAGTCAGCTAAGCCCGTTCCACTTATGACAGCTATCTGGGGAAATCTCCGGAATGGAAATGATAAATGGTTTTTCGCTTTTGAATTCTTTGCCACTTGCTGAATTAGAAGTTGGTCAGCATTTGTACTGGCACCTCGGCAATTTGAAAGTACACGGGCAGGTTCTCATTACCTCTTGGTTTGTGATTGCCATTCTCGTCACGGCTTCAATTGCAGCAACTCGAAATATCCAGAGAATTCCTAGCGGCATCCAAAATTTTATGGAGTATGCTCTGGAATTTCTCCGGGATTTGGCAAAAACTCAGATTGGTGAGAAAGAGTATCGCCCTTGGGTACCTTTTGTCGGTACTCTATTCTTGTTCATTTTTGTGGCAAATTGGTCTGGGGCACTTGTTCCTTGGAAGCTGATTAAGCTGCCAGAAGGGGAGTTAGCAGCTCCAACAAGCGACATCAACACAACAGTTGCCTTTGCCCTACTGACTTCCTTAGCGTATTTCTACGCTGGCTTGAGCAAAAAGGGTTTAGGATACTTTGCTGGTTACGCCCAACCGATACCAATCATGGTACCTTTCAAGATTTTGGAAGATTTCACCAAACCTCTTTCCCTGAGCTTCCGTCTGTTTGGAAACATCTTGGCGGATGAACTGGTAGTGGGAGTGCTGGTGTTTCTAGTTCCTTTGTTTGTTCCTCTACCGGTCATGGCACTGGGCTTATTTACCAGCGCCATTCAAGCGCTCATCTTCGCCACTTTGGCAGCCGCTTACATCGGAGAGGCAATGGAGGATCATGGCGAAGAGCATCATGAGTGAAGTTCGCCTCACTCTAAAGATGTTTCAGTTTTGGCTCACCTCCTATCATTAGTCCGCCTTAGAAGCGGATTTTTCGAGGTAGGAGTCTAACCTGTAGTTGTTTAGTTAATTTAAGGAAAATCAAGATGGACCCATTAATTGCTGCTGCTTCCGTTATCGCTGCTGCTCTGGCTGTTGGTCTTGCTGCTATTGGTCCTGGCATTGGTCAGGGAAATGCAGCTGGTCAAGCAGTAGAAGGAATCGCACGCCAGCCAGAAGCCGAAGGAAAAATTCGCGGTACGCTGCTGTTGAGCTTAGCCTTCATGGAAGCGCTAACAATTTACGGTCTGGTCGTCGCCCTCGTCCTGCTGTTTGCTAACCCCTTCTCGTAATAGTAGGGTTCTTTTTCAGCGCTCAGCTTACCAAAATAATGGAGTCTGAGCGCTGGAAAAGTTGACACAATTTATACCAAAAGTATCCCCATCCCAACTGAGTAGCTGACCTTTTTTAAGCCGTGGGATCTGAAAATAATGATGACACATTGGACAATTTTACTGGCTGTCGAAACAGCTGAAGCTGCTACCGAAGCTGCCAAAGAAGGGGGGTTGTTTGATTTTGATGCCACCCTGCCGATAATGGCAATACAGTTTTTGCTTTTGGTGGTGGTGTTGAATGTAGTGTTCTACAAACCATTGAGCAAGTCAATTGATGGACGGGATGACTATATCCGCAAGAATTTGTTGGAGTCGCGTGAACGTTTAGCTAAGGCAGAGAATCTAGCCAAGCAGTATGAGCAAGAGCTAGGAGAAACTCGCCGGAAGTCGCAAGCGACAATCGCGGCAGCACAAGCAGATGCCCAGAAAGTTGCGGCTCAAAAAATAGCTCAAGCTCAAGCTGAGGCTCAGGCACAACGAGAGCAAGCCCAACGAGAGATTGAACAGCAAAAAGCTGAGGCACTAACGTCCCTTGAACAAGAAGTGGATGCCTTGAGTCGCCAGATTCTCGAAAAACTCTTGGGACGAGAGTTGGTTAAGTAAAGCAAGTGATGGCTGGCATTATCTTGTGGAAGCGTTTTAGCAGTGGGTGTGATACAAGCCTGTGGCGGTGTGAAAGTGGCATTGCTATAAACGAGGCTCTAAATAGGCAATAAAAGTAAGCGACTTCCTAAAGAATAGCTTTGCTTCACACGCCCCCCTAGATTACTAAACCGTTTCTCATCAGATTGCCCGTTGCGGTAGTAGGACAGTTATGTTTCCTAGAAACGTTAATCGCAACGTTATTTTTGCCTTCCGTGTATCCTTCAAAAGTATTTGCAATACTCAATCTTCAAGAGTTGTATATGGATATTATGAGTACTTTCTCATTCCTGGCTACCGCAGCGGCAGAAGTCGCAGCGGAAGGCGGTTCAGAAGGAGGTTTGGGTCTAAACTTTGACCTTCTAGAAACCAACTTGATTAACCTCGTAATCATTATCGGGGTACTATTTTTCTTTGGGCGTAAATTTTTAGGTAAAACCCTATCAGAAAGACGCTCAAACATTGAACAAGCGATTCAAGATGCCGAAAAACGGCAGAAAGAGGCTGCTGCTTCTCTAGCAGATGCTCAGCAGAAATTAGCACAAGCCCAAGCCGAGGCGGAGAGAATCCGAGCCAAGGGTGAAGAAAACGCCCAGGCAGCAAGAGCGGCGATTTTAGAGAAGGCAGCTAAAGATGTTGAAGCCGTTAGAAAAACCGCGACTCAGGATTTGAACGCAGACAGAGAACGTGCGATCGCAGAACTTCGAGAGCGAGTCGCAGCGATGGCGATGCAGCGAGTTGAGTCGCAGCTTCAAGATCACTTAGATGACTCTGCTCAACAACAATTAATTGACCGCAGCATCGCTCTACTGGGAGGTGGATCGTGAAAGGAAGTCTGGTGAGTGGTCAGATACTAGAGCCTTACGCAGATGCGTTAATGTCTCTGGCTCAGTCCAGTGACAAGACAGAGCGTATTGGTGAGGATGTTGCAGCCTTACTGAATCTGTTGAAAGAATCACCGGAGTTGGACGAGTTTTTAAGCAGTCCAATTGTGAAAGCTGAAGACAAGAAAGCCGTACTGCAACGAATTGGTGGGGAGCAATTTGACCCCTACACCAAGAATTTTGTGAATATTTTGATTGATCGGCGGCGCATCATTTTCTTAGAAGGAATCTGCAAGCAGTATCAAACTCTTCTACGAAAGTTGAAGCAGACAGTTCTCGCCGAAGTCACTTCAGCGGTAGAACTATCAGAATCTCAGCAGCAGTCAGTTCGAGAGAAAGTAACCGCCATGACGGGTGCCCAGCAGGTAGAACTGGATACAAAAATTGACCCAGAATTAATTGGTGGTGTCATCATCACAGTAGGGTCTCAGGTAATCGATGCTAGTTTGCGAGGACAACTACGTCGTATTGGTCTGCGCCTGAGCAGTAGTACCTAGGGGCTAGAAGAAAACAAGACACATTGCCTCTCGACTCCAACGAACAACTAAAAACTAAAAACTAACAATTGACATGATTAGCATTAGACCCGACGAAATCAGCAGTATTATTCGGCAGCAAATTGAACAATACGACCAAGACGTTAAGCCCACTAACGTTGGTACCGTCTTACAAGTTGGTGACGGCATTGCCCGGATTTATGGCTTGGACAAGTGCATGTCTGGGGAATTGGTTGAGTTTGAAGATGGTGAGGTTGGTCTTGCCCTCAACTTGGAAGAAGACAATGTCGGTGCCGTATTGATGGGCGATGGTCGCGGCATCCAAGAAGGTAGCCCCGTTACGGCGACTGGTAAGATTGCCCAGGTGCCAGTGGGAGAAGCCTTGATTGGTCGCGTAGTCGATGCCCTAGCTCGTCCGATTGACGGTAAGGGAGACATTCAGTCAAGTGAATCGCGTCTAATCGAATCGATGGCTCCAGGGATTATCGCACGACGTTCAGTTCATGAACCGATGCAAACGGGAATCACCGCTATTGACGCAATGATTCCAATCGGACGGGGACAGCGAGAGCTGATTATTGGTGACCGCCAAACTGGAAAAACCTCCATTGCCGTTGACACCATCCTCAACCAGAAAGAGGAAGACGTTATTTGTGTTTACGTCGCGATTGGTCAGAAGGCGTCTACTGTTGCCCAGGTGGTGGATGTGCTTCAGGAACGAGGCGCATTAGATTACACAATTGTGGTTGCTGCGAATGCCAACGACCCTGCCACTCTTCAGTACTTAGCTCCTTACACAGGGGCGACAATTGCTGAATACTTCATGTACAAGGGTAAGGCAACTCTAATCATTTACGACGACCTTTCTAAGCAAGCGCAAGCTTATCGCCAGATGTCTCTGCTACTACGTCGCCCACCCGGTCGCGAAGCTTATCCTGGAGACGTTTTCTACATCCACTCACGCTTACTCGAACGGGCGGCAAAGCTGAGTGATGACCTGGGTGGAGGCAGCATGACGGCTCTGCCAATTATTGAAACCCAAGCGGGTGACGTTTCGGCATACATCCCCACCAACGTGATTTCGATTACGGATGGTCAGATCTTCCTAACTTCAGACTTATTCAACTCTGGCTTGCGTCCAGCCGTTAACCCTGGTATTTCTGTATCACGAGTGGGTTCTGCCGCGCAAACCAAAGCAATGAAGAAGGTTGCGGGTAAATTGAAGCTGGAACTGGCGCAGTTTGATGATTTGCAAGCCTTTGCTCAGTTTGCTTCAGATTTAGACAAGGCGACGCAAGACCAGTTGGCACGAGGTCAGCGCTTGAGGGAACTCTTGAAGCAGCCTCAATACTCACCGCTATCAGTAGCTGAGCAAGTGGCTGTTGTATATGCAGGTCTGAATGGCTATCTGGATGACATTGCTGTTGAGAAAGTCGCCGACTTTGCCAAAGGGCTGCGTGAATACTTGAAAACCAGCAAGCCGCAGTACATGGACATCCTTCGGAATACGAAGCAGCTCAATGATGAGGCGGAAGGCATTCTGAAGGAATCGATCGCAGAATACAAGCAGACCTTCCTCGTATCGGTGTAACTAGTTGTTGGTTATTGGTTGTTTGTTGTTAGGAAAAAACTCTAACAACAAGCAACAAACAACAAACAGCAAACAACAAACAACAAGATTATGCCTAATCTAAAATCAATTCGCGATCGCATTCAGTCGGTCAAAAATACCAGAAAAATTACTGAAGCCATGCGTCTCGTCGCGGCTGCCAAAGTGCGTCGCGCTCAGGAACAGGTAACGGCTACCCGCCCTTTTGCCGACCGCTTGGCACGAGTTCTCTACGGCTTACAAAACCGTCTGCAGTTTGAAGAGGCTGATTTACCCCTACTGAGGCAACGGGAAGTCGGAACAGTTGGCATACTCGTCATTACAGGCGATCGGGGTCTGTGTGGCGCTTATAATACCAACGTTATCCGTCGTGCTGAAAACCGCGCTAAGGAACTCCAGAAAGATGGAATCGACTACAAGTACGTGTTAGTCGGGCGCAAATCCCTCCAGTACTTCCAACGCCGTGACCAACCGATTAGTGCCAGCTACACAGGCTTGGAGCAGATTCCCACAGCAGCAGAGGCATCAATGATTGCCGATGAATTGCTCTCTTTGTTCCTGTCAGAATCTGTAGACCGGGTTGAGTTGGTCTACACGAAGTTTGTCTCCTTGATTAGTTCTCGTCCCGTAATTCAAACCCTACTGCCGCTGACGGCACAAGGACTAGAAGTACAAGACGATGAAATCTTTAGATTGACGACTCGTGGTGGCGACTTCGAGGTGACACGGGAGAAAGTCACAGCAACACAGCGTAGCTTCCCTCGTGACATGATATTTGAGCAAGACCCAGTGCAAATTCTGGACGCTCTCTTGCCACTGTATCTGAACAACCAATTGCTGCGGGCACTGCAAGAGTCAGCGGCGAGTGAACTAGCTGCCCGGATGACGGCGATGAACAACGCTAGCGATAATGCCTCAGACTTAGTGAAGTCACTCACGTTGTCTTATAACAAGGCACGGCAAGCAGCAATTACTCAGGAAATCCTGGAAGTTGTAGGCGGTGCGGAAGCACTAGGTTAGATTACTAACCAAATTATTTTTAATAAACTGCTAAAAGCGCTTGGGGTAACTCAGGCGCTTTGTCGTAGTTAGGAAACTCGCACATTATTAATGGCTGTTGCTGTCAAGCCACTATTGATAGCTTGAACGATGAAGATTCGTAAAAAGATATCTGTTCTGTTTACAGAAATAAATCCTTAAATTTTGCCAACAAGTCTTTGCCTACTAACCTCCCTTTACATTCTCAAGAAAGCGGTACTCCTAGTTATCGAAATAATGCAAGACCTTCATGAGTGATTGCTCACATCAAGCATGATGAAACTACATTCGCTCCGAAGGAACTTAAAGAGCTTTGGCTCTAATTTTGAAGTTCAAGTTAGGCTTCAGTTTATAGAAACTTAAACTAACTTAACGTAATCTATATTAAATAGAACGTATAAGTAGATACAGAACTTTTCTGAAACTAGACCAAAGCAATTTGCCTCCTCGATACCCATATGGCATGGCTTCATAACCCTGTTGAAGAGTGTCTTGCTGGAGATTTTGGAGGTGGCATCATTTCAAAAACTTCTAAGCTAACGGAGAAAAAAAATGCCTCCTGTAAATGACAATTTCGCTAACAGAATCATTTTGAACGGTGACTCAGCCAATACCACAGGTACTAATGTGGGGGCTACAGGAGAACCTGGCGAACCTAACCATGCTGGAGTGTCTACTCCTATAGAGTCCGTTTGGTGGACTTGGACAGCTCCAGAATCTGGAGAAGTCACAATTGACACGATTGGTAGTAATTATGACACCAGCCTAGCCGTCTATACGGGTTCAGCAGTCAACAGCTTATCTACGATCGCAGGCAACGACGATAGCATTAGTCTGATAAGCCAGGTTACCTTTACAGCTACAGCCGGAACAACCTACCAAATTGCTGTTGATGGCTTTTCTGGAAATGAAGGCTCAATCGGTCTCAATTTCGTGCAATTCGATTCAGTGAGCACCGGAACATCAGACAGCGAGACCCTTTTTGGCACTGTCGGTAACGATAGGATTCAGGGTTTTGGTGGCAATGACACGATTTTCGGCAGCGAGGGTGTCAACAATCTCCGGGGTGGCGATGGCGACGACCTTATTTATGGCGGTTCGCAGCGTGATACGATTTTTGGTGGCTTTGGTAACGATACGATCTACGCCAGTGAGGGGAATAATGCTGTCTTTGGTGATTTGGGGGGCTTTAGTGGTTCGGGCAATGACACCATCTACACTGGCTCTGGCAATGATTTCATTGATGGTGGCTTTGGTAGTGACACGATCTTCCTTGGGGGCGGTGAGGATATAGTTGTCCTGCAATTCGACTTTTTTGGAGAAGCTGATACTATCAACAACTTCCAGCTTGGTCAAACTACTTTCAGGGTGGGTAGTCTGACTAGCCCTACCAATACGAGCAACCTGACTATCACTCAAGGCGCAAATGGTGCTGAGATCTCGGCATTCGGAGATGTCCTAGCCGTTGTGGTTGGGACACAAGCTAGCACCTTGACTAACAATCTCTCTGAGGTTTTCGTGTAGCCGAATTAGTCTAGTGCAAGAAGGCAGAAGATAGGAGGCAGAAGGCGGAAGGAAAGAAAGGTTGTACAATAAGCTTTTTAACCTTTTTGAACGGGTGGGTTATTTCTGTCGCGCTGTACTAGTGCCTTCGTAAGCGTTTAGTACAATTGCAAGAACTGGGGGATACTTTCTCCCAGTTTTTATTTTTCGTCATCGCAGGACTTCCAGTTCAAGAGTTAAAATCTTGCCAAGATATTGCTTGGCTCAGGCTAGGAGAAACTTGTGGATTTGAGATGGCTGGAATGGGGGAAACAACTACAAGCGATCGCACAAAATGGTCTTACCTACACTGATGGAGTTTTTGATAGGGAACGCTACAAGGCACTACAAGCGCTCGCAGCAGAAATCTTAGCCACCTATTCCAACGTAGAACCTAGCTACGTCCTCGATCTTTTTGCTCACGAAATCGGCTATGCAACGCCTAAAGTCGTTGTGCGGGGTGCCGTATTTCGTGACGATACTATCTTGTTAGTAAGGGAACGCGCTGATGGTTGTTGGACATTACCAGGGGGATGGGCTGATGTTGGTGAGTCTGTGCGTGAAGCCGTCGTCCGAGAAGTGTATGAAGAGTCAGGCTATGAGACACGCGCTACTAAGATGCTAGCAGTTTGCGATCGCAATAAGTACGAATATCCTCCTTCACGACATCATACTTACCAGCTTTTTATTCAGTGTGAACTAATTGGTGGCTCCCCTAAACAAAATATAGAAACGGACGGAGTAGAGTTTTTTCGGGAGCATGAGCTTCCAGAACTATCTCTCACTCGCATTGTCCCCACTCAAATCACACGGCTTTTTGAGCATCACCGCCAGCCTGATTTGCCAACAGATTTTGATTAAAGCAGAACTAGGATGTGTAGAAAGGCTTAGGGAAACTACGGATGCTTTTTTCGAGAACATTGAGATGTGCCAGTAATTTCTCGAATGTATTTTTAATAGAGCGTGATTAAACTTGAATCAACCTGATAAATAAGTGTATAAAAGGTCATTTACACAATTTTATTTAAATCAGTATAGATAAGTAGAGACAACATGATGAAGCTAGAGCGATCGCTCTAGCTTTTTTTTAGCTGAAGCCAAACTCGTTATGCTATCTCGATCAGGTTTACAGTAAAATCTAATTCCATATGCTCCACCACGATTTTCACAAGTATTTTCGTGTAGGAGAACTGTACCTACACCACTGCCATTCATGCCGAAGACTTATACTGTCGAAATCCAACACGAAGGGAAAACCCACATTATAGAAGTACCAGAGGATAAACAGATTCTCTCGGCTGCTTATGCCGCTGGCATAGATTTACCGAGTTCCTGCAACGCAGGAGTTTGTACCACCTGTGCTGCACAGATCTTAGAAGGAACAGTCGAGCAAAGCGACGGGATGGGTATCAGTCCCGAACTTCAAGAAGAAGGTTACGCACTACTATGTGTTGCCTATCCGCGTTCTAACTTAAAAATTGAGACAGAAAAAGAAGAGATTGTGTACCAACGTCAGTTTGGTAAGCCTTGAACAAGAAGAATACAGACGTGGCTGTGTTCAGTTCAGAATTCTCCTGAACTTTGGATAAACTAAACTTCTGGTGCCGAGAAGGAGCAAGGGTTGCAATCCCCCACTAAAATTCTTTCAGTGGTGGTGCGTGTGAGGTAGAGTTAGAATCCCTATTTCACTTGTCCCAAGCTGAACTTCTGAACTCCTTTCAAAACATTTGTTAGATGAAGTGTCGTTAACCTGCGGCACTTCATTATTAGTATTCTGCCTAACCTAATAGGAAGATATCAGCAAGAACAGTAGCACCTTCTAGATGTGTTATTGGAGAAGGTGAGTCATAAACAACTAAAATAGACGGCTGTTGGGAAATTGGATCAAATAGCGTGATGCCTTCTGCATGATGATTGCCCTCGCCATAAGGTAAGTCGAGGATTGGTGTAGGTTCCCAAGAGAGGCTTTTGCCTAGTTCATTGAACCCATTTGGCAACCGAAAAAGCTTAACAGGACCATCTAAATCCATTGTTGGTCCTGCGAGGATTAATAAGTCTTGACCATCTACACACAAATCACGAATCCCTAAGCCATTTAACTTGACAAAATGCTTTTTGTAGAGTTTACCTACATCTCCTATTTCTTTTAACTGTAGAGTTGTTGGATTGTTTGCTTCAAGCTCTAACTCTAACTCTAGAATTATTGCCCAGCCTCGGAGTACTGGTCCTCGCATCCCAATAAAAACTTTTTCTCTGGAAATAAGGATACCCTCGATATCAAAGCCATTGTCTTTGCTAGGAATTTCAGCAAGAATAAAGGGGTGAAGATGGGGGTCTGAGTCCAGAGCATCCATTAATAAATTGCCCCGTTCAGTGAATTTTAAGTTAGCGGCTGTTAGCTGCTCATTGGGATTCTCCGGATGGGGGCAGGATTTGAATAACTCGCCATTGACAAGGGGGATACGAGCAAGCAGATAACGATTTTTTTCTGAGGCTACAGTTGCCAGTCGTTCAACATTCTTTTGTTCTTTTTTATCTTCTTTTGGCTTTTTGCGTTTCCAACTGTGTGAGCCGACAACCCAGAGGTAGTAATCAGCATAAGCTAGCCCTTCAATATCAATCTCTTCATCCTTGCCTGCTGGTAATTCAATAAACTGTCCAAGATCAATATGCTGATGATTAGTAAAAGTATAAGTATCATCATCAAATGTTAGACGTTCAAGCGTCGTTGTCTCATCTGAACCAACCCATAAGTGTTTATCAGGAGTGAGGAGAGCCGCTGATAAATCTTCATGAAGGGGTTTAAAAGAATCCTGAAATTGCAGCATCACTTGCTTGAGCAGAGAGGGATGTTCCATCTCACATCTATCCTTTACCCTATAAGGGTTGGTTTGATTGTCGTTGAGGTTGATGCGTAGAATGCAAACGTTAGACTTGCGATCGCATAATAATTTGCAATAACTGCAATTGTCAGTTGGATCTAACTAAATGTTTACACTCAAGCCCTAAAAATACAGGTTATTAAAAAAAATACGAGTAGTTGCTAGCTGACGGCACTGCTAGTGATTGATACACTAATTAAACTTACAAATACAACACGAAGCCAATGACAACACACTTCATCACGGCAGAAATTGACCTACAACAGACACCAACGGAGTTACAGGCTTGCATTGAAGCCGAACTCCAAAAACGAGGTGAACCCCTACGCTGGGCAATAACAGATGTGGATGTCGAGCAGCAGAAAGTGTCTGTGGAAGCGATTGTAACAGTAGCACAAGAGGCTTCTAGCGAAGCGTGAATCAGCGTCCTTACACCGTTGTTTTAATCATTCCGACTGGGATTGGAGCAGCTATTGGTGGCTATGCGGGAGATGCGCTACCCGTGGCAAAAGCGATCGCATCCTGCTCAGATCGCCTCATTACCCACCCTAACGTCCTCAATGGTGCCCAGTTGTACTGGAACTTACCCAATGCGCTGTATGTAGAAGGCTACGGACTTGACAAATTCGCGGCTGGATGCTGGGGATTACAACCCAGGCATCAAAATCGAGTAGGATTAATCCTTGACCAAGGAATTGAACCAGACTTGCGATTAAGGCACATCCAGGCAGCAGACGCAACCAGAGCGACACTAGGGTTAAATCTTACAGATTATGTGGTGACAGACGCTCCCTTAAACGTAGAACTGCGGACAGCCGCATCGGGAGCGAGTTGGGGCACAATAGGGAATCCTGACAGCTTACTACGAGCCGCTGATGTATTGATTCATCAGGCAAGGGCAGAAGCGATCGCAGTTGTTGCTCGATTTCCCGATGATTCTGGTAGTGAAGCTCTCGTCGCTTATCGACATGGACAGGGAGTAGACCCTCTTGCAGGTGCCGAAGCCGTCATTAGCCACCTGATTGTTCGTACTTTTCAAATCCCTTGCGCTCACGCCCCCGCACTCACGCCTCTACCGCTTGACCCTGACTTATCACCTCGTTCAGCCGCTGAAGAATTGGGCTATACCTTTTTACCCTGCGTTCTCGTTGGGTTAAGTCGTGCGCCCCAGTTTGTTGACAAGACATCAAACGTTACATCTCTATCTGGAGACATCTGGGCAACGGATGTAGATGCTGTCGTTGTCCCCGCAAGTGCTTGTGGTGGCAGTGCTTTGTTGAGTTTGAGCCAATCGCGATCGCAAATTATTGCCGTTGAGGAAAACCAAACTTCCATGCAAGTTCCCCCGGAACATTTAGGGATTAAGGCAATCAGAGTACACTCGTATTTAGAGGCGCTAGGCTATCTGGTTACTCATCGTGCCGGTATTAGTGCTGATGCCCTCAGCCCATCTCTCTCGTCCTTGCACTGCTTATCTGTTCGTGGCAAAACAGCTTCCTGATAATCCTGAAATTGAACCCCTGACGCGCACCCAAATTTTAATTGCGATGGGTGTAACGGCTGCCGTGTTATTAATCGTTGCCAAGCTATGGCTGCGTCTCGGCTCCGTTAACCTCCTCCCTTTACGCGGAACTGTTGATGCAATCCTTTTAGGGTTGGGTCTAGCGGTAGCAATTAGTGGGGCAAGTAGCTTAGTTTATCGCCTTTGGCCGGCTTACCGCGAAAGCGCAGACTTTTACCTACAGTTGGTACTGAAGCCTTTAGTATTACCAGACATCATTTGGCTAGGGCTACTACCTGGCATGAGCGAAGAATTGTTATTTCGAGGCGTAATGTTACCAGCAGTTGGCTTGAATGCCACAGGCTTACTTGCCTCCAGTTTATTGTTTGGCGTTTTGCACCTCAGTAGCCCCCAACAATGGCCCTATGTCGCTTGGGCATCAGTCGTCGGATTGTTGCTAGGATTGAGCGCCTTGGCAACTGGCAATTTGTTAGTCCCGATTGTGGCTCATGTCGTTACAAATTTGGTTTCTAGTTACCTGTGGAAACTAAAAAATAGGCAAGTTGAAGCTTAGATGATGGTTAGGGAATTGCAAGAAAATAAGGTACCAATCAACCGGGGACAATCGTGATATCCCATTTGGGCAATGTCTCAGAACGCTGCCAGAAAGGATGGTACTGTTCTAACTCAGTTGGTAGGACTTTAATGCCTTTGTCATAGATGGTTTCGACGTGATGCACAATTGGTGCAATGCCCTTCCAAGTCATGTTGGCAGCCCATTGTATAGCAGCTTCAAGCGAGTCTAAAACTGCGCCGTTCCAATAATTTTCTAGGGCAGCCCAACAGCGTTCTATGGGATTGTACTTGCTATGGTAAGGAGGATAGTAAATCAGTCGGATTTTTACATCAATCGCAATGGAGCAGTTCAACCATGCGTTTGATAAATTGCGTTCGGTCACTACGAGTTGCTGCACCACCATCAAGGTCAATCACCCATTCTGAGATATCGGGATAACTCTGTGTAGCCAGCTTCACTCACTAATGCCTCTCGTACTGCTCTGGCACTGATACGCGCATATAAAAATGTAGATTGCAATTTTGGGTCGGCTTGGGCTTGCGTGTCCACCAAAGAACGGATATCTGCTTCTAGGTTGGGCAGCACTTGTTCACTTTTGTGTCGTCCCCTGGCTTGATAGTTATCTACACATTGGAGTCCTGTTCGCCGTTCATTTAACCCCAGTTGTACACTCTGGCGATTCCACCCCATGATGGTTTCCGCTTTGCGCGCTGACCCATCGAAGTAATCTTCGGTGACCTTGGCTATGAAGTCTCGTTTACGGTATCCCGTAAGTTTTTCACTGGCATCCTTGAACGTAGCTTTAACGGTTGCGTCGAGTATCATCCTGAGAAAGAGTCAAGTGTGATTGGAGCAGGAGCGTCGCCTTTTTTGTTTCCTCTTCTCTAGAGTGGCTGGTATTCTATTTTCCCGCAAGTCCCTTATTAGTTGTTGGTTGTTGGTTGAATTTGAATTTCGTCAACCGTCAACCATTAAATAATTGTCTGGCTAGTGCAGCATAGCGGAAATAAGTGACCCGCTAAAATCTCTCCCTTGTCCCCCTTGTCGCTGGGAAGTGGTTACAAACTTCTGCCGCGCTGCACTAGTGCGATCGCTTGCGGTAAAATTCGATGTTCCTGGACTTGAATACGAGCGTGGAGGGTTTCTGGCCTATCGTCTGGCAAAACCGGGACAGCCGCTTGTAGCAAAATTGGACCACTATCAACTTCTAGGCGTACCAGGTGAACAGTACAACCCGCAATTTTGACACCTGCTTCAATTGCTTGTTCTACAGCTTTTACGCCTTTGAAACTGGGTAATAAGCTCGGATGAATGTTAATAATTCGGTCAGGAAAGGCATTGATGAGTACAGGTGTTACCAAGCGCATCCAGCCTGCCATCACTACCCACTCCACCTTGTACTGCCGAAAGACTTCGACAATTGCTGTGTCCAAGTCTTCACGGCGCTTGTAGTCTCGGTGATTGAGTAGGACAGCCGGAACCCCCCAACGCTCGGCTCTCGCTACTGCCTTGATACCGGGATTATTGTAAATTAGGACTTGAATCTCGGCGTTCAGTTGTTGGGATGCGATCGCATCAGCCACTGCCTCAAAGTTACTGCCACTTCCCGAAGCCATAATCCCTAGTTTCAATGGTTGTCCTTTTGCTCCTACGGTCGGAACAGTTGGTGAAATCAGGCAAGGAGTAGAATCAGCTAGCGTTGGATTGGTATTCATGCCGCCTTATTTATCGTTCTAATGGATGGGAACCTGCGAGACATTGAATCATCCACCTGCCCTGTGTCTTACTAGGAGCGGTTGGCATCGCTGGAGGAGTTGATGAAGGTGTGTCCGTTTCACAAATCCCTGCAACAGTAAGAAGATCATCACCATCTTTGACGACAAATACTGTACCCGTATAGCTTCTAAGTTCAGGACGTTTGGCTTGGGCTGTCATCATCACACTCTGAGCCTGATTGCCTTGAGGCACAATTTGGTAGCGATAATTCTCGCTTTCCGGTTTAATGCCGATACCTAAATCCTCAATTGCTGTACCAAATTTTTCATTTTCGAGGTAAAAAGCCTGTTGTGCGCGGTTCATCGCCCCAGTCATCAGTTTGCCTTCTGCTTCTCGTGCCTCCCTAGCTTGTGTTTCAAGGTCGGCTATAACTTGCTCTTGTTCTGCTGGTGTCTCAATGTCAGATAGAACTGGAACCCCCGACGGCACTGTTGTTTCCTCAGAAATCTTCTGAAGTAAGACAGCCCCATCTGTAAACGCCGTAGGTCTGGGTTGTCCAGGGTTTGTATCACTCAATTGCAAACGTAGCTGACCATCATCAGTCAGCTCAAAAATAGTCATTACCGTTTCATTCTGTTCTGGCAAAAGCACATCAATGTGCATGGGTTGCACAGTTGAGTCAATTCGATAGCCAAATGGTAGGGCAACAGGAGAATCAGGGACTAAAGGCAAAAGCATAAAGAATTTGCCCTCTGGCGCGAAAATCAACGTAAGCTTCTGACCCGATGGATCTTCCACTTCCCATCGTCCCTGCAATTGTGTTTCTACAGGATTTGTTGTAGAAGTGCTTTGGGCTTGAGCGACTAAAGGTGTAACTAGCGGTTGAGCCTTGACAGGTGTACTGAGGGTACTCAGTAGCCCTAGCAATACGCTGAGTGTGATGAATTTGCCAGTAACTTGGAAACGAGTTTGGCGCTGGCGAAGGTCGAGGAAAAGATTTTTCATGCAAGTCAAGCCACAACTGGCAAATTTGAAAGTAGGGAGTGGTCTTCTTTAGAAGAACCTTGCGTATATATTCAACACTTTTTGAGGATGTCAGTATAGCTAATGAATCTGAAAGCTTTCTTAAAAGTGAGAGTAGGGGAAGAGACGTTTATTCTTTGTGGTGGGCAAACCTTATCAAGGTATTGCAGCTATCTAGAGGAGACTCTTTGAACCGAAAAGCGATCGCAATAATTTGACCCAAGGCAGTGAGAACAGCTTTTTATAGCAGTAGCCACGAATGTTAGGACATTAACGGGAGAAGAGCGTTCCTTAGCTAGAGGCGATTTGACCCAAAGCTGACCGCCCAAAGCTAACTACTGATTGCTATAACATGTCAGATTGAAACAAGGTTGAACTTAGCCTACCCGTATTTGTCTAATCTTGAGCAGCGAACAATCCCCCATGAGTGAACTTGAACTATTGATGTTACCGGAGATGGTACACATCTGGCAGCAAACACTAGGTTGGCAGCCAACGACTCAACAGCAGCAATTATTCCAGCAGCTTTATGAAGGAATCTTAGAAGGCAACCAGCAGTTAAATCTGACCCGCATTACTGAACCTGTGGAGTTTTGGGAAAAACACTTATGGGATTCTTTGCGGGGTGTATGGAGTCAGGAATCAGAAGGTAAATGTGAGATTAGTCCAACATCAAAAATTATTGATATTGGTACAGGTGCAGGGTTTCCAGGATTTCCTGTGGCGATCGCATTTCCCGATACTGCCATTACCTTACTCGATTCCACCCGCAAGAAAATCACCTTTCTCGAAACGCTCATCGCTAAACTAGACCTCAAAAATGCTACGACATTAACAGGGAGAGCAGAAGCGATCGCCAAACAACCACAACATCGACAAGCTTACGATATAGCACTCCTGAGAGCTGTTGCACCTGCATCCGTCTGCGCTGAATATTCATTACCACTCCTAAAAAAAGGTGGTTTAGCCATCCTCTATCGAGGGCATTGGACAGATGAAGAAACCGAAACCCTAAAACCAGTTCTTGAACCGTTAGGTGGCGAGATTCAGTCAATTGAAGCCTTCACAACACCCATTAGCCATAGCATCCGTCACTGTCTCTACATCCGGAAAGCATCAGTTAAAGAAGTTAAAACCCCTCAACTAAGGAAAACTGGTAGTGAAACATAAAACATTTTTGTTTGTACATTACTCCACTTGACGCTTAGTAAACGAGCGAACTAGTTACTGCTGGGATAGGCGTTTAACCTCTTGACCACCTAATAATTGATGAGCATCTTCCAAAAGGGTGGGAATTTTGTCAGCATGAGGACTCTCCCGTAAACATTGTCGTAAGTCTAATCCTCTCACTCGGTCTGCTTTATTACCGGGGAACCAGTGACTCGCATTACCCAACATGTTGTACCGCATTTTTCCGTATTCAATCATGTCGTAGGCAACAGCAAGATTCCTCAACCACAGAATCACCCGGATATTTAAACCTCCTGGCGTTTCTTCTGGCTTCGGTAAGCCGACGTGCCAAGTTTTAGCCCAATCTTCTCCTAGAATTGCGATCGCTTCTTCCTCTAGACGCACCAAAATCGGCGGCAAAATCTCCGAAGCCCGATCCAATAACTCTACTGCCTTCAAGTGTTCATCAAAATCCGTTGGTCGTGATGCCCCTAAACTCAACGTATGCACCTGAGGATGGCTTAAACAAAACAAGTCATTAAACACCATTGGGCTAAGCGGTTTACACAGTTCCACTAGCTTTCGTGGCGGCTTATAGAGCATCCCTCCCTTATCCGAAGGACTGATGATAAAGACACCCATATCATGGCGTGTTGCCGCTTCAATAGCAGCCCAATTCAATTGATTGATGTAGTACCAGTGCAGGTTAACGTAGTCAAACTGATTCGTTTCAATCGTCTTGACAATCACGTCCGTTGGCCCATGCGTGGAAAAGCCAAGAAATCGCACCTTTCCTTGGGCTTGCAACTGCCGCGCTACATCGACACAACCACCCGGACGGACACTATCATGCAGCAATTCAGGAGTATTAATGCCGTGTATCCCTAATAAGTCAACGTAGTCTAGTTTCAGATTCGCCAGTGACTTATCAAAAGTACGTTGAAACTCTTTGGAATCTGAAGTTGGGCTAATCTTGGTCTGGACAATTAACCGTTCACGAGGAAATGTCGGCAAAATTCGCCCTAGCTGAACCTCTGAAGTCCCATACCCACGCGCCGTTTCAATATGATTAATACCAACTTCAACAGCTCTACGAATCGTCGCCTCTAGATTCTGCTGATTATCTTTGGGAATTTGCCATTCTGGGACATCCTGCCACTTGAACTGATACCTCATGCCACCGCAAGAAAACACTGGCATTTGTAACTCTGTACGCCCAAATCTTCGGTATTGCATCGTCATAAACACGCTTTGAACCTAGAACTGGCTTTGTGTATCTACACGGCTACAGCAAAACCCTCTCTAAATCTAAATTACTGTGCTTTCCAAAGTGCTGCATACCGCCATACAGTTCAAACTGGGTTGCATTTTGAGAAAGAGACGTTCCAACGGAACGTCTCTACGACTCTTACATTTCTCGGACAATAGGTTGACCATCTTTGACTTCGCCAACCAGAACAATATCAGCAACACCTACAAATAAGCCATTCTCTAGAACGCCTGGAATGTTATTCAGCGTTTTTTCAAGTTCAGCAGGGTTATCAATGGAGTCGAATTTCACATCAACAACCATGTTGCCTTGGTCGGTGATTACGGGGCCAGCTTTTTTGATGCCCATGCGGAGTTCTGGTTTTCCACCTAGCTTTTCAATCGCACGCATGACAGGTGCGATCGCCATTGGTATCACTTCTACGGGTAGCAAGAATGTTGAACCTAAGCGATCGACTAATTTATTCCCATCCACGACAACAACAAATTGGTCTGCCAAGGCATCAACAATTTTCTCGCGAGTATGGGCAGCACCACCACCTTTGATCAAGTTCTTCTGCGGATCGACTTCATCAGCACCATCGATCGCGATATCAATATGGTCAACAGCATCCAGCGTCGTTAAGGGAATCCCGTATTGTTTTGCCAAGACTTCTGCCTGAAACGAAGTTGGCACACCCTTAATGTCTTTTAGATCACCCGACTTGAGGCGATTTCCTAGATATTCAATGGCATAGGCAGTCGTTGAACCCGTACCCAGCCCAACAATCGTACCCGACTTCACTAACGCAGCAGCAGCTTTGCCGACTTCCTGCTTCATTACCTTAACGGGGTCATTTCCTGCGGTCATAATAAGAACTCCTTTGAGGGTACACCTAGTAGTTAGTGGCTTTTGATGGCGTACAGCGCTCCTCTACCTGGATGCTGCAAGAGCCAGTCTACTATCTAGGCGTTACGTTCTCATGATTAGCCATCAATGTAAAGTTTTGTAAGAAAGTTGCATAAGTTGCGCCTCAAGGTCTGAGAAGTCTACGTTGCCCTGTAAATTCGTTGTTGAGAGTAAAGGGGGATGTATGAGAGGCGATCGCTTTTTTCAACTTTTAGAGAATTCTTAAATCATTTCTAGTTCAGTAGATATGTCAGCTCGTAAAGATTGAATCTTGAACTATAGCTTTCTTTTAGGAATAAAATTATGCCACGTCGCCGTCGAAATGCTGTTGTAGATAACAATGATGGTTCAGGGGTTCCTTCCGCTGCAATTAGTTCCGATAATGCCTGGGATTATGAACTCTCTGAGGATATGTGGTTTCAAGCTGATCCTTTTGGTGATACCGGGTCTTGGGGGGCAGTAGCTGATATCACGTTGGTAGATGGGCAATCTTTTCTACTACCGCTCGAAATCATTGATAATGCTTTGTCCGAAGAGGCTCAAACGATCATTTGGAGCATTACTGAGAGTGGCTATGGCTTCACTCAAGAGACATACACCTTCAGTGAAAGCGATGGAATGGGCTTTGTTGAGGTGAGTACGACTGGCACTTATAGCGAGGTTGTAATCACTATTAATGATAACGATGCCATCGACCAAACCTTAAATGGAGATACCACTGGGGTTGCCACCGATGATTCTTTGACTGGCAGTGGCAATAACGATGCCATCTATGGCGAATCTGGTGATGACACTCTCTATGGTGGAGCGGGTAATGACATTCTAAATGGGGGCTTAGGTAGCGATGCGATGTTCGGTGGAACTGGCAACGATACCTACATTGTGAACGACTTGGGAGACACTGTTACCGAGTACCCCAACCAAGGTGTAGATACAGTCAAGTCTTCAGTCAGCTTTACGCTAGGAGAGAGAATTGACAACCTGTTCCTTGCTGATTTCTCCGGCAACA
The DNA here is from genome assembly GCA_019358875.1 of Symplocastrum torsivum CPER-KK1. Taxonomy (GTDB): domain Bacteria; phylum Cyanobacteriota; class Cyanobacteriia; order Cyanobacteriales; family Coleofasciculaceae; genus Symplocastrum; species Symplocastrum torsivum. Next base: position 75,374 of record JAHHIF010000029.1, read on the forward strand.
TAGACGGCACGGGTAACGCCCTCAACAACAAGATTATCGGTAATGAGGGCATCAACACTCTGTCTGGCGCTGATGGCAATGACATTCTCTTAGGCAACTATGGAGATGACAGCCTTTATGGAGAGGATGGAGATGACAGCCTTTATGGAGAGGATGGAGATGACTATTTAGAGGGAGGTTCTGGTGAAGACTATCTAAATGGTGGTGAGGACAACGACGCTCTGTATGGTGGTGAGGGCAACGACACTCTTGACGGCTGGGATGGCGATGATTATCTCGATGGCGGTGCTGACAGTGACACACTGCTTGGAGATCTTGGCAATGACACCCTGTATGGCAATGACGGTGACGACTACCTTTATGAGGAAGTTGACTATGTTGATCAGTACGGGAATACCTACTTTGGCGGCAATGACTTTCTGTATGGCGGCAATGGCAATGACACCTTAGTTAGTGAAGATGGTGACGACTACTTATATGGCGGGTCTGGCAACGATATTTTAGAAGGTGGCAATGGTAGCGACTACCTTGATGGTTATGGCTTAGGTACAGAATTTGACACCCTAACAGGTGGAACCGGAACTGATACCTTTGTTCTTGGTAGCTACTGGTGGGGTGCTTACTACGTGGAGGATGCGGCTGGCTACGCCACAATTACTGATTGGGAAGCTTCAATTGATACCATTCAATTGTCTGGTAGCTCTAGTGATTATCGGCTAGAGTTTGAAACCAACTGGGCTGGTACGGCGGATTACGATACAGGAATTTACTACCTAGGTGGTACAGGCCCGGAGGAGTTGATTGGGGTGGTGCAAGACACAACCAATGTAGGTTTATCACAGTTCACTTTTGTCTAGTGGACGTTTAAAAAAAAGATTATCAATGCATCACTCGATCGCATAGGCAGTGGTTGAACCCGTACCCACCCCGACAATCGTACCTGACTGCACAAGCGCAGCAGCAGCTTTGCCGACTTCCTGCTTCATTATCTTAACGGGGTCATTTCCTGCGGTCATAATAAGAACTCCTTTGAGGCTACACCTAGTAGTTAGTGGCTCTTGATTGCGTACAGCTCTCCTCTACTGGGATGCTGCAAGAGCCAGTCTACTATCTAGGCGTTACGTTCTCATGATTAGCCATCAATATAAAGTTTTGTAAGAAAGTTGCGTAACTTCTGCCTCAAGGTCTGAGAATCTTACGTTGCCCTGTAAATTCGTTGTTGAGAGAAAGGCGGAGTAGAGAAGAGGCGATCGCCTTTTTTTTACTTTACAGAATTCTTAAATCATTTCTACTTCAGTAGATATTTCAGCTCACCAAGATTGAATCTTGAACTATAGCTTTTCGTTAGGAATAAGATTATGCCACGTCCACGTCGCCGTAGAAATGCTGTTGTAGACAACAATGATGGTTCAGGGGTTGTTTCCGCTGAAGTTAGTCCCGATAATGCTTGGGATTATCAACCGCCTTCCGATATATGGGGTGACAACTTTTCTTCAGATGGACTGTGGTCTACACTAGCTGACGTTACCTTGGTAGATGGACAGTCTTTTCTGCTACCTCTCCATATCATTGATAATAATTTCTCCGAAGTCGAAGTCCCTCAAACTGTTATTTGGAACATTACTGAGAGTGGCTATGGCTTCACTCAAGAAACCTACACCTTCAGTGAAAGTGATGGCATGGGCTTTGTTGAGGTGAGTACGACTGGCACTTATAGCGAGGTTGTAATCACTATTAATGATAATGATGTCATCGACCAAACCTTGAATGGCGATGCTGCTGATAATTCATTGTCTGGTAGTAACACTAACGATGCCATCTATGGCGAAGCTGGCGATGACACCATTGATGGAGGAGAGGGTGACGACAAGCTGTTTGGCGATAATGAATATGACTATGACTATGATGAAACAGGTAACGATACGCTCTATGGTGGAGCGGGCAACGACATTCTAGATGGGGGTAATGGTAGCGATGCGATGTTCGGTGGAACTGGCAACGATACCTACATTGTGGACAACCAAGAAGACACAGCTACCGAGTATCCTAACCAAGGTGTAGATACCGTTAAGTCGTCAGTCAGCTTTACGCTAGGAGAGAGAGTCGATAACCTGTTCCTCACTATTTCTGACGATATCGACGGTACGGGTAACGCCCTCAACAACAAGATTGTTGGTTATTCTGGCAGCAATATTCTGTCTGGTCGTGAGGGCAATGACATTCTCTTAGGCAACGGCGGAGATGACAGCCTTTATGGAGAGGATGGAGATGACAGCCTTTATGGAGGATTAGAAAATGATTATTTGGAGGGAGGTTCTGGTGAAGATTACCTAAATGGTGGTTATAACAATGACTCCTTATATGGTGGAGCAGACAACGACACCCTTGATGGATGGAATGGCGATGATTACCTTGATGGCGGTGCTGGCAGTGACACGTTGCTAGGAGATCTTGGCAATGACATCCTGTATGGTAGTGACGGTGACGACTACCTTTATGAGGAAGTTGACTATGTTGATGAGTTCGGAAATACCAACTATGGCGGCAATGACTACCTAGAAGGTGGTAATGGCAATGACACCTTAGTTAGTGAAGATGGCGACGATGGCTTATATGGCAACTCTGGCAATGACACCTTGGAAGGTGGCAATGGTAGCGACTACCTTGATGGTTATGGCTTAGGTACAGAATTTGACACCTTAACAGGTGGCGCTGGAACTGACTATTTTATTCTAGGTAACTCTTGGTGGGGCGCATACTACGTTGAGGATGCGGCTGGCTACGCCACAATTACTGACTGGGAAGCTTCAATTGATTCCATTCAACTGTATGGTAGCTCTAGTGATTATCGGCTAGAGTTTGAAACAAACTGGGTTGGCACGGCGGATTACGATACAGGAATTTACTACCTAGGTGGTACGGGTTCGGAGGAGCTGATTGGTGTACTGCAAGACACAACAAATATTGATTTATCACAGTTCACCTTTGTCTAGTGGACGTTCAAAAAAGATTATCAATACACCATCGTAAGGGTAAGACACTGCCTTACTCTTACAACTGTCAGCTTATGAAGGCGATCGCGCTTTAGTCGGTGCCAAATGCGATCGCCTTAATTATCTTTTCAGAAGTTTTGAAGACGTTAAGGCTTACACTCCATTTACAGTCTTATTGATATCCAGCCCTGCGACATATTAGGCTGGGTTGTAAAAATTTAAGTCCAAGAGTTTGTGGTAGGCCATTCGTGACAAGTTAAGGCAAAGTAATTGTTGTCAATGAGACAATATACTTAATTTTCTAGCTAACGAGAATGATAATCAAACAGTGAGGGGGAGGAGGTATAGGCTAGCAGTACTAGCCTATA
>JAHHIF010000030.1 GCA_019358875.1 Symplocastrum torsivum CPER-KK1
AAGCGTACCGTTTTGTCGTCACTGCCGCTAACAATCATCTTGCCATCGGGACTGATGGCAACAGCTCTGACCGTACCTGTATGACCTTGTAAAGGTTGCCCAATTGGGTTGCCCAAAATGTTCCACAGGCGCACCGTTTTGTCGTCACTGCCAGTAACAATCATCTTGCCATTGGGACTTATAGCAACAGATTGGACAGCATCTGTATGACCTTGTAAAGGTTGCCCAATTAGGTTGCCCAAAATGTTCCACAAGCGCACCGTGCTATCTTTACTACCACTAACAATCATCTTGCCATTGGGACTTATAGCAACAGATTGGGCAGTATCTGTATGCCCTTTTAAGGGCTTCCCAATCGGGTCAGAAATGTCCCACAAGCGCACCGTGCTATCTTTACTACCACTAACAATCATTTTGCCATTGGGGCTTATGGCAACAGATTGGACAGTATCTATATGCCCTAGTAAGGGTTGCCCAATCGGTTTACCCGAAGTATTCCATAAGCGTACTGTGTTGTCATAATTACCGCTGACAATGGTCTTACCATCAGGGCTGAAGGCAATAGATAAGACAGCACTCGTCTTATCTGGAACCAGTTGCCCAATTAGTTTGCCCGAAATGGCCCATAAGTGTATTATCCCGTCGTTCCTGCCACTGGCTATCACCTTACCATCAGGACTGATCGCAACAGACCAGACATGGCTCTTTTTATCTGGAACCAGTTGCCTAATCGGTTTGCCCTGTAAGTCCCACAAGCGCAGCGTGTTGTCCTTACTACCACTGACAATCATCTTGCCATCGGGACTGATCGCAACAGACCAGACAGCATTTGTATGTCCTTGAAATGGTTTTCCAATCGGTTTGCCCTGTAAGTCCCACAAGCGCACCGTGCCATCCTCACTGCCGCTAACAATCATCTTACTATCGGGACTGATAGCAACAGATTGGACTGGAAGTTTGTGACCGCTTAAGGGTTGCCTGATTGGTCTGCCCTGTAAGTCCCACAAGCGCACTGTGTTATCTTCACTAGCACTAATAATCATCTTGCTATCAGGACTGAAGGCTACAGATGTGACAGGGCGTGTATGTCCTTGAAATGGTTTCCCAATCGGGTTGCCCTGTAAGTCCCACAAGCGCACCGTGTTATCATCACTAGCACTAACAATCATTTTGCCATCGAGACTGAATGCCACCGAGCGGACAAACATTGTATGACCTGTAAAAATGTTTCGTTCTCTGTTTACTTGTATTGCATTAAGTAAGCTAAATTTCACAGGGTTAAGTATATTCCACGGCATCCATGAACGGTTCTGATCTATAGCCTGGATTGCCAGAACGAGTCCATCTATAGGGGTGGCATTTAGCAGATTTTCTACTCTAGCTGCTTTTTCACGTAAAAGCGAAAACTGTAGTTGAATAAAAGCAAAAATGGTTAATCCAGACAGCGAGGCAATTACTCCAGTTACAATACCAATTGTGCGACGACTGTTGTTTTGTCTCCTCTGGACGCTGCGCCTTATAAACTCAGCCTCTACTCGGTTAAACCAGTTGTCATTAGAATTGAGTACCTGCTTCAACAAATCCAAGCGTGGATCGGCATTCCAGAGAAACTTAGCCTGTTGCTGACTTTTCCACTCAAAAGCCGCAGGTGTCAGCCGCCGTTGTAAAATTAAACTTTCCTGTTCCTGTTGTTTCCAACTCAGTAGCTTTTGCCATCCCCGCACTAAAACATCATGGGCAGGCTCAACATACTCCTGATTCTTTATATCTCGTCCTTTCACTAACAAGCGAGCAGCGACAAAGCGCTCAATTACTTCCTTGACTCGCGCATTTTCTGGCTCTGGATACTCTAGTTCATTACATAGCACCCGTCTGCGAGCCAACTCACCTCCACCCACTGCCACCATCCGCAGCATCACATGGCGCACAGTTCGCTCGTATGCTAAATCGCGCTTCTTCAACTCCTCATATTCACAGTCCGCTCTTTGGGTGAGACTTCGCGCCACTCCCCCCAGTTGTTCATAATCTTCCTGAGTAATCGCCCGATTATTCCGTTTGCCTTCTTTGACACTTTTGATGTACTTGAGATAAAGCTCACTTAAGGTAAAAGAAAGCAGGGGCAGCGCTCCTGGCATCTGCACCACTTCATCAATCAAGTCGTCTACCAGCTTTGGCGGCTCGAAATACATCACCTTAGCGGTGGCGGGTTCTACAATAGCTTGGCGTAATTCCTCCCGCGTCATCACTGGGACAATAAATCGCGCCCCACTCCAATAAGGTTCTAAAGCAGTCTCTCTAAATTGGGGTTCAAAGTCACTTCGCAGTGTCAGCACAATCCGTAACCAATCAGGAAAGGCTTTGAGCGCCCTTTCCAAACCCTTGAGAAACATTTCCCGCACAACTTCATCCCGGCTGAGAGTGACTAATTCTTCAGATTGGTCAATGACCAGCAACAGCTTTGAGTTTGGGTAAAGTTCTCTCCAAGCCACCAAGTTGAAAGACAGGTTCTGCAAGCCTTGTTCATACCACAAGGTATTGTCGCTACTGTTGCCCTCTTTGCTTGCGTCCCCAGAAGTCAGGTCATCAGTCGCCTGATTGGGAATAGCAAAAACAGGTAACTTTTCTCGTTCCAGTGCCTGGTTCAAAGCCCGGAAGGGAGACTCTCCCGGACGGATGGTTTCTAAGACACGCCATTGCTCCCGCTGTTTCTTCAACTGTGGAATCAATCCCGCTTTGACCAAACTGGATTTCCCTGAACCCGAAGCCCCTAGTACCACCGTCAACGGATGGTTAGTCACGAAGTCTTGCAGCGTTTCGATTAACGCTTTTCTGCCGAAAAACTTGTCGCTGTCGCGTTCTTCAAATGACTCTAACCCTTTGTAAGGATTCGCTTTTTCGTCGAGTTTGGGGGCTTCCTCCAGTTTATTTGCCTTAAAACCAGGGATGGGAAAGATATACTCTCCCTTGTTATGACGTTTGAGTTGACTAAAGCCTGGGGTTTGTTTGGCACTTGTATTGCCCAACTCACCGTGAATGTAGACGTACAATTCTGTGGCTGTGATCACACCGTCACATCTAAAATCGGCTTCTCCAGAGAGTCCCTTCAAGAGCAATTCGGCAAAGGGAGAGTGTCCCTCATGCTCACTGCGCTGTCCAAAACGATACAAGGAATCGGCAGCTTTTTCGTCATCGGCGGCAGAGGTAATCACCTGCTGGGCATAACCAGAGATGAAGCGCTCATAGCGTTCGCGATACATTTTTTGCGCTCGTACCGCATCTCGTTGTCCTGCCCAACGAAATGCCCCAGCAAAGCAGCAGTCAAGGATAACTAACAAATGACGGCAAGGCAGTGCTAGTAAGGCATCATGCAGTCGCTTCATCGGTAGCAAGCTGTTGTCATTATCCATCCGCGCATCTTGAGGCACCAGAAAACCCATAGGACCATCGGCGTTGTCCAGTGCATCTAGGGCGATGCCGTGTCCAGCAAAGTAGAACAACAGGCGGTCATCGGGGTGAAGTTGGGTTTTACTGCCATCAGGTAAAGGGAGTGTCTGTTGCTCAAAGGCAGCAAAGAGTTCCCTGAGCTGCGTACCAGTGGCATCCTCATCCAGCAGTCGCAGGACTTCGTATTGGTATTTGGTTTCTAGGATATGAGCGATTTTTCTAACGTCATTGACAGCAGTTTTGAGCGCTGGGATGCCATTGACGTATTGATTAATCCCGATAACTACTGCCAGACTGCGTTTAATTTCTGCCATAGATGCAATCGCTCATGTAACTTGCAGATTTTTCGTGTTAGCGTAGCGGCACGGAATCTGGATTGTCATTACTCTTACTAAGAATTAATGACTAATGACTAACGATTGACTGGTTTTCCCTTGCTTGGCTGAATCGGGTTGGGGTGATCGCTTCAACCTCGTTAAACCAAAAATTGCTCCTGCCAGCAGCAATACAATTGCCCCAATCACTGCACCATTTAACCAACTCCGAGTCTCAGCTTCTCGATCAATGTTGTCTGGTGCAATTGGCTCAGACACCGGAGGTTGTTCAGATATCAAAGGTAGAGGAGGTTGGATGGATGGGCGATGCTGGCTAGGCTCTTGGTTCGATACAGTAGTCACAGCATCTAGGTTAGGTGGGAGAGCGATGAGATTACTTTCTTCTGGAGGCATTGAAGAAGCGATAGACGAAGCCACGCCCTCCGGGTTAATTGCCTCTAATGGAGGTTGGGGTTTGCGACTTGGGCTAGAGTGGAGAGCGTTCGCTAAGGCATCCAAACCCGCCTTAGTTGTGAAGTAGGTGAGATGGTCGCAGGCAGCATCGGGTAGTAAAATCTTAGGCTGAGGCGATCGCGTAGCACTGACACTTTTGATGCTGGCTAAAGTAACAGCAATATCGTTAGGTTGCTCAAAAAACGTCAGATTGACGACTTTGTCCACAGCCTTGCCAAAGAGCCTCTCCATGAGTCGCTTTAACGAGCTAGAATCCTTCCCCAGTTGGGTTTCCATAGCCGCTGGGACAATAGAGCGGTCACCCGCAACAATCGTATAAGGAACGTGGGGGTCTGAGTTTTGTGCGATCGCTTTCAGAAAGGGAGAGTCTGGCTGCATTTGCTCTAGAGAATAGTCGTTACTCTCCAGAAATTGAAGTAAGTCAGCCACTACTTTAGTTGGCCAGACAATTGCCGAAAGTTGATTGAGTCCTATACCTAGGGCAGCAAAAATCCAATCCTGTACAGCAGGCCAAGGAGAGCCACCGTTCGGCGTGCCTAACATCACTAAGTGTTGAACTATTTGATTACCGCCTTCTCGCTCAATAAACCAACGAGAGACTAACCCCCCCATTGAGTGAGCCACAATATGCAGCTCTTTTCCGTGGTTGGGTCCCAAACCTACAGCTTCCAGCCGTTGCCTGAGCAATCGTCCATTCTCCTCAATTGTCGTTTGGAGATTCTCGTAGTCGAACCCTAAGACAAGGTCATACAGTTCGCTCAAGTGTCGCTGTTGTCCATCCACATCAACTGTGGCGCGTCGGATACTGGGAACCATACTTTGCGTATCCCCAATAATGCCATGAATGTACAGCACTATCTTCTGGGCTTGAGCAACCTGCGCCTTTACTTTCTCCTGATTTTTCTCATAAACTACTGTCTCATCATCCCTGACCTCGGCTGCCGATAAAATGGGGTACTCAAATGGACTGCCCAACTTTTGGCTCACCACTTTTTGAAAGAAGATACGGATTGAACCCTGCAAGCTGCGGCTGCTTACTAAGGGTTTGGGCAATCGCTCCAGGGTAATCTCAGTCTTGCCTTGTTCAGTTGTCACCCCTTGACCTAATGGCAGGAAAAACTCACCATCAAAAGCGATCGGCAAGAGGTGTTCACCCTCCGCCAAGGCTGTATCAACCACCAACTTAAGAGGAGCTTCTGGTGTCACAACCGTGTAATCTTGTACATCATTTAGCTCCAAGGCACTCAAGCCTGGATCACTGCCTCTAGTGGTTGTGAATTGAAACGTTTCAGTTAGAGCCGAGTCTTGCCGTAGAATAGCTGGCAGAATCAGATTTCCTAAATCTCTACTAGCCTGCGGTATGGTAGTGAGCGCCGCTTTAGCTTGCAGACTAGGATGGGGTTGCAACTCAACCACACCCTGCTGTAGAACAGTGCTTTCGTTAGACTGAAGGACTCTCCCCTCCTGGGGTCGCACGACTGTAAACGTAACGGCCTTCGTCATCCAATCATCGTAGTTTCCTCCGGAGCGCACGACCTCACGAGTATGTACTCCGCTCATTAAACGGTTGAGCGTACCTTGCCCGAATCCTCTAGTGCCGAAAGGAGGCAAGTCCAGCGCCGGTTGCTCTAGTAAACTGGCATCAAAATCTGTAGTGCTGACAATCAGCTTGAATACATCCTTATACTCAGTAATGCCCTGCTCCAAGAAGTCCTCTGGGATGACAAACACAAGGTCATCAAAGCTGCTCTCAACTGTTCCGTCTCCTTCTATGCCTTTGGGTGGAATCCGTAGACTACTTCTCTCGTCAAAAAAGGGGACACTTACAGAGAAGCTCTCTGAAATATCGATGACATTACAGAAGAGCGTTTTCTGACTGTGATTGGTTAGTTTTATTTTTATTTTTGGTGGTATCCATTCACCATTTTCATAGCTGTACTCCACACGTTGCTCAGCAGCACCTTTTGTAGAATCATTCTGAGGTGATGCCGATGTATCTCGCCCAGAAAGGATGATAACTTCCATCTCCACATCATTGGGTTTAATTCGACTGGTAGCGGGGCTGGAGAGTTCGAGAATATTATTCCAACGGGCGATATGTTCTAAGCGCTGAATAACCTGCTGTGCACGTTCAGAGGTGTAACCCGCCTCATCCGGTTTTACAGGAATTGGCGCAACTAAAGGACGGTCATCAGTCGGCTGTGTAATCCCGTACTGACCATTACGAACTAGCAGATTGTAATCAGCATCCGTACCTACGTCTACTTGATGTACGAATAATGAATGTCCTCCATCAGGTCCGGCTGATAAGAGGGCTTGGCGTACCAGTTCGATGCCGACTTCTTCACCGGGTTCGCCTTTAATAAAAACCTTCAAAGGAGGTAGTGGGAGAGCGGTTATAACTGCCCAATAGCTTTCGTTTTCGGATAATTGAAGCTCCGGTGGACTCGCTTCGCTAACGCTACCCTTGGTAATCTGCACTTTGCTGCGTTGTGGCATCACCTGAGTAACTTTAGCTTCCCCAAGAGCCTTTGAGAGTTGGCGTAACTGTTCTGGAGTACTTCCGGCTGGAAAGATAGCTAAAAAGGTATCTCCCGTTGTGGGTTTAAGGATACCGTGCAGCACTCCACCATCAATTACCCAACTATTCTCATTCTTACTACGGCTTAAAGTGAAGTAGAAGGGGCGTTCGGGAATTGCACCACCCAAGAACGGTTTGTTTAACTCTTCCGGGTCAATTGCTTCAACTTGAGGCGACTGCTCCCTGACTTTACCGCTTACCAGAGCATTAAGATTTCTGGCTAAATCTCGATAGCTTATGCTGCCATTGGTTCGCTGTAGAGTTTGCAGGAGGAAATAGGAAAAAGCACCTCTATGTTGACCATCTTCTCCCTTATATTCCTTCGCCAGCTCATAATCTCGACAGGCAGAGAACATAACGTGCTTTCCCTTAGGTAACACGACACCAGCCGTCTTCCTTTCAAGGTTACGAGAAGAGGTTAATAGTTCATCTAAGACCGTTTTTTCTTCATTAAAAATAAAGCTGCTCAAAGAGCGATCGCGAGAATCCACAGGACCACGACGCACGGTTACATCTGAAGCTAAATCTCTCGTTCCAGTACCCGAATGACAGCAGTCTAAAATAAGCAAAACATGGGGGTTATTCTTAGCAACTTTTGAAATTAGGTACCCTAATTCCTTATCAGCTAAATCTCGACCATCTGGTGTACGGCTGTCATGGCAAACTAAAGTTTCATCCAAATAATCTGGCTCTAAATTCCAAAATTCTTCGGGTGCCTTCTCTTGAGCGCCATGACCTGAATAGTAAAAGAACACGACATCTTCACTGTCAGCGTTGCATAGGTGCTGTTGAAAGCCTTTGATAATTTCCTGACGAGTCGCCTGCTCGTTTGTGAGTACCCAAGGCAGATCATCCGGTTCTACCAGGTTCCATTCACCCTCCTTAGTCCGCTCCCGAAGATATTCTTCTATAGCCCTGATATCATTAACGCAACCTTTTAGCAGTGGTACTGGGGGAACTGAAGCCGGATCGTATTCATCGATCCCAACCAGCAGTGCATAGATGTTCTTCGCCATATTTACCCCACTTCGTCAGTTTTTTTAGAAATTACTGATACATTTTTTCGCTAAATCCCTGTTACAGATAATAGAAATGCTATTAGGCTCCATGAAGGTGAGTACATAACGAAACCTAATAGTCTCTTTCCTCCGTCAACCTCAACACTTTCAGGACAGGCACTGTCTTTGTTCACTACCATAAAGCTCAACAATTACGAGTCCTACCAATAATTAGAGGTAATCGCAAGAATTTATAGTAGTCTCTTACACCGACAGTGCCTCTAGCTCAATTTACAACCCTAGTTCTATACGAGTTGCTGCTCCAACAACACCATCCGCCGTTAAACCCTTCTGCTGTTGGAATTGCTTGACGGCTTTATCGGTACCGGAACCAAACACGCCATCGGCTGTAACACTAATCTTCACCTTAACTAAGGCTTCTTGAACTTGGCGGACATCGTCACCCTGCATATAAGGTTTGCTCAGACGCAGTGTCCTTGTTGTCAGTCTCGAAGCCGTTTCCACCGTGCTTACGCCAAAGCCTGCTATGGCTGATTTATTGAGTCGGGATAGAGTAGCCTGACCACAGTCACCATCTTCTGCAATACGGTCATTGGGATTGTACCGATTCCACAACCGTTGGAAAGCCTTAATGGCAATATTGCTAATATCTGATCTTCCCCCTCCTTTATAGTCAAAGTGGGGAGGGTCACCCCGAAGTGGTCGCCAACCCTGCTTTATGAAGAACGGCTCCCAACCGCGTGGGTCATCGACATCTAAGGCTAGACCATCCTCATGGTTGCTGGTACTTGGACGAGCGGCTATAGGAATACCGCACTGTCCATTTCTGTATTGGTTGTACAGCATGAGTTGCTGAGGAAGGGTGCGGTAAGCCGAGTTGATCACCAGCGTTTGACCGCGAGCGCTAATAACGCGAGCCAGTGCCTCTTTTGCCTCACGCTGAAGGAATGGGTTAACCGCTGCACTCTTATTTTGCACATTTAGGTCGGTAAAGCTCACCAGGCAATTGGCTTCTATACTGTTCATCTCCTCAATGATCTGCTTAGAAAGCCCGCTAACCACAGCGGTTGAGCAGCCAGGTGCTTGCTGAACCGTAGTTTCGAGACTTCGAGTTGCCTCATCAAGCGCTCGACTCACCTCTTCGAGGTCATTATTAATCTCGTTTATCTCTCCACAAGGCTCAATAATGCCTCTGTCTTCAGTTTCTTCATTACTGTTTTCCTTCGTGATTTCGTCTTCGCTCATTGCTACCTCCAAGATATTTAATAGGGGAATTTTTTCGTATTTGAAACTAGAATTTGTATGAGCTTCTACAAATTATTAATGGACTCTCTTAGTCCTATACGTTCTGTAGGTGGAGCTTCATTAACACGGCTCAACCATCCATCCAAAAAGACTCGCTAGCTCGGATTGCGAGCCACTCTCTCTTTATGAAAAGAGACTCTTCTATCAATGATTTCTTCAACTTCATAAACTACCTTACTGATTAGATAAATTAATCGATTTTGTTTCTTTTTAAATTCCGAAAAATGACTTCCAACAACTTTTCGATTTGTACAGGTTTGATGAGATAATCATCGGCTCCTAGTTGCCAATCACGGGGGCTTTTGTGCAGGTCAGCCTCAGAGGCTATAAAAACAACAGGAATCTTAACCGTTTCCAAATCTTCTCGTAGATCGTTTAGAACTCTGTAACCATCTAGTTCGAGTAGATTAATGTCACAAATAATCAAACTTGGCTGAAGTTCCTTTGTTAGCTTTAAACCCTCTAATCTGTCGGGTACACTAACGATATCAAAACCTTCATCTTCTAATAAATCAAAAATACCTAAGTCTGATTTGTCATCAGATTCAATTATTAATATTAGGTTTCTCAATGTATCATCCTCAATAGGATAATTCTTATAAGCTTTCGGTAAAACAGCCTGATCAGATAGGCTATAAAAGGTTAAATTGCTTAGCATTTTAGTTTTAATCTCACATCCGTCCTTTGAGTGTCACAAGCGAAGAAGTTAGTGGAGCCGAAGGCTATCAACGTCTGCCTTGTAAGGGATTTCAAAGCTCAAGCCGATACCACGAAGCGAGAAATGTTGCTCGTAGTGCGTAGGTAATCGCTTGACTCAACTCTTGCCTCAGTAGCAGACAGGCAAGTGGCAGCTAAAAGCGTTCAGGATAGTTCCTGTGCCCTATAGTCTTTCCAACTGTTTCTTAATAGGTGTAAGTGAAATCAACTTATACACTTGTCAGATGCGATGTGATTGAAGAGTCAGTTTTTCAGTGAGCTTTCCTTGAGTTTTCCCTGAATTCTCGACTAACTGTATAAGCTCAAGATGCTGGCATTTATTTAATTAATGCAACTACTATATATAAGCTCAGGTAGTGTGAGGTGAACGCAGTAGCTATGGGTGCTTCATCAAAATACTGGAAAATTTGCCGCATCAGTCTAAAGAGTGAAACAGATGCCTATGAGTACTGTCTAGTTCCGACTGCACAGGAGTTTGTTCACAAACAAGTTCCCAATTCTCAAAATGAGGATATGCAAGCTGCTCTGAATTCCTATTTCTACGGCAATAACTCTACTGTTGATACGACAAGCCGTGCTTTGGCTGGACTTTGTCTGAGGTGTTATGTTTCTGACCCCATCCTCAAAGCCTGCAAAAAAATCGACAATCTGTTCTCTGGTGAAAAGCAATTCACCTACCAGGATTTGCTGCCCTTTGTACTCAATGACGATGGTCAAACTCTAGTCATACTAGATAGGGATGGTAAAACTCAACTCATCCTGGATGACTTGGGTGAAGTTAAGACAACGGCTTATAAATTTTTTACGGTTGAGATATTGCGAACATTTAAGCACAACTCAAGCCGTCGGATGAGCTTAGACAATTGGGCTTACTTGCAAACTAGACAAAATCCAGAACTAAAAAATTTTTTATCGGAGTTTGGCTTTAAAGCTCTTAGTGACTGGGCGCTATTGAATAGAGCTAAAGCCAAACAGCTTGAACGTTTATCCTCTCGATCGCGCACTAGCGTAGAAATCTTTCATGCCGTCTACCGTCGAGACAGATTTGGGCAACGGCAGGCGGGAGTAAGAAAATGTCCAGACCCCTCAAGCGCTCAACTTCAAGAAATGCTAACCCTCTTGCAGGAACGAAAGGTCATCATCAACAGCCCAGTTGAGTTGATGAAAGAACTTAAACAGATAGCAACAGAGTTACGGCAGTATGATATCTGGAGTTACAGAGAATCTCTGGATATCTACGACCCTGATACGGGAAGTTATACACCTAGAGCGGATTTACCTACTGATTCCTTAAATGAATTAGATGTGGAACGGCGGGAACTGATGGATTTTTTGCATCAGCAACTAAAGTTAGCTTTGGCTGGTGCGATAGAGCAAGAGATTCGTGCTTCCATTACCAAATTGGAAAAAAGTAAAACCTATGCTCCTCTAGCTAAACAATTCATTCCTGGTTTGCAACTATATTACTGTCAGGGCTTGTCTCTTAAGGAGATTGCTCCCTTATTGGGAATGAGCAGTTGGGCGCAAGCTAGGCGTGTGTTGAATCCGGGAGACCTTCTCAACAAGGTTCGGGCTGCGTGCGTGGAACAAGTTCTCGACAAGACGCTAGAAAAGGCAAGAGATAAGGGGCTGACCAAAATTCCTCCCGAACCCGACTATCTCAAAACCTTGCTTGAGCAAATTAAAGATTTTGTTGATGAAGAAGTCTTCTCTGAGGCAGTAGAAGAAATCCAAGCGGGAAAGAACCGTGAGATGAACAGCTTATATGCACAGCAACTTCGCCTTTATTTTGAACAACATATAATAAACACATATCAGGAATCCCGTCATGGTTAGTTCCCCGGTTAATCCAACTGATTTTGGACTTTTGCCGCCAGAAATAATCTGGCTTGAACCCGAACATTTCGATAGGGCAATAGAGATTACCGACTCTGTGAAGAGTGAAGCGCACAAGTGGCAAACTTATTTGAATGCTCTAGCACTACTTGGCTTTGAGGAATGGCTAAGAGAACGAACACCCAATAAAACAGTTAATCGAGATACCAACTTAATTGAGTCTGTTTGTTATCTCAAGGTTGGTGAGTTTAAACTTTGTCTGATTGCCGCCGAGCACCTGCTTGATGAAGTGGTAAATGTACCTCAAGATGCCATAGAGCAACTTGGATTGGCAGCTCATTTCTATGTAGTGCTAGAGGTATTAGAAGAGCAGGAACAAGTAATTGTTAGAAGCGTTGGGTGTTACGACCAACTGGTTAATTATCTTCGTAGGAGCAATTTACAACTCTTAAGGGATAGTTTTTACCAGCTACCGCTATCTTTATTTGATGCTGAGCCAAATGACCTTTTGGTCTACTGCCGTTTATTGGAGCCGACTGCTATATCTTTACCTGTTGCCTCAACCAGTAGTCAAGTTGCAAACGAAGGTATTACTCCCTCTGCTCCCTCTGCACTGGGAGTTCCGCCTGTTTCCGAATTACCGACATACCTGAAGGAAACCAGAACTAAGTTGAGCCAATGGTTACAGGGTATCTTTGACTCTGGGTGGCTGGGCTTGGACGCACTTATCAGCCCAGAAGCCAATTTAGCTTTGAGTACTAGGAATGCCCAATTGGGTATGAAGAGAGGCAAACTTATTGACTTAGGGATGCAACTTGGCAATCAAACTGTCGCGCTGCTAGTGGCGATCGCAGAAGAACCCCAGGAGAAATTAGCTATCTCGATCCAGTTACATCCGACGGGTGTAGAAAGGTATTTGCCGCCTCTTCTCAAACTAACTTTGCTGTCTAAAGTCGGTAAAACTCTCCAGGAAGTCACTTCAAGAGTTCAAGATAACTACATTCAATTGAAACCCTTTAAAGGTGAACCTGGAAAACACTTCAGTATTGAGGTAAGTATCGAAAATGTCAGCCTTAGAGAAGACTTTGAGCTGTAAAATGATTGACGCTCCCAGACTAAACCAAAAGTTACAGCAGTTTTCAAGTTGATGAAGTACACAACTGAGTCTGAAAGCTAGAGATAAAACCTGTTCTACTCCTGACTCCTGACTTCTGAATTCTGCTGTATACGTCTTGTAGCTTAAACCAATGGCTAAAGTTGAAGGGAAAGAACTTGGCAAGAAAACAGCCTGTATTTTTCCGCACTCTACAACCCATTTGTCAGTCTCAACACTTAGGTAGAAGTTGGATAGCTAAGCTTCTACTGGCGCTGATGACGGCATTCCTCTGCATAGTAGTGTCGCCTGTTTTGGTAAAAGCTTCTGCTGTCCACTCTACTGTGCAAAATTTGACAAGCAGCCTGGGGAGGACGCAAGACCTCGTGCAACAGGGTAAAACACTTTATGATGCAGGACAGTTTGCTGAAGCCGTCAATGTCTTGCAACAGGCGGCTGCTGATTTTAGAGCCACTGGGGATGGATTGAGGGAAGCCATGACGTTGAGCAATCTCTCCTTGGCTGATCAGCAACTCGGCTTGTGGGTTGAGGCAGAAAAAGCGATTACTCAAAGTCTCAATCTATTACAAAATTCGGATAACTCTAAAGAGCGTTCTGCAATCCTAGCCCAAACGCTCGATGTTCAAGGACAGTTACAATTGGCACGAGGGAAAGCTGAAGCCGCACTAACGACTTGGCAACAAGCCGCTGATATTTATCAGCAAATAGGTGATAGCAGGGCATTAACCCGCAACCGCATTAACTCGGCTCAAGCTTTGCAAGCGTTGGGGCTTTACCGTCAAGCTAAGAAGATTTTAACCTCTGTGGAGCAAAGCCTCAAAAACCAACCCGACTCACTTCTGAAAGCTAGCGGACTGCGTAGCCTGGGCAACGTCCTGCAAGTCGTTGGCGATTTAAAGGAATCCCGACGGGTATTGGAGCAAAGTTTAGCACTTGCTTCATCGTCGTCATCTGATCGAGACATCAGCGAGACTCTATTCAGCCTAGGCAACACAGCCCGTGCCCAGCGAGACACTTCTTCGGCTAAGGATTACTACCAACAGGCAGCAAGTGCATCGGTTGACCTAATCGCACGCATTCAGGCTCAGCTAAATCAACTTAGCCTACTTATAGAGACAAAGCAATTTCCTGATGCCTCGGCGCTGTCGTCCCAAATTCAATCTGAGATTAGCAACTTGCCCCCCAGCCGGATGGCAGTTGATGCCAAAATTAACTTTGCCGAAAGTTTGATGAAGTTAAACACAGGGGAAAGCGAGAGGAGCTTGAGTGAGGATGGGAGAACTTCCCCCCCTCACAAAATTGCCCAACTATTGGCGCAAGCCGTCCAGCAGGCGCAAAGCTTACAAGACAAGCCAGCAGAATCTTATGCCATTGGTACTCTCGGCGAATTGTATGAAAAAACGGACCAGTTCTCCGATGCCCAAAAGCTCACCGAGAAAGCTTTGTTCATAGCCCAGAGTGTTAATGCATCGGATATCGCTTATCAGTGGCAATGGCAACTGGGACGTGTACTCAAGCAGCAGGGAGATATTAAAGGTGCGATCGCTTACTATTCTGAAGCCTTCAAAACCCTCCAATCTCTGCGTAGCGATTTAGTTGCCATCAATCCAGACATTCAGTTTTCTTTCACAGAAAGTGTGGAACCCGTGTATCGGCAGTTTGTTGAATTGCTGTTGCAATCTCAGGAAAACTCCACACCCAATCAAGACAATCTCAAGCAAGCTCGTTTTGTAATTGAATCTCTGCAATTGGCAGAACTGGACAATTTCTTTCGGTCAGCTTGTGTAAATCCAAAACAGGAACTTGACCCGCTGATTGACCAAAAAGACCAACGAGCAGCAGTTATCTATCCAATTATTTTGCCTAACAGTCTAGATGTTATTCTCAAGCTGCCTAACCAAGACTTGCGCCACTATAGGACTATAATCGCCCAAGATAAAGTGGAAGGCATTGTAGAAGACCTGAGGGAATACTTAAAAGATGTAACCCGGACGGCTCAGGTGAAGCAGCAGTCCCAACAGATATATGACTGGTTAATTCGACCTGCTGAAACGGAGTTAGCCAAAAGTGACATCAAAACTTTAGTGTTTGTCCTGGATGGTGCGTTGCGGAACGTGCCGATGGCAGTTCTCTACGATTTTCAACAGCAGAAATATCTGGTTCAGAAGTATGCGATCGCCTTAACTCCTGGGTTGCAACTCCTTGACCCCAAACCCTTGCAACAGATACGGTTAAACGCCTTAACTGCCGGAGTGATGGAAGAACGCACTATTGACGGTCGAAAGTTTCTCCCCCTCGAAAATGTACCACGGGAATTAGAGGGCATCCAGTCTGAGGTACCCAGTAGTAAAGAACTTTTGAATCAGCAGTTTACCGAAACGAACCTGCAAAACGAGTTGATGGCGGCTCCCTTTTCAGTCGTTCACCTAGCAACTCACGGCGAGTTCAGTTCCGATCCTGAAAAAACCTTTATTCTCACCTGGGATGCGCTGCTCAATGTCAATGAATTTGATAACTTACTGCGAGATAGCCACGAAAACAGGTCTAGCATTATTGAATTACTCGTCCTGAGTGCCTGCAAAACCGCTGAAGGAGACAAGCGAGCTGCCTTAGGATTGGCTGGAGTCGCTGTGCGGGCGGGGGCACGCAGTACGCTAGCAACATTATGGTCAGTGGACGATCGCTCGACTGCCGATTTGATGAGTGAGTTCTACCGAGAGTTGAACGCTGGGGTGAATAAAGCCGAAGCACTCCAACATGCCCAACTTGCTGTTTTTGCGTCTGAAAAAAGCCCATATTTCTGGGCACCCTTTGTTCTGGTGGGGAATTGGTTGTAAGAGAATTTTTGATTTAGGAATTACCTACTGTACAAAAAGACCGTATTTGCCTATTTGCTTCCTACCTACTTAAAAAAACTCTTATTTTTTCTCCATAAGAGAGTTAAGGAAAGGAGTTCTGGAAGTGTGCAATGCCGCTAATTTGGTTTCCTGAAGATTGATAAAAGACTTGGTTCTTACAAGCGAACGACGAGAGCGTTGAGATATGGGAAAGGCAAAATTTTCAAGCATTTCTTGGAAATTATCTACTTGGTCATCAACTAGCCCAGCCGATACTGCCTGACTATTAGAAAGATAGTTTCCAGTAAGTAAACAGTAATTTGCAATACTTAAATTGGCTTTGCTTTTAATCATTCCAAACCCTCCTAGTCCAGGTACGATGCCAATTCTTATCTCGTGAAGCGCGAATTGAGATTTTGGTGTCGCAATAATAAAATCTGAAGAAAGCGCCCATTCAAATCCACCCCCGCGACAAATTCCATCAACAAAAGAAATTGTGGGTATAGCACACTCAATAAGGCGTTGATAACTATTGGCTATTTTGTCATAGATTTGGGTTTCTCCGTTTTTTAATTGCTTAACCGTTTCTCCAAACATCTCTTGTAAAGAAAATCCGTCTGAGAAATAGTTAGGTATTGTGCTATTAAAAATTAGGCAGCGAGTGACATTATTGCTCACTACCTCATCAACTACTGAAGTGAGTAGTTGAATATTTTCTGGATTAAAAGTATTACGTTCATTCAAGGCAAAATTGATACATGCTACACGCTGTGAATAAAAATACTCCACACTAACAGTTTTTGTGCCATCTTCTCTTGACAAAGAAACCTGAGTATGCATAAAAAATACCTATCAGTAAAATGAACTCTTCTACTTATCCAATAGGTGAAACCTCGGTTTACTTATACAGCATCAGAGAAGTTGAAGCTGTGAAGGCAGCCCTGTATCTGCGGCTCAAAAGCATTACCAGCAAAGTGTTTGGCGCTATCTACAATTCACATCCCATCTGACAAGTGTATAAGTTGATTTCACTTACACCTATAAAGAATTCAGTTGAAAAATCAATAGTTTCCAGAAATTGCTTAACGATAGAAGAAGGTGCTTGATGTAACATAGAGGAGCTTTCGGTAATGCTAGGGTGACTGAGGCACTTATAATCTGACTATTCTTTTGTCAGACACCTATGAGTAGGTTAGTGGTTTTAAGCTTGGGTCAAGGTAACCTACACCAAGGTTTGCCTGCTGTTACGGCACAGCTTGGGGAACCAGATAACTCCTACCGGATGAAATTTACTGCTAGTTTACCTGCCGCACCAGAAATTTCCGAACTTTATCGAAATTGGCAGTCGCTCTATCGGGCTTTCTATCAACGACATAGTTTGCGTGTTGGTAGCGAAGAACTTGAAGAAAATTACGATGATTTTGAAATTGAAGAAGCTTACATAACTAATGTTTCTGAAGTCGATCTAACTCATTTATGCCAGCAGTTTACAAACAGCATTAATGCCTGGCTCCAGTCAACAGAGTTTCGCAAGATTGACCAACAATTACGTACGCAACTAAAACCATCTGAGGAAATTCGCTTCATTATTGAAACGAACGATGATTTACTGCGGCGAATCCCCTGGTATCTGTGGAATTTCTTTGAGGATTACCCTCTGGCGGAAGTGGCATTAAGTGCTTCTGAATATCAACAACCGAATAAATTACCTACAAAAATTCGGATAGGGAAAGTTAGAATTTTAGCTATATTTGGCAATAGCAAAGGAATTGAGATTAGTCAAGATAGAACTTGTTTAGAAAACTTATCAGCTCAGGCAGAAATTGAATGTTTAGTAGAGCCAAAGCTAGACCAGTTCAATGACAAACTTTGGCACCAAGATTGGGATATTCTCTTTTTTGCAGGTCATAGTTCCAGTCAAGAAAAAGGTTGTCTTCAACTCAATCAAACAGACACGATTGCCCTTGACCCATTAAAGTATGCTCTCAAACAAGCGATTAGTCGTGGGCTGAAGCTAGCGATTTTCAACTCCTGTGATGGTTTAGGGTTGGCGCAGCAGCTACAAGATTTGCAGATTCCGCAAGTCATTGTCATGCGAGAACCTGTGCCGGATAGGATAGCTCAAGAATTTTTAAAGCATTTTTTAGCTGAATTTTCACGGGGACAGTCTTTATATGTTGCGGTGCGTTTTGCACGAGAAAGACTGCAAGCACGAGAGGGAGAATATCCCTGCGCCACTTGGTTACCAGTAATTTGCACCAATCCTGCCGAACCGCCAATGATTTGGCAACAGCAGCGAACTCGGACTGAAGTCGTAGACGAGGCAGACGATTTAGCGGTACCTCCCGCCGTTAGCGCCAGAGCGAAACACAAAAAACTTCGAGTGGTAAGGAGAAACACCGCCCCTGGAAACTTCAGCAGCGAGTCTGTCTCCAGAACAGCAAAGCAGAACCCGTCCACCAGACATCGCTCCTCTATTACAAGCGATCGCCATCTCCAAACCCTATTGGTAGCGAGTGTGCTTGTAGCCGCTTTGGTGATGGGAGTGCGCCATCTGGGGATGCTACAACCGAGGGAGTTGCAGGCTTACGACCATTTAATGCAACTGCGAAGTGCAGATGAAAAGCCAGATTCGCGTCTGTTAATTGTCACTGTTGATGACGCGGATATTCAGTATCAACTCCAGAAAAAGATGAATATGCGATGGTCGCTATCTGACCAAGCACTGGCTCAACTTTTGCAAAAACTGGAGCAGTATCAACCAAGCGCTATTGG
Source organism: Symplocastrum torsivum CPER-KK1 (assembly GCA_019358875.1). Taxonomy (GTDB): domain Bacteria; phylum Cyanobacteriota; class Cyanobacteriia; order Cyanobacteriales; family Coleofasciculaceae; genus Symplocastrum; species Symplocastrum torsivum. Next base: position 18,417 of record JAHHIF010000030.1, read on the forward strand.
TATAGATATTTATCGAGATTTTTCTGTTGACCCCGATTATCCGGATTTAGCGACTCGTTTGCGACAGGATAAGCGCCTATTTGCCGTGTGCAAAGTTTCTGCTCCTAGTGATAGCGCACCTGATGGCACTCTCCCCCCTCCTGAAGTCTCAAAAGAACGCCAGAGTTTTAGTGATTTTGTGGCGGACAGCGATCGCATTGCCCGTCGCCAGCTTTTGCATTTAACCCCTCCCCTAGAATCTCCCTGTGCGGCAAAGTATGCTTTTAGCTATCTTCTGGCACGGCACTACCTGAATGAACAAGGCATCAAGGCGGACATCAATCGAGAACGGAACTTGCAAATTGGCAATGTTGTGTTTAAGCGATTAAAATCCCACTCTAGCGGCTACCAAGGAGTGGATGCATCGGGTTATCAACTACTGCTCAATTATCGCTCCCTGCCTTCTCTCCAAAATATTGCTGATCGAGTCGCTCTCAGAGACGTTCTTAGTGACCAGATTAACCCTGAGTTATTGGAGTCTGTGAAGAATCGTATCGTCCTAATTGGCGTTACCGCCCCAAGTTCTTCTGATTATTGGGAAACCCCCTTTAGCGCTAGCGCACCAGACGAGGAAAAGCAAATACCAGGAGTGTTTGTGCAGGCGCAGATGGTGAGCCATATTTTGAGTGCCGTTCTGGATGGCAGACCTTTATTTTGGTGGTGGTCTGGGTGGGTGGAAGCGCTTTGGGTGTGGGGATGGTCATTGCTGGGAGGGGCTATAGCGTGGCGTATTCGTCAACCACTCTATCTGGGGTTAGGTATTACTGTTGCGCTGTTGACAGTTTTTGGCATCTGTTTTGGTATATTTACACAGGCAGGCTGGATACCTCTGGTTCCATCGGCATTGGCATTGGTGTCTTGTGCAGTGGTGTTGAAGGTACTCCCGCGCCCCCATCCAAGCAGCAGCAAGAAACGTTTGCAGGCTGAACTACGAGCAAAAATATGTCACCTCAAAAGCCGATGAAACTTGCTGGTGTTATTCCTTTGCTAGTCCTAATGCTTGCAAGTTACCCACCAGGTGTACAGGCAGAGCTAGCGCGATCACTAAACGCACCGTCCTCTGGACGATCGCTCAGCAATATCGTTGCTAACACACCAATCCACCTGGCACAGAATTTTCCAGATGAAGGCGATCCTAAGGGTCGCCGCCGAGGAGGGACAAGCCGTCGTGAGGGTTGTCCTGCCCTGAAAACGCCTATTACTGCCTTGGTACCGGGTGAGGAAACTAACGGCACATCGTTCTTGGCATCAACAGTCGCTGAGTATCCAACCTTTTGGGTTTATGTTCCTGAGTTACCCACGAACCTACGCTCTGGAGAGTTTGTGTTGCAAGATGAAGAGGGTAACGATGTGTTTAGGACACCGCTCACCTTGCAAGGATTGCCCGGAGCGATCGCGATCGACCTGCCGTCAAATCCACAATATGCTCTCAAGCAAAACTCGAAGTATCACTGGTTCTTCCGAGTTTATTGTGGTGACCCACAAAATCATCCCGAATATATTTTTGTTGACGCATGGATGCAACGGGTAGCGCTAACTCCCGACCTTCAGCGGCACTTGCAGACAGCAAAACCACGGGAGTACACCGCTTACGCTGCCCATAATGTCTGGTACGATGCTGTGACCAATTTAGCTGAACTACGCCGCACTAATCCAGACGATCGCGTCCTAACTGAAGAGTGGACTAAGTTGTTGAAAGCTGTTGGTTTGGAAGAACTTGCAAGAGCGCCCATTGTTCAACATTACACGCCGGAATAATAAGTTATAGTTCTGGAAATTATCAGCTTGGGCTGATGGGAGAGGGGTGTACTATGTCCAGAATAGCCCGATACTGGTGGCGTTGGTGCGGTCAAGTTGTGGCGTTAGGGAGTGGGCTGGTGCTGGGGGGAACGTTAGCAAAGCTACCTGTGATTGCCCAAGGGACACCAGCAAAGCTGAGCGAGAGATTTGCTTCTAGTGGAGATTATGTATTAGCCCAGATCGTACCCGATCGCACTTTACCCAGTAATTCTAGCGTCAGTTCGCAGGACAACATCAGAGTTATTTCTGAAGGAACTCAAGCCGGAAGCAACCTGTTCCACAGCTTTGAAGAGTTTTCTGTACCTACTGGAACGGAAGCTTACTTCAACAATACCCTGGATATTCAGAACATCTTCAGCCGCGTGACAGGTAGGTCGATATCGAATATTGATGGGCTGTTTCGTGCTAACGGAACGGCAAGTCTATTTCTGCTCAATCCTAATGGAATTATTTTTGGCCCTAATGCCAAGTTAGACGTTGGCGGTTCGTTTGTTGCAACTACGGCAAGTAGTTTCAAGTTTCCCGATGGTAGCGAGTTTAGTGCCACCAATCCCCAGGCACCACCGTTACTGACGATTAATGTAACTCCGGGGTTGCAGTGGGGAGCAAGTACGCCAGGAGCAACTATTACCAATACTGGAAATTTAGCAGCAGGACAAGACCTGAGCTTGGTGGCTGACTTTCTTGACTTGCAGGGTCAGTTACAGGCTGGGAGAGATTTAACACTCTTAGCACAAGATACAGTACAGGTGCGCGACACTGTGACGACACCGCTTTTAGCGCAAGCGAGTGGTAATCTCACCATTCAGGGCAATCAAGGAATAGACATCTTAGCGCTGAATCACCCAATGCAGATACCGTTTGTGAGTGGGCGTAATCTGAGCTTAATCAGCGATGGCATTATTTCTCTTGATGCTCGTATGAGCAGTGGTGGCAGTTTTTCCCTCACAAGTGTATCGGGAGAACTGGCAAATATGGTGAGCTTTTATGACCCGATTATCAGTGCCAATGGTGATGTGGATGTGGCGGCTAACTATACAGGAGCATCACTGTTAGTCGAAGCAAGGGGTAATATTCGCTTCCAAGGTGATATCAACATCACCGGACCAGATACTAGCACTTTGCCTCCTGGACCAGATACTGCAATACTTAGTACGAGTTCAGCATTAATCATGCGATCGGGGCAGAGTACTCTAGCTTATGGCGCTGCCAATTCTGGTGCAGTACCTGCCTATGGCACTGAGCCTGTGCCTGCTGGAATTACGATAGGTGGGAATGTTATCTTACAGCCGTTTAATGGGACTGGGGGAACAGTGACGCTATCGGCGGCATCGGGGAATGTGAGTACCCAGAGGGTTACTACTAATGGTGGCGCGATTAATATTAACAGTGCTGGAGCGATCGCTACTAATGGACAAGCCCTGGACACTAGGAATGGGGCAAACAACGGGGGTGAGATTACCCTTGTCGCCAACAACGGCAGCATTACCACTGGCAATTTGAACTCTGACTCGTACTCTAATTCTGGCAGTGCCGGAAATGGAGGCGCGATTTACCTTAATGCCATGGGGGGAAGCATTATTACAGGTGATGTAAACTCTTCCTCTTTCTCTAATTCTGGCAGTGCCGGAAATGGAGGCGCGATTAGCATGAGCGCCAACAATGACAGCATTACCACCGGCTTGTTGGCATCTAACTCGTACTCTTATTCTTCTGACACAGGGGGAAGTGGAGCGGCGATTACCCTTCAAGCCGCCAACAGCATCAAGATCGCTGGCGATTTGTTTTCTTACTCGCGGTCTGATTCTGGCAATGCAGCAAATGGGGGCGCGATTAGCCTTGGTAGTACCAATGGTCGTATCACAACAGGTGATGTAAACTCTTCCTCATTCTCTACTTCTGGCAGTGCCGGAAATGGAGGCGTGATTAGCATGAGCGCCAACAATGACAGTATTACCACCGGCTTGTTGGCATCTAACTCGTACTCTTATTCTTCTGACACAGGAGGAAGTGGAGCGGCGATTACCCTTCAAGCCGCCAACAGCATCAAGATCACTGGCGATTTGTCTTCTTACTCGCTCTCTAATTCTGGCAATGCAACAAATGGGGGCGCGATTAGCCTTCAAGCCACCAACAGCATCAAGATCGCTGGCGATTTGTTTTCTTACTCGCGGTCTGATTCTGGCAATGCAGCAAATGGGGGTGCGATTAGCCTTGGTAGTACCAATGGTCGTATCACAACAGGTGATGTAAACTCTTCCTCATTCTCTACTTCTGGCAGTGCCGGAAATGGAGGCGTGATTAGCATGAGCGCCAACAATGACAGTATTACCACCGGCTTGTTGGCATCTAACTCGTACTCTTATTCTTCTGACACAGGAGGAAGTGGAGCGGCGATTACCCTTCAAGCCGCCAACGACATCAAAACAGGCGATTTAATCTCTTACTCTAATCAGTCTGGAACTGGCAATAGCGGGAATATCACCATCAACAGTATAGAGGGGACAGTAAATACGGGCGCTGTGGACGCGGGTACATTGGCGAACAACGGGGGAACTGTTCAGATTTCTGCTTTTAGGGATATTGGTATTAACGGCAAAATAGACACTTGGACGAATGGTTCTGGGAATGGGGGTAATATCACCCTCACAAGTACAAATGGTGCGATCGCAGTTACAGGCTACTTGGACTCTCGCACTAACTCTGGCAATGGGGGAAATGGCGGTGCAATTACCCTGAGCGCCGCCAACGACATCAATATCACTGGTTATTTGCACTCTTCCTCTGTGTCCGATTATCGCAGTAGGGGTGACGGAGGCGCGATTAACTTATCGACAACGGGAGGCAACATCACCACTGGTGGCTATTTGCGCTCTTACTCGGTATCTGTTACGGGCAGTGCAGGAAATGGAGGCAATATTAGCTTATTTGCTGCAAAAGACATCAATATCAATGGCGATTTGAGTTCTGACTCGCACTCTCGCTCTGTCACAGGGGGAAATGGGGGCGCAATTAGCATTTTTACCGCAGGGGGCAGTATTACCACTGGCTATGTGTTATCTGACTCATACTCAGATCTTCGAGAATACTCTGTTTCGGGCACAGGGGGACAGGGGGGCGCGATTAGCATTTTTGCTGCCAACACCATCAAGACTGATGCAATTAACTCCACAGGGGCGCAGGGAGGAAATATTACCATCTCAAGTTATGCGCCTTTCGCTTTAGATAATAGGGTCATCTCTAGCGATACCTTTGGCTCTGGCAAGGGAGGAGATATTCAGATTACTGCTCCTGCCATTTCCCTCACAGGAGGCGCACAAATATCCGCCTCCACTCATAGCAGTGGACGGGGCGGGGATATCACTCTTAGAGTCTCCGACAAAGTAGAACTGAGTGGAGCAACAACCAATCCTCCCAAAGGCGTTTTTAGCCCCGGATTTGCCACAATTTCAGCCGGGAACTACTTAGGCGGTTTTATTCCCACTGGTAATCTTCCTGTTGATAACATTGGTTTTCCTCTGCCACCTCCACCTGGAACCATATTTCCTAGCGGTGTGTTTACTCAGGCTACAATCGGCTCCACTGGCAGTGGTGGCAACCTGAGAATTGAAACAGGGCGACTGAGCATCAACGACGGAGCAGCCATTGCTACCACCACCTTCGGGCAAGGCAGCAATGCGGGCAACATCTCAGTGCTGGCTCATGACTCTATCTCGATTGCCAATGGCTCACTATTGAGCGGGGTAGCAGGAGGAGCGAGAGGCGATAGTGGCACGATTGACCTTCAAACTCGTTCCCTTTCTGTAACGGGAGGCGGAGTTGTGCAAACGCAGACCCTGGGAGAGGGAAATGCTGGAGCGATTCGCGTGAATGCAACTGATGCAGTCACAATCTCAGGCATCAACACCACTTCTAATCCTGTCATTCGCAGTGGTCTACGCTCAGGTAGTGGTGGCAGCAATGATCTGTTGGGGACAACAGACAGCAACATTGGGCAGGGTGGCGACATCAGCATCACAACGGGTATATTGAGCGTAGTTGACGGAGCCGTTTTAGATGCCCAAACCCAGAGTAACTCTAGCGGCGGCAACATTACCGTCAATGCCAATACCTTGAGTGCTGTCAATGGCGGCCAACTGCTCACCTCTACCTCTGGCGGCGGGGAAGCAGGTGACATCACGGTGAGCGCTTCAGAATTAAACTTGACTGGCTCCAATAGCGGTTTGTTTGCCCAGACAACCAGTACAGCAAACGCTGGCAACTTGACTATTCAACCACTTGGTGAGGGGCAGAACTTGACGGTTAATTTCCGGGATGGGGCGCAGATATCAGCATCCACCTCTAGCCGTGGTAATGGAGGAGACTTGAGGATAACTGCCCCTGAGTCTATCACCCTCACTGGCAATGGCTCTCTTATATCCGCTGAAACTTCTGGCAGTGGGACAGGCGGCGACTTAACCCTAAAAACCGGAACGTTGACGGTGAACGACAATGCACAAGTCACGGTAAGCAGTTCCCAGACCGGGAATGCAGGGTCAATAACCGTTGAAGCTGACGCTATCCGTCTCGACAACAAAGGAAAAATCAGTGCTGATACCTCTGGAGGTGGGGGGAATATTGAGCTGCGATCGCGCGACTTGATACTGCGTCATGGCAGCAGCATCACCACCAATGCCAGAGGAAGCAGTATCACAGGCGGCAACATCACCATCGACACTGACAACTTGGTTGCCGTTCCAAATGAAAATAGCGACATCAGTGCCAATGCTGAAGATAGCTTCGGCGGTCGAGTAATTGTCAATGCTTCTGGCATCTTCGGTACCCAGTTCCGCGATGCGCCCACACCATTAAGTGACATCACCGCCAGTTCTGAGCTTAGTCCTCAGTTCAATGGCACCGTGGAACTCAACACACCTGGTATCGACCTCAACCGAGGCTTAATGAACTTGCCAACTGCACCCGTTGACACCGAAGTGTCCCAAGTTTGTCAAGCGGGTACCCGTCAAAATCAAAACTCTTTCATCATCACTGGACGCGGCGGCTTGCCACCCAATCCCAGACAATTTCTTAGAAGTCGAGCTGTTGAGGTAGATTGGGTGACGCTGGACGCTCCGGCAAACAATCTTACCGAGGATGTCCAGAATAGGGAAAGACAACAGCAGAGAAGCGGCGAACAAACTTCAAAAAGTGCCAATAATGTCAATACTCAAAGCTCTGAAATTGTGGAAGCGCAGGGGTGGGTGGTGGAAGCCAATGGCAACATTATCTTAGTCGCAACGGCACCGACTGCCACGTCCCATAGTTCCTGGCATACACCAGCGGATTGCCGTACAGTTGAATCAACGAAACGATCAAACCTACTTGTGGAACGGGCGCACTAGAATTTATGAGCTTTTCTAGCGTCCTAAATGATATCTGCCAGGTCGGAGAATTTAAACGCTAGCGCCTTGTATTGAACTGCGCGATCGCACTTGAATCTAACCCTGCCTCAAATCTTCTGAAGAATTAGTGCCTCACTCAAGGCGATCGCATTTTGAAGAGCGTCGTTAGTCAAGTCGAGCATCTTCTCCTCCATTTTGGCTAAGCGATCGCGCATTTTGCCTAACACTTCCCGATGTGCTTTCATTTTGCACATCGGGAGGAGACTCTCCTTGTTTTAGCGTCGCCAGTTTTCTCATCCGGGCTAATTCACTCTCAACGTCCTTCCAGACATTGGCTTCTCTGACTTTCTGCTCAATGGTTTTGTGACGTGACTGATTTTCCAAAGTGACAGTGGATTCCGTTAGCTCAGTTTATCGAATTTCTTGGAATTTCTTAGGGTTGGGTGGGATTATCTTGAGTTTGCACAATCCGCGAGTTTTCCCCAGCCGAAATTGTCGATTCGTTTTTGGTTGACTGAGCAAGTCCTGCTGCACCCGCGATCGCTGTACCTGCTAGTCCAAATCCAGCCGACCATCTGCCATCATCAAGATTGGGTGTCACTAAAACCGCAACACCAATTACTCCACCAATAGTTGCTAAAAATACAGGAGTCAAAGCCCGACTTGTCTCAGCGTTCATCGTCGTAATCGTTAATTTTCTTGTAAAAGTCAGCTTTTCAAAGAGAGCTTTCATCACTTATCGCTAGGATTTTTGAGATTTACGCAAGTGTTTTAAATTACTTGGTACTCTGCTTGAAAAGCTTCTTTTCATAAGAGCAACTACACCTTAAGGAATGGTTTTATCGTGATGAATTGTCTTGACTCGGATTGAACCGTGCAGGTCGAAATTGTCATCTTTGAGAATCTCTAGCAAGGCATCGCAACGATCCACTGATTTTGCCCATACTTCTCGAGTTTTGGGATTATGTGCGTGTTCCAAAACTTTCCGGCGTATCTTGATAAAAGCCTCTAGCCATTCTTTTTCATCAACGCCCGTCTTAGGGGTACCGCCCACTTGCTTTTGTGTACGCTTCAGTATCGCCGGTAAGCCATCAGGGTCATCTCCTTCCCCATGTTGGATAATCGTGTCATATACTGCGGCTCTTGCCAGGGCTGTGCTTAATCCCGCATTGTTTGAAAGTTTCACTGAAGGTTGATAGTATAACCTGTCATTAACCTCATCTTGAGCTGCACGAAATTTGGAATCCTTGGCGGCTTTCTTCCAAGCATTAATAAATCCATCCAGACGGCTAGTATTGCCACTTATGTTCTTAGCTAGGCGTTTAAGTTCTGGCAGAAACTTTGCTAAGACATTATCTGGCACATTCTCGCTATAAAGCTCTACGACATCCAAAGCATCCCCCCATTGAGTGGTAAAACCAGCTCGTCCGCAAGTGATACCTCTGTCATCGGTGAGTTCCTCGGCATAATGGTATTGCAGCTCAATGTCGTCAAACTCAAAAATACTAGTAAACTGCTCCGCACGGCGCTTCTGTTCCGGAGTTAGTCCACCACTAGCCGACGGCGGGGTAGTCTGCCCATTCGGTAGGCAGATTTCCTGACCCTCTTGCAAATTCTCAGCTTCCTTTTCTGTGAATGGGGTACCATCAGGCTTCATAATTTCATGCCAACGGTTCCCCTCACCTAATTCGCGATCGGCAATATCAAATAGTATGTCGTCTGCCTTTATGGTGTAGGAACTACCGATTGTACAAGTCATAATTTACCTAAACTTAGTAGGGTTTTTGCCTAGAGGACTGATGCCCTCCTTCTGATTCTTGATAGGTGTCAGTGAAATCAACTGATGCACTTCGTGAGATAGAAATGGGAAAGAGTTTCAGCTAGCTGTAGTAGCGCGGCAAGCTTAATTTGCTGGGTTAGGGTAGAGACGACGTAATTTGACCCTTGCATCCTTTGTAGTGAAACGCCACTGCACCTTCCTCGGAGCTACCGCCTTGGGAATTTGGCACTTGATATCAGCTTCCACAACACGATTGAGATAATTGTGCCGAGTGAGGTTACTGTCCTCGACACTCAGCCGACACGACATCCAATGTCGCCTGGGACAAGAGATTAAGCTTAGGTATTCTGCAACCCTAACTAAACAACAACTGATCACCACTGTTTGAGTTGAGTGTAGCGCGGCGGCTTTGATGTCAAATCTACAGAAATTGCGATCACATTCCATGACACAATAACTTTTTAGAAACCCTGTTCTGATAACTTTATGGGTTCTAGACCGCTCGGCGCTAAAGATTTAGCGCTCTCTAATCCGCTGCCGCTTACTCAGCACCCGGCGGCAGTTTACCTTGCCCTTTTAGCGACTGGCTCTCGCTCGACGATGCGGCAGGCTCTTGATGCGATCGCTTCTCTTCTTACTGATGGTCAGTGTGAGGCGATGAGCTTGGACTGGGCAGCACTACGGTATCAGCATACGGCGGCAGTTCAGACGGCACTTTCAGAGCAACACTCTCCGGCGACAGCGAGAAAGATGATGTGTGCCTTGAGGCGGGTACTCACCGAAGCGGTGAGACTAGATTTGATGGAGGCGACTGACTATGCCAAGGCTGTGGACTTACCGAAAATAAAGACGACGACTAAACTTAGAGGTCGTGCTTTGAGTGCTGCCGAGATTACGGCTTTGTTTGAGGTTTGCCTTAAAGACCCAACTCCGGCGGGTAAGAGAGATGCTGCCTTGATGGCGATTTTAAGGGGAGCGGGGTTGCGGCGAGCTGAGGTGGTTCACTTGGAGTTACGGGACTTCAACGCTGATGCTAGGGCTTTGGAAGTTCGGGGCGGCAAAGGGGGTAAAGACCGGACGGTGTATCTTCCTTCTTCGGCGTGTGAGTTGGTAACTGATTGGCTGCCGCTCCGGGGGAATGAACCCGGAGCGTTATTGTATCCCGTCACCAAGGGGCGACGGCTACTCAAGCGACACATGACTCCCCAGGCGGTGCTGATGATTGTTCGCAAACGCGCTCTAGAAGCTGGAGTGACTTCGTTCTCTCCTCATGATTTCAGGAGAACGTTTTGCTCGGATTTGCTTGATGCTGGAATTGATATTGTTACGGTAGCGAAACTAGTGGGGCATTCCAGTCCGGTAACAACGGCTAAATATGACCGCCGGGGAGAGGAGACTAAGCGAATGGCGGTGGAGCGGTTGGAGATTCATACGAATAGGAGTCGAGAGGCTCAAGGGGAGTGAACAACACTCAGCTGAAATTTTGTGATGTACAAACGGATCAAGAGTCGGGGTTAATATTAACGAAGCGGCTAGGCTAGCGCTCAAGTCCCTTTGACAGGAATTACCAGTAAATCAATCATGGCGCGGCAACTTTTAGAACTGGATACGGAGGATGGCGGCACCATTCTCGTAGCTATAGATGCACCGGAGGATGCAGTTGGTCGGGTATCTGCTCCTGGAGAAACACCTGTTAAGAAACTGGATCAGAGCTTTGAGGTGGTGCAAGCTTTAATTGTGCGAGGATGCCGTCCGCTCACTAGAGCCTTTAGGCAGCTACATCAAGAAACTCAAGCGACGAGTGCAGAAGTTGAATTTGGGGTCAGCTTTAGTGCCAAGGGGAATGTTTATCTGATGGAATCCTCTGGGGGTGCGACGCTCAAGGTTAAGGTGACTTGGAATATGGCAAGCCAGCCGAACTCATAATGACGCTGTATGAGTTGGGAACTGGTTAAAACTTGTACAGTTGCGATTGCCGCATTCGCGGCACCGCCAAGGGCGATCGCCTCTTCCGAAGAGGGCAGAATTTGGGGGACGGGCTTTTTCATCTCACCAGAAGGACATTTACTCACTTGCGCTCATGTTGTAGAAGATGCAGGTGGGTGGGAACAGGTGCGGGTTAACGGTCAACCTGTGAGTTTAGTGTATTTAGGCGATCGCACTCAAGATGATTTTGCCATCTTACAGGTATCAGACTACCAAGGGCAGGCAGTCCCCCTGTCCCTGACTTTTGAGCCGATGAACCGCTTTCTCAGTATCGGCTATGGGCGTCCTGACTTTCCAGAGGGAGCCTCGATTGATGGCACGATTACCGATCTCAATTCCCAATCGAATTTTGGGAATCTGCCGATGCTACGGTTGCGAATTAAGGCGGATGCTCAACGGGTACAGGGGGGCTATAGCGGTTCGCCTGTGTTTGATGCTGAAAGTCAACGGGTGATTGGACTGATTGCTGCCTTTGATTATACAGAAGGTGCCCTCGCTGTCCCCTTGGCGACGGTACTCCAAAAGTGGTCGAGTTTAGAACGATTTCTCAACCCCCAACCGACTGTGCCACCCTTGGAACCAACGGGTCAACGTGCCAGAGTGTTTATCAGCTATCGCAGCCAAGACCCAGATTTAACGCTTGCCCAGCAGTTTTATGAAGGCTTGAAAGCGGCGGGACATGAAGCCTTCATGGCAGGGGAGAGTATTCGACTGGGTGAAAACTGGCCGGAGCGGATTGATCGAGAATTAGAGCGGTGCGATTACTTTTTGCTGCTATTGTCTGATAAATCAGCAACCAGTGAGATGGTAACGGAGGAGGTGCGACGGGCGAGGGAACTGCGCGAGCGCCGTTCGGAACATAAACCGATAATCCTACCGATTCGGGTCAATTTTCCTATAGATTCCCCTCTAAATTACGACCTGCGAGGCTATTTGCAGCGGATTCAGCAGCGGGAATGGCACTCGCCTGCTGATACTCCGGTGATTTTGCCGGAAATTCTGAGTTTGTTGGCATCAAGTGAGGCACCAGCCCCAGCAGAATCTCCAGAAATAGCACTGCCTGTGGTGGACAGCCCTGAGCGTCCACCTTTACCAGTAGCAGAGCCGGAAGTACACAGAGAACCAGGGGGGTCAGTCCCTCTCACGTCTAGTTTATACGTGGAGCGACCACCGATTGAAGTGGACTGTTACGAGGAGATTTTGCAGTCTGGGGCACTAATCCGAATTAAAGCGCCCAGGCAAATGGGTAAAACTTCGCTGATGGCAAGGATTCTTAATCATGCTAAAGAGCAGGGCTATCAAACGATACCGATAACCTTGCAGCGGGCAGATAGTGCGCTTTTGAGCGACCTGGATCGATTCTTACGCTGGTTTTGCGAACAGGTGGGTCGCCGACTGAAAAAGTTGAATCAGTTAGAGGAGTATTGGAGTGGGTATGGCAGCAAGGATAAATGTATTGCCTACTTTGAGGAGTGTTTGTTAGAAGAACTCGATACTCCTTTGGTCATTGGTTTGGATGAAGTTGATCGGGTTTTCCCCCATCGGGAAATTGCTGATGACTTTTTTGCCCTGCTGCGCTCTTGGTATGAGTTTGCTCGGTATGGCGATATGAATAGCGAACTCTGGGAAAAACTCCGATTGGTGGTGGTGCATTCCACCGAAGTTTATGTACCCCTGGATATTAATCAATCACCGTTTAATGTGGGAACGAATATCGAGTTACCGGAGTTTACCTCAACTCAAGTACAAGATTTGGCAGGGCGTTATGGGTTGAGTTGGTCAACTCATCAGGTTGAGCAATTGATGACACTGGTGGGAGGTCATCCCTATTTAGTGCGAAAAGCTCTCTATCATATTCGTCGTCAGGATGCAATCCTAGAGGAACTAGAGCAAACGGCTCCTACAGAAGCGGGAATTTACAGCGACCATCTGCGGCGACACTTGTGGAATCTTAGACAGTATCCTTCGTTAGCCCAAGCGTTTCGTCAGGTTGTTATAAAAAATAAACCTGTGGAGCTTGATGCGGAGTCAGCCTTCAAATTAGACAGCATGGGGCTAGTCACGCTTCAAGGTAATGATGTGACACCGCGCTGCGATTTGTATCGATACTATTTCCGCGAGCATCTGGGGAATCAAAAGTGATATGAGTACAGCACCCAACCCGGCATATAAGTATCAATTCGGAGGGAGTTTAGAGAGGGATTCTCCTACTTATGTGGTGCGGCAGGCTGATGAAGAATTCTATCAAGCTTTGAAAGCTGGGGAGTTTTGCTACGTCCTCAATTCGCGCCAGATGGGCAAGTCCAGCTTGCGGGTGCAGACAATGCGGCAGTTGCAAGGAGATGGCATTGCCTGTGGTGTTATCGATATTACCTCGATTGGGAGCCACGATATTACTCCAGCCGAGTGGTATCTGGGTGTCGTTCGCCGATTGGCGCGAAGTTTGGGACTCAAAATTAAGGTAATCCAGTGGTGGAATGAGCGGGAAGGGCTATCGCCGACACAACGCTTGGGTGAATTTCTCGAAACTGTGCTGCTGGCAGAGATTCCTCACAATATTGTCATCTTTATCGATGAAATTGATAGCATTCTCAAGCTTAGTTTAAAGGATGATTTTTTTGCCCTGATTCGGGTTTGCTATAACGAACGTGCAGACAATCCAGAATACCGACGCCTTACTTTTGCGCTGCTGGGAGTAGCGACACCCTCAGATTTAATTCAGGATAAAACCCGCACGCCATTTAATATTGGCAGCGCCATTGAATTGCGGGGGTTTCAGTTGCAGGAAGTGCAGCCGTTAGAACGGGGATTACAGGGGAAGGTGGATAATTCCCAAAAGGTTTTCACGGAAATATTAGCCTGGACGGGAGGGCAACCGTTTCTGACTCAAAAGCTATGTCAACTGGTTCTCTCATCTCCATTTACGATTGCCTCTGGTAGTGAAGCTGAGTTGATTGAGGAATTAGTGCGATCACGCATTATCGAAAACTGGGAATCTCAGGATGAGCCGGAGCATTTGAGGACGATACGCGATCGCATTTTGAGCAATGAGCAACGGGCTGGATATTTGCTGGAACTGTATCGGCAGATTTGGAACACTGGAGAAGTTACCGCTAACAATAGTGAAGAAGAAGCCAGATTGCAGCTTTCGGGGTTAGTCGTCAAGCAGGCAGGAAAATTAAGGGTTTACAACCGGATTTATCGGGAGGTGTTTGACCAAAGTTGGATTGAGCGAGCGTTAGGGAATCTGCGTCCATACTCCGAGGTGTTTAGAGCTTGGGTAGCTTCAGATTCTCAGGATGAATCCCGACTGTTGCGCGGTGGGGCATTGCAGGAAGCTCAAGCTTGGGCTAGAGGGAAAAATTTAAGCTATCTCGATCAGCAGTTCCTAGCTGCTTGCGAAAAAAAGGTGATTGAAGAGCGGATTGCCGTAGCAGATAGGGAAGCGGAATTAGAGCGGGAACGCAAGGATAGGGAAGCGGCAGAACAGAGAAACCAAGCTCTCGTTGAGGCGAATCGGAAAGCACAACAGCGTATTGTCATTGGGTCTGTTGTATTAGTCACAACTTTACTGGTCGCCGTAATTTTAGCAATCTTAGCAAGGAGGGAAGTTGTAAAAGCGGAAAGTGTAAAAAATATCTCACGGTTAGCTCAAATCGGTGGAACACTCCAAGATATGGGACTAGCTTCTGAGGCCAATGAGGCATGGAATCAATCAAGTCGAGCGCTCGACATCCCAAACGATAAACTGAGACAAGCTATGCTATTCGCTTCTACTTCCTTAGCCCATCAACAACTCGGACGACAATATGAGGAAAGTGACGAGCAGAGCGAGGCTGAGAAACAGTGGGATGAGGCGGAAAAAACACTTAAGCAAAGTCTGACGCTGTTGTCTTCACAAGCAAATATGAATGTTCCCGAACAGTGGGCAATTCGCGTCCACGTCAAGAGAGTTAAGGGGAATTTGCGTAGGCAACAAAAGAAGACTCAAGAGGCATTAGAAGCTTACACGGAAGCATTCAATACCCTCAAGGAGGCAGGGAGTAAACTACCACCAGTTGATAGAGATACAGAAAATCCAATCTATGAGTTTCTTCCTGAGAAACAGAAAATTCTCTCAGCGAGCGCTGTGGAAAATCTACATCGAGAATTCCTCGAACTATTGCCCCAAACATCAAGTCCAGACAAGCAACGGAAAATTAACGAGGTTAGGGAATCTCTTAAAGCTCACTTCTTCGCTGAACTTAACTACTTAATGAGAGTCAATAACTGGAGAGAGGCTGATAGAAAAACTGTTCAAACTATGCTCTACATAGCAGACAGAGAAAAACAAGGTTATCTCGATATCGCAGATATCAAAAAATTCTCCTGCCCTGCTCTTCATACTATTGACAAGCTTTGGGTGGAACGCTCACAAGGAAAGTTTGGTTTCAGCATACAAAAGCATATTTTGGACAGCTTCCTCAACCAACCAAGGCACTACGATTGGCGCTACGATCAAATTCATGGGGAAGCTTGGGATAAGTTTTTGCGTAAAGTGGACTGGCAGAGGATCAGCTCAGAACGAGATATTATTTATAACAAAAAAAAGGCAACAAGTGGACACCTGCCTTGGGAGGGCGGCAATACGGCAGTGGTTGCGGAGCGCTGGCGGGTCGGAAACCGTGGAGGATGGAGGGCGGAAGTAACTTTTTCTCTCGCGTTGCGACTTGTAGAATGTAATATATAAGCCTTCCAGCCTTCTGTAAAAATTCCTTAACAGGGAAAATGAGCGATTTTAATTGCAAGAGAATGATCGATCGCAAGTAATGGGTTTCCAAGGCAAAGTAAGGGAGCGATCGCATTGCTGATGATGAATTGTTTCACTAATAGAGGTATAGTCTGAGCAGAAACACTCGGTACGGCGATCGTTGACTGTTGTTATTTCACTGTTCAATCAAGCGGGAGGCGTTGGAAAGTCAACGCTCACCCAAAATCTTGGCTATCACCTTTCCCAACGCGGTCATAAGGTTTTGTTGGTAGACATGGACCCCCAAGCTTCCTTGACGACGTTCATGGGGTTGGAGCCTGCGGATTTAGAGAAAACGCTCTACGATGCCCTAGTGTCTCTTGAAGAGGAGCCGATAGCGCTCCACTCCAACTTGCAGGGTATGGATTTAGCTCCTGCCAACATTGACCTGGCTAATGCGGAACAAGAACTAATCTTTGCCGAACTTCGGGAATTTCGGCTGAAAGAGGTACTGGCTCCCCTGTTGCCTAACTACGACTTCATCTTGATTGATTGTCCCCCCAGCTTGGGGATATTGAGTCAGATTAGCCTCGTTGCCTCGACTCATGTCTTAGTCCCAATTCAGTGTCAGTTCAAAGCCTTGAAGGGGACTGATTCGCTGTTGAAGACGGTGGCACGAGTGCAGCGCAAGCTCAACCGAACCCTCAAGTTCGCGGGGTTTTTCCCGACGATGTACAGTGTGAGTAACTCTCTCGACCAGCGCACTTTACAATCTATCTCGGAACAACTCTCAAGCCTTGCACCAATATTTCCCCCACTGCCCCGTGCGACAGCGGTGGCGGAAGCGGCTGAGTATGGGAAGCCTTTAGCGCTTTGCCCTAACAAAAATCAAGCTATCCTACGCCTTTTTGATGAGATTGCCCAGCAATTGGAGTGTTTACTATGAGTCCCCGACAACGTACCCAACCCCCCGCTGACCGCTCAAAGCTTAAGAATGTGGCTCTCTTTAGTGAAGAGGAAGAACCAACAGTTCCTTCCACGGTTTCCCTCGACCAAATCATCCTACCTCCCAATCAGCCCCGCCGCTACTTTGACCCCCAAGCGATGCAGTCTTTGGCGGAGTCGGTGAAGAGCGAAGGGATTCTCCAACCCCTACTCGTTCGACCTGTAGATGAGAAGTATGAGGTGGTGGCGGGAGAGCGACGCTATCGGGCGGCTCTTGAGTCCGGATTAACCGAAGTGCCGGTGACGGTTCGGGTAATGACTGATGACCAGGCGGTTCAGTATGCTCTCGTGGAAAATTTGCAACGGGAAGACCTCAATCCGATTGAGGAGACGGAAGGGATACTCAGCCTTCTTGCTTTCCGTTTGGGCTGTGACTTAGAGGAGGTCACCTCGAAGCTTTACCGGATGGAAAATGAAGCGAAAGGGAAAGTTACCCGAAATGTTTCGGGTAAGGAGGAAACCGAAGCGATCGAGCCGGTGTTTACCTCTTTGGGGCGAATGAACTGGCTGTCGTTTGTCCGGACTCGCCTCCCACTGCTCAAACTGCCGGCTGACATTTTGGACGCTCTACGGGCTGGTCGCCTTGAGTACACCAAAGCCAAAGCGATTGCACAAATTAAAGACGAAGCTGAACGTCAAAGGCTTCTGTCAGATGCGATTCATGATTTCCTGTCCTTGAGTCGAATTCGAGAGCGGGTCAAAGAGGCAAAAGTGTCGTCGAGCGAACCTCCAACTCTAGCTGAGCGGATGGGAGCCACTTATAAATTGGCTAAGAAGCAAAAAGTTTGGGATGACCCGAAAAAGCGTAAGAAACTGGAATCTTTGCTGGGTCAGATTGAAGCATTGCTCTCTAAGGCGTAAAGGTAGATCTCTTTTTTTCCTTGAATCGTTTTGGTCTTACGAGGTGCGATCGCTTCCTTGGGAACGTGGCTAGATTCTAGAGTTTATTTGTTATATCTGTTATATTTCCGTTGCCGTTAGTTTGGCTTTAGGTCATCTAACCGCAATTAACCGATACCTCACAATATTACAAGACTACAAAATAGTTCGGACTCGCCTCGCTCACACTAACCAGCGACGGCAAGTGATCGTGATCACTCTGAATGGATGAAGGGTTCAGCTATGTTGGGGCAATGAAGCTGGACGCACGTTTAGCGAAGCTGAGGTTAAACAGTTAGCCAAAGCTTTGCTAGAAATCCTGATGTACCTGCACACTCGGCAACCACCTGTTATTCACCGAGACATCAAGCCCAGCAATATTTTATTGGGAAGGATGAGAGACGGCATTTCTTTTAACAATATTCCTTACACGGAGCTACTTTCTCATTAAATGGAAACCCTAGACTTGCTTCGCTCTGGAGAGTTAGCCGGGAGCAAACGACTCAATATATCTTGCGGACTCACTCAATTTCCCTCAGAGATTTATGCTCTTGCCGATTCCTTAGAAATCTTGGATCTATCGAATAACCATTTAAAAACCTTACCCGATGAGTTTGAACGATTAAAGCGCCTCAAAATTGTTTTCTTTACCAACAATGATTTTGAGGAAATTCCAGAGGTTCTTTCACACTGCCTTGACCTCAAGATTGTGAGTTTTAAATCCAACCAGATTGCGAGTGTTGGCGAGCAGACCCTACCACAAAAGCTCCGCTGGCTGATTCTCACTAACAATAAAATTGAGAAGCTACCCACTTCCCTGGGCCGCCTGAGCAATTTGCAAAAGCTGATGCTAGCTGGCAACCAGCTTCAGTCGCTCCCAGAGTCAATGGCTTCTTGCCAGAAATTGGAACTCATACGGCTTTCGGCAAATCAGCTCACTGAGCTGCCCCCTTGGTTGTTCACCCTGCCTCGCCTGTCTTGGCTGGCTTATGCTGGCAACCCCTTGTGTAATAGAGACACTACGACAAAGCGAGTACTTCGAGACATTGATTGGTCTGAGCTGACGCTGGGGGAAATCCTTGGGCAAGGGGCGAGTGGGGTGATTTATCAGGGGCTTTGGACAACCCAGCTTGCCCAACAAGAGGTGGCGCTCAAAATCTTCAAGGGTGAAATCACCAGTGACGGGTTACCGGCTGATGAAATGGCGGCAAGTTTGGCGGCTGGGTACCATGACAATCAAGTTAACGTGCTAGGCAAGCTCAGCAACGAACCCCAGGAGAAACTTGGGCTTGTGTTTTCGCTCATCCCTCCCCATTACAAAAACTTAGGGCAGCCGCCAGACTTTGACACCTGCACAAGAGATACCTACAGTGCTTCCACCTCGTTCTCTTTGCCTGTCATTTTACGCATTGCTCAGGGCATTGCCTCGGCGGCGGCACACCTTCATGCCAAAGGCCTCATGCATGGTGATCTCTATGCTCATAATATTCTGGTGGATGAAACGGGTCAGAGTTTGCTGGGAGACTTTGGAGCCGCCTCTAAATATGACAAGAGTGATGGGGTGATAGCGCAAGCGCTAGAACGATTAGAGGTGAGGGCGTTTGGGTGCTTACTTGAGGATATGTTAGACCGTTGCACACTCCAGGAGGAGTCTTTGCACTATAAAGCCGTGGAGAGTCTTCGTTGCTTACAGCAAGAGTGTCTCAAGCCAGTTTTATCACAGCGTCCTCAGTTTACAGAAATCAGCGAGCGTTTGACTAGTGTTGAGCGACAGGTTTATGGCACAGCCTAACAATTTGACAATGACTAATTAAATGACTAGGTGACCAGTTAGTGTTATTGCAGCCTTACTGAGATCGGCATTCTTCAAGTCAGCTCCATCACTTAGGCAGGTAACTTTAGCGCTCGCACGCTCGATTGACACAGAGCGTTTGTCACTCTCGAAGTTTTTGTGACACAACCATAAAGTTTAGACTATTAAGAACCCTTAGACGAATCGGAGGCACCATGCCGACCTATCGCTCCAAAACCTCCACCCACGGACGCAATATGGCGGGTGCCCGTGCGCTCTGGCGTGCCACCGGAATGCACACCGAGGATTTCGAGAAGCCCATCATTGCCGTCGCCAACTCCTTTACCCAATTCGTACCTGGCCACGTTCACCTCAAGGATCTGGGTCAATTGGTATGCCGTGAGATTGAATCCGCCGGTGGTGTCGCCAAGGAATTCAACACCATCGCTGTGGACGATGGCATTGCCATGGGCCATGACGGGATGCTCTACAGTCTGCCCTCGCGCGAAATTATCGCCGATTCGGTCGAGTATATGGTCAACGCCCATTGTGCCGATGCCCTGGTCTGCATTTCCAACTGTGACAAAATCACCCCCGGTATGTTGATGGCCGCCTTGCGTCTCAACATTCCTACAGTATTTGTCTCCGGCGGTCCCATGGAAGCGGGCAAGACGAAGCTCGCAGACCACAAACTGGACTTGGTGGATGCGATGGTGGTTGCCGCGAACGACAGTATCAGCGACGAGGTTGTCGAAGAGTATGAGCGTTCCGCCTGCCCAACCTGTGGCTCTTGCTCCGGTATGTTCACCGCCAACTCTATGAACTGTCTCACCGAGGCGATTGGTCTCTCCTTACCGGGCAACGGCACCGTACTCGCGACCCATTTCGACCGTAAGGATCTATTCCTCAACGCGGCGCGAACCATTGTCAGCATTACCCGTCGCTACTACGAGCAGGATGATGACTCGGTACTGCCGCGCTCCATAGCCAGTGTCAAAGCGTTTGAAAATGCCGTGATGCTGGACATCGCTATGGGCGGCTCGACCAACACCATTCTCCACTTGCTAGCCGCTGTTCATGAAGCCGGTGTCGATTTCACCTTAGCTGACATTGATCACCTCTCGCGTAAGGTTCCCCAACTTTGCAAGGTGGCACCGAACACCCCCAATTACCATATCGAGGATGTCCACCGTGCTGGCGGCATTCCCGGACTTCTCGGCGAGTTGGAACGTGCCGGATTGCTCCACACGGACGTGCCAACGGTTCACAGTAAGACGCTCAAAGAAGCACTCGCTCGCTGGGATGTCATGCGTACCGATGACGAAGCCGTCCACACCTTCTTCAAGGCGGGTCCTGCGGGGATTCCAACTCAGCAGGCGTTCAGTCAATCGACCCGTTGGCCCTCACTCGACCTGGATCGGGAAAACGGCTGTATCCGCAATATCGAACACGCCTTCAGCATCGAGGGTGGACTGGCTGTGCTATACGGCAACCTGGCTGAGCGCGGTTGTATTGTGAAGACGGCCGGCGTAGATGAAAGTATTCATGTGTTTGAAGGCAAAGCGCGCATTTATGAAAGTCAGGATGCCGCTGTCAAAGGAATTCTCAACGATGAGGTGGAACCGGGCGAGGTGGTGATTATTCGCTATGAAGGTCCGCGCGGTGGGCCTGGGATGCAAGAAATGCTCTATCCGACCAGTTACCTTAAATCCAAAGGTCTGGGCAAGGTTTGTGCCTTGTTGACCGATGGTCGCTTCTCAGGCGGTACTTCGGGTCTCTCGATTGGTCATGCCTCTCCGGAAGCAGCGGCGGGTGGCAACATTGCTCTGGTCAAGGGTGGCGATCGCATCCTAATCGACATCCCCAATCGCCGCATCAATGTGGAGCTATCGGCAGAGGAATTAGCCAACCGTCGTGTGGCAATGGAAGCGTTGGGCAAAGATGCCTGGAAGCCGACACAGCCCCGTCAGCGTCGGGTGAGTGCGGCGCTCAAGGCTTATGCACTGCTGGCGACTAGTGCGGATCAAGGCGCGGTACGAAACCTGGAAATGCTCGAATAGAGAAATACGCAGAAGACTTGGGATGAAAATGAGCCGAGCTTCAGCCAACACACAAGTCAAAAGTCCTCGTAGGTAAGTTCTTCGTTTGCCCAGTTGGTTTCTTCTAGAAATTCTCTAAAGGTAGTCAGGAGTCTGGGAAACTCCTCTTCGCGCAGGTGATTAACATCGGCTTGATAGCCCTGATGGCGATACCACTGAATAAGATCGAACAGTTGCTTGCGAAATAGAAGTAAAAATATCCAGGGAGGAATTTCTTTGTGGACGACTGGTCTTCCCTGGACTCTTGAAAATTCCTCCGCCATCTGTTTTGGGGTCAACACATCTCCGGCTAACTCAATCTCTCGACTAATATACTTCGAGGGATGCTGCATCACGTAGGCAGCAACGCGCCCCATATCCTTTGTTGTGATCAGGTGTAAAGGCTTGTCAGGCTGAACAGAGAAGGGAAAGGAACCCTTTATAATGGACGGTCGCGTATAGGGCTTCCAAAACTCTTCCATGAAAAGGCTTGCTCGCAGCATCGTGGTTGGCAAGCCAGTCTGTTTGAGGATTTGCTCTACTTTGTACTTCTGCTCAATGTGGCTGATGCCAGAATTCCGCTCTACCCCACCGGAGGAGTTATAAACGAAGTGGCTAATGTTAGCTTGCTTCGCCGCTTGTGCAACTCGCTTCGCCCGTTCAATTTCTCGTGGATCGGGCGAAGCATAGTCCCCAGAGGTAGCATGACAGTAAACAGCTTTAATCCCGGAAAAAGCGGCTGAGAGTGAATTCTCATCATCTAGGTCAGCTTCAACCAGTTCAACGCCTGCATGAGTCAACCTGGATAGAGAAGGACGCTCAAGGTCAATTTGGCGAGTAATGGCACGTAGGTTACTCACATTTTGTTCGAGAAATCCTTTAACTACATTTGCGCCTGTACCTCCCGTCACACCAATCAGCAGAACTTTGCCAACTTTTATCTTTGTCTCACTAGAGGAATCTGACGAGTGGTTCATACTAAAATTGCACCAATCAACAGTTGGGTCAGGTTTTCATAGGGCTACGCCTACGCGCTTGAAGTAGTCCACATTGAGAAATTGAGAGTACAATTCTTTGATGCGCTCTGGCGACAGGCGCGTTTGTCTGTATGTCTCTCGGTTTGACATTGCCTCCAGCCAAGTGTTGAGGTGTACTCGCGCCGAATTTTCAATTTCAAAGTCCTTCCAGGCAGACAGCGCCACGTTCATCCGCTCAAAGAAGGGCATGAAGGCAATGTCCACAAGGCTTACGGTTTCTCCCAAAAAGTATGGACCACCCGAAGCTTCAATAGCCGCATCGAGAAGGAGGAGTTCCTCCTCTAAGTGTGCCCGTAGCTGGTCATCTTTAGCCGCGTCTTCTGTACGTTTGTGAGAAAGGTAGCTGTAGGAGAGCTTGACCAACTTGGAGTCACAGCGTGTCATGAGTATCCTTGCTCGCGCTCGTGCGGCTAGCTGTGATGGCATCAGAGTCCCCCCTTTGCCGCCAAACACTTCGCACAAGTACTCGTTGACCACCAACGATTCGTAGACTACCGTCTCCCCATGCTTGATTACGGGTACGGTTCCATTGGGATTTAGGGCGCAAAACCACTCGGTTTTGTTGTCTTTGCCTAGCGAAATTTCCTGATACTCAAAATCGACCGAGAGTTCAAGCAGTGTAATCCAACTGCGCTGGGCATACGGGCAGTTGCGGTTGGCGTAAAAAACTAACGGTGTCGTCTCGTCCATCGGTCAATCTCCATTCACTCGCTTTTTGTCAAGGTCAGTAGACCGAAAACTTTGGCGTTCGCTCCATCAACACTCAAGGGTATTGACGTAAGTATATAACTGGCGCATCCGGGCAGAAACGACATTTATGTCGCCGTTCCCCCGCAACTAACCCCACACTATAGATAACCTCACTTATCCATTATTCAAGGGCGAGGCAAAGTAAGGAAAAATAAAACACGTATCCTTCTTGAAGGCTAGCAATTAGCGCTCACATTCCGGTATTTTGGCTCTCATTGGGATGTACCCCTTTTAATTCGATTTACCATCGCTGCCAAAGTATTCCCGATAGGCACAAATTTGGTTTCCACGAACATCAAAAGAAACGGCAATTCGGTTTTTATAGGGTTCTCCCCTCAGCCATCCCTCGTCCCTGAACTCGAAAACAACAGTCGTCTCACTACTGGTAACGCGCTCAAGCGTGACTGATAGCCCTGGCTTAAAAGCCTCAGAAGCATACTCGAAGAATTCACGAGCTCTGTGTTTTCCGACATTCAAACCGTGGTAGGAACCGACGGGAAACCAAAAGGTGAAATCTTCGCTAAGCATATCCAAGAATGGGTTCCACTCGCCTGTTGCTAGACCGTGAGTGAAGTGCGAAAAGGCTTGATGAGCAACTTCCACTGTCGTTTGTTGCATTTGTCCCTTCTTAACTATCTCCTGAGCACCGCTTTTATGGCTTTTCAATCAAGTTCTGTAACTAGAGCTTTTGGAAGACGTACAGATCCTGTGTGTCGAGAATATACTGACAATTGCTCATCTTGCCAGAGTTTTGCTAGAGTACCTATACTTCGTCGCCAAATCAAGCTAAGTCCTCGAAGCACCAACTATCCCTAGAGGAGTTTGTTGAAGGCGATAAGTAGCTGAACACTAGGAATTTTTGGGCGCTTCTTTTTAGCCCGTTTCAGATGTGCCGACAGCGTTTTGAACTGTATGCAGACAGCTACCGCCCGTCTCACTTTTACCTGCCAATACTAGGAAGAGAAGGTAAGATAGAGCGCAAACACTTATCCTTTCCTCAGCGAGAAACTATTGAGCGTTTAGCCAAGTTGGGCATCATTTGAACTATGGGTGCAAAGATTGAAGTTCGCAACCCGCGAACGGGAAACATTGATTATTGGATTGCGCCGCCGACATGCGAGCAGCTTACTGAGCAGTGTACCCGATTGCGCGAGGCTCAAATCGATTGGCAGCAGGGAGGTTTAGAGCCGCGAATTGAGACGTTGCAACAGTGGAAACAAGTGATACTCTCAAAAAAAGATGAGATTACTAAAGCTTTAGTAAGCGACACAGGCAGATTATCTGTATCCATCCTTGAAATTGACTCGTTCATCTCCAGCATTGAGCGCTGGTGTTGCTTAGCACCAGACTTGTTGGCAAAAGAGGATGAAAAAGCAACAGCCATTCCCTTTATCCAACTGCAACAGGAATTTGTTCCTTATCCCTTAGTTGGTGTCATCAGCCCCTGGAATTTTCCGCTGTTGCTTTCTACGATTGATATGATTCCCGCCTTACTAGCAGGTTGTGCAGTTGTTGTAAAACCTAGCGAAATTGCGCCTCGTTTCATTCAACCCCTGGTAGAAACAATTGCCTCCGTTCCCAATTTACGAGATGTTTTAGCCTATGTTGAAGGGGCTGGCGAGATAGGGGAAGCGTTAATTGAATGTGTGGATTTAGTCTGCTTTACTGGCAGTGTGGCTACGGGTCGAAAAGTAGCACAGACAGCAGCTAAGCGGTTCGTTCCGGCTTTTTTAGAATTGGGAGGCAAAGACCCGGCTATTGTTTTATCGTCAGCCGATTTAGACAAGGCAACCTCGGCAATCTTATGGAGTTCAGTCGTCAGCACTGGGCAATCTTGCCTCTCAATCGAGCGCATTTACGTGGCAGAATATATTTTTGAGTCGTTTGCTCAGAAGCTGGTAGAAAAAGCACAACGCCTGCAACTGGCTTATCCGTCTGTTGAAAGTGGAGAAATTGGTCCCATTATTGCCGAACGACAAGCGGATATTATTGCCGAACACCTACTTGATGCACTTGAAAAGGGGGCGGTTGTTCACTGCGGAGGCAAGCTTGAAGACTTAGATGGGGGGTTATGGTGCCGTCCTACAGTCCTTACCCAAGTTAACCATTCCATGAAGGTGATGGCGGAAGAAACCTTCGGACCGATTATGCCCGTGATGCCATTTTCCACGATTGAGGAGGCGATCGCATTAGCAAACGATACCATCTACGGACTCAGTGCGGCTGTGTTTGCCGGTTCGCAAGCCGAAGCCTTAAACGTAGCACGCTGTATTGATGCTGGTGCCATCAACATCAACGACGCTGGATTAACCGCATTAATACATGAAGGAGAAAAAAACGCCTTCAAATTTTCTGGCATGGGGGGTTCGAGGATGGGGGCGGCTGCACTCAAACGATTTATGCGTAAAAAAGCTTTTTTGGTTAAAACTGGGTCGGTTCCTGACCCTTGGTGGTTTAATACTCAGTAATTTAGAGTAATTGTTTTTAATCGGGTATTAGCTGATAAGCCAACAATCCAACGATTCAAAAGCAAACTAAAATACTTCACCCTAATAGGCTGTCACTCCGATATCTGAGTTAGAAGCACTCTTTGATAGCCGCTCTGACATCGAGATGACTGCTGACTTAGAAGATAACGGTAGTGACATCGCTTTGACTGCACAGCCGCTAGAGCTTCCTGATCTCAGCACTGATAGCCTCAAGGTAGCCGAGCTAACCCCCCTACCCCCCGCACCTAAAACCGCTGTCTCAGCTCGCCTTAGCCAAACACCTGAGCTGTCGGGACAAAGTTGTAGAGAGGGCAACACAAGCAGGGCAGGGAAGCTTCGCCTGAGAGCGCAACCCGGACGGCGTGGACTTAGGAGGGCACCGGGGGACGGGGCACCTGCTGCGGTTTACGCCCCTTTAGTGAGCTGAACCGAAAAAGCGATCGCAACCTGGCAGACACGACACTAGTGTCTCCTCGCAACTCACCTCTATTACTTTATAAATCGGGGAATTAGGCAGCGATTGAGTGGTTAATGCGATTATTGGAACTCTCTGGTGCCTTGTTACGGACAAGACTTGCCATCTCTAATAGATGACTCCAGCGCTTTTGCACTTGTTTCGGTGTGATTTTCAAGGCTTTGGCAATCTCAAAATCGCTCAAATTCGCCCGTTTGAGTGATAACAACTGCTGTTGAAGGGAGTCAAGTTGAGCGACAAATGCGTTCCACTGCGGCTCGGAAAGTCCCAACTTCTGGTCAAGGTCTGCACCTAACCATTGATGTACTAGCTGCCAGTGAGACGAGTGAGCGAACTTTTCCACATGGTATTTAAAACGCTGTTGCAGATAATCCCGCGAACGTGGTGTTAAACCCAAGATGTCGTCGATTTCCGGGGCACTCAAGTCTTGCAGCTTTAAGATTAAGTAATCCGCACAATCATTATGACCCTGAGACTCTAGGTATTGCACCAGCTCACCAATCACGCGCTCTCGCACAACCGTATCATGAGGGTCAAGAGTATCAGCAACTAGACGCTCTCGCACCTGCTGCATCACGGGTGAGCGGTTTTGCATCTGTGCTTCTTCACCTTTGGCAAACTCGGTCACCTGTTCAATGTCCATGACGGTATCGCTGGGTTGGCGTTTGGCAAAGCTTTTCGCTCTGAGTACCAGTAATTGCACAGCACCATAACGGGTCATTACCCGTCGTTTGGCGTATGCAAGAGTGAACCCCATGTATTCGGCGAGTTCGATTCTTGTACGCGGGGTGTAGTTATCCGCTAAGTCATTTTCCCGTCTAAAGGCTTTGAGGGAATCGGCGTAAAAGTCTTGTAAGAAGTCTTCAATCAAGAGGTGTCGAGCGGCAAAGCTTAACTGCGTTCTTTCAGGTGCCACCTGGCGATATATCATCACACTGAGGTGGCTGTGCAGTTCCACACGTCCTTGCTTTGAACCCAGTTTATAGTACTCAATACACTTAGAGAGACGATGACGTGCCAAGGTTAACTCCCACGAACGAACGTCACCGCCGTTTTGGATGCGCTCACTCTTGGTACAAATCCGTTCGACTTCTACCACGATGCGGTTGATTACGAGAAGAGCGTTGCTGGGTAGGGAACCAAGCTGAAGTATCAGTTCTTCTTTTAATAGCTCACTCAACGCCATTGTGTCAGTAACAGTAGAATTTTCCGGAGCGTTGTCGGTTGAGAAAGAAGTTTGATGTAGGGAGTTGGTGGTGGTGGCGTTCACGGTAAAAGCTCGGCTCCTGGCTCGAATGACGGCGGTGATGACTCTTATAGAAGTTTGGTGTTGGGTTCACCTCCTTCCAGAGTCGTCAACAATTCGACTGTAAAGCGCAAGTGAGCGTCCGAGAGCTTGGCTTGTGCAGGCAAACCTTTATGGTTGTTTAACGGCTAATCGCTCATGGGGGTGATTGGGAGTGTCGGCTGAGCTTGAATGCCTAGTGTGAAAAGACTTGAGCGATTTTTAGGGGGATGAGTACAGAGAGACGTGCTGAGTCAGTCAAGAGTGGACAATCCACAAATTGGACTGGATGAATCAGTTCGCTGTTTCATTTCATCGGCATACCCCAAGGGATATGAGTATTCAAGGAATTGCCAAGTACATTCACGACAAATGTAGTGAAGGTTTACCGCGTAAGTGAGAGATTGAATGATTAAGCTTGCGTTGAAGGTTGTCCGGTTAATGTTCACTCACTCAACCAGCGATCGCATCAGGGCAGAAACGACATCGAGTGTCGCCGTTCGCCGCGCAACTAACCCCGCGCTTTCGCCTCGGCTCCCCAAGCGTCAATCTGCTCAAGATGTAGCTAGCGGCGTGACAAAAGCGATCGCTTAAAGTTGGCTGTTGTAACGAGTTCCCACTTTTGTTTAGCAATGGAGAAATTTTTGTTGTTAAGCAAATTAATAATGCTTTGAGTCAGACATAGCAACCCTGAGCAATAGCTAACGGGCATCTAATGGCAAGTGACACCAGAAAACCAAGTTTGAGATTTTTGAGCCTCTGCCTCCGATATTCGCCAGAATCTGACCTGCTCCACACCATATACACTGGCAAAATCCCTGATCGCCTTAAAAGACTCAAGCGTAAGACCTGTATCAATAAACTCTTCGTAGCTAAGACCCGAATCGCCTGTGCCATTACCAGAGATAATGCGCTGCTGTACCTCGTTGGTCGCCATTAGCCAGTACTGATTACCTGTTTGAGTTTTGACCTCAAGAGCGTGCGCTCCAGCAAGGTTTCCTAAATCCTTGATGTTGCAATCGTCAGTTGAAATAGGGTTAGGGCTTTGTGATGGACTCGTCACGGACGAAGTAGCTTGCGACTCAGATTGAGTAGAAGAGGCGGGCTGACCTCCGGCAACTCTGACAAAATCTCCACGAATCCAGCCTAGAGCGCCGGAGCGAGGGAATTTCACTTGATACCAGGTAGCTTCATCAGCTACGGTTTGGCTAATGACCTGCACGTGATCGCCTACTAATCCGTACCCCAAATACTTGCCAGCGCCGGAGGGTGTAGCTCGAAGATTAATTTTTGACTTCGGGTCATCGTCAATTAAGGTAGCTTCGGTATCAGCTTCAGTGTTGGCATCGGGTGACACTGAAGATTTGGTAATTTCTTGATAGCTCGTGTCACTTTTTTGTCGGCTGGGTTGGATATCGGCACGGGAAGATACAACCGGAGCTTTCTTAGAAGCCGATTGTGTAGCCGTCTGGGGAGAGTCAGCTAGCGCCCCCATCATTAATAGTCCCGAAACAATAGTCGCTCCAATTTTGGCGTTACGACTCCACGGCGAGAGCCAAATTAAAGGGATGCCCAGCGGCGGAAAAAATACCAGCGCAGGCAGGATAAACCGCTTCTTTTGATGCCACTTACGAGTGAGTTGAGCTTCCATGACGAGCCTTTGATCAAACTAGCATTGCTTCTGAATCTCAGTATCAAAGGCTGATGTCTACGATCACGTTTGCCGAATGTGTGATTAGAAGCTAAGCCTCTGGAGTAAACAATAAATCCAGTGCCTCAATTACTTGTAAACCAAAAGCCTGCAAGCCCTGAATCTGAGGGACCGAGCTTTTATGGCTCAGGTGAGTCAGAATCCTGATAACACTTGAATGACCTGGATAAATCGGTTCTAGAGTGCGGATTATTTGTAAAGCGAGGTTCTTATCCTGAGTTCTCCTCAACAGTCCAGTTAAGGCATCAATCACCTTTGGGTTCCCAATGCCCATCTCTTCAAGCAGCAAGATTAGAAACTTACACGTATTGAGCGTCGGCTCTTCCAGGGAACGCAAGTACTTACAGATAACCGTGACCGCTAGCTGGCGTTTAGTTTGCAACAGAGCTTGTTGGCACTCATAATAAACCGGACTTGAAACCACCATCTCTTTTTGAAGTCCAGGCTCTTTGAAACACTGAGGACGGAACAACTCGATAATCCGGTCGATAACCTCCTCAGCTCGCTCAAAGTTGTTAAACTCAGCTAAACCCGCAGCGATGAGAAACAAAGCTTCACAGGTCTCAAGTATATCGATACTATCCAATAGCTCCTCAGAGCCTATCTCGTACAGATACTCGAACAACAACTGTTTGTGCGAATCCGCCACATCAGTTCGCCCTAGCCATAGCAAAAAGACTTCTCGCCATTGAGATTCTAAGATGCGGCAACGCGGTTGTTCGCCATCAGGGGAGTTAGGGGCACTCTCACAGAAAAAGCGCCAATCCTTAATCGCACAAGCCGCAAAATATTCCTCAAACGTGGGATGAAAGAAAGCATAGGCCGCTTCATTGGGACTCTCGGCTGCCACCCCAACATGATTTAGCCAGCCTAACTCCAGAGCTAACCACAACAGCGAGCCTTCCTCGTCTGCCTCTCCGAAAGTTTGGGTGATAGGAGCCGGGATTTGCTCTAGTCGGATTCGGAAGCGGGAAGTCGGTTGCTTTATTGCCCATAAGGCAAGTTCTCCCAAGGCTTCATTCAGTTGGCGTCGCTGTCGGGTACTACCAATTAACTTGTGCTGCAAGTCGTAGTAGTTATCAACAAATCCCTTGTAAAGTTTCGCCTTTGTATCGGGCAGTCCTCCCTGCGCTTGCCAGAGATTCCAAGTGTTGCATAGCAAAGCTAGCCGCAAGGGATTTTTTACCATATCCTTAAGCCGCTCTTTGCCCGCCTCGTTTAGGGAGCGTCGTAACGCTTCTCCGTTCTCAGGTGAGTAGTCATGAAACCACTTGCTGATGAACTGAGCCACTTGGTCTTCTTTGGCGTCATCTTCTTCGCTCAGTGCGTCTTGCTCGTCTTTGTAACTAAAAGGCAAGGTGCAATATGTTTCAACTTTGTCGGCTAGGACATTGAAAGTGCTATCCCAAACATTCGACCGACAAGTCAATACCACCTGCACCTGATGCATCCAACCTTGCTGGAATTGCTCAGCTAGGGAATCCAGGGGATTGTCTCCTCCCAGTTCATCCACGGCATCGAGTAGTAACCAGACTCGCCCACTCTTAAGTAATTCTTCCAAGGCGTTTTCCCATTCTTTCGAGGCGGCAACTACCGCCTTTGGCGCGTCTCTCAGCCAGTTTTTCAACAAATACTGACTCAGGGGTTGGTTGCCAACTTCCGCCAAAGATACCCAAATGACTACTGGTTCTTCTTCTTTAAGGACTGATGACTCGGTTGATACTATTCTTGAGGCGATTTTAGAGAGCAGGCTACTTTTCCCCGCCCCAGGCTCACCAATAATCGCAATCGGTTGGTTTTTCGTTTCAAGACTTAGTTTTGGCAAGATAACTTTGTCAAAAAATTCACCGGGCTTAAATATCTGGCTGATTTCCTTGCGTTCATACAACAAAGACCCCTGTTGTGCACAATCATCCGCTCCTTGTTTGGTCAGTCGTTTGCGCTTCACCACTGTGACATCGACATACAAATCATCAATGTTGTGAGTTACCCCTTGCCTTGCGGTTAAGGGGTTGGTGATTAAGCTTTTCGTCTTGAGCGCTAGCATCTCCCGGCATCTTCTTATGAGTTCCTGAAGCCGTTCCTCCCTCGGTTTCGACTCGACAGGAGTCTTGTTCAAGTCTTCAGGAGCAACAATCTCTTCTATGGCTACGTTCAAAGCTGCACAAATACCGTAAGCCTTAGCTGTGTCAACTACTTCTCCCTTAAAAAACTTTCTCAGTGTCTTAGTATCGCAACCTGCCTTGGCAGCAAGTTTCTCGTAACTCAGGAGCTTTTCGGAGGAGTCGGAATCCACGCTCCTGTGCTTTTCGAGTAATCTTTGCCCTTTCTCAGTCGCTTTAACCCCGCGAGTTGGCTTACCCGTTTGACTCATGTGGAATCTGTGCAGAGATTTAGTTGGTTATCTGGTCTAAGCGATAAAAATGCTTGTTGCTCTGGTCGGAGCTGAAAAGTCTTTCCGGGAACTTCCGGGAACTTTCGTTTTCCCGGAAGTTCCCTTGAAAGGCAAATCCTCTGACCTTACGGTAGTTATAGCAAGGTCAGTGAGAGTTTTCCACTGAACTGGCACCAAACTTCTTGGTGATGAATACTCCTCCTCATCAAGCACTTCTAACTTCTGATTTGAAGGAAGTTGTCAGGCAAGCTATTTAGGAATTATGAGTAGAAATCACTCAGAACCAACCTAAGCACTAATGAAGGGAATTGAGACTCAAAACTGCAATCAAACTCAAGCAAATAAAGACTCAATGGGTCTAAAGTCACGAGCCAAGTTTTGCCTCTCAATAAGCTACGTCCGAGATTGAAACTAACCAGCAATTTGGCAAAGGGATAGTCAAGAGATTAGCCAACTTACTTTCATGGCTTCTCAAATTTTTAGAGCCAACAAATTTCGAGCTTTCTTAGCTTTTTAGGGTCAACGATGACCGGGATTTGTGCTGGCGTAAAAGCCATCTATTCGCGGTCTAAATTCGGTTCACTTCTAGTGGAAAGTCGGTTCACAAGACTCGTTAAAAGCGATCGCTAAATGTAGAGACTACCCAAATAGCTAGAACTCCCTCTACCCAAGCTAGAGGTCATTAATCCAAAAACTAGTTGGCGAGCAAACCCTCGATTGCCGCACGCAATAGCTAACGCTGCCACAAGTGACAGCGTTAGCTCCCCTGTGGCACGAACGCCCTGTCGTCAACATCTAACCCAGCGCTGTTGCACTCAAGCAATTAAATACGTGCCTTTATCCCCGAAACCCCCTCCACTCCAATGATTAGCCAACTCTCCTTACCCCCCTTTAAGTACGAATTAAGTATTTTGCCGATTTCAAGCCCTAGAACCCTTGTGCATAGGGCGTTGTTATGAACTCCGAATTCTATCACAAAATCTTCAAGCCTTTGCAATATGGGCGTTTCAGCCGATCGCTCTTCTCTCACACCTGGGCGATCAGCCTGTTTAAGTATTTTTTGAGTCCGACAAAATGAGCACGAAAAAACCTAGAGCTACAAGAGGAAACATTGGTTTGGAAGCCGTCGAGGGACGGTTACGCTTAATTGTCCCTGCCAAACACTCGCCCACTGGAGAGCAAAAGCGTATCGCCTTAGGAATGAAGGATACTCCCGAAAATCGAGGAGAAGCTGACAAAATCATTAAGCGAATCCATGCCCATATCCAGCTTATCGGGGACTATGACCCGCAAAAATTAGAGGAGTACATCTGGGGCAAACCGGAAAATACAGCTAACAAACTCCCGCCTACTCAAGCAAAAGAACTACAGCTGGATGAATTGTGGACGCTATTTGTTGATCACAAAAGCAAAAGCTGGAGGTTTACGACTTTTATGGGTGTTATGAAAACAGTTGGCTCGCACATCAACAGGTTAACTACTAAGAAGCTCTCAGATGTTTTGCAGATCGAATCTGAGCTTTCTCAGCTCCGTTATACAGCTAAGTACAGAACTCTAACCAAGATTTCGGCTTGCTGCACCTGGGCTGTTCATTTCCAGCTCATTTCGCATAATCCTTTTTGGGTGATTGTCGATGGCTTGAAACCACCTAAATCTGATAAAGACCCAGACCCTTTTACTAGGGAGGAAAGAGACCTAATTATTAAAGCTTACGAAACCCATCCTAGATACAGCTATTTTGCTCCTCTTGTAACCTTTCTTTTTCTCACGGGTTGTCGAACTGGAGAAGCAGTTGCTTTGCGCTGGAAAAGTGTTACAGAAAAGTACATCACCTTTTGCGAGAGCATATCAGTAGTTCGAGGGAAGCATATTCATACAAACAGTACAAAAACTGGGAAGAATCGTGAGTTTCCTCGGACAAATAAGAGTCTAAATAAGCTTTTGAAGCAGCTTAAACCGGAAAATGTCAACCCCGATGATTTTGTTTTCCAGCAACCCGGTGGAGGTCATATTAACCGTCTAACCTTTCACTACAGTTGGTATGGACAAAAGAATGAGACAAAGGGTCTTGTTCCTCAAGGAATCGTCTCCAAACTAGCTCGTAAAACCGAAGCTGAAGGAGGGATAGATCATTACCACTGCCCCTATTCAACACGGCATACCTTTATTACTTTGGCTCTAGAAACAACGGCGATGGAAAAACCTATCTCTCATAGTGATATCTCTCAACTGGCTAGATATGTGGGCAATAGCCCCGCAATGATTTTTGAACACTATTTAGGGCGCAGTGGGAACGAAAAGTTAGTCAACACTGAGTTCGACTCACCGTCTCCTCAAGCTTCAGAAGATGGAAAGCCGAGCCTCGACGAACTGCGAGCCCAATTAGCCACCGCTAACCAACGCATCAACGAACTTACATCGCTCGTACAAACTTTAACTTCATCCCAAAAGCTACCCGCTCCAGTTGAACCCGCCTCAGAGCCTGAGCTACCACTACCAACGCCTTCCAAAACAGCACCACCACCTCCTCCTCAACCCAATGGGAAAGCGCTCTTCCAGAAGTGGCACCCAACTAAACCAGCTGAGGAGTACGAGCAACTTGCCCTGTTCATGTCTCTAGAGGAGATGGTGAATCCTAAGGAGGAGTAAGCGCTTTCCCTCACCTACCCCTGCGTCTTAGTGTTAGGTCGTAGGTGGTAGGTTTTAGGGGAAAATCTATCTTGATTTTATCCGTCGATCAATGCTGACAATTCAGAAAGAAGCACCTTCACTCTCTCCCACTTTTCAGGATTTTCCCAAACCTTAGACTCTCTAATGCGACGGTAAGCTCTTTCCATCAACGTTTTGGAATAGTCTGTCTCAGGGGCGGGTGAAGAGGGTTTGATGCGTTTTCGCAACTCACTCAGGCTTATATTGTCTCTTATCGCTTCTTCAAGCAAGGATTGTCGCTTCAATTCATCTTTGACTCGTGCGAGCGCTTGGGCTTTAGTGTATTCCAAGGAGCCGGCTCTGACAACCGACAATATGTCTTCGGGCAACTTGAGCAGCGGTAAGCGATTGGTGACGAAGGACTTCCAAGTGAACTTCCCCAGCTCGTTAAATGTTGCACAAATCTCCTTAAACGAGTCACTGCCCATAACGTTAGGGGCAGTAACTCCTTTGACTTCATGCTCGATGCGGTAAAGCAGGGCAACTACTTCTTGTACGGATAGCTTGAGCTTGAGCGATAGCAGTTGCAGGATGCCTTCAGTTTCGTCAATTGGGTTGAGGTCTTCGCGCTGGAGGTTTTCAACTAATGACAACTGTAGAGCTTCTTCGTCGGTTAGTTCCCTGACGACGACGGGTACACAAGTTAGCCCAGCGATGTGAGCGGCGCGGTAACGTCGCTCTCCGGCTACCAACTCATACTCACCTGAAGGCTTTTGTCGCACTAGCAGAGGCTCTAGTATGCCTAGCGTCTTTACGGAAGTGGTTAATTGCTCTAACTTCTCAGACGTGAAAGAACGCCTTGGCCGCTTTACGGGTAATGTGATGGCAGCGAGTGGCACGAGCATGGGGTTGGAGGGTTGTACAACTCTTTCGTTCTCCAAAACACTGGCGGCTATTGGCTCACTTATTGGTGACCCGCTTAAAGAGGGACAGGACATCATTGGTATCTACTAAGACTTACTCAACAGCTGCAGAAATTCCTCGACTACGGCATCGGGGTTCTTATCACACCGCTTGGAATCAAACCGATAAACCCGCACCCCACTATGCTCAAACACCCGCTCCCGCTCTTGCTCTGTCGCT
Organism: Symplocastrum torsivum CPER-KK1; assembly: GCA_019358875.1. Lineage (GTDB taxonomy): Bacteria > Cyanobacteriota > Cyanobacteriia > Cyanobacteriales > Coleofasciculaceae > Symplocastrum > Symplocastrum torsivum. The sequence continues at coordinate 53,820 of JAHHIF010000030.1, forward strand.
CTCTTCTCTGGCGTATGGAACGGTCCATCGATTTCCACAATCCCCCAGCGAAATCCCTTCGGCGTTGGCGCACAGATGAGAAAGTCTGATTCTTTGTTCTGTCGGCTCTCTTGCACGTTCAGTCGTGCGATCGCATTGGGATAATACAACAATCCTTTTTTGTCTAACGCCATTGCAAACTTGACTTCTGAGTTAGAACGAAAACGCAGTCCATTCCAGTTGACGATTCTCATCTTCGGGATGAATCTCACTCCTTGATTCACCCCTGGTGGTTCAAGAATTGTTCCTTCCAGGTTGGCGCTTTCTAGATTCACTTCACTCAAGTCCACTCCCGCCAGGTTGGCATTCCCTAAATCGGCTCCACTTAAGTCCGCTCCCGTCAGAACAGCAAACGCTAGGTTGGCTTTATTTAAGTTCGCTCCTTTAAGCGACGCGCCTGTGAAGTTGGCGAGTACTAGGCTGGCTGTAATGAGGTTTGTCTCCACTAGTTGAGCCTCGCTTAAATTGGCGGACATCAAGTTACTACCCAGAAGATACGCTTGAGAGAGTTTCGCTTTTTTGAGGTTGGCTCGTGTAAAAGTTGAAGAGCTGAGTTTGGCTTTTTGCAGATTCGCGCCTTCTAAGACCGCTTCGCTGAAGTCGGGTATTCCTGTCGCTCCGATGAGGTTAGCTCCACTCAAGTCGGCGAAAACGAAGTTTCCTGTATCTAACTGGCTGTTACTGAGGTTGGCTCCTCTTAATGAGGCTGACTGGAAGTTGGTGCCCAGCATTTGTGCTCCGGTAAGGTTAGCTCCCTCTAAGGAGGCTTCGGCCAATACGGCTCGACATAATACGGCATAACTTAAATCGGCTCCTTTTAGGGAGGCTTGTTGCAGATACGCTTCAAACAGGAAGGCTTTTGTTAAATCGGCTTGGTCGAGGTTGGCTCCTTGTAAGTCGGCTCGTTTGAGGGAGGCGTTCTTTAAGCGAGCTTTGATGAGTATGGCTTGATTGAGTTGTGCTTCCTTGAGCTGAGCGTTGGATAGTTCAGCCTCAATTAGCCAGGCTTGGTTTAAGTCAGCTTGGTTTAAGAAGCGTCCTTTTGTTGCTAAGTTGACGATTTCTGCGACTTGCCGCCACTTTCCAGTAAGTTTGGTGTTTTTGTCGATTTGTATGTTGAGCAGTTTGGCGTAGTTTAGGGTGGTTCCTTCTAGAGAGGCTCCACTGAGGTTGGCTCCGATGAGTGTAGCGCTATGCAGGTCTGCCCATTTCAGGTTGGCTCCTGTGAGGTTAGCATCTTGAAGATAGGCGTTATTCAAGCAGCTTTTGATCAGCTTGGCTTGTGTTAGGTCAGCACGCATCAGGTCACTACTAAACAGGTTGGCTTGTGATAGGTCGGCTCCCCTCAAGATGGCAGTATTTAATACGGCATAGCTCAGTTGAGCGTTCACGAGTGTGGCAGAGCTAAGGTCTGTGCCAAAGAATGAAGTGCGACTTAAGTCGGCTCCGGTGAAGTCGGTGTCTTTGAGAGATGCATGGTCGAAGAGGGCTTCGCTGAGGATGGCTTTGTTGAAGTCGGCGGATTCTAGGGATGTGCCGCGAAAGTCTCTTTCTCCTTGGGCATATCTTTCTAGTATTTGGTGTTCAATTTCTGTCATCCCTTCTCCTGGTCAAAGACGCGACATTGACGTCGCTTGAGTGTGAAAGCTTTTTTTAGCTCTTATTTGACAAAGTTAAGCCCCACACCTATTCCAGGGCAAACCAAAACCCTCACGATGAGGGGTCTTTTGGACTTTGTTCCTTGAACGGCTCGTTGGGTGCTATAGCAAAAGGCAGAAGGCTTTTATGCAGAAGGGAAACATTGACGGGTCTTGGTTTCAGTAGAAGGCAGAAGGCAGAGGGCAGAGGGCAGGAAGCGCTCAGAGTGGCTTTGTCTAAAAGTTCTTACAAGCCATCTAACGCCGCCGCCACTGCAACTGTTCTGCCAGTCGCCTCATAAACTGACGAGCCAGCTTCATGGCTTCAAGATACTGCTGCTCCGTAGTATGCTCTGACCAACTTCTCCCAGTTTTCTCCTTAATAAACCCAAAAACCGCCGCATGAACCAACGCCGAATTGCTCCGAAAATCCGGTTCATGTCCCTTGGCTTCGACTCGTGCTTTCGCATCCCTCAGCAACTGGGTTGGACGTTCAACCAACGAGCAACCATTCGTCCCATCAGGAATTAGATGCTTGGCATTAAACAAATTATTAATCAGACTCCGTACCTGCGCCCCATAGCGAGCTTGAGTTTCCATCTTCGCTTTGTCAGGACGAGCAACTGCCTCCGGGTGCGGCACCTCCACCACTTCCGTTGCCAACTCCGCCTCTAACCCCTTGAGAAACAACTCATAAGCTGAAGAAGGCATTGTATCCTTAAGCCGGACACCCCCAACGAGAATTTCACCCTCGTCGTCCAAATCGAAGCCACGTTTTTGCAGTACCACTCGCCGGGAATAGTCTCGATAAGAAATCAGCTCTTCACCCACCAAAATCTGCCAATCCAACCCAATGTGGGAGAGAAAATTCGCAGGACTTAACTCCCTAACTTCCCTGGATTTACTGACATCCACCCCCACACCCTTGGGAAAATCATTCCACGCGGGTGTAATCTGCACACTTCGCTCATCAAGAACTGCTTCCACTTGTATGGAGTAGGTTCTGATGCTTCTAATTTGGCTCAACTTTTCACTAATCGCATCCGCTTCCTGCTGCCAAGGTAAGGGAGTTGACTTCTCGTCCGTAACATCTCCAGCAAGCGGAGGCGAGTCTTGCTCCTCCCGTTGTGTTTCCCCGAAGTTTTTGGGGGTGATGTCTTCATCCACACCGTAAGAACCACCCGACTCCGACACCCGTGGACTCTTCCCATTACCTTCAGACAAGTTCCCCGTCGAACGCAGTTCTTCAACGATAGAAAACTTCGGTGAGACTTCCTCCTTCGCCCCCACTGGCACTCGCAGTTGCAAGACATCTCCGGGTTTCACCGTTGAGGTATCACTTAAATTGAGAATCGTTTCCCCTGCTTCGTACTCGGTTGTCAGCAACGGACGCACCCGTTCCCGCACAACGTCTTCTCGAATCACATCCGATGTCACACCCTGCTGAAACTTCCCAAATAACTCCCTGAGTCCTAACGCCGCATGAGTGACGACAACGCCCCAATTGGGATGAGTTAATTGAGGGAAGTTACCCGGTGCTTCCCCTGGCACTCGCCGCAAGGCTCTTCCCCATTCTTGTTCGGCCGGAGACATACTTTTGAGAATACACAAGCAACAGGAGACGGAAATCCACTTATGGTCGAACCCGACACCGACTAATCCGCAATGCACAATTACCCAGTAGTCACCGTTGTAAAAGCGCGACAAAATTGAGCTGGGACGACCGGCTAGGTCGTAAGAGTCATGTTCCGAATGGATAACACCGACTCTTCCCTCCAAGACGGGGAAATTCTCTTCTAATAGCTTAGCGACTCGATGGGTATGAGGAATGTTGAGCGCCCGCACGAGCATCGCCTGAGGTTGTCCTGTGCGTTCGCGCTTCCTCAATAAGATATCTACTGCCATCTCTAGGACGGGTATTGAGAAGGAATCGGCAAACAGAATCTGACGGAACCACTGTTTATCTGTCTCGGCTTTGTTGAGAAATTCCTCAAAGCTATATTCAGTTTCCGAGCCTGCCTCCTCAACTAAGAACGCCGTAGAAGTCGCTTCTTTGTACATGAGCTTTTTAATCGGAGGCGGCTCAAGCGACCAAGCTTCCTGAAGGGTAAACTCATAATCAGCAACGGGTGCATATTTCAGCACGCTGCGTCCCAAGGCATCCAACTCTTCCACCTGGGTGTACCGAACGTGAGGTAGTGGTTGAGCATCGGAGCGGAACTTTGACCCGGTAAAATAGGTAAGTAACGCGAACTCGAAGTAATTGCAAATTGTTCGATAACTATTTGCTGCTGAGAAATGCGCTTCATCAGTGATGAGGACACCAACTGAGTTGGGTTCTATATCTCCTCGACTCACCAGATTGACCAAAAACTGTCGATTGCCAACCAGCATATCGGCTGTGTCTAGACAATAGGCGTAGCTGTTGAAATCGCTGGCGTCTAACTCTACAATCTTGGGGGGTGGCACTCCTGGGGGCAGAATCTTGAGCTGATAAAGCGGCCATTGGTCGTAGAGTGGACGATGTTTATGGTCGGTTGGGAAGTCCCTTAAGAATCGGCTGCGGAGTGTGCAATTATCTGACAAGAACAACGCTGTTTTTCCCAGCATCCAGGGGGCAAGGATAAAGGGAGTAATCGCTTGCATCAGGGTTTTTCCTGTACCCACGCCAGCGAGAATTAACGCCGCCTCTCGGTGATGCCCATCCATCTCTCCTCGACAAGCTTTCTGGTAGATGGCGAGTAGTGCTTGTTGCTGATGGGGATAAAGTTCTGTCTGTCCTTGAAGTATCCGGTGCAGGACAAGCGAGTGATACTTTATGAAGTAATTGTCATCTGACCTCATCACTTGCATCGGGGAGTGGGGTTAGCTGTTCGTTTCAATCTTTGAAGGCAGTTGAGAATCGCAAAAGCTGGATTGTTTTCTACTCTCCTTCAAGTTTGTTGGATTTGCGTCTGTTGCAATCTGCACATAACGCTAGCGCATTCCACACCTCGGTTGCTCCTCCCTGAGAAAAAGGGAGTTTGTGGTCGGCTTCAAAATTCTCCTGGCTCAAAGTTGTGCCACAGTACTGGCATTTGTAATTCGCTCTCCGTAAAATCAAGAGTTTTTGAGTTTTTGTAAAGCAGCGTCTTGCCAACTCAAACGTTCCTTCGGCTCTCATACAAGGCTATTTTAAAGCCTCGCTATAAGGGAGGGTTCTTTTGGACTTTGTTTATTGAACGGCTCGTTGGGTGCTACTCTACGCTGCACTTCAATGATGAGGACATAACCGTTCTCTCACGTCTGCCGGAATCTGCTCCCATAATTCCCAAATTAAGTCCATCTCTGCCAGTCGCCTGGTGTAAATCGCTTCGGGTACCATCCGAGTACTGCCGAACCAGCGTTCTACGTTGGCGAGGCTGCATCCACAAATCGCGGCGATTTGCCGCTGTGTGACGTTCCATTTTTGATAGAAGGCAAAGACATCCATTGACAGCTGACAACTGCTGTACAGGTTCAGGAGGGCGAGTTCTCTGGCTCTGAGGGGACGCTGACTATTCACTCTTTGTCACCTCTTCAACGAATTGTGTTGCTGAAGATGAGTGGCTAGGTAGCAGTTCCAGGTCATCTGACCATCCCCAGTCGGCTTGAGTCCACTCTTTAGAAGGACTGGCTGGGTCGAGGATGATGTAGTACTGCCACTGCCAGCTAGCTAGGTGTTCAGCCCAAATGTATCGCATTCCCATGACTATGCCCCAGTCAGATGTCGGCATGGGTTTCCAACGTACTTTTGATACTCCGACTTGGAACACTGGTGCTGGAATTTTGTCAGGGGGAACCTGAGCTGGAGCGGGATGATTTTTTGCAATAGGCATAGATTTATTACCTGAGAGATGAGGAATACCAGTTGCTCACAGATGGAAAAATTCAGGCAAACACTCTGATAGTGATCGCATTGAAGTAAATGCTAAAAGCGTGCGGTTTAGCTAGAGAAGCACTGGTGCGTCTTATGTTTCAGGCTTTGGGTATTTAGCGGGCAATCAGAGAATACTCAAACATTAACATTAATCACACACTCACACAAGTAACTAAGCACACATTTGGACAACCAACCACAAGAAGTGTGTGAGTGAGAGGATAGAAATAAGTATGTAAAAAGGCCGGGTATGCCTAGAAAAACAAGAACTGAAAGGCTCACCCTTTCAATGGAGGAAAACTTAAAGCGACGTTTTAATACGGTATGTACCTGGAAAGGTTTGAATATGAGCGATGTTACTCATGAGCTGATAACGCAATGGCTTGAAGAAAATACACCGCCTGGTCTTTTTGAGGACCCACAAGAGTCCTCACGCGAACCAAAGCGCAAACGTAGTGACGGCAAGCCAAAAAGCCAACCAGAAAACGAAACCTGAATCAGAAGGTCAATCCCAGCCGAAGCCTCGGAGCTTTATAAGCAAATATCCTCCAGCTACTTTTCCCGGAGACGATCCACTAAAGTGTTCATGAGGTGAGGCAAGCTGCCACTCCGGAACCGCTTGCTTAAACTGGTAGTACCAACCACCACTTAGCCGTTACTGACCGTTCTGTTGTCATCTCTATTTTCTTCTCCCCTGCTGCCATGATTGACGGCGATTCTCTGCGGGATAACTACTCTTCGAGTTCCCTTTCGGGGTACGCCTCACTCATTCAGGAGTATGCTGAACGGCTTCGCTGTGCTGGGGAACTTGAAGAGCAAATTCTCACGAACGTCGCGATTAAGATTCACCAGTATCTCCTAGAACAGCCCTTCTCCGATAAAGAGAACGACTTTCTTCAGCTTTCTGCTCAGGCAGAACTATCTCCTGAACTGATGGTAAGACTGAAACAATCTTTTCAAGGATACTTCAGCCAGGAGTTTTGGGAGAGTCAAGCTCAGTGGATTTTAGAAGCACTGGAGCAGTGGAGAAAAGATAAGTTTATCCCAGGCAACAACTACGAGCCTTCAATCACTGCTAACTCTCTCTTAACGGAACAAGAAGTCGCGATAGAAAAACAATTACAGAACTACTGCTGCTTATACAGCGCTGACGAATTACTACAGCATAGTAATGTTTATGACTTATCTAAAGAGGAGTTAGTTACTCTTTTTAACTACTACTCCCCATCAGTCATCACCGAACATCCATTATTTCTGGTTGAACCGATTGAAGCTATTCCCACCTGTCCTCCGTATAGAGCAGGTTTAGAATGCACCTATCGCTTGGATAAATGGGTTAACAACGAAAATAATTGGGCAGAATTCAAGTTGACGGATAAAAGTACTTATAAAAATAAAGTACAAGTATATATATCAGAACCAAATGGCATTGATTTTCTACCTTTAGCAACTGCTTTACAAGTTCTAGATGGATTGGGTCTTGAAGCAGCTAAGTTGCAGTTAGTTTTTGGAGCCTACTTAGCCAAACAAGAAAGACCATGGAAGGATGAAGTATTATTGCGAGGAACTGAGCTAATTGAACTATTGGGATGGGGAAAAAGAAAAGATCTAACTGAGTCTGATAAGCTTCAACAGATTGCTAATCTCGCTCATGGTATAGGACGGCTAGTCATGCAGTCTGAGTGGCAGATGAAAGTCGGGAATAAGTCGTATGACTTGAGCAGCACCTTAATTTCTCCTCTATGGTTCCTTTCAATAGAGGTAATCAGACAGCTAAATTGTTTGAAGTCTAAAAATGTCGAATATCGGGAAGTATACATTAAGTTAAGAGCAGGTGACTGGGCTTCTAAGTGGTTTAACAAAGCAGGCAATAAGGCAAAAGAAGCCCTTCATCAATTTGGTTATTTAGCCCAAGAAATTCTGAGGATCGACCCCTACCATGACGAACTAGCGCTCAAGCTAGCAATTCATCTCTCGATACTGAGTCGCATTCGCGCTAATAACAAAAATCCCTATCCATATTCTGTAAGTACGCTATTAAGAGCGGTAGAGATTGGAGCAAGGCTTAGGGACGCTTGTCAGGACAAACGCAAAGCCTATGAATTGAGACGGCGCTGGGATAAGGCTCTGAAAATGCTGATGGAACTGGGCTGGCAAATTGAATTTGACCAGGACTATCCCGAATGGTTAAGACCCTCCAATCAAGCTGAGAAACCGGAAGGATGGCAAAGCGTTAATGGAAAACGGGTAAAACTAATTGACCGCCTAATGGCAGCTCACTTATTTATCAAACCACCAAACATTGTTCAAGAAAAGCTCTTAAAAATTAATCAACGAAAAAAACCATTGCCAAAAAGATTGCCATCGGTCTCTAGGGGTCGCGTCACTGGCGAACAAATCCGAAAGGAAAGGGAAGCCAAGGAAGTAAGCCAAGCCGCACTGGCTCTGTGGATGGAGAAAACCCCGGCTTGGCTCTGTCAAATCGAGAAGGGGAGACGGAAGCTCAGTCCTAAAGATGCGAAGGAGCTACTGAAGGGTATTGATTTTCTGGCTCAATCGCAAACTTCAGAGTAGTCGTCTCATTAAGTAACCGTTCCGGTTGACCCGCTAAATTAACAGTCCTGTTAATTGTTAACAGGACTGTTAATGGCAAAAAAAATCCTGAATAAACTCCTCAAAGCTTTGCCAGAAAAGGATATAGCGATTAACAACTTTTCCCGAATCTCCTGACTAATACGCCCGAATCCCCCGACCAATATACCCGAATCCCCCGACCTACTATTTTTGAAACGTTTATCAGACAAACATTACAGCCCTCGTTTTTCCTCTGATCAGACTGATAAGGCTGATGCTTGTGCCAACCCCTGTTCAAAGACTCTGGCAAAATTAGCAACAAACCACTCTCGCCTTCGCTAGTTCGAGGCTTTGCGGCTACCCGACTAACCGCCAAGTCCTAAGTTAGGGTGCATTCTTACGCTGGACTCAGTACTGCTGAAGATGACTACCAGGAATCAAATCGTTATATCCCAGTACGCTGTTGCCGCTATCAAGATGGCAGTCGCTCGGTTAGGCACTACCAAGGCAAGAACCTATCTTCCCTCTATGGGACTCCCGGAAAAGAGTCGATTGTCTTTCGCCTACCACTATCTGGAGTTTTCCTCTGTTTTTCCAGAGGAAAACTCATTTCCGAAAATCCAACTTAACAACTAAAGCCCATAAAAGTGAAGCCGAAACCCAAGCCTTCCAAGCAACCGTCCTAGCTGTTTTCCAGTCCCGATTTTTTCGGTAGCGGTACTTAGCTTGTCGATACTATCGTACTCAAAAGGGAAGGAAAAAGCGATCGCGCTCCAGGCAGGACTCTAACTGTTTCAATTCTTACGTTCCTTGTTACTAATTCTCGGTCGTCATTGGAGCAAAAGCACTAATACTCCCTAGCAACAGAAAACGGTTAGACCGCTGTCTTGGAATTAAGCGTTTATCTGCTTTATAGGCATGGGTCAAGGCTCCTCTAAGGAGTCACCTACCAATGTCATACAAGAACTCAGAACGTGTTGGGGTAATTAATACCCCCAACAACCTTGCCCATGCCGAATATCAGGAACTAGCTTTAGGGAGCGCGATCGCACCTGAGTTAATTGCCCAAAACTTCTTCCACCTGGAAGGCAACGAACCCTACGAGCGACTATTCATCTCTGATAAAATTCCCCGGCTCAACACAGGACGAGTCTCTAGCGGCTTCCTCAAACGCTTCCGTCACGTCGAACAGGGCGGTTGGTGGTGTTCAGGACTAGATCCATTCGATAACTGGCGACCAATGGAATGGGGACGATTTAAACCCCTTTCCCCTCGCCTCGATTGGGAGTCGGGCAAGCTAATTAAGTACGAATCGCCACCAAAAACCCCAAACCGTGTCACCTACTTTGACGTTCCCCCAGACATTTGGGACAAAGTAGCTCAGCGATACAACATCAAACGCTATCACTCCCCTCTAGCCCTACGCCTCTGTGGCAGAAAGAAAGCTCCAAACTTCTGGGAATGGGTAAAGAGCCATCCAGAAATCCCCATCATCCTTGCCGAAGGTGAAAAAAAAGCGGCTTGCTTGCTCAGTCTAGGATTTGTGGCGATCGCGCTTCCTGGCATCTGGAACGGTCGCGTCGGCTTCAAAGACTTTGACGAAAGGTTACATCCCGATCTGCTCCCACTGGCACAGCCAGGACGACGATTCCAAATTTTGTTTGATCGCGAAACCAAGCTCAAGACCCGCTGGGCTGTCTACCAGGCTACCCAACGCACGGGCAAAGCCATCGAAGCCGTCGGGTGTGTCGGCGAAGTCGTCGTGCTGCCGGGACCTGAGAAAGGCGTTGATGATTTTGTTGTGGCGCGTGGCAATGATGCCAACTCACTTGTGAGTGCGATTGTCGCGGATGCTTATACACTTAGAGACTACCAGCGCTTTTACCGCCCACGAGTTAGGGGACTGAGCGACAAGTACAAGCCCCACGTTCGGGTTAACGTGAAATATCTCTCTCAAGCCGTCTCCCTGCCTTCTAGGGGTTTGGTTGTGCTATCGAGCGATATGGGAACTGGTAAAACCGAACTGTTGCGGCAGTGGCGGCAAGCTCACCCTCAAGCCAAATTTCTCAACAACGGGCATCGCGTCAACCTGCTTAAAAATCTCGCCCAAAGATTGGATACCGAGATGTATTCCGCCGTCAGTCAGGGAGAGTTAGTTAAAGCCAACGCCCTTTCAATTACCATTGATAGTCTCCACAAATTGCAGACCGACGCGCTGACTTACGGCTGTGTCTTCATCGATGAAGCCTGCCAGTACCTAACTCACCTGCTGCACAGCAAGACTTGCCAGGAGCATCGCGCTGAAATCTTAGAGGTGCTGGAATACCTTGTCTACAATGCTCCTTTGGTTGTCATTGCCGATGCTCACATGGATGACGTGACTGTAAACTTCTTCAGGGCAATGCGCTCAAAAGGGGAAGAGCCTTTCATCATCTTCAACTCTTGGAAGAATGGCGGAAGAACGATCTCTTGGTACGAAGGGAAGGATAGTAGCGCTCTAGTGGCGACTATTAGTGCGGCTCTCATGTCGGGACAGAAAATTCTGGTTGTCTCTGACTCTAAGCGCTTCATCAAGAAGCTTGAAGCGTTACTGAGTGTCTCTTTTCGCGTTGAAGAGTCGGATTCTCGCTCCTCCACTCCACTCCGGATTTGGTCGGTTCACTCAGAAAACTCCGGCAGCCAGGAAAATGTTGCGTTTATCACTGATATTACGAACGCGGTCAAAGACTTGGACGCTTTACTCGCCTCACCCAGTTTGGGAACTGGGGTGGATATTCCTGACTATCACTTCGATGCCGTGTTTGGCGCTTTCCACGGCGCTTCTCAAACAGCAACCGAGTGCGCTCAACAGCTTTACCGCTACCGCCCTATCGTACCGATACACGTTTGGGTAGCGCCTCGCCCTCCGTTTGGTTACGCGGACTCTAACGCTACCAAAATTAAGGAACACATCCTTCAGACCAATGAAATGACCGCGTTTTTGATTCGCATAGACAGAGAAACCGGGCGGCGTGGGGCGGAGAAGGACTGGGCGCTTGAGGCTTACTGCCAGATTAAAGCCGCTCGCAATCAATCGATTAACAACTTGCGCGATGATTTGCGAAGTCTTCTGGCTTCTATGGGCAATGAGATTATACCTTTGGGCAAGGAGAATGATGAAGCTGCCCATACCCGGTTGAAAGCAGCAGCTTTATCGCTTGCTGTTGCCCACAATCGGGCAGTTGTAGGGGCTAAGGATATTACGGCATCAGAGTACCGAGCCAGGGCAAGCAAGGATTATTTGAAGCCAGAAGAAGTATTTGAATGCGAGAAGTTCCGCCTTCGTGATGCTTACGGCTGTGAAGTTACTTCTGAGCTAGTGGCTCTAGATGATGGAGGACGGCTAATCAGTCGCCTTGTGCAGCTAGAAGCAATACTGACAGAACCGGATGGTACGATTACTAACCCAACAACGGGTAGAATTTACCCAGCCCCACCACAAAGGGTAGCCGAGCGAGACCTCACTGAACGAGAACTACTTCCCATCTGCACGGATTGGGGGAATTATTCGGCACGGTGGTTGGCGCGATTCAATTTGGGACTGCGCGATATTCTGCAACGTTTAATTGCAGGGGAGGGGATGAGCGCTACTGACCCGGAGTTGTCACGAATGAATGCGATCGCGCAAAAGTGTGCGATTCATATTAAAGCGATTCTCGGCTTTACCGTGCCACCAGGTTGCTCTCCGATGTGGCTCCTCGCGACCCTAGTCGCTCAACTGGGGCTAAAGCTCGTTTCTAGAAAAGAGGGCGCAAGGGGCAAGCAAGTCAGAATTTACGTCTTGGCTCCGGATGAAAGAGACTTTGCGCTAATGGTTCTTGCTCACCGAGAAGCCAAGCGTGTTGAGAAGTCCCGAATAGAGGAAGAAGTAAGAGAACGGCAGCGACGCTATCAAGCGGCAATGCAGTCCCGCTATGGTGTTGCGCCTCCATCACCGCCCGTATCCACCCCCCCCGATAATGGGTCTACTCAACCTTTACAGGGGGGGGTGCATACCGAAGCTAATCCTCTTTCTGCGGAGGCTGAACTATTGGCTGAGGTAGCTTGGCATAAAGAAGGTGGAGCGGAATCGGTAGCTGCTGTCATGGAAGTCTGGGATATATAACGGTGATGTCGTGCCATAAGACGGCTGTTGTACCAAAAACTTTAATACAAGAGGTTACAGGGACATAGAAAAAGTGACGGCTTTTTGGTTCTGGTAACTAAAGTGGTGTTCAGGGTGGCTTACAAAGCGCAATTTTCCGTGGACTGTGATGAAGTCCTCTTCTGAAAATGACACTTCCCTCCCCTAATTGAATGACTTGGATTGACTATCTCTACAACAGTCAGCTTTAAGCGATCGCTTTTGCCAGATGCTAGCGGTGTCTGAGCGTCAATCCACTTGGTTCTCCGAGACCCAAGTGTGGGGTTAGTTGCGAGGAGAACGGCGACACTAATGTCGTGTCTGCCCGGATGCGATCGCTTTTTCGGTTCAGCTCACTCTAGGAGCGTAAACTACAGCGGGTGCCCCGTCCCCCCGTGCCCTCCAAAGTCTACGTCATGCCGTCCGGGTCGCGCTCTCGGCTCCAAGTGGCGAAGCTTTCCTTACCCTGCTTGTGTTGCTTCTCTACAACTTTGTCCCGGCAGCTCGGGTGTTTGGCTAAGCCGAGCTGAGAAAGCTGTTTTAGGTGCGGGGGGTGGTTCGCTCTGCTATCTCTGTGCTATCAATACTGATTTCAGGAGGTTCTAGCGGCTCTGCAATCGAAGCGACATCACTACCGATATCTTTAAATCATGGGTCATCTCGATATCAGAGTGGCTATCAAAGAGTGTTTCTAACTCAGATATCGGAGTGACAGCATAACCGATATCGCCCAGACCCTCCACTTCGGATACTCTTGTACTTAGGTCTTGGATGGTTAATGCGATCGCTGCCATATCACTAGCAATCTCTTCATAAAAAAGCTCGATTAAGAGTTCCGTCACATACTCCATCACCACAAGTTGTTGCGTGTAGAGGCTAGAATGCTTTGCCAGCAGCGTAAGTGCAGCCTTCTCAATTAGCGATCAGTGTATAAGTTGATTTTCCTGACACCTATTAGGTAAGTAGAAGAGCGGACACACCACAAATGAGAATCCCAGGATAATGGCACAAGAACTCGGTACAGCTATTGCGATTTCCAATTTAGATCTGAGCAAGAGCAATCGTCGATCGCCCATTCCCGGTTTACCCGATTGGAGCAAGGCTGGCTATCGGGAAGGACAAGCTCTTCCATCGGACTCTGATATTGCCTACAGGATTACAGCGGATGAACTACGGGAAAAGTACAATGTCATCCCGAATAGCAGTGACAGCAGTGAAGGGCTACAAAAGGCTATCGATTTTGTTAAAGACAATTGGTCTCCAAAGGCTTCGTTTAACAGACTTTGTCTCATTGAATTGCCCTCAGGAACGATCAACATATCCAGACAAATTTATGTGGACGCTAATTATCTGATCATTCGCGGGCAAGGCAATAACCCTTCAAGCCCCACTTCGACCAAAATCGTCTTCCGTCCTGATGAAAACACCCGCTATGACAAACTCTCTGCGGATGGAACCCGATGGGACCAAGATCGAATGCGAATCGAAAATCAAAAGGATGGAAATGGAGGCTGGATCTGGCCTGGACGGGGAGCTTTCCGGGTACAGGTGCGCGACGTGCATGACCGCTATCAAGACGAGCACAAAAATGCCCCAGCTAACCGCAAGGATATCTATGAAGGGAGTGTTAACTTCCATTGGAGAGCAGGACTCGAAGTGCTGCAAACTAATAACTACGCTGCCGAGAGAGGGGACACGGTGATTCCCCTAGATAACTCCGGTCAGAACTCCGACAGGATGTCGAGCTTACAGAATGGAAAGTTTCTTTGGGTACAAGTCCCCATTACTGCGTGGATGTATAAGGCTTGGGGGGCTAAGGCGGGACACTACAAACACTTTTATATGTTTGACCAAGTTTTCAAAATAATAGCAGTGGACAAAGACAATAAGCGCGTGACTATTGACAAGCCGTTGGAATTTCATGTTTGGAAGAATAGTACTATTGACGGCTTTGAATTGATTGGTGATGGTAAGTCGTATGCCAGCAAAGTGACACCGCTCAATATGGTGGAGGGCGTTGGCTTTGAAAGATTTTACCTTACTCAGGATATGACAAATATCCCTAAGCTAGGTGGAGGGATGTATAACCTGAAACCGGAAGATGCGCTCCACAATTACGGTAATCTTGCGCCTGAATACGCTATGCATGGCATCGTGTTTAAGTGGGCTGCCAACTGCTGGGTTAGAAATATTCACACTTTTATGACAGGTTCTCACCCGATAGTCACCGAAGTGGCGAAGAACCTACAAATTCAAAATAATTTTCTGCAAGGAGCTTGGAATAAAGGCAAAGGTGGCAATGGATATCTCCGAGGTAGCCGTGTTTGGGATAGCCTCTACCACAACAATATCCTCCGCGACTTACGTCATTTCACTTTTCAGTGGTCGGCTTCAAATAATGTAGCAATCGGCAATGACCTCGATTGTGACCTCAATTTACATGGCGGCTGGGAGCGTCGCAATCTATTTGAACTGAACACCGTGCGGGTTCCTTATAAACATGCTCCTGGCGAGTGCACTGTTAACTGTGGTGGTGAAGGCGGCGAGCAAGACACAGGTCAGTGGTATCCCATCTGGTGGGGAGCTGGGGAGAAGGCATCCAAGTGGTCTGGAGCCACTGGACCGCAAAACGTGTTCTTCAACAATATCCTACAGAAACAACATAACGGGGATCAGCTAGGAGATGATGCCCCTTATGAGGATTATTCCCACTACTACATTTCAAACGGCAGCAAAGCTCACACTATCTTTCAGTTTGGTTGGGATCGGGACACGCCAAATGGGAGTAATTGGGAGCATTTGTCAAAAGGCGGCGTGAAAATCTCCGACTGGGCTGGGAATGAAACAGTAGACTTCTCGCTTGCTCCGCAGACAGGCATTAACGCACTACGAACTGATTCCAGCGTTTCGCTCTTCTTGAAAGAACACAGACCCAGCCAACCGAGGAATGAGAGGTATAACGAACGTTGTTATTTATGCACACACAATTCTTTTACCAATAAAGATGCTGATTGGATCTTGACATGTCAATCTATGTCAATTGCTAAGCAGCTTAAAGAAGGGGTTAGAGCGCTAATGCTTGATATATATTACAAGGAACCTAGTTCTATGGATGTGATGGGGGCGATTCCGGAGAAAGGAGTATATTTATTGCATGGAGCCGATGGGGTATGGGTGCGTGGAAGTACTTATACTGTACCTTCGCAAAGACTCTATCAAGCATTAAATGATGTAGTACTCTTTATCAAGAGCAATCCAGGACAAATAGTAACTATTTTTTTGGAAGATTACACTAACACTAATGAGCTAAAAGATGAACTTGAAAAAATCGAGGGACTCAAAGAGTTAATATACGATCCAGATAATGATGAGAAGTGGCGCGTAAAAGATAAGAAAGCATGGCCTCTCATATCCGATATGATCGAATGGAATAAGCGATTAGTTATTTTCAGCCAACCCAAAAACCACAATAACGAAGTAGAAAAATTTGGGGTAGCATTCCAGCAACATTACACAAAAGAAAATCACTGGAGTATTGGTTGGTTCGGGACCAAATCGGAATGCCCATCTAGGTGGGACAATGGCAAATACGTAGACGCTGATTATCCCAAATTGTTTGTCTTCAACCATTTCAGAGACCTGCCTGATTATACCAATGCCGTCAAGGATAATGACTATCAAGAAATAATTGAGAGAATAGATAACCAATGCAGTCCTTTAGTTAAACAGCTTCCAAATTTTGTTGCTGTTGACTTCTTTGAACTTCCTCTTAACGAAGCTAATGCACAAAATGCTGTTAATGAACTGAATAGGAGATGGGAAGATTTTAGTCAAAGCTGAGAGCAAATTCATCGAAAAATTCACGTTTGCACTCAGCTTATATGGACATCAAGGTGCTGTTTTAGGGGAAGCATTGTCAGTAAAACTGTTCCTATTAGAATTAAAGTCATATAGGCAATGCCCACTAAAGCCCTACGAAGGTTTTGAGAATTGAGAGCGAGGCAATCGCGCTATTCCCGACGACTTTTTCTGCTCAGGTGTCAGCGCCTTCAATATTGAAGGCTACGTGATGCCAACCTTTACCTCGCTCACTTCATCACCAATTGCTGCCACAATTCCAGTGGCTTCAACCCCAGGAATACAGGGAACGGGAATCGGTGAATTGGGGAAAATGCCTTTGCTACTCAAACCCCCTAAATCAAGATTTATACCCGGTTTTGGCGATTACTGAATTGGGCTTAGTCTTAACAATGGAAAAATTTTGGTCGTTAGTGAGGAGTCAGAAGGAACTGTCCCATTTTTGATGTCTGACTGCTCACTGCCTGTAGGTCTGTAATGACGAAAAATCGTTGTTCGGGATGGCGACTGTCCCATTTATGGTTCAAATTGGGACAGTTGAACTCATACTAGCGAACGTAGAATTGGAAATCAGGACACTCAAAAAAGCCTGAAGGGGTGACAAGAAAGCTGAAGACTTGATAAATCAAGCTTTCTACGCCATAAACCTACGAAAAGATCTCAGCTTATTGACAGGTTTGTTGCGAATGAGAGATTGAGTTTCTGCTCTTGATAATGATAATCATTCGCTAGGGGTGGGAGGGCGAGGTACACCTCGCCCTCCCCGATTGACTTTTTTTATCTTCAAAAAATGGCAGAATCAGAAATCCGCTTGAATCAGAGCCATCGCTCTCAAACCTCTTTGAAAAAACCTGCGCTTATTAGGTCGAATCATCATTAAATCCTTCACCCAATCGCTACATAATTCTAGGGCGGCAATCCACATCTGTCCGTATAAACCCACCCAAAAATTGCTATGCCGTCGTTGAAGTCTTTTCAATTCTTTTAAACGACCTATATATTTTTGCTGTCCTTTAGATTTAATGGATTGACCTTGTAATCCGGCACAAGTATAGGCAAGTGCTATTAAAAGTACTAAGTTGGTTAACCGCTCAACAGAAGCTTTTGAGTTTTCCAAGTTGTAACCCCCACTCTTACAATCACGGAACATAGCTTCAATCCCACTCCGCGCTTTATAAATCTTTAAAGCTGCCTCCAAACTCTTCAAGTTAGTCAGAATATACTATCCTTCATCCTGGCTTTTACCTCGATACTTTCGTTTCCAGTAAGCAGCTAAAGAAAACTGACCAAATCCCTTCTTTTTCGTGAAGTTGACCCCGGTGAAAAATAGCTTCATACCGGGAGCTAAGCCCAGCCCACTCAATTTTTGGTACTCTTGACCCTTGAGCTTAATATAATTCCCCTGCTTTTGGCGTAGTGCGAAGTATACCTTCTTCTGTTTGAGCCAATAAGCCAGCTCAACCGAGCGAAATTCCCTATCTCCAACGACGACAATTTCATAATTCTTGAGCAAGCGTAAAACGGGACGCAGTAGGGCTTGCTGAGTAGCTAAGTTGCTACTGCCATTGTGTGAGAGAAACTGCCAATAGATAGGCCAAGCTCGCTTATCCCAAATCACACTGACGACAAACAAATTATTTTGCTTCCATTGGGTTCTATCTAAGGGAACAATAACTTGAGTTCCGGGTTGGATTTGAGTTAAAAGAATACTCTTAATTAAAGGAAACCATAACAAAGGAATACTTAGCTGCGGTAAAACTAGAAATCTTTGTACATGGCGGCGACGGCTCTCATACAGGATGGGTGAGGGGAAACAGGCTGCTAATCTTTCAATTCGTACTTGTTTATGGAACTGCAACAGCCACACCAGCATTTCTAAGGTTAGCAGTTGAGATGCACTAAGTTGAGACTCCAGACAGTTGAGATACAATTCGGGAAGCATTTTTTGTTGAGCGGTCTTGTTGAAAATAAGGAACCGCTCTTTTTTACCATGAAAGTTAAAGCCGGATTTTAAAAAAGTATGGAGGGAAGGCACAGTATACTGTGCCTTCCCTCTCCTCCCGGAGTGATTATCATTATCGAGAATAGCTAGGTGAGATAGTTCTTTTCAATAAGCCTGTCAATAAGCTCCCATTTTTTTGTAGGTCAATGGGGTAAAAAGCTTGTTTCATATAGTCTTTAGCTTGCTTGTCACCCCTTCAGCAAAAAAGCCTTAATTTGTAAGCTTTTCAGCCTTAACGACCAAAATTTTTCCGTTGCTATAACTAAGCCAATTGGCGATCTAGGAAATTTTAAGCCGTCGCTTGTGTACTTTCGCGCTCTGATTGGCGTTTGTGTAGCAACTGACCCTTCGTCAACGACAACCTAGACCAGCTCGGCAGAAGTAACCCACCAGCCTAGACTGGGGTGAAAATTGGGGTAAACTGCCAATAACCAAATGCTCAAAAAACAAGCAAGTTGACAACTAGAGTCCATGCCCAGCCCCCAAGCGGAAAAAATAATCCTCTCCTCAAGACAACGAACCCTACTCAAACAGATAGTGCGTCGCTCTCGCGTTCCCTTATCGCCTGGTGAGGCGATCGCAGTTGCTCTTGTTGGCTGCCACTGGAGCGAGTAACAACCAGATCGCTCAAGAGTTGCTTTTTCGTGTGGGGTCAAGTGCGCTTATGGCGAGAAAGATGGCTAGCGGCGACTGCTCAACTGGCAACTGTAGAAGCAGAAAATGGCAGTGACCGAGAGTTGATGGCGTTAATTAGCAGAGTTTTAAGCGATCGCGACCGGACTGGGACTACTAACTACTTCAGTACAGAGCAGGTCGTTCAAATTGTAGCTTAGAAAAGTGAAAGTCCTCAAGCATCGGGCTATCCTGTCAGTCATTGGACTCCAACTGAGTTAGCCGCTGAAGCAATAAAACGAGGGATTGTGGAGAAAATTTCACCCCGAAGTGTCGGTCGTTTTTTACGCATGAAGCTACTCTACAACCCCAGACGCTCGAAGACTCGCTAACGCTTCGCTATCGTCATCGGTATTGGCTCAATGCTAATCCTGACGACCCTGTTGAATTTAGACAACAAGTAACTTACATCTGTCAGCTACACCGAAAAGCCTTGGAATTATTGACGCAAGGCATTCATTTGGTCAGCACCGACGAGATGAGTGGCATCCAAGCCTTGGAAAGATTACATCCGGCTTTACCCATGCGACCAAAACAAGTCGAGCGTATAGAGTTCGAGTACATTCGACATGGCACTCAAACTCTGCTGGCTAATTGGCATATCGCCAAAGGTCAGCTAATTAACCCAACTATCGGTGCTACTCGTACAGAAGAAGATTTCAAAAACCATATTGCTCGAACTCTCGACACTGACCCGGAAGCTGGCTGGATTTTCATTGTTGACCAACTCAACATTCATCAATCCGAATCCTTGGTACGTCTGGTAGCAGAACGCTGCCGTATTGTCACTGATTTGGGAGTCAAGCAAAAAACAGGTATCCTCTTGTTCGTTGAAAACTCGAAAAGCTTTCTTATCTGACTCCAAGCATCGAATTCGCTTTGTTTATATTCCCAAACATACATCTTGGCTCAATCAGATTGAATGTTGGTTTAGCATTTTGATGCGGCGCTTGCTTAAGCGAGGCAACTTTACCTCAACCCAAGACCTCAAGCAAAAAATTATTAACTTTATTGCTTATTACAATCGCACATTTGCTAAACCCTTTCAATGGAAGTTTGAGGGTTTCCCAGATGCAGGCTAGGCTGGTGGGTTATTTCTGCCGAGCTGGTCTAGTCATCTACGATGCCCAAAATATGTTTGGCAGGTGTTTCTAGCCTCTCGTTGCTCTAATGTCTGTGGGTTTTGCAACACTGGATGATATCGCAATTGGTTACAGGCAATTCCCAGCCAATCTTCCCATTTGGCTGACCACAAGCGTATCGTATTGTCATCACTGCCACTGGCAAGGATTTTGCCATTGGGGCTTATGGCAACAGATTGGACAGCAAGCGTATGACCAGAAAAAAGTTGCCCAATCGAGTTGCCTGAAGTGTCCCATAGGCGTACTGTTCTGTCCAAACTACCACTGATGATAGTTTTGCCATCGGGACTGAAGACAACAGCGCTGATAGCACGAGTATGACCTGAAAACGGTTGCCCAATTGGGTTGCCCGAAATGTTCCACAAGCGTACCGTTTTGTCGTCACTGCCGCTAACAATCATCTTGCCATCGGGACTGATGGCAACAGCTCTGACCGTACCTGTATGACCTTGTAAAGGTTGCCCAATTGGGTTGCCCAAAATGTTCCACAAGCGTACCGTTTTGTCGTCACTGCCGCTAACAATCATCTTGCCATCGGGACTGATGGCAACAGCTCTGACCGTACCTGTATGACCTTGTAAAGGTTGCCCAATTGGGTTGCCCAA
>JAHHIF010000031.1 GCA_019358875.1 Symplocastrum torsivum CPER-KK1
GCAACAAGCACTTGAAAGAATTGAGCATCTCTCATCTCTAGACGGTTTCACTCCATTGAACTTGCCTGTGCTAGCCTTCGGTTCCACTAAATCATCCGCTTGTGACACTCAAAGGGCGGAATGTGGGATAAAGGATAAAAAATGAGATTTTCAAAAGCCGAACCCTACGAAAGCCAGGGTCGTAGTTACCAGTTGTGGGTTGTACAGACTGTTAACGGCTATAGTGCTGAGGCGATTAAGGACACTCAAGAGAGCCTCAAGACTCCTACCGTAGCTTACCCATCAGCGAATGAAGCGCTAGATGCAGCCAAAGCAGTAGCCGATGCTGATGCTCAAAGAGTCCTTCAACTGACGTAACATCCTCGTGACAAAGAAGGGGCTGGGGACTAAATGCTAGAGAAAACTAGCATGATAAGTGTCGTCAGCCCCTGCACAGTTCAGTTTTTAGTCCTCTTTCAGAGGATTTATGCTATTAGCTAGCCGTTTCAATCCCTGGCTGGTAAGTACGTCAGGTGCAAGTGTGATTCAAAGCCACTAACAATATCCTTGAATCGTTCTCGACTCAATTTGCCACTGTTTAATTATTTGTGCGATCGCTTCTCAGTCTAGAGTACAGATTTGCCATAGCCTCCGAAACATCCCTTTACAATATAGTGGGCAGAAAAAGTTGAGGAGGCTAACTGACCAATGGTTACAGAGGATGCTCTACTGAATGAGGCATGGGAAAGACTGGAAGCGTCAATTCTTAAGTATGGCGAAGAACCAGTTGGGACGGTAGCCGCCACTCCTGAAGCGGGTGTAAAGCAGTACAATTATGGTCACTGCTTTATCCGTGATTTTGTCCCTTCAGGGCTTGCTTTTCTAACCAAAGGAAGAGGAAAAGTCGTCTCTAATTTCCTCATACAGACGTTGAAATTGCAGATTAATCACAACAACATCGAAGAAATTAGAGCGCACATGGATGGTGCTAGACCCGGCATCGGTTTAATGCCAGCTAGCTTCGAGGTGGAGGAAGAGAATGGAGAACCAGTTATTAGAGCTGACTATGGTGAACGGGCGATTGGGAGAGTAACCCCCGTTGATTCCTGCCTGTGGTGGCTCATCTTGTTGCGTGCTTATACAAAGGCAACAGGCGACTCTAATCTCGCCCATGAACCGGAATTCCAAGAGGGTATCAAGTTAATACTGGAACTGTGCTTGGTAAAGCGGTTTGACATGTACCCAACGCTCTTGGTTCCAGACGGCGCTTTTATGATTGACCGTCGTATGGGCGTTTTTGGGCGCCCTTTGGAAATCCAAGCTCTATTTTATGCAACTTTGCTTGCAGCCGATGAACTACTCTTGCCCGAATATAAAATCCCCGTCCACGACGAGATACAGCAACGATTAGCGAGGTTAAAGATACACATCCAGCAGCATTATTGGATAGATCTCGATCGCGTCAATGAAATTCATCGATATGAAAACGAAGAATTTGGAGAAGAAGTTGTAAATAAATTCAATATCTACCCAGATTCTGTTCCGACCTGGGTAGCGGAGTGGCTTCCGAAACAAGCAGGCTATCTAGCAGGAAATTTGGGTCCAGGGTGGATGGATTTTCGCTTCTTTGCGCTGGGAAACCTGATGTCTATTATTTGCTCCCTAACTGACACTCAGCAGTCACAAGATATTATGAATCTCATTGCGAGAAAATGGTCAGATTTGGTGGGAGATATGCCCATGAAAATCTGTTTTCCAGCAGTGGAAGATAAAGAATGGCAATGGGTTACGGGATGCGATCCTAAAAATATCCGTTGGTCATATCATAATGGCGGGAATTGGCCAGTATTGCTCTGGTTTATGGTTGCAGCCGCTCAGAAAACGGGTAGAACAAGCCTTGGCGACAGAGCTATTAAAGTTGCTGAAAAACGCTGGCTTGAATATAAGGATAAAGATAAGTGGCCAGAATACTACGACGGGAAGAAAGGTACGCTGGTTGGCAAAAAAGCGATGAGATATCAAACCTGGACACTTGCCGCTTACATCGTGGCAAAAGACCTGATGGAAAACCCTCAGCATTTGGAATGGATCAGCTTTGAAGATTTTGAAATCAGTGGAAAGGTAGAAGTATAATCTCTAGTCTGCTGTTACCGTAGCTGATGCCATGCCACTGACTAAACTCAGTTATCAAAAGCGCGATCGCCTCAGCTAAACTGATTCTTGACCGCCAACATGACAGCATAAGCGAACCCAAAAAAGCGACTGAATTAACAAGTTTGGTAATGATTGGCGATCGCTCTGCCATACTTCTCTTAATCTCTTCTCTATTCGCCTCTGGGGTTCATTCTCATCAAAGGCTCTCCTCCCCTATGGCAAAATTTAGGTAAGCTCGTCCTCTTTTATTGTTCCCTGCATGACCGCAACAACGCCCAACCTGCAAACTCAATACGACCCTACGGCTACGGAAGCTAAATGGCAAAAGTTCTGGGAAGAACACCAAATCTTTAAAGCTGATCCCAATCACGACAGCGAACCCTACTCCATTGTGATTCCGCCGCCCAACGTGACTGGCAGCTTGCATATGGGTCACGCCTTTGAACATGCCTTAATTGATACCCTCATCCGCTACCACCGGATGAAAGGGCGCAATACTCTTTGGCTACCAGGAACCGACCACGCCAGCATTGCGGTATCTACGATTCTGGATAGGCAACTCAAAGAAGAGGGCAAAACTCGCCAGGACTTAGGACGCGAGGACTATCTCACTCGTGCTTGGCAGTGGAAAGAAAAATCAGGGGGTACGATTGTTGGACAACTGCGACGCTTGGGTTTGTCGGTAGATTGGTCGCGGGAACGGTTCACGATGGATGAAGGCTTATCCAAAGCGGTGCTAGAAGCCTTTGTTCAACTGTATGAGGAAGGGCTAATTTATCGAGGCGAGTACCTAGTCAACTGGTGTCCTGCCACTCAGTCTGCTGTCTCGGATTTGGAGGTGGAAAGCAAGGAAGTAGAGGGGAATCTCTGGCACTTCCGCTATCCCCTCACAGATGGCAGTGGTTATGTAGAAGTGGCAACAACTCGACCGGAGACAATGCTAGGAGATACGGCTGTGGCTGTTAATCCTCAAGATGAGCGATATCAGCACCTAATTGGTAAGACGCTGACGCTGCCACTGATGGGGCGGGAAATCCCAATTATTGCCGATGAGTTGGTTGACCCAGCATTTGGTACAGGTTGTGTAAAGGTGACACCTGCCCATGACCCGAATGACTTTGAGATGGGTCAACGTCACAAGCTGCCGTTCATCAACATTATGAATAAGGATGGCACGTTGAATGAGAATGCAGGGACGTTCCAAGGGCAAGACCGTTTTGATGCCCGCAAAAATGTGGTGCAGCAACTGGATACTGAGGGGTTTTTGGTGAAGGTTGAGGATTACAAGCATACAGTGCCGTATAGCGATCGCGGAAAAGTCCCCGTCGAACCCCTCCTCTCTACTCAATGGTTTGTCAAGATTCGCCCCCTCGCTGACCGCACGTTAGAATCCCTAGACGAGCAGAATTCACCTGTATTTGTGCCTCAACGGTGGACGAAAGTCTATCGCGATTGGCTGGTAAAGCTGACAGACTGGTGCATCTCGCGGCAACTCTGGTGGGGACACCAAATCCCAGCCTGGTATGCAGTCAGTGAGACGGGAGGACAAATTACTGACTCAACTCCGTTTGTGGTGGCGAAGACTGAGCAAGAAGCACGGGAAAAAGCAAGTACACAATTTGGCACGGATGTCAAGCTAGAGCAAGACCCAGATGTTCTCGATACCTGGTTCTCGTCGGGACTGTGGCCGTTTTCAACCATGGGTTGGCCGGAAGAAACTCAGGATTTAGCGACTTACTACCCGACTACTACACTGGTTACGGGTTTTGACATTATCTTCTTCTGGGTTGCCCGGATGACAATGATGGCAGGACATTTCACAGGTCAGATGCCATTCCAGAATGTTTATATTCATGGACTGGTGTTGGATGAGAACGGCAAAAAAATGTCCAAGTCGGCGAACAATGGTATCGATCCGTTGCTACTGATTGATAAATACGGTACAGATTCTCTGCGCTACACCTTAATAAGGGAAGTGGCAGGTGCGGGTCAAGATATCCGTTTGGAATACGATCGCACAACTCAAGAGTCGGCATCAGTGCAGGCATCCCGGAATTTTGGAAATAAACTGTGGAATGCTGCCCGGTTTGTGATGATGAATCTGGATGGCAAAACGCCGCAAATGCTAGGGAATCCAGCCTTGCAAGGAAATCTGGAATTAGGCGATGGCAAAGCGTCAGCGAGTCTTCAAGCGTCTCGCTGGATTCTCTCACGCTTCCAGCAAGTGGTGCGTCAAACCAGTGATTATCTGGACACCTTTGGTTTAGGTGAAGCGGCAAAGGGACTCTACGACTTCATCTGGGGGGACTTCTGTGACTGGTATATTGAATTAGTTAAATCCCAATTACGTGAAGATGCCACGTCCCCATCTCGGCAGATTGCTCAAGCAACCCTTGCCTATGTACTAGAAGGCATCCTGAAATTGCTCCACCCATTCATGCCGCATATTACTGAAGAAATCTGGCATACACTCACTCAAACAACTGAGGATTCCCTCGCTGTTCAACCTTATCCTGAAATCAACTCTCAGCTAATTGACCCAGAACTGGAGCAACAGTTTGAGCTGCTAATTGGTACAATCCGTACAATCCGCAACCTTCGGGCTGAGGCAGATGTGAAGCCAGGGGTGAAGGTGTCTGTTATTCTGCAAAGTGGGAGCGATAAGGAACGCCAAATCCTTGAAGCGGGTCAGTCATATATTCAAGACTTAGCCAAAGTGGAGACATTGACAATTACCCCAGAACTCTCAGGAGAACTCAAAAGAACTATGGCAGGTGTCGTCGGCACCATCCAAGTCCTGATGCCCCTCGCTGGCGTTGTAGATGTAGATGCCCTCTCTGCTAAGTTAAAGAAAGATTTAGCGAAAGTGGAAGCGGAAATCAAAGCTCTTTCCGGGCGTCTAGCCAATCAAAACTTTGTTAACAAAGCTCCAGCAGAAGTCGTACAGGGTGCGAAGGAAGCTTTGGCGGAAGCCGAAAAGCAAGCGGAAATTTTGCGATCGCGCCTCAATCAAATTGCAACAGAATCTTGAATAGTTTCTAACCACTAATAACCAACAACCAACAGGCAATGCTACACCTGGCCCAAGTGCAAAAGAATGAGAGTGTAGGCGGGGTGGAACTGAGATTGCTGGCCCGCCAACAGTCTGAGAATTCCTGGACAGTCATTAGCCCAGAAGACATTCCCCTACCCAACAGCCACCCCCTGAATGAAGGTTTGTTGGTTTTGGTCGAGCTTTCTGAGAACCAAGAGGTTCTAAGTATTCAACATGCCAACGACTGGGTGTTGGATCTGGTAGAGCAGTACCTAAGTGCTGGCGTTACTCCAACATTCCTACAGGAAGAAGCGGAACGCACTGAACAATGGCGGCAAGACCTCACCCTGCAAAGTCAGGATTTGACTCGCCGCCATCTAGAAATGGAAGCTCGTCGCGAACAAATTCAAACCCTGGAAGAAGACTTAAAACGGGAAAAGCAGCAGCTAGACGCGCTAGCTGCTCAGTTGAAAAACAAAGCAGATTCAGAGAGTCCCGACGCTGAGGACACGAGTTCTAAAGATACTGATTGAGAGGAATCGCAAGTAGAGGCGACACGTTAGTGCCTATCCCTGCCGCTTACTCTTCCTCATGTCTACCTGTTTGGGCGAGCTAGGGGAAAAAACACTCGCCGAGGTGCCCTGTGGTTCCCCTAACATGACAATCGAGCAAGTCAGTTGTTGCAGTAACGGAGTCGTGACTTCGCCAACTGTTAATCCATTGCCACCCTGCTGACGTCTTTGCGATCGCAATACAACCAAATCATGAGATTGGGACGCATTCAGAATTGCTTGTGTCACATTCTCGTGAGGCTTGATTTGAACCTCTATTGGTGAGCCTTGAGGCGATACTTTAGAAACCATCAGCTCTAGTTGAGAGCGTGTCCAGGCAATTTTGCTGGGTGAGGTTCTTGGGCTACAGACATGGAGTAACGTCACTTGCGCTTGATTAGCACTAGCGAGAATGTTGGCAAACCGTGCTGGTCGCAAAGCGGACGTTGTTAAGTTTTCCACTGGCACCAGGATGCGCTGGATAGAGAGTGGTGACTCTAGAAGGCGTGCCACTGCTACCAGGCAGTGAGTGCCCCAGAGAACCGAGTCCGTGACGTTACCAAATAAACGTGCGGTGAACCCCCTCCGGTTGCTCAAACCCAGCACAATCATACTGGCATTTTGTTCTCGGCTAGCATGGCTAATGCCTTGAGCAACGTTGTACTCAATTCGCAGTTGCGGTGACGCTTCTACTCCCAAGTCACGACTCAGGTCTTTTGCCTGGTCAAGCAATAGCTGACTTCTTCGGACAGCCGCTTGCATTTCTGGAGAGTCCATGCGAGCGTGCGCCTGTGCGATCGCAAGTGGCACAATTCGACCACCTTCGTGTCGCGCCAGCAATGTTGCCATTTCAATTAAGTACCGCTCAGTTTGAGGATTATAAACTGGCACTACCACCGTGAACTCACCCTTTTCCTCGACTGCTTCTGGTGTCCTCTCGTCTGAGGAGGTATCGTCTTGAAAATCTGTTCCTGCTGTCTGTAGTTGAGGGGCAAATCGGGATGTTAGAACGGGGCCAAGTGTTGAAGTCACTAGCATCAAGACAATCACACTATTTAAAACCCCTTCATCAAGTACTCCCGCCCGGTAACCGACCAATGTTGCTGCCAGTGTCGCACCGACCTGTGGCATTGACAACGACCACATTGTCATCATCTCGACTACGTTGTAGCGGTAGACAAACTTGGCAAGGACGGCTGCCAAAAGTTTGCTAACAATCAAACCGACGACAATCGCAGCCGTTAGCCAAATGGTCTCTATGCTTTTGACAAACGCGGGGAGATCAACCAGCAAGCCTAAGTCAACAAAAAAGATCGGGATAAACAGCACACTGCCAACAAACTCGACTTTTTCCTTGACTGGTCCATCGCCTACAACGTCATTGACGGCTAAACCCGCAAGAAACGCACCAATAATTTTTTCTACGCCAATTAGCTGCGCTCCCACTGATGCTAGAAATAAGGCCAGCAGTACAAACAAAAATTGGTTACCCTGGTCATCTTTAGAACGACGGAAAAATTCTCTCCCCAACCTGTCAAAGCCGACTAGGATCGCGACTGAGTAGACAGCCAAGGAACCTAGCAGAATTGCCAGCCGTAGT
The DNA here is from genome assembly GCA_019358875.1 of Symplocastrum torsivum CPER-KK1. Taxonomy (GTDB): domain Bacteria; phylum Cyanobacteriota; class Cyanobacteriia; order Cyanobacteriales; family Coleofasciculaceae; genus Symplocastrum; species Symplocastrum torsivum. The sequence continues at coordinate 7,319 of JAHHIF010000031.1, forward strand.
GCTGAGAATTCCCCTTCACTAATAGCAATACAAATAGCGAGGACTAAAAGAGCGCCAATGTCGGTGAAAATAGTTGCCCCAATGGTTACTGTCACGGCTTCGTTGTTGACAACGCCTAAGCGTCTAACAATGGGATATGCCAATAGCGTATGGGAGGCAAACAGGGAACCAATTAAGATTGAAGCATTCCAGTCAAAGTCAAACAGACGCCCTACCAACGTTCCCATGATTAGCGGGACTGCGAAGGTGAAGCTACCAAACCCCATTGAGCGATTCCTCGTGCGGCGGAACTGCTCCATGTCCACTTCTAAGCCAGCAACGAACATCAGGTAAACTAACCCGATATCCGATAGCAGAGACATCGTCTCTGATTTATTTTCAAGCACCTGCAAACCATTGGAACCCAGCAGCACACCTGCCGCCAAAAGCCCGACAATTCCAGGCACTCGGAACCGCTCAAAGACAGGAGGCACTGCCAAGATGACTACGAGCAAAATGGCAAACGGGACAATAGGCTCCTTTAAAACTTCGGAAAAAGATTCCATGGGATGTCAGTAGGATGGGATTATGCAGTAGAGAGTTTGAAGTGAGGTGCGTTGGGGTAAGCCAACCTCAGGTAAATCGTTCAAGGGAAGGCACGACCTTAGCTGTGTCTTGGTAAATTAAGTGACTAAGTTACCTTAGAATCGTAAAAAAATAACGCGACGCTTTTTTTAGCTATCGTTTGTCTTCATTAGTTATTAGTCATTAACCTTGATTAAGAACTAATAACACAGGAGTGTAAGAGTCAAGAAATGGAAGAAGAATTTTGGACGAGGCTTGAGCTGAGTGCCTTTTAGGGTCTTGCTTTTGTTTAGGCGATCGCTAACGGACTCTACTCTGGTAAGAAAAACTTAGCACAGCTTGTGTCCTGATTGACTAAGCTAGGAGTCAAACAAGTAATGGTTCTCTCAGATTGGGTCAACTGTCCTAGTCCTTGATTCAAAAGTTTTTTGGCTCATTAACCTTGTATCAAGGCTTAAACCTTACAGTTACGAAATTTTCTAGAATCGGTCACTGTAAAGTTAAACAAATTTTAATAAGTAGAAATACTATCCCTAGAGGGATTTAATTTAAAGACAAATCCTCTCTAAGTTTGTAGACTTAGCTTGCAAGAGGAACTCATTAGTTAATAGGGTGAGGGTAAAGAGCGAAAGGATATTTAATACCAACCTTTTCACTCTTTCGCTTTTACCTAAAAAGCGTTAATAAAAAATTGTGTTTTAAATACCAGAGTCGATACACAATAGCTTACCAGTGAAGTTGACTCAATATATACCGTAAGCGGTCATAATCGTCCTTCAGCAGCACACTCAATGTACGCCCTGCTTTCACTAACCACTCCCGATCTGCTTTGCGTAATTGATACACTTCTCGAATCGCTGCGGCTGTCAGTGCCTCTACAGGTGCGCCATTGACTTGCAAAAGTGTTCGTAAAAAGTCTAACTGTTCGCTAAAGTGAACAATTTCTCCAGGGTCACACTGATAGACAGCTTGGTGAATTTGCGGCGGACGGGGGGGAAGATACTGATAAACAGGTCCACCTGTATGCTTTGAGCCATTTGCGCCTTGAAAGGGGGGCTGAAAACCGACAATAGCAGCGCGGAACTCGGTTTTGAGCATGGCAAAAATTTGGGGCTGTTGCTCTCGTAAGTCTTCCAGAGACAACCCCAGCGCTCTTGCTCGGTGAACAGAATCAATTGGGCTAGTGGTTGCATAGTAAACCACAGCCAAAACTTGATTGCCCGATTCTTCATCAACCGACCTTACCCAACTACCAAAGGGCGGCATGACGGGAAAGCTCAAATCTTCTGGCTCCAAACATTGGGCAAGAAATTCTGTCGTCGTCGTTTCGATCACCTCAGCAATGTGATTGTCGGGGCGATCGGCAACGGCAAACTGGGGTAAGGGAAGACGCATAGGCTTAGTTAGTTGTCAGTTGTCAGTGGTTGGTTGTCTTGTGCTAATGACTATTTACCTTTCTTGGCAACTTTTGGCTCAACGGCTTCGAGTTCAGACAGTTGGAATGTTATGAGTTTGTCCCAGTTACCGCCTTCAAATAGAACAGCCGCTTTGCCATCACTAACACGTTGGACTAGTCCTTGAAAGTGATAGTAAATGTCATTGGGATTGACTACGCGAACAATTGAACCTGGAAGAATCATGAGTCCCTACAACTGAGTTTGTACCTAATAGCTTACTAGGAGTTAGCAGTCATTGGTCATTAGTAAAGACGATGCACTAATGACTAAAACTTCAATCGATGTCGGTGATTCGCAACCGACTCCACAAGCCCGATGCCAATAAAGTTCGCTAGTAATGCTGAGCGACCATAACTCAACAGGGGAAGTGGAATCCCTGTAATGGGCGCTAAGCCAATGTTCATGCCAATGTTAACCACTGTCTGAAACACGATCATCGAGAGGACTCCGATCGCAATTAAAGAACCAAAGTTGTCTTTAGCATTCTGAGCAATGATTACTAAGCGCAGACACAGGAACCAAAAAGCCAAAAGAACACACAACCCCCCAACAAAGCCGAGTTCTTCACCAATGGCTGAGAAGATAAAGTCAGTGTGTTGTTCAGGAATAAAGCGGAGTTGGGTTTGGGTTCCTTGGTGAAGTCCCCTACCCCAGAGTTCACCTGCCCCGATCGCAATTCGAGATTGTATTAGGTGGTACCCTCCCCCCAAGGGGTCTTTATCAGGGTCTAAAAAGAGAATTAGACGGTTTTTTTGATAATCCTTCAGAAGACCCCACAAGAGGTGCCCTAAACCGCCTGAAATGGCATTCACGACCAAAGCGCCGAACGCTCCTAACAACGGCCAAGGTAGAGTGCGCCAGCCAATGATGACCATCGCAGCGACCCAGACAAACCAAGCTGGCAATAATATACTAAATAGGATTGCTGAGACAACAGGCGAAGCCAGTAGTAGCAACCAGCCTGGATTCGCATTACCCCAGTAGAGCATCCCTAGAGTAATTGAGCCAAACACTAGGGAGGTTCCCAAGTTAGGCTCCAAGAATACAAAAATCCAGGGAACTCCCGCAACAGCTAAGACTCTGAAAACGGCGCTCAAGGTTGAAGCAGGTTCCGAGTGCAAAATTGCCGCCAGGGTGATGATTAACCCAATTTTTGCAAATTCAGAGGGTTGGACATTGAAGCCAAAGATTGGAATCCATCGTTGAGCGCCATTGGCATCACTACCAATGAACATCACCGCTATCAGGGAGGCAACTGTAGCGCCATACACAATCCAATGCCACTGGATGAGAGCCTCATAACGCGATCGCGCAATGAACAGCGCTATGGTTAGTCCAATCCCGCCAACAATCCAATGCCACCACCAATCGGTCAGCCCCTCGTTCAGTTCAGCACTGCGAATCATCACTCCGCCAAGGAAGGTTAGACCGATAGTCAATATCATTAACTGCCAGTCCAATTCTTGCCAAGACCCAAATAGAGACTTCCAGCGAATACCGATTAGTGACTTTTGCAACATATCAAGTTGTTGTAATCCTTGTTAGCAATTAGCTTTGGTAAGGTGTGATGTTCAGGAAGTTTGAAAAAAAATTTTGTACCAAAAGACAAAAAAGTCAGCACTACCTGCTGCTGAGGGCGGCAACTGAGACTTTAGCAGCAATTTGCTGCGCGATCGCAACTAGCGCTTTCGCAGATGCTGAATCTGGATCGCCAGCGACAATCGGCACTCCCGAATCCCCTCCCTGCCGTAGGGAAATCTCCAAGGGGATACAACCGAGTAAAGGAATACCCAGTTCCTTCGCCGTCTTCTCACCCCCTCCAGAGCCAAATAAGTCATACTGACGTTCTGGTAGATCTGGCGGGATGAAATAGCTCATATTTTCCACAATTCCTAACACAGGCACTCCCAGTTGCTGGAACATCTTCAACCCTCGACGAGAGTCAAGTAGTGCCACCGTTTGGGGTGTTGTCACAATGACAGCACCTGCCATCGGTACCGCCTGTGCCAAGGTTAGCTGAGCATCACCAGTTCCGGGTGGCATATCTACAATTAAATAATCCAATTCGCCCCATTCTACCTGGTAGAGAAAGCGGCGAATAATCCCGTTTAACATTGGTCCTCGCCAAATTACTGGCTGATCTGGGTCGATCAAAAAGCCCATTGAAACTAACTTGACGCCGTGGTTAAACGTGGGTTCCAATATTTCTCCGTCTGCCCCTTGATGCACCATCACCTTGGCTTTCTCTAACCCCAGCATGGTTGGAGCATTCGGGCCATAAATATCGGCATCAATGAGACCGACTTTTGAACCTAACTGTGCTAACGCTACGGCAACATTCACGGCTACTGTACTCTTGCCGACACCACCCTTTCCACTAGAAATTGCCAAAATATTTTTCACCCCAGCGATCCCGGTGCGATCGGGTAGCGATTTTTGCTGAGGAGTCTCCGCTGTGACATCCACGACAACCTTTTCAACACCAGGTAGCTGCTTTACTGCCTTCTGACAATCCTCAACAATAAACTCCCGCAACGGGCAAGCTGGGGTTGTCAACACCAAGGTAAAACTAACAGCCCCGTTGTCAATTTTGACATTCCGAATCATATTCAATTCCACCAAACTTTTGCGGAGTTCGGGGTCTTGTACGGGTCGTAGGACTTCTAGAACTGAACTAGCATCGAGCATAATACTTTCTCTTTCCTTGCCTGAATCATTTAGACTAAGGCAACTTCTTTAGGGATTCTTCATAGATCTTAATAGGTTGCTGCTGCATTCTAGAGCAGTGTTTAGCAAAGCCGGAATTATAGAACCGCAACCTGCTCTGCGGCTTGCGCTAATTCCGAGGCAACACGCGCCGCGTAGGGGCGAATTAGCCACCAGATAAACGGGGATAACCAACCGCGTAGCGTCACCGAATAGGAGACATAGGTGCCGCAAACCGTAGACTCAACCTGGTAAGTTACTACTTTCTCAACGCCAGGAATTGCTAGAAATCGGACACTGAGTAGCTCACCGGGTCGGACGCGCTCAACAAAAATTTGCACAGGAATCGGCATCAAGCGAGTTACTACCTGATAAATCAAACCTGGCTTAGCGATTAACCCCCTAGGAGCATTGGTGCTAGATAACAGAGGATTCCAGGAAATATCAGCTAAGTTAATCAACTTTTGCCAGAGTACGTCCACTGGCGCAGTACTCAAGGCGCGATAAGTCCGGAAAAACGTAAACTTGCACCAAATGCGTCCTCGACCGGCGATTAACTTGAAGGAAAAATTAAGAATCACAACACGCCTCCGGCAGCGACGTTCAGGCAAACTTTTGATTGTAGGTAATGTGTTGCGGGTCAAATCCCTCTATTTAGGATATAGTCGCAACTCTTGAAATAACAATTAAGGTCTGGCGATTAGTTAGTGCTTGTGATTGAACCGATTCGAGATAGTCTAGGTAAAGTGCAGTGATACTCCTAATGTGAATTTTTGTCTTATATTTTGGTCACAGAAGGTTTTTGAGAAACCCTGATCAATACTGTGTTCTTAGACGTGATCGCCTCCTGCTGGACTACATCCCGACAACTTTCCAAGCTGATTAACTGTTGCTAACCTGATCAAGACAAATGCTTTTAGCAGCATTGCCCTGATTAGAGAAAACAGCTTTACCGCTTTGAACGGTTCCAGATGCCCAGCGGCGACAAGCCGCTTTTGGATGAACGACATTGAATTGAGATTATGACAGCTTTTAAGACAGACGCAACGAGCAACACCAATTCTTTACCGACTGCTGACTCTAGAGAGAGAGTTAAGCAGTTTATGCAAAACCTGCAAGACAATATTTGTGATGCACTTGCTCAAATGGATGGTGCTGGCGCTTTTAAGGAAGATGTTTGGGAACGGGAAGAAGGCGGCGGCGGTCGTTCCCGTGTCATCCGTGATGGTGCTGTGTTTGAGCAGGGTGGAGTAAACTTTTCTGAAGTTTGGGGTAGCCAGCTACCGCCCTCCATTCTGACGCAACGTCCAGAAGCAGCGGGACACGGATTTTTTGCCACTGGCACCTCAATGGTGTTGCATCCCCGCAATCCCTATATCCCGACGGTTCACCTAAATTACCGCTACTTCGAGGCAGGGCCTGTTTGGTGGTTTGGTGGCGGGGCGGATTTGACACCTTACTACCCCTTTGCCGAAGATGCGGCTCATTTCCACCGCACACTAAAAGCGGCTTGTGACGCTCATCACCCAGAGTATTATCCCGTTTTCAAGCTTTGGTGCGATGAATACTTCTATCTAAAACACCGTCAAGAAACGCGGGGTGTTGGTGGACTGTTTTTCGACTATCAGGATGGCACAGGCGCACTGTATCGCGGTCCTCACCCAGATGGAGCAGCGGCAGCTTATAGTAACAAAATCGGGGCTTTGGAGCCTCGCGGTTGGGAGGATGTGTTTGCTTTTGTACAGCAGTGCGGTGAGGCGTTTTTACCTGCATATATGCCAATTGTTGAGCGACGTCGAGGCATAGAGCCTGGTGAGCGGGAACGCAATTTTCAGCTCTATCGCCGGGGACGTTATGTAGAGTTTAATCTGGTCTACGACAGGGGGACAATTTTTGGTCTGCAAACGAACGGGCGTACTGAGTCGATTCTGATGTCTCTACCCCCTTTAGTTCGTTGGGAATATGGTTACCAACCGGAACCGAATACACCCGAAGCTGACTTATACAATACATTCCTCAAGCCACAGGACTGGGCTAACTGGATGCCTGCTACCTCATGAACCAAGAAAGGCAGAGGGTAGAAGGCTGAAGGCAGAAGGGATTTATCCCGGTGTCTTCTGCCTTGCCTTAAAGATATCTGAGTTAAACTACTTGAGGTGAGTAGCTGCATGGGCGCAACCAGGGTGCTTGTTGTTCGGATGAAGTGTTTAAGGTTTAATTGATGCACCCAAATCGCAACCGCAACGCTGCCACGGCAAGGAGGTATCCGTGATTCATATAGAGCAGAAAACGCACACGACACAGGATGGTACGACCATTATTGTTTTGGCACCCATTGGGCGCCTAGACATTACGACAGCTTGGCAATTTCGCCTGAAGTTGCAAGAGTGTATCTCTAAACTCAGCCGCCATGTGGTTGTCAATTTAAGTCAGGTTAATTTTATTGACAGTTCAGGTTTGACATCCTTGGTGGCTGGAATGCGAGATGCTGACAAAGTTAAAGGTAGCTTCCGTATTTGTAATGTTCATCCTGAAGCCAAATTGGTGTTTGAAGTCACCATGATGGACTCAGTGTTTGAAATTTTTGAAACTGAAAAAGAAGCGTTGGAAGGTGTGCCTCGAAGTATGCCAACCTAAGTTCTTAAGGGACTAGTACTGCTAGCTTGGAAGTCAAAAGTCAAAAAGCTTTATTTCTGCACTTTTGAGCAAGTTTTCAGATGGTAAGCTCATTTGGAATGTGACCTACTAGGGACTAGGGAAGAGATTTCTTTATAGATATCTAATTTTGATTAATAAATTGTGGCTTTTGTTCATAGTTCTGGTTGTGTTAGATAATCCCCTATCTCTTCTAGTCCCCACTCTCTAACCTCTAGTTCAGTGAATTACCAATTCACTGCCAAAATCTTGTCGCTTTGTGAAGCGAAATGGGCCGAGTAAGGCTCCCCAAATCGCTTTTCCTGTTGTTGTGTCAATGCCTTTGTCGTAGCTGCGGAATTCCTCTGGTGTTGCCTCAAATCCTAAGGAAACTTGGTAATTGTTGCCTTGATAGCTAAAGCTACAAGGTTTACCTGTTGCTGAAGTTGCTGAGAACTCGTATGAATTTGGTGTAACTTGGCACGACTGAACGGTGAGACTACAGCCAGGTAGAAACTCGATTTGTTCAGGAGTCAGTTGTTTTAATAACTCTGGCTTACGACCAGCACCTCGGATGGATTCTAAATCTTTGAGCATGTAGTACTGTACCTGCAACGAGTCTGGTGTTGTCTGGCTGTGCTGTAGACGTAGGATACGCGGACGGTAAGGCTTATCTAAATTGACGATATTGGCTTGTTCTGCAAATAGAGTCAGGCTGTCTTCAGAAAATAAGGGAACAGGTCGCTGCCAGAGGCGAAGATGAACATACCAAGCGGGTTCTCCGAGCGCTTGTTGTTGATTATCAAATTCGCCAGCCATATATTTTGCTAGGGTAACTAGCTCAGAGGAAAGGCTCATACTAATCTGAAAATAGGTGTTAGGTGTTAGGTGGTAGGTGGCAGGGGAGAAGGGAGAGGGATTTTCATCGCGATGTTTGTGTACTCGTGTTCATGGGTGTCTACCTTGTAATTCACCACTCCTAACTCATAACTTATAAGTCCTGTTCTGGGATCGTGCCTTGGCAAACGTGTCCATAAGCGAGACAATGGTCATACGTCCCCCTTCAAGTCTGCTTTGTGAATAACGTTCGCACAGTCTCGGATACTAAACGAGATTTTTACAACCATCACACCCGTCCCATTAACTCGATTTATCGACGAGTGGTAGAAGAATTGATGGTAGAAATGCATTTGCTATCCGTCAATACTGATTTTAAATACGATCCCATCTATGCCTTGGGTGTCGTAACCTCCTTTGAGCGATTCATGCAAGGCTATCGACCAGAACGAGATAAGGAATCAATTTTTGATGCTATCTGTCAGGCAGTCGAGGGTAATCCGCAGCAATACAAGCAGGATGCTGAACAGCTCAAAACCATAGCGGAGCGTTTATCTGGGAGAGACTTAGTCTCGTGGTTTAGTTTACCCACTGCCCATGATGCTGGGGACTTGTACAGCACTGTTGCTGCGATTTCAGATAACCCCAAATTTAAGTACAGCCGCTTATTTGCGATCGGTATCTATACGCTACTCGAACAAGCTGATACAGAGTTTGTTAACGACGAGAAGCAACGTACAGAGGCACTCAAGCAAATTAGCGAAACGCTGCACCTCCAAGATGACAAACTGCAAAAAGACTTGGAGTTGTACCGCAGCAACCTAGAAAAAATGGCTCAGGCACGCATTGTGATGGAAGATGTCATCAAAGCTGAGCGAAAAAAACGGGAACAGCGTGCCCAGGATATGAATAAAACAGCGACTCCTCCAGGCGGTGAGTCTACTCAGCCGTCGGATACTCCTAAAGATGAAGCTCCCTCTTCTGAGGCATCTTAATCATTGATTTCCTGAATGCTGACTTAAACCAAGGATTGTAATCGTTGGACAAGTTGCTCGGCTGGCAGAACGCCTTCAATGCGCTCTACTGGCTGGGCATTTTTGAAGAGTACCAAGGTAGGCAAGGCGTGAATTTGGTATTGAGAGGCTAATTGGGGATATTTATCTGTATCAATTTTTACAACTTGTAACCGACCTTTTAGCTGAGTGTTCACGTTCTCCAAAATCGGAGCCATCATCTGACAAGGCCCACACCAAGTAGCATAAAAATCTACCAATACCGGGACATCGGAGCCTGAGAGTAGGTCTTGGAAGCTACTGAACTGCTTTTTAACTGCCATAAAAAATAAACCACTGTTTTAGGCTTTCTGCTCGATTCTAGTGCAAAATTTTTGGAGCTGAATTAGACAAACAGTGTAAGAGGAATTTTTGATGGAAGCATTAGAAATAGGTTCGCAACGGTTACGCGATCGCGTTGCAATTGTCACAGGGGCATCGCGGGGAATTGGTCGTGCTGTCGCTTTAGCCTTGGCATCTGAGGGAGCTAATGTTGTGGTGAATTACGCCAGTTCTAGTAATGCGGCTGAAGAAGTAGTGGCAGCAATCACTGAAGCTGGGGGAAATGCTATTACTGCTCAAGCAGATGTCTCTAAAATTGAACAAGTAGATGCCCTTTTAAACACCACCTTAGAAAAGTTTGGTCGTGTTGATGTACTCGTAAATAATGCTGGCATCACCCGCGACACTCTACTACTGCGGATGAAACCGGAAGATTGGCAAGCCGTGATTGACCTAAATCTGACTGGCGTTTTTTTATGTACAAAAGCTGTCAGTAAAGGGATGCTCAAGCAACGTTCCGGTCGCATTATCAATATTGCCTCAGTAGCAGGACAGATGGGAAATCCAGGTCAGGCAAATTACAGTGCTGCCAAGGCGGGTGTAATTGGGTTTACCAAAACCGTGGCGAAGGAGTTGGCAAGTCGTGGCATCACGGTGAATGCAGTAGCGCCAGGGTTTATTGTCACCGATATGACTAATGACCTCAAGTCTGAGGAAATTCTGAAATACATCCCTCTAGGTCGTTATGGGGAAGCGAAAGAAGTCGCTGGAATGGTACGGTTTCTGGCAGCAGACTCAGCAGCAGCTTACATCACGGGGCAAGTATTTAATGTCGATGGTGGCATGGTAATGGCTTAAACCCAGGAAATATCTAGGAACGCAGGGAATAATCAACAACTTTGCGTTCCTCTCTACCTCTTGGAGTAAAAATTCCTCGTACAGTTGAAGCAGAGTGATGATGGTGAAATAGCCCACTGCAAAGACGATAGAAAGGAATGAATGATGAGCCAGCAAAAACGAGTATTAATGGTTGTCACAAATTGCGATCGCATCGACGACACCCACCCTACTGGTATCTGGTTTGAAGAATTTGCTATCCCCTACATGGAGTTCCAGTCCAACGGCTTTGAAGTAACAGTTGCTAGTCCAAATGGAGGAGTAGCACCACTTGATCCACGCAGTACCGAGACGGAAGAAGCAAGCAACTGGACTGAAGCTCAAGAGGTATTGCAGCATACTAAAGCCCTCGCTTCTCTTGAGGCAGCAGATTTTGATGCCATCTTCCTCCCTGGAGGACATGGAACAATGTTTGACCTACCGGAAAGCGCGGAACTACAAAAGCTACTCAGCACCTTTGCTAGAACCAACAAAGTGATTGCGGCAGTTTGTCATGGGCCTGCGGGGTTTGTTGGCGCAAAGCTAGCAGATGGTAAGCCTCTGGTTGCTGGTAAAACGATTACTGGGTTTACCAACGAGGAAGAACGTGCCGTCGAACTGGATCAGTTGATGCCCTTCTTACTGGAAACTAAGCTACGTGAACTAGGTGGTCAGTTCGTTGTGCAGCCTAACTGGTCTGACCATATTGAGCAGGATGGCAACCTGATTACGGGTCAAAATCCTCAATCGAGCAAAAGTGCTGCACAAGCAGTGGTTTCAGCACTTAATCCGGTTAGTACAAGTGTGAGCTGACTCAAATAGGGAGATTAGGGCAATCCCTACACAATTAGGGGAATCCCTACATAAGTGATAGCAATTTTATTAGCACTCTCTCGCCTTGAGTGCTAAATTTGCTAATGGAGACAGCCCAACGTAGCAAACTTATGGCAAAAATCGTTTCATTTAACGAAGAATCAAGACGAGCTTTAGAGCGAGGCGTTAATGCGCTTGCCGATGCCGTCCGTATTACCCTAGGACCAAAAGGTCGTAATGTGCTTTTAGAAAAGCAGTATGGGGCACCCCAGATTGTTAACGATGGCATCACCGTCGCTAAAGAAATTGAACTCGAAGACCCATTAGAAAATACTGGCGCTCGACTGATTCAAGAAGTCGCGTCCAAGACGAAAGATATCGCAGGTGATGGCACCACCACGGCAACAGTGCTTGCTCAGGCGCTGATTCGTGAAGGACTGAAAAACGTTGCGGCTGGTGCGAATCCCGTTGCTGTACGTCGGGGTATCGACAAAACCATTGCTCATTTGGTTAAAGAAATCCAGACCATGGCGCAACCAGTTGCGGGAAGTGCGATCGCACAAGTGGCGACGGTTTCTGCCGGGAACGATGATGAAGTCGGTGAAATGATTGCCCAAGCAATGGACAAAGTCACCAAGGACGGCGTTATCACCGTTGAAGAATCGAAATCCTTGACAACGGAACTGGAAGTCGTGGAAGGGATGCAGATAGATCGCGGCTACATTTCCCCCTACTTCGTTACGGATAACGAGCGCTTGGTGGTGGAATATGAAAACCCCCGCATCCTGATTACCGATAAAAAAATTAGCAGCATCCAGGATTTAATTCCGGTGCTGGAAAAGGTAGCGCGTGCTGGTCAACCCCTGCTGATTATTGCGGAAGACTTGGACGGGGAAGCGTTGGCAACGTTGGTTGTGAACAAAGCACGAGGCGTCTTGAATGCGGCGGCAATCAAGGCTCCTGGATTTGGCGATCGCCGTAAAGCGATGCTACAAGATATCGCCGTTCTCACGGGCGGTCAGATGATTTCTGAAGAAGTCGGTTTGAGCCTTGATATTGTGTCCCTAGAGATGCTAGGTACAGCTCGGAAAGTCACTATTGACAAAGACACCACGACCATCGTTGCTGGCGAAACAACAGACGATGTCCAAAAGCGGGTTGCTCAAATCCGTAGACAGTTAGAAGAAACTGACTCCGACTACGACAAAGAAAAACTGCAAGAGCGGATTGCTAAACTTGCTGGTGGTGTTGCCGTTATCAAAGTTGGTGCAGCGACTGAAACCGAACTCAAAGACCGCAAGCTGCGGATTGAAGACGCTCTCAACGCGACCAAAGCGGCTGTGGAGGAAGGTATCGTTCCTGGCGGCGGTACAACGTTGATTCGTTTGATTCCCAAAATTGCTGATATCAAAGGTAGTCTAGATGCCGAAGAACAAATCGGCGCTGACATCGTTGCTAAGTCCTTGGAAGCACCCCTGCGTCAGATGGCAGATAATGCTGGTGTTGAGGGTTCCGTCATCGTTGAGAAGGTGCGGGAAAGCGATGTCAACATTGGCTACAACGCTGCTACCGATGAATTTGAAGACCTGATTGCTGCTGGTATCATCGACCCTGCTAAGGTTGTGCGTTCAGCACTACAAAACGCTGGCTCGATTGCTGGTATGGTCTTGACTACCGAGGCTCTTGTTGTTGAGAAGCCTGAGAAGAAATCTGCTGCTCCTGACATGGGTGGCATGAGCGGTATGGGCGGCATGGGCGGCATGGGCGGCATGGGTGGCATGGGCATGATGTAGTCCCCTACCTTCCTGGTATAAATTTTGAAAGCAGCTTGCCTCTCAAGGCAGGCTGCTTTTTTAGTACGATTAGACCTTGCTGCGAACGCACCTTGCTTATACAAGTGTCAATTCTCTGGGCGATCGCTGATGATTGCAGTAATACTGGATGAGAGAATTGCAGATAATAGTGAAACGATGCTCGTATTTTTTATTCACGGTGTTGCCACACACAATGTTAAATATGCAGATAAATTGAAAGGTCTCATTAAGGAAGAGTTTATCGAAGGAGGGAAACCACTTCCCCATTTTTACTCTAGCTTTTGGGGTGATGTATTAAAGGATGTCGGCAAGATATGGAACTGGATTTATCAAGACTTACAGGAAGTCAAGAAAGACTATCCACAAGTTAACATTGACGATATTTTTCGATACCAAAAATTTAGAGAAGGCTTTCTTTCTGAGTTTTTTGGTGACTTTTTAAGTTACCTGAATTCTGAAAGGGGTGCTACTATTAGAAAATTTATTGCTCAGCAGCTAAAGGATTTTTTGGAAAAGAATCCTCAAGAAACAGAACTCCATATTATTGCTCACTCTCTAGGAAGCGTTATTTTATGGGATGTCTTATTTTCCGAGCGATTCAGTTTAGAAGACCCAGCTAATGACATTCGGGCAATGATTAATGGCTTTAGCTATGGCAAAAAAATTAGGAAAATCACTCTCAAAAGTGTCACGACAATGGGTTCACCTATTTTATTTTTAAACGCTATGTTAGAAGTCAATCTAGACAAATTTAAGCAATTTACTAAAAACTATCAGAACGAACCCCTAAGATGGGTTAATATTATTCATTCTTCAGATATTGTTGCTTATCCTATTCGGTCAAGCTTAGATCTAACATCAACGGAAAACTTGGTTTTTCAAGATAAATTTGTCTCCACTGATGCTAATCTGGCGGAAAAGGCTACTCGTACTGTTGGTCAATTGGATGCAGCATTGGTCTTAGGGGTAGCTGATGCTCACGTTGGGTACTGGCAGTGCCAGCAGACAGCTCGTTTAGTCACAGCTAATATTTTTGGTGAAGTTCTGCAAGATGTAATTAATCACTTAGATAAAGTTCCTGGAATGACAAAAGATTTAATGCAATTAAGTCGTCATAGTCCTATTGATAAAACCTTAGAAGACCTGAAGTTTAAAGATAGTAGTGGAACACTGCGCTTAATTGTAAATGCTATTCAGGTGCATCACGTTTACGTCTTTGATAGTAATGAGGTTTGCAAATTTGGAGGATATGTTGGCTGGATGCATACAGATGCTCTAAAGCAAGAGATTGATTTTATAAAAAGCAACTTTTGCTGATAAGAAGTTAGGTAGATAATGAAGATGAGGTAATTCGCATGACACAAAGACATTTTCCGGAAGCAGAGTTAGCCGCACAGCCCGAAGAAGAAGATTTGTTTGATTATTACTACGATAAACAGGGAAGTGCGCCAGGATTTATCAACATTAGAGCAGATGCTACACCAACAGAAATTGTCTTAATTGATTACAGCGAAGCTAACGCCACTCGCGTACCACTGGCAACCCCAGAAGCTTGTATTCCTTTTCTAGATACGGAGTCGGTTTCCTGGGTAGATGTTCTAGGTTTAGGTAGTAAAGATGTCTTGCTGCGCTTAGGTGATGTTTTTGAGTTACATCCACTGCTTTTGGAAGATGTGGTAAATGTACCTCAGCGGCCAAAAATAGAGGATTACGAAGACCATTTGGTAATCATTTTACAGATGGTGCTGCTTAAAGAAGAAGAAACTGGTTTTTGGATTGAGCAAGTTAGTTTTATTTTGGGAAAACATTACCTGCTTACGGTACAAGAGGAACCGCAACGAGATTGTTTTGGTCCAGTACGCGATCGCATTCGCAAAAATAAAGGCATCATCCGCAAGCAGAAAGCTGATTATTTAGCTTATACTCTCCTAGATGCAATTATTGATGGTTTCTTCCCGGTGCTAGAAGACTATGGGGAAAGAATTGAAGAATTAGAAGATGAAGTTGTCACCAACCCAACCCGTCAAACTCTAAAAAAAATCTATCAAATTCGGCGGGAATTGCTAGCCCTTCGTCGTTCAATCTGGCCGCAGCGAGAAGCGATTAATATCTTGATTCGTGACAGTAGTGACCTGATTAGCCCTGATGTGCGAATTTATCTACGAGACTGCTATGACCACACGGTTCAGGTTATAGATATGGTGGAAACTTATCGTGAACTAGCTTCTGGTCTCATGGATGTCTATCTATCCTCTGTAGGAAATAAGATGAACGAAATCATGAAGTTTTTGACAATAGTTTCTGTAATCTTTATTCCCTTAACTTTTATTGCTGGAGTATATGGGATGAATTTTAATACAGATAAACCTGGGAATATGCCCGAACTCAACCTACCTTGGGCTTACCCAATTTGTTTGGCAGCCATGATTGCGATCGCTAGTGGTTTGATATACTTTTTCTGGCGACGGGGCTGGTTTGAGAATTTTTCAACAATCAAGAAGAACTAAAACCTAAATACCATAGGATTGAACTTTGTCAATAGTTCATTCTTAACCCTTGGAGGAAGTCATTATAATGGATAGCCGCAATCTGTTGATACTAACGGTTTACTTTATTATTGTTACTTATGTTTTTTATCAAGCCTATAAATCTCTAGATAGCCAAATAACAGTTGAAGTAGATTCAGAAGATTTAAGTAACAGGCTAGAGAGTAATACGCTGGAAGATCAAAGCATAGGGGAGTTAATGGGAATAAGTTTTAAGCTCAAACCAAGTTATAAACTTGAAGATTTTAAAACTCTACCCATTACTATTAAAAATACTTCTCAAGAGTCTACGATTACTGTAGACTGGAAACAGTGTTCTATCACTGATTTTGATGGAGTTGCTCAGCGAGTCATTCGAGTAGTTTCTGCTACTACAGAGCAAAAAATAGCTCAAGAGCCAAGCCTTGTTCTCCCTAGCCAGACTATTAAAGAAGAAGTGAGTAATGAAGATTTAATTGCTCCTTTATTTAAAACAGATAAGCTCAAAAAAGCGGCTCAAAACAATGGTAAGTTCTTCTTCAGATTAATTTTTAGAATATCTGACCCTATTGTTAACGTAGAACAAGGCTATAACCTACGCCTTCCGTTCATTGTTAAAAAGTTACGCTTGAAAAAAGCCCTCACCCTTGCCTTGAAACCTAAAAAATCTAAGAAATAATCTGTTCAATCTCTTCCTTTGCCTCCAAGAAGAACACCCAACACCACACTTACAAAGAAAGGCTCCAGGGCAGGAGCAGATGGCAGAAGGGAAGAAAAGATGTCTTAAGCAGCTATCAGTTGAAGCCTCAACACGACTAGACTGGAAAAGGGAGAGAGTAGGCGTTGGTGGTTGCGGATTCCCTGATAACAGAGAGTCTGAGGAAAGTCCGGGCTCCCGAAAGACAAAACTTGCTGGGTAACGCCCAGTGCGGGTGACCGTGAGGATAGTGCCACAGAAACATACCGCCTGTTTGTTGTTGGTTATTGGTTATTGGTTCTTTGTTGTTTGCAAGGAACTATTAACAACGGATGAATAACAAATTTGGTAAGGGTGCAAAGGTGCGGTAAGAGCGCACCAGCAGCATCGAGAGGTGCTGGCTCGGTAAACCCCGGTTGGGAGCAAGGTCAAAGGAACTACGGTTAGTCTTTTACCAGTTCCGCTTCATAGAGCCGCTTGAGGCGTTTGGTAACAAACGTCCCAGATAGATAACCGCCCTGCTGAGTCGCGAGAACGCGGCTAAGTGAGAACAGAACCCGGCTTATGACTTACTCTCTCCCCCTTCTATATAGATGAGAAGATATAGATGAGAAGATGAGGTGATGAGCGAATGGGGTGATAAAGAGATGAGGGGATGGGGTGATGGGTAAAAAAAGATTTCTTTTCATAGAACAAGTCTAAAATCCAAAATCGAATGACTCTCACAGACCCTCGCCGTCAGAAGCAACTACGGCAGTTGATTCAAAAATTGGGATTACCTGAGCAATCTCCGGTGCAGTGGGAACTTCTTGACCTTGCCCTGACTCACCCTAGTATTTCTGCTGAAGCCAACTATGAGCAGTTAGAGTTTGTTGGTGATGCAGTGGTGCGGATAGCCGCATCAGAGTTGTTATTTGAAACCTATCCTGAAGCTTTAGTCGGTGAATTTGCGGCGATTCGCTCAGTTCTAGTGAGCGATCGCATTCTTGCCCAAATTGCTCAAAGCTACGGACTAGATCGTTACCTACTAGTTTCTAGTAGTGCTGCCAGTGACATGGCAGGTGAAACATCAAGGCTAGCTGATGCCTTTGAAGCCGTGTTAGGCGCACTTTATTTGAGTACCCACACTCTGGAACTTGTGCGTCCCTGGCTAGACTCTCACTTACAGCACTTAGCCACTGAAATTCGCAAAGACCCAGCCCGCCAGAATTATAAAGACGCTCTCCAGGAATGGACTCAAGCCCACTATAAACTACTTCCACAGTATCGTCTTAAAGAAACCAGCTCCGTGCATGGCGATACCGAACGATTTACGGCAGAAGTCTGGCTTCAAGACCGATACTTAGGTGAAGGAACAGGGAGATCAAAAAAAGCAGCAGAACAAGCAGCAGCGAAACAGGCGTTTTCAAAAGTGATGAGTGGGGAATAGGGAATTGGGGAAAGAAACTTTTTAATTTTTCGTTGTGTACGCCAGTTCATGCAGTCTCTTGCATAAACAACAGATAAAAGGGTGATAAGTACTACAGCTACCTAGCTTTAATTGACTTTTGCGAGAGGTCTAATGATCAGCAAGCGGCGAGCAATTAACTTAAAATCTTCATGAAAACGAGGATTGCCGTACTGGGAGTAGGTCATTGGGGCATCAACCTGCTGCGGAACTTCTTAGAACACCCTGATGCCTTGCTAGTGGCGGTGGTCGATCAAAACCCAGAACGTTTAGCAGTCTGCCAAGAACAGTTCAATCTGGATTCTGGTGTGGTTTTAGCAACGGATTGGCACGCTATCCCTAGAAGCATTGAGATTGAGGCAGTTGCGATCGCAACTCCAGCCAGTACCCATTACAGTCTGATTGCGGATGCTCTGCGGCAAGGTTACCACGTCCTAGCAGAAAAACCCTTAACTCTTGATGTCGCTGAGTGCTTGGAACTGTGCCACCTTGCTGAACAACAGCAGCGACAACTCATAGTTGACCATACCTATCTCTTTCACCCAGCGATTGAGCGTGGCAAAGAAGTTGTTCAGTCAGGAGGATTGGGAGAACTACGCTATGGCTATGCAACTCGCACCCATTTAGGACCAGTACGTCACGATGTAGACGCTCTTTGGGACTTAGCCATTCACGACCTAACAATTTTTAACACATGGTTAGGGCAGTTACCCATGAACGTACAAGCAACGGGTCGAACTTGGCTACAAAGAGGCAATGGAGAAGAAATCCCCCTATTCTCTCCCAAAAGTCTAGCTGACTTTGTACAGGTCACATTAACCTATCCGACTGGCTTCCAAGCCTTGATTCACCTATGTTGGCTCAACCCAGATAAACAACGGCGTCTTGGGGTTGTGGGGACACAAGGAACATTAATTTTTGATGAAATGCACGGCTTTACGCCCCTAATTCTCCATCATGGGCATTTGGAAGACAACGGCGATCGCTTTACTCCTCGCAATCAGTACTGTGAAGTACTCGACATCGAAGCCACTGAACCGCTGAGAGTAGTATGCGATCGCTTTCTTAAAACGATCCGCTCCAGTCAAGCCTCACCTGCTTCCTCTGGCTGGATTGGCGCCCAACTTGTCCAAATTTTGAGCTGTTTGTCACAATCCCTGCAACAGGGAGGACAGCCAGTCGTTGTTCCCCGGTTACTAGAACCTCACGATTGAGTAACAGCTCCATTGGAATCTGCTGAACTCATCGGTGTAACACCATTTAATCCCTGTGAGTCGCCTGTGAGCAACAGTGAAGGTTCAATTGTCGGCAAGCTAATCTCAACCGTAGTCCCTTGACCATCTCCCTCGCTCGACAGGGTAATCCTACCTCCCATCAGTTCTATTAAATTTCGTGAAATGGCTAGACCAAGCCCTGTACCACCACATTTACGAGTTGTTGAGCCATCAACCATCACAAAGGGACGAAAGAGTTTCTGTTGTTGAGTTGGGTCGATACCAATTCCCGTATCCTTCACAGTGACAAAAACTTGAGAGGAGGAAAGTTGGGAATTAGCGTAGTCATTACCATGATCAGTGTTTGTCGCTTTTGCTTTCTTCGCACTCAGATTGTACAAGGGGCGAGAACTTGGCGACAGATTGCCTGTTGACGACATCATCGGTTGTTCAGCGAGCGGCTCAATTCGTGTACTAATCGTAATGCTGCCAGCATCTGTAAACTTAACAGCATTGCTAACCACATTCAGTAACACTTGCTTGAGTTTCGCCGGGTCGGCACGCACAGGAATAATGTCATGCAAGTCTGTCGTGTTGAACTGGAGATTTTTCTCTTGAATTGGAACAGCTTGTAAATTAATCACTTCATTGAGCAACTTTCGTAAGTCAATCGGCTCCATTTCTACCGAGAGTTTACCTGCTTCAATTTTGGCAATGTCCAAAACATCATTAATAATGCCTAACAAGTGGATTGCCGCATCATCAGCACGTTGTAAAAAATCTAGTTCTTCTTCTTTATCATCACAAAAGCCATCACGTACTAGTCGCAGACAGCCAATAATTCCATTGAGCGGGGTTCTCAGTTCATGGGAGGTATTGGCAAGAAATTCATTCTTAAGCTGATTTGCAGTTTGTGCTTCTTTCCAGGCAGTTTCCAGTTCTTCTGCCCAATGTCTCAATCGCGAAATCATCCCCTCAAGAGCTTCGGATAATTGATTGAATTCGCGAATATTAAAATTACGAGGAATCTTTCCTGTAGAGTGTAGCTCTGAATCATTTAACGCATACTCTGTGAGTTTCTCCAATGGCATCGCTAAATCGTGAGCGATATAGTAAGTTGCCAACAGGCTGGCGGCAATTAGACAGCAGGTGAGGATGAAGAGAACTTGCTGAATATCTTTGAGACCTGCAAGGGCACTATCTATGTGAGTAACTGCTAAGATTGTCCACTTTTGGTTCTCTTCCCCTGTAACTGGACTGGTAATAGAAGTATAGCCAGCGAGCAATTCTACGTTATTTTGTTCAAAGAAAAACAGATGCTCAAAAGCTTGCTGACCTGCGATCGCTCTTGTGAGGACTCGCTGAAGTGGTTCTGCCTCTACCTCCTGCTCGATGTTGCGCCCCACTCGCTCTAGGGAGGGATGAGCAAGAATCATACCCGACTGGCTAATCACCACTGGATAGCCAGTCAATGAACCTGGTGGTGTTTCTTTTGGTTGTAGCAGAGCAGAATGGATACTTAAGGCATATTGGAGTTGATCGGCAGCATTATAGACTGGGACACTGAATACGAGTTTCAGTTGATTCTCGGCGTTGAGTTGATTGATGTTTCCTGTTTCAGAAGGTGGCTGGTCTTGAGGTAATAGTACCTTCACATCAACCTGAGAGCGAGTGATTGGTGTTGACCCTCGCTCCTGGAACCACAACGTTTCTGAAGATGGTTCTATGAATTGATTCCCACAGGTACTAGCAACAACGGCTTTAGTTTGAAGATTACTCAACTGCACACACTGGATTTGGTTCGGCAGTTGCTGAGCAAGTTCCTCGACAAATTTTTGATAGCCTACTGGTGACTGTGACTTGAAGACGACGCTTTCACTCGCGCTTATTAGGTTTGATTGGAGAGCGGCAATTATTTCTTGAATACTTTCGCCTTTTCTCGCAGCGCTTTCTGTGAGGTTTTGACCAGCAGTTTTCAGAAGCGTCGAGCGTGCTTTTCGGTAGGTCACATATACCCCCATAAGTAAGATGGGCACGCTCAGCAGCAAAAGGCGTGTCAACAGGATGCGGCGAAAGGAGGACTGACCTAGCTTAGCCATAGGACATCAGAGTGGAGGAATGAAGTAGAAAACCCAGCAACAATATAAATACAGTAGATGAGGGACTTATCCCAGAAGGGGGATGAAGATTGACTTGTTTCCTGCTGGGTTGATGGCAGCGTGAGAAGCGAATATTAGTACAGAATCGCTTCAGTGTCATCTTAAATTTTGGTAAACAGTGAGCCACTTGCCATTAAAACAGGCTTGAGGAGTATTCATGTCTATAGATCGTTGCTTTCATAGAACTCGTCTCCATCCTAAAACGGTTCAACATTCTTCTGGGTTCCAGAAGCTAATCTTCATTTTGAAGCTATACAATAAATCAACTGAATCTCCGGACTTCCAACCATTATCGTTTTTCTTTCCTAACTAAATAGCTATGCCTGACCACTCTGCTCTTCATCGACCTCATACGACGATGATTCTCGCCATGAGTGCCGATGGCAAAATTGCAGATGTAACGCGATCGCCTACCCGATTTTCGTCCAAGGCGGATCGGATACACCTGGAAAAACAAGTGGCCCTGGCTGATGGTGTTTTATTCGGTGCGGGGACGCTCCGCGCCTATGGCACGACCCTTGGTGTCTCAAATCCTGAATGGCTGCAACTCCGAAAACAGCGTGGAGTACCGCCGCAGCCAGTGCAGATTGTTTGCTCCCGTTTGGCTGAACTTGACCCGCAATTACGCTTCTTTCGCCAGGACGTACCTCGCTGGCTACTGACAACAGAAACTGGTGCTAAACGTTGGCAGGAACAAGAGTCAGCGGTCGTTGGAGCTTTTGAGCGAATTATTGTCGCTAATACATCTGAACAAGGGTTTGATTGGATCGATGCTTTCCAAAAACTAACACAGCTTGGTTTAGAACGCTTAGCTGTTCTAGGGGGCGGCGAATTAGTGGCGTCTTTGATGGCGGCTGATTTGATTGATGAATTTTGGCTGACCGTTTGCCCGTTGATTGTTGGCGGCATAGCGGCACCAACGCCTGTAGACGGGGAGGGATTTTCGATACCAGAGTTTCGGCACCTAGAGCTGTTAAACGTTCAAACGATTGAGCAAGAGGTATTTTTACACTATCGGATGCAACACGGTTCATAGTGCCTAGCTTTTTTTGGTAAAGATTAGTTAACCTAAAAGCAGTTTTTATCTTTGGAATTAGAGGCAAGCGCTGCTGCTGATGACGCGCTATTTTCACAAGTTTTTACCCTGGATTTCCCAAATGGTTCAACAATCCCAGCCTGAGTATTCCGTTACCTGGGTTAACCGATTCGCTGATATTCCCCAAACAGACTGGGATGCTTTTGCTCAACCCTTGAAGACACCGTTCTTGGAATGGGAGTGGTTGAATAATCTCGAAACATCGGGTAGTGCTACGGCAAAGACAGGGTGGTTACCCAATCACCTAACCGTTTGGCGAGATCGACAGCTAATTGCCGCAGCACCTTTATATATCAAAGGTCACAGTTACGGTGAGTTTGTTTTTGATCACCAGTGGGCAGATTTAGCTCAGCGTTTAGGCTTGCGCTACTACCCGAAAATGCTAGGGATGACACCGTTTACGCCAGCTACGGGTTATCGATTTTTGATCGCACCTGGAGAAGATGAGGATGAGTTGACGGAGTTGATGGTTGCGGCAATTGATCATTTCTGTGACAAGAACCGCATTTTGGGTTGTCACTTTCTCTTCGTTGACCCTGAGTGGCGACCTGTACTAGAGCGTCACGGTTTCACAAGCTGGTTGCACCACAGCTATATTTGGCAAAACAAAGGCTTTGGTAGCTTCGATGACTATTTGAGTGTCTTTAATGCCAATCAACGCCGCAATATCAAGCGGGAACGTAAAGCGGTGACAACGGCGGGACTGCGCCTCGAAACGCTTAAAGGTGAGGAGATTCCTAAATCCTTGTTTCCGACGATCTACAGCTTCTACAGCAGCACCTGCGATAAGTTTTATTGGGGGAGTAAGTATCTCACCCGCAAGTTTTTTGAGCAGTTGTATCCCAAGTACCGCGATCGCGTTTTATTAGTCGCGGCTTATCGGGAGGAGGATGACCGCCACCCAGTCGGATTATCCTTCTGTTTAACCAAGGGTGACCAACTCTATGGGCGCTATTGGGGTTGTTTCGAGGAGTTTGACTGCCTACATTTCGATGCCTGCTACTATGCGCCAATTGAATGGGCGATCGCTAATGGTATTCAGATGTTCGATCCGGGTGCAGGCGGACGGCACAAGAGGCGTCGTGGCTTTCCAGCAACACCTAATCACAGCTTGCATCGGTTCTACAATGGGCGACTCACCCAAATTTTGCGAAACTACATCGGTGAGGTAAATGCTATGGAACAGGAGGAGATTGACGCGATTAATCAGGATTTACCGTTTAGCAAGCGGGAAATCAACATCTGTATTCAGGAGTGATGAGGTTAACTGATTTGAGGTTTTTTTAGAAATGCCGCAGATTCAAAATCGACTGACGCTTGAAGAATTTCTAGCATTGCCAGAGTCGGATGTGACGTATGAATTAGTCGATGGTGAGGCAGTACCTAAGATGTCGCCGAAACGGTTTCATTCCAGAGTCACTGGTTCTCTATATACATTGCTGACCCAGTGGTGTCAGAACAGAGGCGAAGTAAATATAGAATGGGCAATTGCTTTAAAACGTAACGGTGAAGATTGGGTGCCTGTGCCAGATTTGACCTACGTTTCCTATCAGCGTCTCCCAGCAGATGTGATGGAGGATGAGGCTTGTCCCGTACCACCAGAGTTGGTAATTGAAATCATCTCACCTGGACAAACATTTGGACAATTAGCCGAGAAAGCAACAGATTACCTGGAAGCCGGAGTATTGAGGGTTTGGGTTGTCGATCCTCAGGCGAGAAGCATCACGGTTTTCTACCCAGATGCGCCACCACAAACCTATACTAAAGCTGCTCTTCTAACTGACTCACTATTGGATGGGCTAGAACTTACTCCCCAGCAAGTTTTTGGGGAAGCAAGGCTGCCTGACAAGTCTTGAAGAAGTAGTTATCAAAGTAATCAGATTTTCAATTTTGGTAATTTACAAATAATCTGAATCATTGCATTTCTGCCGCTGAGAATAAGCTAGGGTTTTTAGATTTTAAGTCTTCAAGTTGATTTTTTAGCCTTTGTATCTGCTGCTTTTTTCAGGCTTTACAAGTTCTTCTGAAGATAATGGTATAGCAAAAGGCAGAAGGCAGAGGGCAGAGGGCAGAAGGGTTTTTACTGGTATGTGGTCGTTAGTTTGACCCTCTCCTCTTCTTGTGCATATACGGTAGTGACTAAGGAGAGGGTTCAGGGTAGTACAAGAGCTTATTTTTCTGTTGTTAGTTAGCTCAATCAGGAATCACGGTATTCTCCAAACCCGCTTCCGCTGCTGGATATTGAGGATTCATAGCTTCAAGTGTGTCAGCAAGTGTACGGGCAATTACTAAGTTGCGGTACCACTTATTGTTAGCTGGTACAACATACCAAGGAGCATAGTCGGTTGAGCAGTTATTCATTGCTTCTTCAAACGCTAACTGGTAGTCATCCCACAAAAGTCGCTCTTGGATGTCATTACTAGAGAACTTCCAGCGCTTGTCTGGGTCTTCTAACCGACTTTCCAACCGCCGCTTTTGTTCGTCTTTGGAGATGTGGAGATAAAACTTGACTACCGTAATGTTATTGAAGGTGAGCATTTGCTCAAACTCATTAATCGTGTGGTAGCGCTTTCGCCAAACATCTTCTAGCACTAAATTCTTGACACGCACAATTAGGACATCTTCATAGTGGGAGCGGTTGAAGATAGTAATCATGCCGCGTTGGGGTGCACGATTGTGGTAGCGCCACAGAAAGTCGTGACTTGTCTCTTCGTCACTAGGCTTTTTAAACGACCAAACTTGACAACCCTGAGGATTAACGCCGCTAAATACGTTTTTAATCGTGCCATCCTTACCCCCGGTATCCATGGCTTGCAGGACAATTAGTAAACTGCGCTGATTTTCTGCATACAAACGCTGTTGTAGATTACTAATACGTTTTCGCTGGTTTTCAAGTTCTGCTTCAACGTCTTTCTTTTTCTTGTAGTGTTCAGAGGCATCGGGATCGAAGTTAGCTAGGGTAATCGGTTTTCCTGGTAGCACCCGATAGCTAGGGTAGTTGGGTTGAGGCGGTGGATTGTCCAAAATGACGTTTTCTGGTGCCGTCACTATAGCTGCTTTGGTTTCGGCTTTCGCTGCTGCTTGTTTAGTTTTCGGTGCTTCAGCTTCAGCTATTCCATCGACAGGCGTTGTCTTACTGTTTGATGAATTTTTTTGTTTGCTCATGATGTCTCCTGATAATTTGGATAATTAGCTCACAGCAAGCCCGTAGCCATCCCCAACGGCGGCAGAACTACCACAACGTCCTTCATCCAGGAACCTACTTCTGTTTTCATGGTAGAGCAAGCTTAATTTACCAAGACTCCCAGAGCCATCAGGTTTGGGAAATTTATGCCACTTGATAGATAAAGCTCAGCGTTGCCCAAGCATTCACATCCAGGGCATAGGTGTCGGAAACTGAGCTGATAGAGTCTGGCGCGTAGGACGACGTTGTTGCCATCTGCATGGCACTGGCTTTATGTAAGTCTTGCAGCACTGCCTGCACTACTTCCAAGGGGTTATATAAATCACCAATTCGATCTCCTTCTCCTTTAGGACGCTTTGCGGCTTCTAGTGCCACCACCGCTTTAGTGAAGGGAGCGCGACTGCAAATCAATTGAATTTCTGCAAGTCCGGCAGGGCCAGGGACAACCCAATCTGTATCAGCCGAAGATTGGGGTAACACGAGAGTTTCTCCGGGTGCGATTACTGCATTTTTTAGGGGTGGCTTATTTTCCGAGAATTGTGCTTCCTGAAAGGATTGAATTTTATAAAGAGCGATCGCACTGCTGCTAGTATCCAAACCAATTAGCATGAAATACACTGGGTACTCGCTATAGTTTTCGAGCCGATACTGAATGCGACTGCCAATCGGCAACGTTGGAACACTTCCCTCTGCCCAAGGGGTTGCTAAGTCAGGTGCCGTCTTTTTATCCACTAATGCCCTTAAACCCTTTCCCTCTCCTGCTTTTGGAGAATCACACAAAGGAGGACATTGTTTGGGTGATGAAACCGCCCGTAGTGTTTGTTGTTGCATCACCACAACTTGCTCTGGGGCAATCATTTCTATTGAGGCTCGGATGCCCAAACGGGACGACCCTTCATTAGCCGTTAGACGCAGCAATTTTGCCGCTAGCAATGTTTTCAGTTTTGGGATGAGCCGATTGACCGCTGACTTCACTGCCTCTCCAGCTTCCCCAGTTGTATTCTGAATCGGATTATGGGCAAGAGAAAATAGACCATAACCCTCTGCCCTGATTGAGGAATCATCACCATCTGTCGGAGTAGGGTCAGAATCAGTGTCTTGCGATGACGTTACCTTTCCGAATAAATAATCAGCAGGTTGTTCCCCCACAACTACCACCGAAGAGACAGAGGGAACGTTAGCAAAAGCACTCGTTGCATCCACCCGCTCAATTCGTTCGAGTGTTGCATCCAGGGCGATAGTAAGACCAAGATTGCGGGGTAACACCCGGACAGCTTCTTGAACCAACTGTCCAACCTGTAGTTGGGAATTATCAGCAATACTTTGGCTAATAATCCGCGCTCTTGCTGTGAGACCCTCTTTTGAGCGAACTAGGAGTTGTGGAGGTTTGGCAGAAGCTAGGGGGGTGAAATTTCCCTGTTCTTTGTTATCTTCAGCCTCCGAAGGGAGCGATGCGATCGCGTTTTGACGAGACAAGGTAAATAAAGAATTAGCACCGTAGTACTCTAAGACAGTCGCAGGTAAGCCAGCTAGCCACAACTGAACGCTCCTACCACTCTCTTCAACAGCCGTCACGACACCATCTGCGCCAATGCTAGGGTCAGGTGGCAGATAATACGCCAGCAAGGGCTGATGAATACGTTCTTGAGTAATAAGTTGAGGCTGCTGCTCTTTACCGACTAGCTGATTGACCATCCCAGCCGCACGACTCAGGCTAATTTGAACCGTCGTTGCAGGTGCAGCTTGCCACAGATACTGAGTTAGAGCGTAGGTAAATAAGCCAGCACTGAAGCCATTCCACTGCGCCTCAGCAGCGGGTTGGCTTGGACCAGCAGCGGCGAGAACAATCCCTGGTTGTTGATTTTGGCTTTTGGGCTTCTTGAGTTGTTTCCAGGATGTATTGAGACGGCTTAGAAGTTGTTCTTGAAAAGCAAGTTCTGCCGGAGAGGGACTATCTGCCGGAGGATTAGGGCAAGAGCGCACGCGAAGATTGCCTTGAAGGACACTCTCAGTCTCATTATGGCTGGTATCCAATACTGTAGTAACGTGGTCGGTAGCAAGCGATCGCAGTAGCAAAACCAGTGTTTCTTCGAGCAAATCGTTAGCAGTTGCTACTCCTTTGGTTGCCAGGAGGCTATCGACTGGTACTAAGCTGTTTACTTCATAAGCAACAGGTAAGCCAGATTCTTCCTCTTGCCTCTCGCCTCGTACCTCATACCTAGGCGAAGCCATCTTGACGCGACTCCCATAGCCGCTGAAGTGGAAGACTACCACATCACCCGCTTTGGCTTGCTCAGTCAGATGCTCAATAAAGGCAGTTTCAATATTCTCCCTGGTTGCTTGGATATCCGTCAGTGTTAAGATATCGCTGGCGTTGAAGCCAAAGCGATGAATCAGGAGTTCCCGTTGCAGCTCCACATCTGTGACACAACCACCCAACGCTGTGCCACGAGGATATTGGTTAATTCCCACAAGTAGCGCTAACTTCCGACCACCTGATTGAGCCAGTGCCTGAAAATAGCGATCGAACAGAGGCAGTGCTAAGCTTTTATCACCCAAGAGTGATAGCACCGTTTCACTGATACCTAGTGATACTAGTGCTAATCCAGCCCGTTGCAGAAAAGTACGCCGATCAAGTCCCATATCACCTATCAGCTATTAGCTATCAGCTATCAGCCTACCAGGAATGTCGATTTTGTAATTTGCATTATCTTAGAGAGGTTGATAAGCAATTCAAAATTCAAAAATTCAAACTACAAAACCTAATAGTACCAGGCTTTTTAGCAACCTTCAAAATATATAGCAAAAGGCAGAAGGCTCCAGGGTAGAAGGCAGAACTATAACTTGAATCACATCCGTTGTGCGAAGTTGCACTGTGTTGTACCAAAGTGATGACAGCTAAGGAAAGAGAAAAGGAATGAATTGCTCCTTTCCCCTTTAACCGAATGGGACTTAGTTAAGGGAGATGAGGGAGGTGAGGGAGTAATTTCTGCCCTACCTTCTCCACTATTTCCCCCATACTTCAGCACAGTACTTGCTCAAATCTCATACGTCGTGATATTCATAGCCCTAGCTAATTCTGCCGCCACTTCAGGTCGTGAAAATTCCGCAGGTGGTAATTCGCCCCGACGCAACATCTCCCGCACTTTTGTCCCGGACAGATGAATTCGCTCCTCTGGGACACTAGGACTAGTCTTCGTTGTTGCCATCTGCTGGGTGCGCTTGCAGTAAAATGCATGTTCAAACTTCATTGGCACAATACCCAGTTCCTCTGGCTCAAACTCATCAAAGATATGCTGAGCATCATAAGTCCCGTAATAGTCACCGACACCCGCATGGTCGCGCCCGACAATGAAGTTAGTACAGCCGTAATTCTTGCGAATTAGGGCGTGAAAAATCGCTTCTCTAGGGCCGGCATAGCGCATCGCGGCTGGATTGATTGCCAGAATCACTCGGCTTTCTGGGAAGTATCGCTCCCGCATAATCTCGTAGCAACGCATCCGTACCTCAGCCGGGATGTCGTCGCTTTTCGTTTCCCCAACTAGGGGATGAAGAAACAGACCATCGACAGTTTCCAGCGCACACTTGATGATGTACTCATGTGCGCGGTGGATGGGATTGCGGGTTTGGAAGCCAACAATTGTTTTCCAACCCTTCTCTTGAAACAGTACACGGGACTTAGCGGGGTCGATTTGATAATCAGGAAACAAGGGATGGGGGTCACGATGCAGTAACCAGACAGAACCTGCTAGATTAATGTCTCCGTAGTTATAGAGTACCTTGACACCAGGGTGTGCTTCGTCATCTGTGCGGTAAACATTAACCGCCTCATGAATTTTGTCATAGCGATACTTCTGAGTCAGCTCTAAAACACCCACAAAACGACCGTTGGTGTCGTCCAAACGAATCAAGCTGCCTTCTTTTAAGGGCTTGGCAATTTCTTCTTCCACCGAAAGCGTTACCGGGATTGACCAAGGCAAACCGTTAGCTAGACGCATCTGGTTTACTACTGATTCATAGTCAGCTTGCTCCATGAAGCCAGTAAGCGGACTTAATGCTCCGATCGCAATCATTTGTAAATCAGAGGTTGCCCGTTTAGTAAGCTGTACTCTGGGTAGGAAGTCGGCTTTCTCTAAAAATTCATGCCGCTGATTGTGTGTAGCAATGCGGTTAACTAATTGACCGCCGTGGGGAGCGATGCCCTCTGGATGATGACTCAAAATAACCCTCTTTCTGTGTTAACTGCAACTCCTTGAAATTAACTCAGTTTGATAACTTTTCGTCCAAATTGTGTAAGGAGATTTATCATAGATCGTCTAAAAGAGAGAAGACAAGGGAGATTTTTCTTCCTTGTCTCCCATGTCCTCATTCCCAACTCCCTCTTCAAAACCGCTCAATGATTCCGCCACCCAGTACAATATCGCCGTCATATAAAACAGCGGCTTGTCCTGGAGTGATGCTGAACTGTGGTTCGTCGAAGACTAGTTTCATCCGATCGCCTTCTAGGGGAATCACATTGGCAGGAACAGCCGGAGAACGGTAGCGGATTTGTGCAGAGGCACGGATGGGAGCCGTAGGTGCACTAATCGATACCCAGTTGACTCGTCCTACTGTACATTCTGACTGAGTAGCACAAGTGCGATCGCCTACTATAACCCGATTGCGTCCGGCATCCAACCCAATCACATACAAAGGTTCAGCAGCAGCAATTCCTAAGCCCTTACGCTGCCCAATTGTATAGTGGTGAATGCCTTGATGCTGACCCAAGACCTTCCCGTCCGCATCAACAATATCACCTGTGGTTTGGGAAATATACTTGTCCAGAAATGTCCGCATTGAACCGTGCGACTCTACTAAGCACAAGTCTTGACTTTCTGGCTTATCTGCTGTCTTGAGCTTGTACTCGGCTGCTAGCTGTCGCGTTTCGGTTTTCTTGAGTTCTCCCAAGGGAAATATTGAGCCAGCGAGTAAGTCTTGCGTCAAGTCATATAGAAAGTAAGACTGGTCTTTTGTCAAGTCCACTGCCCTACGCAATTGATAGCGATCGCTTGCCGCATCATAAGTAATCCGGGCATAGTGACCTGTAGCAATCTTGTCAATCCCTAATTGCTCACGGGCATACTTAATCATTGGCCCAAACTTCACCGTCTTGTTGCACGCAGAGCAAGGCAATGGTGTAATTCCTGCTTCATAACCCGTAACCAAATAATCAATAATATGATGCTGAAAGACCTCACGACTATCAACAATATGATGGGGAACGCCGAGTTGTTCACAAATAAACGCTGCATCGACCATCCCCTCAGAGCAACACTGACCCTTTCCTTTCATTAACCAAAGGGTCAGACCAACAACTTCGTATCCTTGATGATGCAGGGTGGCGGCAGCAACGGAACTATCAACGCCACCAGAGAGGCCGACAACGACTCTATTCATGAAATCTAAACGTAACACGTTTGAAACATACTGCCTCTTCTAGGCTAACATCCACAAAGTATAGACGTGTTAAGCAAGTCAAAAGTTAAAAGTCACGCATTGAAAGGAGTTCAAAATTGAGGCGTTCAACATTAACAAACACTTTAGTTTCAGGGTTGCCGATTTTACTGGTTGGAAGTTGGCTTATCGCTTTTCAATCGACCACGGCTGCCCAGCAACGTCTGCCAGACCCTCGAATCTTTGATGAGTTACCGCCACCAAGCTCTTCACCCATTCCATCATTTAATACGCCGAGTTCCCCTCCAGCTTTTCCGGATGCGCGTCCGGAACGTGAGTTAGATTTTCGCGCACCTAACCGACCGATTCCATCTAGAACACCAACCTCGACGTTAAGTCTCTATCGAGTTGATATTTTTGGGGATAGTCCTTTGCTTTTATCACAAGTTCAACGCATTGAACCGGATGCCTTTGTTCGACAGGATGAGGGCATCATTCAAGCTGGGGTATTCGCTGATGAATTTAATGCCCAGTCTCGTGTCCGTGAGTTGGAATCTCAAGGGTTTCGGGCGCGAGTTACCCCGATTACTGCTGGTACTGGTGCAGTGAATCCAGGAAGACAAATTAGCGATCGCAACACACGGGAACGTCGCCTAGATCAGTCATATTTCGTTGTCATTCCCGGAGACGCACGGGAATTACCAGATATTGCTGCTCAAGTTGTTCAGTTGGGTATTAGACGAGGTGCAGTCACACAACGAGAATCCCCAAGGGGGCCACACGTTGCCGTTGGACCATTTGGCGAACGGGGAGATGCCGACCGATGGAGTAGTTATTTCCGGTCAGTTGGGATGGATGCACGAGTTTATTTCGGACAATAAACCTTTCTCTACCAAGGACTACCAACTACTGTAAAAGCCGCCCAGTAGTAGGGGTGCGAAAAGTTCTGGTTCTCAATTTTTGCTAGTGCTGGTGGTAGAGGAATACGTCCTCCAGAACTGTTTAACTGACCATCTATCAGGCTCACTTGCCCGTTGAGAAGCGCAAGCTGAGCTTGGCGGAGGGCTTCGGCTTTAATGGGTGCTGTTTTCAAATCCCGATAAAATTCTGTCATCAGCGCTAAAGTTCCTTCATCGCTGACATTCCACAAACTTGCGATCGCTGATTTTACACTTGTCTGAACCGCTAACCCAGCAAAGCCTAATTCAGCTTGTTCATCTCCTATCGCCGTTTTACAAGCACTCAGCACTAACAACTCTACAGATGGGTTGTTCCACTGCAACTGCTTCATCTGCTCAAGTGTCAGCTTTTTGTCCCAAAACTGAACGTAGGAGTTACTCGGTACTCCAGACTCAAAAGAGGCATGAGTCGCTAGGTGAATAATTTTGAAGGGCTGTTGTTGGCGTTGCAACTCTAGATTAGCCAGCGTGAATTCTTGGTTGAGGAAGAATTCACCCTGCCATAGCTTGTTCGTGATAGTCGATAACTCGACAGGTACAGCGGGTAAGGAGGCTTCCTCCCTAAATTCTGATGCACCCATTGCTAGAACTTGAGAATTTTCTAGATGAGCGTAGTTTGTATCGATCAGGTTAAAGGCAGGAATACGGGCAAAGCTATACTTCTCCACCAGAAACTGTTGCCCATCATGTAAAGCTGCCACTGGCATAGTACGCAATCCCGGTCCTAGGCAGAAGAGTAGCGTATCTATGTTTTGAGCTTCGAGTTCTGCCTCTAGGGGAGCAATCATCCACTGATAGAGTTGCTGGGCAGGTGCAAGATAGCGGTTCGTCTTCCTCCGAGCAGGGCTTACAATCGAGTTTGTAAACTCTTGCACTTGCTGAAGTAATGCTTCCTTGTTCGCTGCCGAGATGCGCTGGTGAATGGGTTCGCCCTCTGGAGTAACTAATACAAGTTCCAGGTGTTGCGGTTGAGGAACGATGTAGATGAGGGCAGGTTTTTTTCCAGTTTGAGTTGCAATTTTGCTTAGAGTATCTGCGGCTTGCTCGACTGTCCTGGGGTGGTTGGGAAAGTTTCTCCCAAAATAAGCTTCAAATTTTTTTACCCAGTTGTGTTCAATGAGGAGTACCGCCTCAGCAATTTTTCCTCGGTCAAGAGTCCTTTGTATATCGGAGGTCTGAGCCGCTTGTGCAAGAAGGGTAGGACTTTGAGCAAGAGAACGATTACCAACCTTGTTGGGAGTTGAGATAAGTGTTTGTGCCCGTACTGATTCTGTATTAACGTTTCCGGCAAGATGTAGGACGGCTAGCAACACACTAATGCGACCAATTACTGATTTCATTGCTGCTTACTCCTTAAAGGAGGTGCCTAGAAAGAACGGGATGAGCAACACTATCTTCCTCTAGAGCTACTACCAAAGGCATCAACCGTTGTGAGGATCTATCCCTAGGGAGAAGGAATGCTAAGTAGTTTTGCCCTGCGATGAGGTACTGATAGCCAAGAAAACGCGATCGCTATCCCTGAGTTTCCAGATAAAAAGCGCTCTATAGTAAAGTGGTTTTTGAAAGAAATTCTCATAAAGATTTTATAGATAGCCTTGGAGTGGGTGCCAAAGCACCCTCATCTCCAATTACAGGGCTGAATAGTCATGGAAAAACCCACTCGATATCCAGCCTCTACCGCCCCTGTAAATCTCGCACGTCAGTTGGTGGGGCAAGTTGTGCGTCCTAATGGTTGGACTGTTCTGGTTATCGCGATCGCATTTCTCATCTCAACACCCGTACTATTTGTCTTGAGCAACATCTTTGTTGACTCTAGGGAGATTTGGCAGCACTTAGCCCAGACAGTATTAGCACGTTACATTCTCAACTCACTCTGGTTGATGATTGGTGTCGGATGCGGTGTTTTAGTCATTGGTGTAGGAACAGCCTGGTTGGTAACCATGTGCCGATACCCTGGAAGTCGCCTATTTGAATGGGCGCTATTACTTCCCCTCGCTGCACCTGCCTATGTTCTGGCTTACACCTACACAGACTTTTTAGAATTCTCTGGACCAGTGCAGACAGCGCTGCGTAGTTTGTTCGGTTGGAGTTATGGAGACTACTGGTTTCCGAATATTCGCTCGGTCGGGGGTGCGATCGCGATGCTGACCTTGGTACTGTATCCCTATGTCTATCTGCTGGCGCGTGTTGCCTTTTTAGAGCAGTCAGTCTGTACCTTAGAAGCGAGTCGAAGCCTCGGCTGTGGCCCTTGGCGCAGTTTTGCAACCGTTGCCTTACCCCTGGCACGTCCGGCAA
Source organism: Symplocastrum torsivum CPER-KK1 (assembly GCA_019358875.1). Taxonomy (GTDB): domain Bacteria; phylum Cyanobacteriota; class Cyanobacteriia; order Cyanobacteriales; family Coleofasciculaceae; genus Symplocastrum; species Symplocastrum torsivum. The sequence goes on from JAHHIF010000031.1 coordinate 41,363, forward strand.
TTATGGCCGGTTTGGCGCTGGCGCTAATGGAAACCCTAAATGACTTTGGGACGGTGCAGTATTTCGGCGTTGATACCTTTACCACTGGTATCTACCGCACTTGGTTTGGGATGGGTGAACGAGAAGCCGCTGCACAACTGGCAGCCTTTCTCTTGTTATTTATCCTCTGGCTAATTTTGCTTGAGCGTTGGTCACGTCGTCAGCGTCGCTACTATCAATCCACCAGCCGTTACCGCCAACTACCAAGCTACCAACTACGGGGAATACGGGCTATCGCTGCGGGCTTTGCTTGCTTGGTGCCAGTGAGTCTTGGCTTTGGGCTACCTGCTGCCATCTTACTAGAAATGACTCTCAAGAATGCCTCGACTACTTTGGATGACCGTTTTTGGGGCTTTGCTCGAAATAGTTTCATTCTTGCGGTTATTACTGCTGGGTTAGGAGTTGCGATCGCGATTGTAATTGCCTACGGGTTACGACTGCGGTCTAATATGGCGATGCGGTTTGCTGCCCGGATTGCCTCAATGGGTTATGCTATTCCGGGTTCGGTGATTGCGGTTGGCATCCTCATTCCAATTGGGAAACTTGATAATGCGATCGACGCTTGGATGCGGGCAAATTTTGGAATCTCAACAGGCTTACTCCTAAGCGGTACTATTACTGCTTTGGTGTTTGCTTATCTAGTACGTTTCCTCGCCGTCTCCTTCAGCACCGTTGAGGCAAGTCTTGGAAAAATCAAGCCGAGTTTGGATGATGCCGCGAGATCGCTGGGTCACAGTCCTGCAAGTACCTTGGTTAAAGTGCATACACCAATGATGTGGGGTGGATTGCTAACAGCAGCAATGCTGGTTTTTGTGGATGTGATGAAGGAGTTACCAGCAACCTTAATTATTCGACCCTTCAACTTTGACACGTTAGCCGTGCGAGTCTACAATTTAGCGTCCGATGAGCGACTGACCGAAGCAGCAGGACCAGCATTAGCGATCGTTGTTGTCGGGATTATTCCGGTCATTCTTTTAAGTTTGAGAATTGCTGAATCTCGAACTCATCAAACCAATAGCTGAATCATGAAACGAAACCACTTTTATCTATTACTTTTGTTCCTCACTCTTGCAAGCTGTGGAGGACAAGGAAGCGAACTGGAAAAATCCACAGCACGATTAAAAGAAACAAAAAGTTGTCCAGGTTGTGAAATTAATGAGGCTGACCTTAATAGTGCTGACCTAGTTAGTGCTGATCTCAGCAGTGCAAAGCTTAACAACACCAATCTCAGTAGTGCAAAGCTCAACAACGCAAATCTCAGTGGTGCTTTTTTAGATAGCGCCAAGCTTGATGGTGCTGACCTCAGTGGTGCTAACCTCAGTGGCGCAGGCTTAGCATCAGCAAATCTCACTGGGGCAAATCTTACTGGGGCAAATCTTAGTAAGGCTTACCTGAGAGGTGCTGATTTAAGTGGTTCTATTCTCAATAATGCCAATCTGAAGGATGCTGACCTAAGTGAGGCAAAAATTGAAGGGGCAAAGCTTGATGGAGCGAATCTTAGTGGGGCAATTATGCCTGATGGCTCAGTTAAAAAATAACGCTGCCACGGTTCACCACGCAAATGAGACAAGCTGAATTCAAAAAAGTTGAAGAGCCTTAAAATTTCTGTAACCTTATTATAAAAACGAAGAATAAACCTATGCAATTAGAAGACTATTTCAACTTTCTCGCCCCCAACGACATCCGACTCAAAGGTTCGCGCATCGGCATAGAAACTATTTTGTACGAATACATCTATCGCGCCCGAACTCCTGAAGAAATTGCCAACATTTACACATCCCTCACTTTAGAACAAGTCTATGCCACTATTCTCTATTACCTGCACAACAAAGAAGCGGTGAGCAAATACATCGCAGACTGGCTGGAGTGGGGGCGAAAAATGCGAGAAGAACAACGCCGCAACCCTTCTCCCGCCATTCAAAGATTAATGAAAATCAAAGCCGCTAGAAAAGCTCTCGAACAAGCTGAACAAATGGAAAAATGGGCAATTTGAAGTGTAGTGGCAGTCATTTCACCTCATCCTCCCTCTACTCTGAGTTGCCATCCGTCATTATTTGAGGATAGCACTGAGGAATCATTCAAGAAGCTGTCAGCCAGTAATGCCCATGAAAGTGGCGCACCCCTTTAGAGGTACGCCTTATTTGCCTGAAACAGTAGAGATGTTTTGCCGCAACGTCTCTACTTCCAACCAGCGCGATCCATTAGTTGGAGTGCTTCTGGATTATTCTTGCCAAAAGTGGCTGCATTGGTTGCATCCGATTTGAACTTACCAAAAGCGTCGATAACAGGGTCTACAGGAACACCTTCTACAACTGGGTATTCGTTATTACCTTTGGCAAACATTTCTTGAACTTCTGGACTGACTAGATGTTCTAAGAACTTAATTGCGCCTTCCTTGTTAGGGGCAGTCTTCACCACACCACCACCACTGATATTGACGTGGGTGCCGCGATCGCGTTGATTGGGGAAGAACACACCAATTTTTTCGGCAGCCGCCTTCTCCGCAGCATCATCTGATTTCATCAGACGAGCGAGGTAGTAGGTATTTGCGATCGCAATATCGCCAACGCCATCCGCCACGGCTTTAATTTGAGCCGTATCATTGCCTTCTGGTGGTCTTGCGAAGTTGGCGACCATCCCACGGGCCCATTGTTCAGTTGGCTGAGCACCCAAAGACTCAATCATTGAACCAACAAGTGATTGGTTGTAAATATTGCTAGACGAGCGTACTAGGATTTTGCCCTTCCACTGTGGCTCAGTCAATGCCTCGTAGGTTGATAGCTGTGACGGGTTAACTCTGTCTTTGTTGTACATAATGACACGCGCCCGCTTCGAGAGTCCATACCAGGAGCCATCAGGGTCGCGAAGGCTCGCCGGAACAGCCGAGTTCAGCACTTGCGAAGAAATAGGCTGCAAGATACCTTCTTCCTTCGCCCGCCAGAGACGCCCCGCATCAACCGTGATGAACACGTCCGCCGGACTGTTTGCGCCTTCGCTTTTGATCCGTTCAATTAATTGATCGGCTTCCGCTTCCACCAGATTGACTTTAATGCCTGTCTTTTGGGTAAAGCTTTCGTACAACGCATTATCCGTGTCGTAGTGACGTGCCGAATAAAGGTTGATGACAGGTTGCTGAGCGACTACGGGACTTGGATGACTAAAGTGCCCTACTACCACGGCAATCAACGCTGTGATTGTCGCTAGTAAGAAGCGTCTAGTGATTTTCATCATCAATAAGGTTTTCTCGTGTTTAACTGTCTTACTGAGTAGATGCTGATACAGTCATCTACCTCGGTGTATTGTACTGCTAATGCGATTAATTCTTGATAGTTAACTGCAATTACTTATCGACCTTAAGGGAAATTTACTACCTTAACCCTTGGTACTAATTAATACTTTTTGTCAATCTTTCTAGCTTAATTAATAAAACTTCCAGCAAAGCGATCGCGTCTGGGAAGACCTTAGTGAGAGTTGCAGCGAGTTCGCTTTCGCTAAAACATCCAAATATAGCAGTTGCATTGGCGACTCCTAACTCTCGCCAAATACTGAAATCAAGACCCGTCAATATGCATCCCTTCTGCCCTCTGCCTTTTGCTATAACTCCCCTTGCGAATTAGCCGCAGGTTGTGCAATACTCCTTTAACCAATTTAAAATACGCTAACTCGATCGAATTACTGGGGTTTGTGGATAAATTCCAGTTTTATTGGTCTAAGGGGTCTGCTGTGGCGGTACCCAAGGGTTTTCCATGCACACTTGTATTGCTCACTGAGGGAGTAGCAAAAATGGCAACGGCAACCAAAACTTATAAGTTAGAAGGGCAAATTCTGGAAGCTTGCTCTTGTAATGCTCCCTGTCCCTGTTGGATTGGGGATGATCCAGATGGAGGCGCTTGTGATAGCTTTGTCGCCTACCACGTTGAGAAAGGCGAGATTTTGGGAATTGATGTGTCGGGGTTAACCTTGGTCAAGATTGTCTACATTCCAGGGAATGTCTTGGCTGGGAACTGGCGTGCTGTTGTTTATGTGGATGCTAAGGGAACACCAGAACAGCAACAGGCGTTGATAAAGGTTTTCAATGGGGAATTAGAGGGTGCGATCGCAGATGTCGCAAAATTGGTGAGTGATGTGCTAGATGTGCGAATTGCCCCAATTGAGTACGACATTCAAGAAGGACGAGGGACAATCAAAATTGGCGATGTCTTAGTGAGCGAAATGGAACCCTATCGAGGACCAGACGGCAAGCCAACCAAAATGATTGATAGCATCTTCAGTACGATTCCCGGTTCTCCCGCCTACATTGCAAAAGCCTCAGTACATCGGGTAAACATACCAGAATTTAATCTCACCTGGGAATACAACGGTCGAAATGCAATCCAAGGTCTATTCCAGTTTGAGGAATAGGCACCATGTTAGGAAAACCATCAGAGGTGGAACCTGCTTCAAGGTTGCCAGCATTGAGCAATGTTTTCAACAATGACGTAGCAATCCTTTGGGGAGTAATCCTCGTGGCTTGGGTTCTTACACTTCTAGCGGCTGCCACAGGACAAGAGCATCTTCTGCACCACAATGCACTGATTGAGCATAATCCCTTACCGTTCCCACTAAAGTTACTACTTTTTCTAGCGGCTTGGCAGGTCATGACAACTGCAATGATGTTGCCAAGTACCTTACCACTGGTGCGTTTATTTGTGAGAGCGAGTCGCGAACAACCTCAGCCTCGCTTAGTGTTGCTGACATTTTTGGGTGCATATATAGCCATTTGGACAGGATTTGCCATTGTTGCCTTTGTTGGAGATATGGGATTGCATTGGCTGCTGCATCACTGGTTTTGGCTACATCAGCATCCTTGGATGATTGCGGGTTCTACCCTACTGCTAGCTGGGGGATTTCAGTTTAGTGGCTTGAAAGAGCAATGTTTAAAAGCCTGTCGCCACCCTTTAAGTTTTCTCACCCACCACTATCAGCGAGGGTTACAAGGCGCGTGGAACTTAGGCACTCGTCACGGTTTGTATTGTTTGGGTTGTTGTTGGGCATTGATGCTGGTGATGTTTGCGGTTGGAGTCGGGCATTTCACTTGGATGGTTGTCCTGACAGCCGTGATGACACTAGAGCGGACGTGGAAGCGTGGAGGTGAGCTTGTCCCAGTGATTGGTGTTGTCTTTTTGGTATGGGGAGTGCTGGTATTGCTTCATCCCAATTGGTTGCCAGATTTGTTAGGAGGTCATGCTTAGATGAGCGCAGTTCATGAAGAAGTCTTAGCAGCAAATCAAGCTTACGCTGAAAGCTTTGGTGAAAAAGCGCAGTTACCAATGCCACCCGGACGACACTTTACGATTCTCACCTGTATGGATGCCCGTCTTGACCCTGCTAAGTTTGCGGGACTCGCTGAAGGGGATGCTCATGTGATTCGTAATGCGGGTGGACGTGCTAGCGATGATGCGATTCGCTCGCTAGTCATTTCCTACAAGTTGCTCGGTACCAAAGAATGGTTTGTCATTCATCACACCGATTGTGGGATGGAAACCTTCACAGACCAGATTATGCGGGGTTTGCTGGCAAGCAGCTTAAAGACAGCATCAATCGATAAGAACGGTTGGCATGACTCCAGTGATGGTTCAGGATCAACTGAGGGTGAATTTATTGATTGGTTGACGATTGGTGACCAAGCCAAAAGCGTTTGTGCAGATGTACAGCGTATTCGCTCCCATCCCTTAGTTCCTAGCTCAATTCCTATTTACGGCTACCTCTATGACGTTAAAACTGGACGATTAATTGAGGTTCCAGACGCAACAGAAATTGGCAAAGCCTTGTAAGCGGTAATACTTTTAAAAGCCACTCCACTCTAAGTCTGATTGCCGAGCTTTTAAGTAACGCTAATCGCGTTGCTTCTTCTCTTCAATAACTTTTTACTTTAAGGGAACTACAAAAGTTATGATTAAACAACTTAAGAAAAGAAGTTTTAGCTTTTTTGGAAGCCTTCGCATTCCAGTTTGGTTTATTCTTACTGCCCTGGCAATGGCTCTGGTAGTGGTTGTAAGTAGCTGTAGCAATTCAAGTTCAAATCAAACACAAGATTCTAATCAAACAGCCAATAAGCCAGCCGCTATTAAAATTGACTATGCCTATTACAACCCAGTGAGTCTGGTTTTAAAAGAGAAAGGTTGGTTAGAAGAAGAATTTTCCAAAGACCAAGTAAAAGTCGAATGGGTTCTAAGTTTAGGTAGTAATAAAGCTTTACAACTTCTCAATAGCCGTAGTATTGATTTTGGTTCGACAGCAGGTGCTGCTGCTTTAATTGGTAAAGCTAATGGTAACCCAATCAAATCTATTTATGTTTACTCCAAACCAGAGTGGACAGCATTAGTGACTACCGCTAATTCTAGTATCAATAAAGTTGAAGATTTGAAAGGTAAGCGGGTTGCTGTAACACAAGGAACTGACCCTCATGTTTTTTTACTAAGAGCCTTGGATAAAGCTGGGTTAAGTGTCAAAGATATTGAGCTAATTCCACTGCAACACAAAGATGGTAAAGCCGCTTTAGAGAAAGGGGATGTTGATGCTTGGGGAGGCTTAGACCCTTTAATGGCTCAAACAGAACTTGAAAAAGGTTCGCGCCTCTTCTTCCGTGACGCTAATCTAAACACGTATGGAGTTTTGAATGTAAGGGAAGAGTTTGCTAAGGAGTATCCTAGCTACGTGGAGCGGGTATTAACCGTTTATGAAAAAGCCCGGAAGTGGTCTGTCGATAATCCAGATGAATTGAAGCAAATCTTGGTGAAAGAATCCAAATTGACGGATGCGGTTGCGGCTAAGCAACTCGAACGTACTGACCTCTCTAACTCAGTAATTGGTAAGGAACAAGAGACAGCAATTAATGCAGCAGGCGATGTGTTGCTCAAAAGTGGTGTCATCAAAAACTCCGTGAATGTTGGGCAAGTTTTAGGTGACTTGATTGACCCTCAGTTTGTTGAAAAGGTTTCTAAGAAGTAGAGAGAATTTAGATGAGCAAGCCTTTGAATCACTCTAATGGTCATTTAGTCAAGACTACTTCTATTTCAACCACAGAGCTACCGCAATATCGCAACAAGCAGAAGCGGAAAAAGCGTTCTAAAGTAAACTGGACAAAGGGGCTAATTCTACCAACTGTCTTAGTAATACTGTGGGAATTTTTAGCCCAAGTAAATTTTTTTCCTCCTAACTTACTGCCAGCGCCTTCAACGGTAATTGCAACTATTGGAGATTTGGCATTGAGTGGAGAACTATTCGAGCATATTGGCATTACCCTTTATCGAGTTTTCTTAGGATTTTTGATTGGTAGTGTTTTTGCGACCATTTTGGGGGCTTTGACAGGGTATTCGCGGCTAATTCACCAACTTTTAGATCCCTTACTCCAAGCTTTGCGGAATATTCCCTCATTGGCTTGGGTTCCTTTGTTTATCTTGTGGTTGGGGATTTATGAAACTTCCAAGATAATGCTGATTGCCGTAGGTGTTTTCTTTCCTGTCTATCTGAATTTAATGAGTGGAGTTCAAGGAGTCGATCGCAAGTTAGTTGAAGTGGGTCGGGTTTATCGGCTTAACGGTTTTCAATTAATTCGACGAGTGTTTTTACCCGCAACTCTACCGTCTTACATTGTTGGTTTGCGTAATGGTTTGGGGCTGGGTTGGATGTTTGTGGTTGCCGCTGAAATTATGGGAGCAAGTAAAGGACTAGGGTTTTTGTTGGTAGATGGCGAAGCCACAGGGCGACCCTCCGTTATTATTGCTAGCATTCTGCTTTTTGCGATTTTTGGCAAATTAACTGATGCCATCTTAGCGACAGTGGGAAAACGCTTACTACACTGGCAGGATGCTTACGCCTCACGATTATAAAAGGGAAGAGGATGCTACAGATAGAAGGGGTAAACAAAGAATTTGATAATGGATTTACGGCTTTAGATTCTATTAATTTAGCCGTGAATTATGGTGAAATTATTAGCTTGGTTGGAACAAGTGGGTGTGGGAAAAGTACGTTACTTCGGATAATTTCAGGCTTAGATTTCCCAACATCAGGAACGGTGTTTATTCATAATCAACTAATAACAGCACCTCACCCAGAAATTGGCATCATTTTTCAAGAAGCGAGATTGATGCCTTGGTTAAGTGTGCAAGAAAATGTGAAGTTTGGATTGTGTCATCTACCCAAATCTGAGCAAGCAAAATTGACGGGTGATGTTCTTGAAAAAGTGGGATTGACGGAATCTTCACAGCTACTACCTCGTGAACTTTCGGGCGGGATGGCACAACGGGTTGCGATCGCACGCGCCTTAGTCACAAAACCCTCGCTCTTATTACTGGATGAACCCTTTAGCGCCTTAGATGCCTTTACACGCATGAAGTTACAGGAGCATCTGTTGCAGATTTGGGAGTATGATCGACCAACGCTGATTCTTGTGACTCATGATATTGAAGAGGCTTTGGTATTAAGCGATCGCATCATTGTCATGCGAGGTAATCCAGGTCACATTCATCGGGAATTTCAGCTAGATTTGCCCCGTCCCCGTAAGAGAACGGATATTCGTTTTCAGTATTGGAAAGAGCAGTTGTTGGCTGAATTAGATTTGTCACCGACTCAACAATCCTTGGTTTAATGCAGCTAGAGGGCGATTCAAACTTACAACCAAGTGACTTGCGATCGCTCATGCAATACTCGACCATAAATTCCCTCAGTTTGCTTGGCAAGCTTAGCCCAACTAAAGCGGCGATCTAAATCTTCATAGGCATTATCAATCAGCCATTGGGCATAACCAGGATTTTTCAAGACTTCTAAAATACCCCAGGCAAGGGAGTCAGGGTTGTTTGTCCAGGTAACAATACCCGTTTTGGTGTGTCTTACCACTTCTGGCAAGCCACCTGTATCTGAGACAACCACGGGGACACGGGCAGCGAAGCTTTCTAGAGCAACAATTCCAAAGGGTTCATAAAGACTAGGGAAAACCGCGCAATCGGCAACAGTCTGAAATCTATCTAGATCTAGATCAGACATAAAGCCAGTGAAATAACATTTATGACCAATGCCTAAATCCCAGGCTTGACGCTTGAGGTGGTCAGTGTTACCACTGCCGATTATCACAAACTTGGCATAGTCTCCTATTTCTTGCAGCACTTTTGGGGCAGCCTTCAGCAGGACAGAGACACCTTTTTCATAAGTCATGCGACCGACATAATAGACAATTTTCTCGCTATCTTCAGCAAAGCGACGGCGAAAGTTACCATGATCAAAGTTGGGAACGCGGTGTTTCTTTTCGGGTCGAATGCCGTTGTAGACGACATCAATTTTGTCCCAAGGCGTTTCTAATGCCCGTTCGACTTCCCGCCGCATGTAGTCAGTGCAAACAATCACTCGCCAAGCATCGAAGGCAAGCAGTTTTTCTTTACCGCAGATGTAGTGCTGAGTATTGGTGTGGATGCCGTTGTAACGACCAAATTCTGTAGCGTGGATCGTCGCAACGAGTGGGACTTTGAAGTTATGCTTAAGTGCGATCGCAGCATCCCCTACTAGCCAATCATGGGCGTGAATCAAATCAAACGGACCTTCCTCTAAAATCAGCTTACCGCCATGAAGCCCCATGCTCTCGTTTAAGTTCACAATCCAGTGGAAGAAGTCATGGCTGGGGGCTACGGATACCCGATGAATATAGACCCCATCCACTATTTCATAGAGAGGCGCTGCCCCAAACTCGACAGTAATTAAATGAATCGAGTGCCCTAGTTTCACTAACTCTGGATACAACTCTGCCACATGGCGAGCAATTCCCCCAACAATACGGGGTGGAAATTCCCAGGCAAGTACCAGAATCTTCATGATCTCCTATTCCCCGAATTTATACAGATTTACAAATTTATATATTTTCAAATTTTATTAAAACTGCTGAGAAAACCGCATCTCCTCGTGGGTGCGGATGAGAAGCGTCTCTTTAGCTAATGGCTAATAGTCCATTACTAATGCAGAAAGCCGAAGGCAGAAGGCTTTTATGTTTATCACAAGTACGTGGTTGTTTGGTCCCTTAAATTTGTCCTAACCTTTATGGCTACAGCTATATCAGGAACACCCTTTCCAATCCAACACAAAGAAAGGGCGATCGCCTTCCTACTTATCTCTTCAAAAAGCGATCGCCTTGCTCTAACTATTCCACCTCATCAGCGTAAGCCGCGCAGTTGGTAGGTAATGCCTGACGGTAGCAAGCGCCACCCTTGGTCTTAAAACCTGTCTTAACCTCCAACTACCGATAGCTGCTCACTAAAGTAAGCCTCTCGTACTCGTTCGGCGATTTGCGAACCGGTTAAACCTAATTCGGACTTAGCCTCATCTGGCTTAGCGTGTTCAACTAATTGATCAGGAACACCAATGCGCTTCACTGGCACCACAACATCATGCTCCATTAAAGCTTCAGTCAGAGCCGAACCGAAACCGCCCATGATGCAACCTTCTTCTAGCGTCACTACACGACCAATTCGCTTCGCCAACGGCACAATCAAGTCCGTATCGAGAGGCTTGACAAAACGGGCGTTAACTACCGTTGCTTCAACACCATGCTCACTGAGTATTTCAGCCGCTTGCATTGCGGTATGTACCATTGAACCATAAGCAACCAGTAGCACATCGTCACCACTCCGCAATAGTTCACCCTTACCAATAGGAATGGCTTCCCAGCCTTCTTCCATTAGGGGAACACCATAGCCATTACCGCGAGGATAGCGCATTGCGATCGGACCATCATGGTTAACGCCTGTAACCACCATTTGCTGCAATTCTGCTTCATCTTTGGGAGCCATCACAACAATATTGGGTAGGCAGCGCAGGTAAGCGATGTCGTACATTCCTTGGTGAGTCGGGCCATCATCACCCACAATTCCAGCACGATCAAGACAGAAGAAGACTGGCAGATTTTGAATACAAACGTCGTGAACAATCTGGTCGTAGGCACGTTGCAGGAAGGTAGAGTAAATTACGGCAACAGGACGCATCCCTTCGCAAGCCAAACCAGCAGCGAGAGTAACAGCGTGCTGTTCCGCAATGCCAACGTCAATGTATTGGTTGGGCAGTTTGCTGGCGAGTTTGTCTAACCCTGTACCCGTTGCCATAGCTGCCGTAATGCCCACGATTTTAGGATTGTTCTCCGCGAGTTTGACTAAGGTGTGGGCAAAAACTTTGGAGTATGAAGGTGGCTTAGGCTTATTAGAAGGAATCGCTTTGCCAGTAGCGAGATTGAAAGGACTTTGAGCATGGTAGCCCACTTGGTCTTTTTCGGCGATCGCATATCCTTTCCCTTTCATCGTCGCCACATGCACCAGCACTGGACCATCGTGCTTGTGTGCCGCTTTAAATGTAGAAAGTAAGTCGCCCAGACTATGACCATCCACAGGCCCCATATAGGTAAAGCCCAACTCCTCAAACACCGCACCTACTTTAGGCACAGCTAAGCGCTTCATTCCTTCCTTGATGCGTTCCATTTCTGGAGTTAGTGACTCGCCAACAAAAGGAATATTCTTAAACTGCTCTTCTAAATTATCAGCCAGAAATTGCACCGGGGGACTTAGCCGGACTTTGTTGAGATAGCGAGGAATTGCGCCAACATTGGGCGAAATCGACATCTCGTTGTCGTTTAAAACGACTAGGAGTTTGGTATTGGGTAAATGACCAGCATGGTTAATCGCTTCTAATGCCATGCCACCTGTAAGCGCCCCATCACCAATAACCGCCGCAACTTTAAAGTTCTCACCCTTAAGGTCTCGTGCCAACGCCATCCCCAGCGCCGCAGAAATACTGGTAGAAGCATGACCTGCGCCAAAATGGTCAAATTTGCTCTCGCAGCGTTTCAGGTAACCCGCAATACCATCCTTTTGCCGCAGCGTGTGGAATTGGTCATACCGACCTGTGATCATTTTGTGGGGATAAGCTTGGTGACCGACATCCCAGACAACCTTATCGTGGTCTAAGTCGAGGGTCTGATATAGGGCTAGTGTCAATTCCACAACACCTAACCCTGGCCCTAAGTGACCACCACTAGTAGCGACAGTTTGGAGATGCTTCTCCCGAATTTGACGGGCAATTTGCTCAAGTTGACGAATCGACAGACCGTGCAGCTGATTCGGATGAGTAATTTCACTTATATGCATACGAGCGTATCTTTAGAGTTGCTACTGGATTTTTTAGGTATCCCTTTCACACTCTAAAGTATCTAATAATTTGACCCCTTAAGAATCAAGCGCCATGGATCTACTGTCAAGTGTCCTTTACTTGAGCGGCTTTCCCTTGAGCTATTTGATAAAAGTCACTCTGCCTGTGACTTGACAGATTTAGTCAAGAACTACAGGAAGTCTTGGGTTTTCGCCAGTAGGGGCACAAATAATTCATCAGTGTCAACTTAAGAGGCTTGGCGGTTAGAAACCGCAGCTACACAAACACGCACCTGCCTACGCAGGTTAAATAATTGTTGATTTTTCATTAGTCCGCGCAGGCGGACTTCGTTTGTTTAGCCGCGACTTCCAGTCGCTCTTGTCTTAAGCTACAACTTCTAAAACCCTATTAGTCCCTAGCGACTTTGACTTTATAGAGAATAGGTTCTTCCTGTTCACGACCATCATCAACTCGCAAGCGATCGCATCTGATTGACAAAAGTTGCTGAACACTATCTACATCTACTATATGGCTTGAATGAATCTCCAGATAAGCATCTGATGGAGCCTCAAACAAAAGCCGTTGTCCTGGAAAAACAACCTGCTCAAACGACCAATCAGGTAGCTTTTTACTAGTTGCTACTTGAACATTGCTTGTTGCATTGAAATAGCAACAGAGAATGAGATTGGAACGTTGAGAACGTACAGAACTAATGGTTTTATTCACAACTGCAAGTCACGTAGTACAAGATTACTGCTACCGAAAAAGTGGTATCTCCCTCCACTTTCTCCAAACATATCCCTATCTAAACAATTGCAACGCCGATGAAAGCCGGTTGAAAGTCTAGCGTTGCTGCAGGCAAGTTACTTTACACAAAAACAACTTAACCCAACCAACTAACTCCTTTAGTTGATTGAGAGGTTCTTAAACTGCACCGACAAGTTCGCCTAATTCAAGGTATAAGCCTATCCTATATTTATCTTCCTCAAGTTTAAGCCCATCTGTCTAAGGGTATAGTTCTGTAGGGCTTACGCACCGTAACGCCAGTTCAAGGGCTTGAGATTCTGACACTCTTTCCTCGAAGAGCTGGCTAATGGGTATAGAGCTATGGGTTACCCGAAGGAAAGCGATCGCCTACAGCCAAAAAGCCTTTTTCCAAAGTCAGAGTATTTGGACTTGTGATTAATTTTGTCTAACTATTCAGCGTAAGTTACGTTGCCTCAACTCTGACGCTGTTGTAAAGAAAGAGGTTATCGACCAGATTGTTCAACTAACTTCTTTAATCGTAGATATGCCTCCTCTGGCGTGAGAGGCGAACTTTCATTTTCATTAGGAATGTAGAACTGTTGGCTATCGGGGAAGTAACGTACAACGAAACTGGGAATCAGCCCTAAATCCATTGCTTTTTTCCCAAGCCCCACGGCTGTTTCTGACAGGGTAAATTCATCATGAAACGGAGCCTTACTCATTGTTCTCTCCCAATAATTCAGTGTGTTGTTCTGGATACACGACTAACTATAAGTGATATCAAGTCTGTTGTTTCTCCCAGTATAGTGGTGCAATTAATTGTATTCCTACTAACGTTCTATAGTGCTAGTGGTAAATTGCAAAGACTATCAGCTAAATTATTCACTTAGTAAGAATGGTTGGACAAGAGGATTGTTAATTAGTCCTTAGATACGCTTAAGGTTGTCAGAAGTGTAACTTTAGACTACATATACTCACCAATCGTGATTAGCAAACATCTTCCTAAAGTAACATTCTATTTTTCGGACATTGTTGTCAAAATTATGTAGAATTACTTTTCTATTCTTCGCTTAAGTATCGAACCTCAATCGGTACAATAGAGAGGTCAAAAAATCACGCTAATGATGTCAGGGGTATGCATACAGGTTTCTTTGAAGCAATGACACAGCCTGTTGCGGGTCTGACCCTACTTGTTTTCATGGCTGCGTCTTGCCCATTACCTGCGATCGCGCAGTTACCAACACTACAGCAGGGGCAAATTCCAACTCGCTTAAATAACAGCGTTGGACAGCCTCAGACAGCTTATGTTATTGGGGGAGGCGATCGCCTTTTTATTGATGTCTTCCAGGTAACTCAGTACAGTGGCGAGTATCAAGTACCGATTGATGGTGTACTGTATCTACCCCTAATTGGCGGCATCTCTGTTCAGAACTTAACGCTGGAACAGGCAACGAATGTCATCTCCTCGGCATACGCGGCTTTCCTTAAGCGTCCCATTATTACTGTAAGACTGCTTTCTCCTCGTCCCCTCAACGTTTTTGTTGCTGGAGAAGTCAATCGTCCAGGTTCCTTCACGATTAACCTAACCGGAGGTGCTGGGGATAATCCGGGTGTTCAGTACCCAACCTTAACTGAGGCAATTCAGCAAGCTGGGGGAATCACCCTAGCGGCTGATATTAGTCAGGTTCAAGTCCAGCGCCGACAGTCTGGAAACCGTGCCGACCAAGTCTTTACGGTTAATTTCCAGCAACTCTTGCAAACGGGTGATCGCACTCAAGATTTGACCTTACGAGATGGCGATACAATCTTTATTCCGACCTTAAACACAGTTAATCTCCAAGACACTCGCCAATTAGCCACCGTTAGCTTCGCCGCTGATTTGGACAAGCCACGCACCGTTGCCGTTGTCGGTGAAGTAAAGCGTCCCGGTTCCTACATTCTGGTGGGAACTGCAACTCAAAACAATAACTCGACAGGCATTACTGGCGGCTTACCTACCGTAACGACTGCCATTCAACAGGCTGAGGGAATCCTCCCTGAAGCCGATATTCGCCGTGTTGAAATTCGCCGCTTGACCAAAACGGGCGGTGAGCAAATTATCAGTGTTAACCTCTGGGAACTCTTGCAAACAGGAGATATCTCTCAAGATGCCATCTTGCAAGAAGGAGATACCGTTGTTGTTCCGAAAGCCACAGAGGTGACCCCCGCCGAAGCCGTTGAAGTCGCAACGGCTCGCTTTTCTCCCGCTACAATTAACGTGAGTGTAGTTGGGGAAGTGGCAGAGCCAGGTACAATTCAGGTTCCACCAAACACAACGTTGAATCAAGCCTTGCTAACCGCTGGTGGATTTAGAGGTAGTCGAGCACGTCGTAGTACTGTAGAGCTGATTCGTCTTAATCCTGATGGTACAGTGATCAGAGAAGATGTACCCATTAACTTTGCCCAAAACGTTAATGAGCAAACTAATCCGATACTACGTGAAAACGACATAATTGTTGTAGGTCGCTCTAGTAGTACTAGGTTTACAGATACATTAGGACTATTATTGAATCCCGCTGGCTCAGTTCTTGCGGCGCTTTCGATTCCGGATCGAATCGCAGGACTTCTCGAACTGCTAGGAATTATAGACAGGGATGACGATGATGACGATGATTAACGCACGACTTTGTCGGGAGTAATGTGAAAAAGTATGGATACCGAACGCGACTATCAAATGTTTTCACAGAGGCAGGGTGGCAAGCTATCTGATCCCATAGCACAAAGCCATGCGCCTGAGCCGGAAGAGAGTAGTGGACATACACTGGATCTGGCTTGGCTTTTTGCGGTAGTTCGTCGTCGCGCACCTGTGATGTTCGCAGCATCGCTGGCTTTAGGGACGTTAGCTGGCGGCTATATTATTTGGAATGCCAAAAAGACTCCTCCCTCCTACAAAGGTTCATTTCGGGTTTTGGTAGAACCCGTCACGGCAGAGGGGAGGCTAGCGAAGCTCTCGTTACTTGCTCAAACCGGTAACAATATGGGTGCTTCAGAAATCTCTAAGTTAGGAATTGAAAACTCTGACTTAGTAGATTATGAAACTCAAATTCGGGTCCTCACAAGTCCCAAGCTGATGACTCCGGTGATTAAAGAGTTACAAGCTCGGTATCCAGATATTACTTACGATTCAGTAACGGGTAAGTTAGAGATTGCCCGCATCAGTTACGAAAAAGATGGCAAACAGCAAGGCACCAAAATTTTAGGTGTTACCTATGAGGATAGAGATACAGAGAAAATTGAGTTTGTCTTAGATAAACTGGCACAAACGTACTTAAGCTATAGCAGGGATGAGCGTCTAGCTAGTCTACGTCAGGGAATTCAGTTTATCGACGAGCAACTTCCAGCTCTAGAGAAGAAAGTTGATACACTCCAAGGAGAACTGCAAAAACTACGTCAGCAGTACACTTTAAATGAGCCAGGTACAACAGGAGAAGCTTTAACTGAGCAAGCTCGATCTCTGAGCGCACAGCGCGTTGATCTTCAAGCAGAACTGGTTCAGACAAGAGCAGCCTACGAGACTCGACAAAGACAGCTTAGTGAAGATAATATCGTCTCCGTTCTGTCGAGCGATCCTAATAAGCCAGACACCTACAGCAATCTGATCACAGAGCTTCAGAAGGTAGATACGGAGATTGCCCTTCAATCTTCGCAGTTTCTTGAAAATAGCCCACCGATTCAAGATTTACGGGAAAAACAGCAAAATTTACGGACTCTATTAACTCAAGAAGCAAAAAAGAGTTTGGACAATATTGCTGGTCAAATTCAAGAATTAGAAGCACGCGATCGCTATCTTGCCCAAGCTGAAGCTGAGGTTACCGAAAAAGTTAGAGTCTTCCCAACAGTTTTGCGTAGGTACTCTGATTTAGACCGGGAATTGCAAGTAGCGACAGAAAGCCTCAAGCAATTCTTAGAGAAAAAAGAAACCTTGAGGCTAGATGCGTCCCAGCGGGAGATTCCTTGGGAAGTTATTGCACCCCCAGAATTACCGCGTGATCAGGCAGGGGAATTCATCCCATCTTCTGCAAAACAAACAAAACGGCAACTTGCGATCGCAGGTGTTTTGAGTATCCTGATGGGGATTGGCATTGGTTTCATCGTTGAAATCCTACACACCGTATTCCACACCCCCGATGAAATCAAAGCTGCTACCAAACTCCGGTTATTGGGAGTTATTCCCTTTGCCAGAGAACTCAAAAAACTTGACAAAAAAGCCAAAAAACTTCCCCCAGCCTTGTTAGGGCAACTTGGTACGCCTGCCTTGATACCTGTATCTAAGCAAGCCCCAGACGAGCAAGCCACTGTCTTTTTAGAAGCGTTCCGCTCTCTCTACACCAACATTCGCCTTCTCAGTGCCCGCAAACCAATTCATTCTTTGGTGATAGGTTCAGCACTCAGCAGTGATGGTAAGACAACGGTTGCCGTACACCTAGCACAGACAGCCGCTTCCATTGGTCAGCGAGTATTACTCATTGATGCTGATTTGCGTCGTCCTCAACTCCATCTCCGCCTCGGCTTACCGAACGATCGAGGACTCACTGATGTGATTACAACAGATCTAAGTTTGAATGATGCAATTCAACACTCATCTGTTGAAGATAACCTCTTTGTCATGACTGCAGGTCAAGCCACATCCGACTCAATTAAACTCCTCTCCTCAGATAAAATGCAGTATCTGATGGAGCAATTCCAAGCCTTTTTCGACTTGGTGATTTACGACACACCACCGCTGCTGGGACTTGCAGATGGCAATATCCTAGCGGCAAATACCGATGGCATCGTTCTCGTTGTCGGACTGGAGAAAACTGACCGTTCACTGCTCAACAAAGCATTAGAAGGCTTGAAAATTTCCGGTGCCCCTGTTTTGGGTGTTGTTGCTAATGGGATTAAGGGTTACTCGTCTGAATCCTATGCTCCCTATGTGCGGCAATATCAAACTGTTGAAAAGTAGTAAGCTCTCACGCCTTGATAAACTGCACCCTCATTAGTACCGATAACACCTTGTGCAGGGGGACTGGGGGCGGCAATCTGCCCCCAGTGGGGGGATTGGGGGGCAACGTCCCCCAATCCGGGTTTAATTACAACGACTATTTTTCGCTTACTCCTTTCCCGCCAGAAGAATACCTATTGTATTTCCACGCAAAATTAAGGTTTGAGCCATCTGGTAGTAGGTAATCTTAGACCGGGAAGGGAGTAAGTCAGCACCATTCCCCTTAAATCATCGAAGCTGAACCGCACTGCCAACTTTTGCTACGGGAGAACGATTCGCATCAGCCGACAACTGTAGAATTCGCGCATCGAGCTTTTGCGCCACATCACCAATTGCTGCCGTTGGTTGTCCACCAGTGGTAGGATACATCACTGCTGTAAACGCCCCCACATTATTGCGGCGAAACGCAGCAACATCTACACGTAGCGGTTGACCTTGCATCTCCATCGCCATTGTTAATCCAGTTGAAGCATTGGCTAGGTTATTGAGTTCTGGAAGCGCTTTATATTCAGTTACCTTCAGCCCCCCAAAGTCTTTTAACTTTTCCTGCAACTGGCTTAGCATCATTTGCTGGACTTCTGGCTTCTGTTGCTCTTGCAGATTAGCATCGAAACCCGCCTGTTCCGACTGATTCGGGAGTTTCCCCGTAAATCCCAAAACGATTTGGAAGTTTTGCTGATTGACAAAAGCAAAGAAGTTTTCGGGTTGTAGGCTATTTTGTCCTAGTTGTTGCCTGAGAACATCCAACCGAGAGGCAATCATAGTCGCCACTTCTGGAGGCAGTTCGGTAAATCCAGGCGGTAAATCTTCGAGAGTCAAGGCTGCCTGTGGCGTGGCTTGTTGTTCAGCCGCAATTGGAGAAATAATTTGGGAGGTGGTCGGCTGTTGCTGCGAAACAGTTGGTGCTGTTGGTGTCGCAGCTTGGGCAGGAACCCCAGCCAAAATGACACTCGTTAACACAGATAAGCTCAAGGATAGTCTTTTTGGCATTTCAGTTCAGGAGCAAACTTTACTTTGTCGTTGGCTATTCGCTCATCGTACTATCGTCACTTTCCAAGTGAGTACATCAGCGAACACCAGCAGAAATTTTCGTCTAGCTAAACATGATGTGCAATATTCATCTCTTGTTCCCCAACTGAGTACAGGTCACCCTAAAAGGGGTTCGGAATTCACAGTGGCAACAACTACAGGTAATCGCTTAGCTAGGGGACGCATTCCGAACCTCATCAATGACGAGTGGTACTTAGAACATACGAGTAAATTCTAGGTAACAACTTAAGCTTCAATCACAACCCGAAGATTTCCCCGCTTCTTAGCAACACGGCAAGCCGTCGTATTACCCGAACGCTCGAATTCCAAATCCAGTAGAGTTGGACCGACTCTCAAATTGTGCAGCGACAAACTATTAATCGACGCTGGCAAAGCTGGGTCAATAATCCGCAAACAGTTATTCCGAGCATCCGGTACCAAATTCACCATCATTTGCAACAACTGGAAGATGCTACCAGTTGCCCAAGCTTGGGGAGAACAGGCGACAGGATACTTCACAGGAGCATTATCTGGAGTACGCTCATAGCCACAGAAGAGTTCTGGAGGACGCAGGTAGGGCTGTTGTAAGGTCATATCAAACAACCCCTGCGAGAGTTCCAGAGCCTGATCGATCAGCCCAAGCGATCGCAACCCCAACGCAATTAGTGAATTATCATGAGGCCAAACAGAACCCACATGATACCCCATCGGATTGTACGCAGGTGACAAGCTACTGAGGGTACGAACCCCCCAGCCATTAAACATATCCGGCGCACGTAAGCGTTCCGCCACACTGTAAGCTTTTTCGGGTGAGAGGATACCAAGATTGAGACAGTGACCAGGGTTAGAGGTAATGCTGTCTACCGGATTCCCATCCCCATCCAGCGCCAAGGCACAGAAATCCTCTTCTTCCATCCAGAAATCTTGGTTGAATCGGCGCTTGAGGTCTTTTGCCTCATCTTGCCATCGATCTGCCAAATCAAGCCGCTTCTTCAGTCGGGCAATTTCACTCAGACGGATTTTGGCAGCATAGACATAAGCTTGCACTTCGCATAATGCGATCGCACCCGTTGCCAACTGCCCCTTGCGATTGACAATACAATCTCCGGAGTCCTTCCATCCCTGATTCGCTAAGCCTCGCTTTGAGTGACGCTCGTAACTGAGGTAGCCTGTCTTGCTACAGCTACGGTCGATCCACTCCATTGCGCGTTGGGCACTATTCCACAGACGCTCCAAGGTTTCAGTGTCGTGCGTCCAAGCGTAGTATTCAGCGTAGAGCATCAACCACAGGGGTGTAGCATCAACGGTGCCGTAGTAAGGAGTATGAGGAATTTCTTGGCAACGTGCCATTTCACCCATCCGTAACTCGTGCAAAATCTTGCCGGGTTGCTCATCGCGCCACTCGTCCTCATTCTTGCCTTGGTAATCAGCCAAGATTGTTAGAGTTTCACGAGCAATCGTTGGATCGAGCATCAGTATCTGCGAGGCGGCGATAATTGAGTCACGCCCGAACAACGTGGAAAACCAAGGGACTCCTGCTGAGAGTACCTTTCCTTTGCCAAAGGACTGCCGTAGTAGATAAACATCCTGCTCAGCACGCTCGATTACTCGATTAAATGTATTTTTGTCCGAGCGAATCTGGGTTACCTGTTGATGCCATTCTTGGTGTTCTAATAACTCAGCGGCTTTTGCCTGTATTAGGGTTACTGGCGCACTGACACTAGAAGTAGGGCGATTATTCGTCAGCATCTGAAGCCGATAGCCTAGTGTTTGCTTCTCGTGAGTATCTAACTCCAGTTGCCAAACCGCCGTGTAACCCGTCAAGTAGTCAGGGAGGCGATGAACAAACTCAATGCGAGATTCCATCACAGCGCCATCTAAGCCTTTGTAAGCGAGCGACAACTCAGATGCGATCGCCTTTAAGTAAGACTCTTCTCCAGACTCCTCTTGCCCCTTGTGTAAACCGCGTAAAAGCTGTCCTTTATGTTTGCGACCATAACCCCGAACTACAAACAAGTCCACAAAATCCGCATCAAAGCTCAAACTGAGCTGAAAGCGAATCGGACTGGTGCTGTAGTTAGATACGGTGATTTCTTCAAACAATGACCCATTTAGGACAAGTTCTCGATGAATCCCAACCGTGTCAGCTCTTAGGGGAGCAAAATCAAAAACAGATGAATCGTTTAGTTCCTCATCTGGCTCTAATTTATCCCCTCCCTCTAATCGTGAGCCTCCGTCCATGCTGGGATTGGTACACAGAACAGACAGAGCAAATCCTTTGTCAGCCGTGCTGCTAAGCAACACTGGCGAATGTCCGTTAATTTGTAACTCCAAGCGGCTGAGAAACCGTGTATCGCAGCAGAATAGCCCCATGCTAGCGTTCGTGTCATCTCCTAAACACCCAGCAATATTGCCAAGCGTATCGGTGACCAGAAACAAGTCATTATCTTTAACTGTGAGCGTTGGTTGAGGACGCTCACTCAGAACACAAGGCCATTCCGGGATAGGAAGTTGGTCAGCGGGGACAAATGTTTTACCATCTAAATTCAACGTATCCGTCGTCATACCAAATTTTCCAGTCAAAGGTAGAGTGGTCTGAGGCTATGGCTTTGTTGCACCGTTATCGGTTGTCAACGTTAAGAGTGCGACAACACTTACACCTTGTTCATTGAGACGAAAGCGCTTTTAACAAACACTTTAAAGATACGTCCTTGACAAGGCAGACATTTTTTCATCCAGAAATGTTGAGACAGTTTCCCGACGCCGATGCCGCTACGCAGGTGAAGATATGGTGGAGACATTCAGCAATAGTAGATGCCCACGAAAAGACTCGCCAGTTGACAATTGCCTACAGGCGCCGAGGGAGTTGTCTTTTCACTGGTACGATATTTTCGTCCAGACTTACTCTGTTACAAATGTAATCGAATTAGCAAGACTGGCTGAGCAAAGATAAGGTCTGTGACGAGACTTAATATTTGTACACAAATGGCTTCCCCCTAAGCATTTGCACCCAGAACCATTTTGTAAGCCCGTTCATACTCATTGACCATTGACTTGACGCTAAAGCGGTGTGAAACGTAGTTTCGACAAGCGTTTCTGTCTAGTTTCATCGCCTCTGGAACAGCTTGGATCATTTCTTCCAAGGTGTGGCAGACATATCCAGTCTTACCATGAGCAATCACTTCCGGAACTGAACCTAACGCCATACCAACCACGGGAGTCCCCATCGCCATTGATTCAATCATCACCAAACCGAACGGTTCACGCCAAGTGATTGGAAACAGGGTAACTGTTGCCCCTCCAAGCAGATTCGCTTTCTCTTCGTGAGAAACTTCACCCAAATACTGAATTTGTTCGCCATCAATCAGTGGTTTTAGCTTCTGGTGATAGTACTCTCGGTCTACTGGGTCAACCTTACCTGCCATTCTCAGAGGTAAGCCAGTAGCACGAGCAATTTTAATCGCGTCTTCTGGTCCTTTTTCCGGTGAAAGGCGTCCGACAAAAGCAAGATAAGTAGGTTTATCTGGTTCTGCTTGAAAAGGATAGACCTCTAGATCAATGCCGTTGTAGACCGTGTGAATGTAATTTAAGCCAAGCCTAGGTTCCCGCTGAGCTTCACTGATACTGATATAGGGTTGCCATGCAAATTGCCGGAACATTTTCTCATTATCAGGGGTGAAAATGCCATGCATTGTGTGTACTGTAGGGGTTTTTACAAAGCCACAATAAGGCAAAGCAGCATAACCAACGTGGGAGTGAATAATATCGAAATGATGCGCTTGGTGGTAGATTTGCGCCAGACTCATTTGCTCATAAAGTCCAGGCTCTTTAATGTTTTCATCTAATCTCAGCGCCCGTTCATGAACTGACTTTAAGTGAGCGGTTGTGATGGAGTCACCAGAGGCAAATAAGGTCACTTCATGACCCCGTTGAACTAATTCTTCTGTCAACAAACTGACAATTAACTCAGTTCCACCGTAACGGAAAGGAGGTACACGTTCCCAAAGGGGAGCAATCTGAGCAATCCTCATAGAGATCCAAAAGCAGTAGTAATGGAAAGGCAGTCAAAATCATACCATTCGTGTACTTAGACGGCGTTTGAGGAACCGGAAGATGAACTCAGCAAACTAGCGCAGTGTGGCGGAAATAACTATCCAGTTGGACATTGGTTAAAAAGCTTATCTTACAAGCAATATTCATAAAAGCCTTCTGCCTCCTGCCTTGTGCATAAGAGCCTTCTTGCACTAGCGACTCCTCAATCTCAGGTTTTGCAAGGTACTATTCTTCGCTTCCTAGCCCTAACTTGCGTTCCCTAAGCTTCAAGAGAATTTCAGCATGAACTTCACGAGTGAGGGGATAGAAGTAGGCGAGAACTAGACCACAAAGTAAGAAAAGCGTAGGTAGTGGCCCAACAACTAGGCGGATAGCGAGCAGTGCAGAACTCGGTTGCTCTGGTACGGGTTGCCCCGCTTCAGATTGGATTAATCCTGCCATATCAAGGGCTTGTCCAACTACGAACAGACCAAGCGCTAAACCGACTTTTTGTAGTAATACCATAAATGCGTAAAAAATCCCTTCACGCCTTTGTCCAGTGTTCAATTCATCCAACTCAATGACATCCGGTAACATTGACCAAGGCACTAGATAAGCCGTAGCGATGCCAAAGCCTGCCAAGACGAACAGCACATACATCAGAGCCACTTGATCTCGTGGCAAAAAGAACAGTCCGCCTTGAGCTAAAATCCATAAGCTCATGCCCATAAAGTAAACGGCTCGTTTCCCAACGCGCCGACTCACAGCATTCCAAACAAACAGCATAACTAGTGCAACCCCTTGAACAACCAATGCGGCAACGAAGTAAGAATCTTGGCGCATCCAGTTAATTAGAAAGTAAGGAATAATCGCAGCCGTTAGCTGGAACGCTAGCCAGGAAAATAGATAGATGCCGATGACGTAGATAAACGGCCGATTGCTAAAGGCAATTTTTAACTGCTCGAAAAACGGTATTGATTCAACTGAATCAACGGCTTGCTGGCTGTCCTCGACTACAGACGGCTCTCCTGCGGTTGGGTCAGTGGTTCCCCAAATACACCAGTACATCGGCAGCACAGAGAGAACTGTACAGATCAGTGCCAAAACTAGATATTGTTGTCTGCCATCGGGAATGATTTGAAAAATCACTTGACCGAGGGCAAGTGAAAGAAGACTACCCCCAATGGAGAAAGCAAAGCGAAAACTAGTCAGGGTTGTGCGTTCGTTATAGTCTGGTGTCAGTTCGGCTGTTAGGGCGGTGTAGGGGAGATTAACACCAGTAAACGCCATGTTGAATAAAATACTGACAATCACGTAGTACCAGAACAATGCCCACTGGTTTGCCTCTGGGTTACTGCTGAACGAGGGTACAATCCACTGAAGAAAGAAGAAAACACCAAAGGGAATGGCAGAAAAAATCATCCACGAATGACGCCGTCCCCAGCGAGAACGAGTGCGATCGCTTAATACTCCCACTATTGGATCATTCACCGCATCCCAAACCTTACCGATTAACAGAACTGTCCCTGCCAATCCTGGGCTTAGTCCGGCAACATCCGTGAGGAATATCAGTAAGGAGAAGGCTAAGAGGGTAGCAGTAATTCCAGCACCCATATCTCCAGCACCATAAGCCAGTTTGGTGCTAAGACTCAGTTTTTTTGATGAAGGGTCAGGAGGGGAAATCTCACTCATTGCAGCTTCTTTATCTTTAGGAGTAACGAGAACATAAAATCGCACATCGCTAACATAACCTCTGGCAGTGGTTCTACTCCAAGCAGAGGAATATAAGTTAAGCGTTGTAATATTTTGTTTACTCTCATTGACGCTTTTCTGGATGCTCCTTATGCCCGACCTTTACATTTCTTGGTCAGAATACCATCAAAAAATCGAACAGTTGGCTGTCAAACTCCATCAGGCTAACTGGGATTTCAACCAGATTGTCTGCATCGCTAAGGGAGGGTTAAGAATTGGCGACATCCTCTGCCGACTATACCGCAAGCCGCTAGCCATTCTCTCAGCATCTTCTTATACAGGGCCAGAAAACCGAGTTCGAGGCTCAATCACCTTCTCTCGACACTTGGCAATGACCACTGAGTATTTAGGTAGTCGTGTGCTACTGGTTGATGATTTAGTTGATTCGGGCATCAGTCTTCAAGAGTCGATTCGTTGGTTAGAGCGTAATTATAGTGGTGAAATTGAGGAGATTCGTACAGGTGTCCTCTGGTACAAAGATTGCTCAGTGATTACTCCTGATTACTACGTCGATTATTTACCGGATGATCCCTGGATTCATCAGCCGTTTGAACGCTATGAGCAAATGACTCCTGCTGAGTTGGCACAGAATTATCTCGTTGGGGAAGTGTGAAATACCGATTAGCTTAACAACTTAGTGCAAAAAGGCAGAGGATTTGGCGCGGAGGTCGCCAAATATCGCAGAAGGAATATTGCTTGAACAGTAGGCTTTTTAACCTTTTTTAACTGGATAGTTATTTGGGTCGTGCTGCACTTAATTACTCCGCTGAACCTTGTGGTAAAGGTTCAGGTGGTACGGAATTTTCAACGGTGAGGTCAAGTTGATAATCCACTGGTGCTGCACCCTCGTTAACAACAACAAATTCATAGAAGCCCGATTCTGGGAGTTGTCCTGACCAAGTGCGATCGCCTGAATCTTCTAGGAGTTTTGTTTTGCCAGTGGGACTGTAGAGCGAGAATAAGGCTTTCTCTTCAGTAGTAAGATTCGCCTCCATAACCTGACCCTCTGAGAGACTAGCAATAAACGCTTTCCCTTCTCCGGGTTTTAAGTTACCACTGACTTGTGTACCAGAAGCTCCTGGGTCAAAGACAATGCGCTCAAAGGCAGCACCCGATTTCATAGTCTCAAGGGTATCAGCAACAGTGGCTTGCCACACCTGACCAATGGGAAGCTTGAGAAAATCCTTGCCCCGTTGGTCAGGGAACGCTCGAAAGAACTTGGCATCAGTGAGGTCATAAAGAGTACGGCTACCAATGTGCAGTTGATTGGCTTCAGCTTTCCAGCGATCACGATCCGCTTCTGTATAGCCTCCTAACTGCAGCCGTACCCCTGGACTCAGTTCATATCGCTCTAACTGCCCTAATAAATTAGCCGCGATCGCATCCCACTGGGATCGCAACTGAGCATCTTCTGGTTCTGTGCCCAATACCCGTCCCCGTTCTTCGGGGTTCTGTGTCCAAAACTCCTCATTCACTAAATCTGCATAGAACTCATAGCGAATGCCAAGTGCAGTACGACGCTGCTGCAATACTTCCTTACGTCGTTGTTCTTCAGGGGAAAGTTCTGTCGTGGGTTCTGGTTCAGCGTTGTCCGGTGAGACAACAGGATTACTCGTTGTTGGTTGCCGCTGACTATCATCCGGTTGCGTCTGGGACTGTATCCACCAATTACCAGCGCCCCAGCCAACACCACCAGCAATTGCGATCGCAACAAACACGAGCGAAACTTTCCCTAACCAGCCTGATGACTGATTACCACTTGCACTAGGTACTGGTGTCTCAACCGTCGGGGGAGAACCCTGTTGATTCCAAGGGGCTGGGGCAGGAGCAAAGGCTACAGTGGCTTGTGTTTGCGGTACTGGTGGGGGCTGAGTCGGTGGATAGGCAACCGGAGGTGATGGTAGCGGTGCATTCAGCACTTGCAGCACTTGAGCCGCCGTTTGAAAGCGATCTCCGGGTCTGGATTGCAGCATTCGATCCAGTACACTTCCAAGCATCGGGCTAAGGTTGACCTCGTGCCGCCAATCCCACGTTAATGTCTGCGGATTAATTAACTGCTGGGGTTCCTTGAGTGTGAGCAACACCAATACGGTTGCGGCGAGGGCATACAAATCACTGTGGGGAGAAACGACTCCTGCTTGCATCTGCTCATGAGGCGCATAGCCAACTTTACCCAAGCGAGTCGCAATTGCAGGCATTCCATTAGCCCCTTGTAACCCCACAAACTGCGAGGCAACGCTTGCTGCTACTTGCTTGACACCACCAAAGTCAATTAATACTGGCAGCCCATCCGTACTTCGCAAAATCAGATTATCGGGAGAGATATCGCGATGAATCACCCCTAGCGAGTGGATGTACTCCAAAACGGGCAGAAGTTGGAGCATTAGCTGCGTCACCTCAGCTTCATTAAACCTTAGTCCCTGACGCCTCCGAGCATCAATTAAGGCGTAGTAGGTTTGACCAACAACATAGTCCTGTACCAAAAATAAGAGTCCTTTGTCCCCTTGCTTGAAGCGGAACAACTCTCGAAATTTGGGGATTTGCGGGTGTTGTAGCTTGTAGAGAACACCCGCTTCCCGCTCAAAAAGTTCTGCGGCTTTTTGCAAGCCATAGGTACCTTGCACTTGCGGGGCAAACTCCTTTAGAACACAAGGTTCATTGAAGCGATTGAGGTCTTCTGCAATATAAGTGCGTCCAAAGCCGCCGTGTCCCAACTCCCGAACAATGCGGTAGCGATCACCTAACATCATTCCAGGTGAGATACCTTGGAAAACACTATTGGACAACTGTTCGCCACACTGGACGCAAAAGCGACTACCAGAGGGATTTTCGTGTCCTTTGCTGCAAAAGTGGGACTTCATGTACTTAGAGTCTGCTACACGGATGAGCGCGAAGGATGTTCCACTAGACAGCGATTCATCCCAATGAAGGAAAAAAAGTGGCATCAGTTGAACAAGCCATGTGGCGATTGTAACCTTTCGATTTTAAGTGATTGATTTGAGCCACAGTGACTTGTTACCGGAACTGAATCACATTCGGCTACCTCGTGCTTGTTACTTGCGATCGCGAATTAGCAAGTTCGCCATAAGCCCCGCGTTTTGAATAGTTGTGTAATCCCTCTCTCAAGAAAACAGAATAGTTTCTTGAGAGAGGGATTAGAACTAGATGTTGTCCGGCGTGCTGTTCAGGCGAAGCGACTCTCGGAACAGATTCTCAATGAGCAAGGGTATCTCTACGCTATCAAAGCTCAACTTAGCAGTCTAGAACGCGATCGCTAATTGCCTTAAGCAATATGAAGCGGCGATTCTCTAGTGCAGTGGGGCAGAAATAACTGACCCGTAAACATCTCTCATCTTCCCCTCCCCCTATCTCCCCATCATCGGGCGAAGTGGTCAGAAACTTCTGCCTTAATGCAGTGCATCAAGGCAGAAGGCAGGAGGCAGGAGGCAGAAGGGTTTTATGAATATTGCTTGTAAGGTAAGCTTTTTAACCTTTTTCAACTGGATAGTTATTTCCGCCACACTGCACTAGCTTGAAAACAAGCAGGGAAGCAAGGGAGAGAGAATTTCAGCAACAACAATCTACCAGGTACGAGACACTGAATTGGTTCTAACCTCTTCTACCTGGCGGTTTACATCATTGAGAAAGACTTGGGTTTCCTCTACTAAGCCACTCAGGCGTTGACACTCTGGGTTAACACAAACCTCATTATTACCTGGATTTCTCGCATACCGTCGCGGACCAACAGGTTCAGGTGCAGCGGCATTACAGCAGTTCTCAGAGGCTCTTTCTAGTGCTTGGTCAAGGCGCCGGGCATTGTTGAGAATCTCTGGATCAAGTTCACCATCACCCTCAAATATAGGTGCAGTATTATTCCAGACATTGGTTCCTGTAATATCGGAGTTGTTAGGAGCCTGCTGAGCGCTGACAGGAACTGCAATTAACCCACTGCTAATGAGTGATGTACTAATGACCAAACCGATTAATTTTCTTGTATGCATAACTCTCTCACTACCACGCTTATTACTTAAAACTTGAAAGCAAAACCAGTGCCTAAGACAAATCGAGGGCCATCTCCCGCACCAGCAAGATCGCGGACGGCAGGAGTAATGACGAGAGGGATGTTTTTAAAGGGTGCGATCGAAACCCCCACTCCTAAATCTTGCCCACTCCATTCAGCAATTACACTCACGGGTTCAGCTACACGAACAGCGACGTTGCCGAAAACGTTGATACCGTCACCATCAGCGACATCATCTTCAGGTTGGAACTGTCCTGTGCCGACACCCGCCGTAATCGCGACTCGGCTAAAGGGCAAGTTGATGTTGTCTCGTGTCCGGATGACTTTGGAAACGACTCCATAGATCGAGTCTTCAAAGTCATTATCATCGCCAATGTTTAAAAAGCCATTCCAGCCAGCAGCGACAGCGAAGTCATTGGGCAACTGACGATGCACTTTGACATTAAAGCCGCCACTACCAAAGTCGCGGTTTGAGCCAAAACTTGCGATCGCATAAGATAGCTCAACACCCACTGCTTCACGCGCATCCCCTAAACCAATTCCTACACCCAGCGCCCCATCAGCAACATCACTATATCGGGTTCGATTTTGATAGGTAGCGCTGATAAATCCTGTATTATTGTCGGCACCAAACGCTGTTGGAATGACGATACTCAGTGCTGGTGAAGCGCGGAAGTCTCCCTCAAGTTCTAGGTTTTCCAACTCACGCAACTGATTCTGTAGCTCGTCTACTTCCACACAAGGTTCTCTGTCTGTCGGTATAGCTTGTGCTAAGAGTGTTCCATTCTTAACACAGGGTTTAGCCGTTGTTGATGTTCCTTGTGCTACAAGTTTTTCGGTTGCTTGAGGATTGGCTGTCTCTTGGGAGGCAACACTGTAGCTGTTTTGGATGCGTATTGGATTCTGATCAGGAGACGGAACTTCCAATAAATCTCGCGCACTGTAGCTCTGTACTTCACCCAGAGTTGCTGAATCTACCTGCGATGCAGAGGGTGGCAGTGATGGAAGCGATCGCTCTTCTGGGGTTGCTTTCCGTGCTAGCATCACCTCGGTTTCTGGCGCTGCAATTCCAGCGTTTCTCGCTATAGATGTGGGACTAAGAACAGATGGCTCAACAACTTTTGGAGTTTCTCCTTCAGACTGAGCAACTGGCAATTCTGAGGTGCGGGATGATTCCAGTGTAAACTCCTGTACGGCTACAGATTCTGGAGAAGCAATTGCCAAACGCGATCGCTTAAGCGTTGCTTCTTTTGTTTCCTTTTCTTCCTTCGCCGCAGGTGCAACAAGATCACCAGCCTCTTTAGTTCGAGGCTCATCGGTAATGTCTGCATTGGTTATCGCCAATGCTTGATGGCTTAAGTCCTGAGTTCCAAGGGCTGCCAGGGTATAAATTGCAACACTAGGGACGCGCCATAGCGACGAAGCCAACCGATTGTCAGATTTTTTAGGCAAATCGCTTAGCTTAGGTTCCGCTTCATTTTTGGTAATCCTATGATTAGGACATAAATCTCGATGATGAAAGTTAGAGACAGACTTGGCGGGCACAAACACTCTCCCAATCAAACGTGCTGTCCCTTTATACAGAAATGCCGCTAATTATCAGGACAATCCCAAAATCCTAAGCTTGACAATAATTTTATTTTGTGCTTCATAAAATCGTTAAAAAACAACCCCTTCGCTTTTGTCTTACTCAGAGGATAGAGGGAGAAAAGGCGATCGCTTTTCGTAACATTTGTTGCAGTTAGCGATCGCACTTACTATTCCAGGGAACTGGCTAGTAGACTTCGGCGGAAGTTAGGCTACTATTAATAGAGCCAATCTAACGTAGGGATAGAGCCTTGCCTAGACTAGCCCCCAAGCCACTAAGCCTGGACGAGAGAGAACGTCAACAACTGCAAC
>JAHHIF010000032.1 GCA_019358875.1 Symplocastrum torsivum CPER-KK1
GTTGCAGTTGTTGACGTTCTCTCTCGTCCAGGCTTAGTGGCTTGGGGGCTAGTCTAGGCAAGGCTCTATCCCTACGTTAGATTGGCTCTATTAATAGTAGCCTAACTTCCGCCGAAGTCTACTAGCCCTTTGTGAGCTAAAGTCTGAGCAATTCATTGTCTTCTGAAAGGCTAAAACCAAAACCAGATCGAGCGTATTCATTCAGGAAGCTGAGGCTAGTTGGCTGGGATGAGTTAGGAGTTTGTGTAGCTGCTCACTAAAGTAGAGAACTTCGTAATCTGGTGCTAGTTCCTTTTGCAACCGTAATAATCAGTGGCTCAGGCTATCTTCTTGAATTAGAGGGACAATAGAATAAAAGCGCTCAAGTGATAATATTGACGACTGCTTAGCCCTTTTGGGAAAAACAGCCAATGCTAACCCGAATTGAAATCGACGGGTTTAAGACCTTCGAGAATTTTGCTCTAGATTTAGGACCTTTTGTAGTGATTTTGGGGCCAAATGCTTCTGGTAAATCCAATCTATTTGATGCGATTCGACTCCTCTCCCATTTAGCCGGAACTGACTTGCGAACAGCCGTCAAGACCTTGCGCGGCGAACCTCAAGAGTTGTTTCGTAGAGAAGCGGATGGTTCCTCTGTCACCCGAATGGCTTTCACAGTAGAGCTGCTCCTCGCGCCCGAAGTACGAGACCCTTGGGGTGACACGGTAAAAATTTCTCATTCTCGTGTGCGTTATGAGGTGGAGATTGAACGCCGGAAGGATGACCGGGGTATTGAGCGATTGGTCGTAGCAAAAGAGGAGGCAAAACCCATCCTCGCTCAAAGCGACAAGTGGCGACCCAAACAACAGGAACTTTCAGCTCAATTTAGACAATTATTCATGAAATACGGTCGCCGCACACCTTGGCTAACTACAACTACTGGCGAATCTGGCGGCAAGCGCAGTTTCAAAATTAATCAGGATGGCAGAAAAGGTCGGACGCGCCCAGCAGAAGCCGCAGAAGCTACAGTGCTGTCAAGCATTACTTCTGCCGAGTTTCCACACCTTTATGCCCTACGCGAGGAGATGCGCTCTTGGCGTTTTCTCCAACTCGACCCCAATGCACTGAGGCGACCAAGTCCTACCACTGCTGCTCTTGAACTGGAACCAGATGGAGCAAATCTTGCTACGGTACTAGCTCGAATTCAAGCTGAGACAGCAATGGAAATCCGACCTAAGGGAGACTTAGCAGATATTGCTGCCGATCTGACCTCCCTGATTCCCGGTGTAGTGGGTGTGAGCATTGAGGAAGACAAGAAAAACCGAGAGTACCGGATTGACATTGACATGAGGGATGGATTTCCTTTCAGCTCTCGTGTTGTATCCGATGGCACTCTACGTGTTTTAGCACTGCTGACTCTTTTACACGATCCGAAACATCGTGGCTTAGTCTGTTTTGAAGAGCCGGAGAATGGGGTGCATCCCTTCCGTTTGAAGGCAATGATTGAACGGCTACGCGAACTAGTGACAGATCCAACTTCTGAGGAGGTGGAGGAACAAGAACCGCTCTCCCAAATGCTTCTCAATAGCCATTCCCCTGTAGTTCTCTCTTGCTTGGAAGACGATGAAGCGATGTTCGCTGATATGGTCAGTGTCGTGAACCCAGAAGTAGACAAAATAAGTCGTAAAACCCGCATCAGACCTGTCAAGGGTCAAGGAGAGCTGTTGGCTGAGGAAAATCGAGAGTACGTCAGCAAGGTCGAGGTGGAACGCTATTTGCATAGCGTCGATCGCGAGGGTTAGCGCAGGTGCAATATTTGGGATTAGCCTTATTCGCAGAAGGGCCTACTGACTACCGCTTTTTGCCCCCCGTTCTGCGTCGTGCAACAGAGGAATTGTGTTTGAGGAATGCTCGAACTACGGTAGAAATCGGGGATGTATTGAATCTGCACGCGCCTCAAGACTACCGAGATGCAGACCTTGCTACCCAAATCGTAGAAGCAGCAAAAGCAGCTAATGGAGCGTATAACATTCTGTTCATTCATACAGATGGATCAGGCGATCCAAAAGCTGCTTATGATCAGCGGGTTCAGCCAGCCAAGGAGCGCATTGCATCTGAACTGTCTTCTCAACTGAAGCGGACAGTGGGTGTTGTGCCTGTTCGGGAGATGGAAGCTTGGACGCTGGTGGACGGTGATGCTTTACGAGATGCCTTTGGAACGGTGCTGGATGATGAGGCTTTGGGCATACCATTAAGACCGCGTGAGGTAGAAAGTATTCTCGATCCCAAGCAAACGCTCAATCAAACTTATGCCAGGATAGTAGGAACTAAGCAGCGTAGACGCAGAACTGCGGCAGACTTCTTTGATGCGATTGGGGAGCGGGTGCAGTTGACCCGTCTTCGTCAAGTTCCAGCGTTTGGGCGTTTTGAACAGGAGCTACGTACCGCACTAGTTGAGCTTAGCTATCTCAGTGAGGAGACACCATGAGACAGAGAGTTCTTATTAGTCTGGGAAAAATACGAGATGAATTGCGATCGCACAACTCTCTAAAGTAGTTGAAAGCTTGAAAGATAGCTCGGCTCAAACTAAAGCCCCAGCGTTAGTACCAATTTCCCGTGAGGCTCGACGGATGAAGTTATCCTCGTTGAACAAAGAAAGCAAGTAGAATCAAAAGTAACAATAGACCTCTTGCAAAAGTTCTTTTCATCAAATTCTGGGGCAGGCGGGACGCCTACCCCACAAGAAAAAATGGCTATGAGTGGGATGGGCATCTTGCCCGTCCTAGCTACTTTTGCAAGAGGTCTAATGATTAAAACATACTATTGGAAAGGTATGTCAGTTGCCTACCAATGATGCTGCAAGATCATTTTCGTCCACCGTTGAGTACTCGTCGTCACTGGCACGCATTTCATAACGCTTGGGCAACCTATATTGCATCGGACTTGAACGCTAAATTGCCAGAGGGTTACTTTGCTGAACCCAACGTGCAGTTCGGTATTGAAATTGATGTCGCTGCATTTGAGGAATCTCAGCAGGGATTTGCAAACGAAACGGGAATCATTCAGCTACCAACAGAGTCTCAGAGTCTATGGATACCTCCAGAAGCAACGCAAACTGTGCCATTTCTGCCAACAACTGAGAGTGTAGAAGTAAGTATCTTTGATTCTGAAACAGGGCCTATTTTGAAAGGTGCAATTGAATTAGTTAGCCCTGCCAACAAAGATCGCCCTGCTCATCGTGCAGCGTTTGTTTCCAAGTGCGAAACTTATTTGCGGCAGGGAATTGGCTTGATTGTGGTTGATGTTGTCACCGCAAGGCAGGCAAATTTGCATGGTGAATTATTAGCACGTCTCACTGAGGGCAAAGCATCTTCAGCCAAACTGAATCTTTATGCGATCGCCTATCGAGCGATCGAGCGAAATGGACAGCCAAGCTTGGATATCTGGCAGGAAGAACTAGCGATCGGCAGTATTCTGCCAACTCTACCTCTGTGGTTGCGCGGTGAGATTTGCTTGCCAGTTGACTTGGCGGCAACCTATGAGCGCACCTGTCGAGAACAACGGATTACAGTGAGCAGCGCTTAAATTTGTCAGGGTAGAGTACAGTTTCTTAAATGCGAGAGAAAATTCTCTACGGAGAGCGAGTTCCCAATCCCAACTCGCCGGGTGGTCTTTCCAACAAACTGATAGGCGCTCACTCACCTAGAATTAAAAATCGTTCCGATTTCGATGTCGAAGTTATTAGCAATAATGCTGATGGCACAACAACTGTCAAGTTGGTCAAAGAATTTCCAGATGGCGATGTCTCCAAAATTAAGAAATCCACCTTAGCACCGGACAGTTGGAGCGATGACAAAATTATCGATGTAACCAACCAAGTAGCGAGTACTCCTCCCGTTGCCATAAGTTCGCGGGGGGATGGTTCAACCTTGCATCGGCAGATTGTTGATGGCGTAGAGTGGGAGGTAATCAAGGATGCTTCGGGAAATGT
Source organism: Symplocastrum torsivum CPER-KK1 (assembly GCA_019358875.1). Classification (GTDB taxonomy): domain Bacteria; phylum Cyanobacteriota; class Cyanobacteriia; order Cyanobacteriales; family Coleofasciculaceae; genus Symplocastrum; species Symplocastrum torsivum. The sequence continues at coordinate 3,971 of JAHHIF010000032.1, forward strand.
TACATCCTCTTATCCTACTGGCGGCACTCCGACCACAAATTTTTGAGGCGGTGGTACTATGACGATTTTTCAAGAGTTAGATGCATATTTGAGCCAAGATTTCTCAGACGACTATTGGGCTGATGACGCTAGCTTATATGCCTGTGAGCTGGTTAAACAACTGACAACAGAGGATTGGAATGCTCTCAAGTCTTCTTGGCAAAATCGCTCAAAGCCTTGGCAGGAGCGCTGTGCCGAGATTCTCGATTGGGGAGAAGCGCTTCAGGCAGTTCCTCTGCTGCTGGAGATGATTCGCGAGGAAGATGATGAGTTGACACTAACGGCGGCTGATTCTCTGAGGTCGATAGGTGTAACTGAGCTAGATTTGCCTATAAGTGCGGATATCTTGTCACGTTTGCAAGCAGTGGCGCATTCAGGTAATGTTGCTAAACTCATCATCAATCAGTTGCTGAAACAATTAGAAGTTAAGGTGTATCGCGATTTTTTAATTGAGGTATTGCAAGCAACCCAAGATAGCAAGGGCGACCAGCGAGTGGTGTACCCACTGTTGCAGGCGAACCTGGACAAGCTAGATAATAACTTTGCTCAAGCGTTGCGAAGCTGGGCGACAGCTACCTTATCGGAATTAGAGGCAGAGCAAACACGACGCACCGCAGTAGCTATTGGCAATTTCAGCAACCTGATTCGGGAGTTCCGGAGAGGTCACCGAGCCAGCAATCTGGAAATTGCTATTACGGGCTATGAGGTCGTTGCCACAGTTTTTACCCATCAAGCCTTGCCCGACCAGTGGGCTACTACGCAAAACAATCTAGGTAGTGCTTACTGTGAGCGCATCAAGGGAGAGAGGGCAGAGAATATAGAAGTGGCAATTCGCTGTTTTTCTTCTGCATTGGAGGAATACACCCGCCAAGCCTTTCCCAAACAATGGGCTGTCACCCAAAACAATTTGGGTAACGCCTACCTTAACCGCATCAAGGGAGAGAGGGCGGAGAATATAGAAGTGGCAATTCGCTGTTTTTCTTCTGCGTTGGAAGAATACACCCGCCATACCTTTCCGCAGGACTGGGCTATGAGCCAAAACAATCTGGGCGCTGCCTACTTTAACCGGATTCAGGGAGAGCAGGCAGAGAATTTGGAAACAGCAATCTACTGTTTTTCTTCTGCGTTGGAGGTACGTACTCGTCAAGACTTTCCCGAACAATGGGCTGCCACCCAAAACAATCTGGGCAATGCCTACAGTAACCGTATCCGGGGGAAGAGAGCAGAGAATATAGAAGTAGCCATCCGCTGTTTTTCTTCTGCGTTGGAGATACGTACCCGCCAAGACTTTCCCGAACAATGGGCTGCCACCCAAAACAATCTGGGCAATGCCTACCTTAACCGTATTCACGGCAATAGGGCAGAGAATTTGGAAGTAGCAATCCACTGTTTCTCTGCTGCGTTGGAGGTACGTACCCGTGAAGCCTTCCCTCAAGACTGGGCAGATACCCAAAGCAATTTAGGTGTTGCCTACCTTAACCGTATTCACGGCAATAGAGCAGAGAATTTGGAAGCAGCAATCCACTGTTTCTCTGCTGCGTTGGAGGTACATACCCGCCAAGCTTTCCCTCAAAACCATGCAAAAGCCCAATTCAACCTAGGTCTTGCCTACCGAGATGCCCAACAGTTCTCCAAGGCTTACAGTGCCTTTGCCCTCGCCATCGATGCTGTGGAATTCCTACGCAGTGAGATTGTCTCTGGCGATGAAGCTAAACAAAAACTAGCTGAAGAATGGAATCCGCTTTATCAAGACACAGTGGAAGTTTGCCTAGAACTGCATGACTACACTGAAGCCATAAAATACGTCGAACGCAGTCAAGCGCGCAACTTAGTAGAACTCCTTGCCAAACCTGAGCTTTACCCCGAAGGAAGCATTCCCACAGAAATCCTCAATGAACTCGATCATCTACGTGAGGAAATTACCCACACCCCTCAGCTGATAGACATGGAAGTAGAGCGTAGGCGGCGGGGAATTTTGACTTGGAAAAGTGCCTGAGGTTATTCTTGAGAATTTGCAGCAATCCAAGCCGATGTAGTTATTACAAGTGTAATAACGAAGGAGCAGTACAATGGCAACACGCTTAAACGACCAGCTCAGAAGCTTATGAGCCAGCATCTTGCTGACAATTCCCTCAGGGCGGCTGAGGAAAAACTCAATACTTTAGAAGAATCAGAAGTCTTCGTCTTTCCGGCATCGTTTGCCCAGCAACGGTTGTGGTTTCTCGATCGCCTCTTCCCAGGCAATTCCTTCTACAATGTGTCCGCAGCACTTCGCCTAACAGGTTCGCTCAACATAGCAGCGCTAGAGCAAACGTTTAACGAAATCGTGCGTCGCCATGAAGCCTTGCGTACCACCTTTAGGATGCTGGAGGGGCAACTTGTCCAGGTAATTGCTCCTTCCTTAACTATCCCTCTGCCATTGGTCGATTGGCGATCGCTACCAGCAACCGAACAGGAAGCTGAAACTCGACGACTGGCTACCGAGGAGCGATCGCGTTCTTTCGATTTATCCTCCGAACTGCTACTACGAGTCATGCTCCTACAGCTAGACTCATCAGAACACGTACTCCTGCTGAATCTGCATCATATTGTCTGCGATGGCTGGTCTATCGGAGTCCTACTTCGGGAACTAGGAACACTTTACACAGCCTTTGCCAACAACCAGCCATCACCCTTACCAGAACTGCCTATCCAATATGCAGACTTTGCCGACTGGCAACGCGAATGGCTACAGGGTGAGGTTCTAGAGACTCAGTTAGCTTACTGGAAGCAGCAACTAGACAATCTTCCCCTACTGAATTTACCCACCGATCAACCTCGCCCTGCTACTCCAACCTACCAAGGGGCAACACAATTTCTAGAGTTACCAAAAAACCTGAGTCAGGAACTAGACGCACTTTCACAACGCCAAGGGGTGACTCTGTTCATAACTCTCTTAGCAGCATTCCAAACCTTGCTCTACCGCTACACGCAGCAAGAGGATATTGTAGTCGGTTCTGCGATCGCCAACCGCAATCGCCAGGAAATAGAAGGACTAATTGGTTTTTTTGTCAATAGTCTGGTGTTGCGTACCAATTTATCAGGCAACCCAACATTTCTAGAACTCCTAGACAGAGTACGGGAGGTCGCGCTAGGAGCCTATGCCCATCAGGACTTACCCTTTGAGAAGCTGGTCGAGGAACTGCATCCAGAACGCAACCTGAGCTACCATCCCTTATTCCAGGTCGCGTTTAGCCTCCAAAACACACCCATCAAGGCGCTAGAGTTACCTGGACTAACCTTCTCGCTGCTGGACTTCGACAACCCAAGCGCTAAGTTCGATCTAGAGTTCCACCTGTGGGAATCACCGGAAGGTCTTAGAGGACAGGTAACTTACAGCACCGATTTATTTGATGATGCCAGAATCACTCGGATGCTGCGACACTTTCAAACGCTGCTGGAAAGTATTGTCGCCAACCCCCAGCAACGCCTTTGTGACTTGCAACTTTTAATAGAAAGTGAACGGCATCAACTGCTAGTGGAGTGGAACGACACCCAGACTGATTATCAGAAGGATTTATGTATCCAGCAGTTGTTTGAAGCTCAGGTAGAACAGACACCTGATGCCATAGCCTTAGTCTTTGAAGACGAACAACTCACCTACCGAGAACTCAACAACCGCAGCAACCAACTCGCCCATTATCTGCAAAAACTAGGGGTAGAACCAGAAGTTCTAGTTGGTATCTGCTTGGAACGTTCTGTGGAAATGATAGTGGGTTGCTTAAGCATCCTCAAGGCAGGTGGAGCCTATGTGCCATTAGATCCCACCTATCCTCAAGAGCGTCTTAACTTCATGCTAGAGGACGCTCAAATACCCATCTTGCTCACTCATTCAGTTTTAGCCCCCCTTTTTAAGGGGGGTTGGGGGGATCGAGCAACATATAGCGGACAGCAGAATCAGTTATCTTTAGTTTGCCTAGACAAAGAGGCGGATGCAATTACCCAACAAAGCAAGGAAAACCCAATCAGCAGCGTCACACCTAACAACTTGGCTTATGTCATCTACACTTCTGGCTCGACTGGAAAACCCAAAGGTGTTCTAGTACAGCATCAAGGGTTGTGCAACTTATCTCAGGTCCAGATTCAGACTTTAAACCTAAGCGCTTGTAACCGCATCCTGCAATTCGCCTCTCTGAGTTTTGATGCCTCGATCTTTGAAATTGTCATGGCACTCTTAACTGGAGCAACACTGTATTTAGCAAAGAAGGAATCCCTTCTACCAGGAACAGCCCTAATCCAACTGCTACGCGACAGAGCAATTACCCACGTCACACTTCCGCCTTCCTTGTTAGCCGTTCTACCTGCACAAGAACTTCCTGAACTGCGGACGATTATCTCTGCCGGAGAAGCCTGTTCTACCGATATCGTAAAACGCTGGGCTTCAGGTCGTCGATTTTTCAATGCCTACGGCCCAACTGAAGCAACTGTTTGGTCTACCGTAGCGGAACTCAGTGACGGTAGTGAGAAACTATCTATTGGTCGTCCGATTGCTAACACACAAGTTTATATACTGGACTCCTATCTACAACCTATACCTATCGGTGTTCCGGGAGAACTGTATATCGGTGGTGATGGACTGGCGCGAGGTTATCTCAACCAACCTGAGTTAACTACACAGAAGTTTATTCCTAATCCTTTTAGCCACAAACCTGGAGAGCGCCTTTACAAAACAGGTGATTTAGCTCGTTACCGACCTGACGGTAACATTGAATTTTTAGGTCGCATTGACGAACAAGTAAAGATTCGTGGCTTCCGTATTGAGTTGGGGGAAATTGAGACGGTGCTAAATCAGCATCCGGATGTGAAAGAGGCAGTTGCGATCGCAAAAGAAGACGTATCTAGTAACAAGCGTTTAGTCGCTTATGTTGTCCCAAACCAAGAGCAGTTACAGACGGTAGAGGCGCAGGACTGTGCGTCCTCACTACGCTGTTTCTTAAAAGAGAAGCTGCCAGAGTACATGATTCCCTCCGCTTTTGTAATGCTGGAGGCTTTGCCGTTGTTGCCCAATGGTAAAGTAAACCGTCGTGCCTTAAAGGGGCTTAGTACAGATAAGACTGAATTAGCAGAAGACTTTATCGCTCCCCGTACTCCAACAGAGGAAGCGATCGCAAAAATTTGGGCTGAGGTTCTGAAGTGCGATCGCATAGGAGTTCGTGACAACTTCTTCGAGTTGGGAGGTGATTCACTTTTAGCCGTCCGCCTCATGGCTCAGATTCACGAGCAGTTTGAGCGAGATTTACCGCTATCTGCCCTCTTCTTAAATCCTACAGTTGAAGGTCTAGCAAGTGTTCTAGGGCAAGAATCAGATACTCTGCCTTGGTCTCCCTTAGTTCCCCTTCAGCCTGCTGGTTCAAAGCCACCTTTCTTCTGCGTTCATCCAATCTTCGGTACTGTCTTCCCTTATTATGAATTGGCTTATTGTCTAGGATTTGACCAACCCTTTTACGGGTTGCAGCCTCTAGGACTGGATGGAGAACAACCTCCCTTAACTCGCATTGAGGACATAGCTGCTTACTACATCAATTGCTTGCGTAAAGTTCAGCCGTCTGGTCCCTACTTTCTCGGAGGCTGGTCTTTCGGGGGTTTAGTTGCTTTTGAAATGGCTCAACAACTGACGAGAGGGGGGCATCAGGTCGCTCTACTCGCTCTACTGGATACCCTTGCTCCAATTCCTGGCAACATACCTTCCTTTCGGGAGGGCTTCAAGTTTCTTCTGACCACAGCAACGCGCTCAATTTGGTCATTTTTACTCGACTATTTTTATTTAATAACTGCTTCTAATAAAGACGAAAGTAATAGTTTCTTGCCTAGTTTTACTAATTTCAATAAGCTTTTTCAGTGGCTTGGAAGTAGTGAAACCTTGTCCTCTCTTTGGAGAAAAGCCGCTTTAACTAGCCTCATCCCTCAGGAGTCTAGAGAGCGAATACTGAGCGAACTAAACATTCGCCCTATGCTTCGTGTCTACCAAGCTAACAGCCAAGCCAATCTCAACTATGTCCCACAGGTCTATCCAAACCCAATTACTCTTTTAAGAACAAGTGGTGAGTCTAGTACTGCTCATAAAGACTCAACTTTAGGCTGGAGTCAGCTAGCTAGGGGAAAAGTGGAAGTTCATCAGGTTCCTGGTAATCACCTAACAATGCTAAAGAAACCCCATGTTCAGGTTCTCGCTGAACAGCTAAGAATTTGTATCAAGAATACACAGGCTGAAGGATTCGGCAAAGGGTGGGACAGGTAATTTGATATACATGTCTGAAAACAAGCTCATCACGCTTTTAAGCGATTTTGGCTTGAGCGATGTCTATGTGGGAGTGATGAAAGGTGTCATTGCTCAAATCAATCCGGCTTTGACGGTTGTAGACTTAACGCACCAGATTCCACCTCAAAACATTGCGGCTGGTCGATTTAGCTTAATGAATGCTTACCCTTACTTTCCAGGTGGGACGGTGCATATTGCCGTAGTCGATCCAGGGGTAGGAAGTCGCCGGAGAGGAGTAGCTATCCAACTCGATGCTGGCTTCTTGGTCGGGCCAGACAACGGGTTATTCAGTGGTGTTTTGAGCGAAAATTCGGTAGTTGCAGCGGTTGAACTGACAAACCCTCAATACTGGCGGACACTATCACCCAGCACGACTTTTCACGGACGAGATATCTTTGCTGCTGTAGGAGCGCATCTTGCCAGTGGTATTTCGATAGAACTGTTGGGAGAGGTGATTGACCCAAAAACTTTGGTGCAACTGGGGATTCCTGAACGGACACTAACGCCTACTAGTGTCACAGGTTGCATCCAATATATCGACCACTTCGGTAACTTAGTGACTAATATCCCTGCGGCTGATGTCGAAGGAAAAACTTGGTCAGTCGCGGTTGGTACCCACATGATCCCAGCTAGCCAAACCTATAGCGATCGCAAACTAGGAGACATTGTTGCTCTAATTGGTAGCCACGGTTGGCTGGAAGTTGCAGTTAACGGGGGTAGTGCCCAGTCTGAGTTGCAGCTAGACACGGGTGCGAACGTGCAAGTTCTACTAGCTTAAATTTATACCGTTGTAGCCTTAGTAAACCCAGATTGGCGGCATTAACAAGTCACCAACTCAAACAAGACCACCAGTTATACTGAAGACACCTGTAACTACTACAAAGTTAGTACCACAACAGGCTTATTATCTTTTGCAGTTTTAAGAGCGTTGCTCTTTTGTTAAATCTCTTCTTCCAAGAGACTCAATTCTGTACGATTGAGTTGGGTATTGTAGCTTTTTCTTAAGAGTACCCAAGAGGTACGATTAGGGAAGATTACTGCCGTCACGAGGCTAAAAGTTTTTTAAGAGATTCAACACTTTTACAGCAACCAAGGAAAATCAACTATGACTCAGCTTATACAATCTGATCCAGAATTTTACCAAGGGCAATTTGGCGACTTTACGATTACCGAAAGCGATCGCACTGGTGTCATTATCTACCGAGCTGGCTTAGCCGTAGCCGCTCTGAGCTTCGCCGTCGGTACCTGGCTTGTATTATCCCTCGGTGATACCCCAACCGTAATGAGGATGCTAACTCTCCTGTATGCCGTGTTCAGTCTAGCGCTGGGTGTTAGTTTAGTTACCATTCACATCTATCTTGCCGCCCTACACCGGACACTTCAACTCTTTTGGGTTATCGGGAGTATAGCCGCGATTGTGTTAGCACTTTCTAGCAATGAATCACTTGCCTTATCCGTTTACAACCACCCGATGACTCTTTTCGGAGTTGGCTTTACGTTTGCGGCTTTGACAGGTATTTATTTCAAAGAAGCTTTTTGTTTCAACCGTCTCGAAACAAAGTTCCTCACTCCGCTAGTTCCAATGCTGCTGTTGGGGCATCTTACTGGTCTTTTACCAATGTTTGGAGAGCAGCTTCTACTGGGAATTTGGGCAATTTTGTTTGTCGTCTTTGCTCTGCGTAAGGTCATGCAAGCGATTCCTCCTGATATTGGTGACAAGTCAGTCTTTACTTACCTCAAAGAAAAGCGTACTGCTCATTCATAAATTACTAGGAGGGCAGATGAGCTTGCAAAGGAAAGTGGCAATTGTTACAGGTGGCGGACAGGGAATCGGAAAAGCGATCGCTTCATCGTTTTTGAAAGAGGGGCTGCATGTTGCTATTGCTGAAATTGATGAGGACGCTGGGAAAGAAACAGAAGCAGAATTTCAGCATTTAGGTTCAATTCAGTTTATTCATACTGATGTCTCTAATGAAGATTCAATCAAAAACTTGATTGGCGAAACAGTTAATAAATTTGGTGGCATTGATGTATTAGTGAATAATGCTGCGATCGCTAATCCAAAAAATCCACCCATTACAGAATTAAGCTTAGACGATTGGAATAAAACAATTTCTATCAATCTTACAGGAGTATTCCTTTGTACCAAGCATTCTGTACCTTATCTCAGAAAAAATAAAGGTACAGTAATTAACATCGCTTCGACAAGAGCTTTAATGTCAGAGGATAATACCGAAGCCTATTCCGCTGCTAAGGGCGGAATTCTATCATTAACTCACGCTCTAGCTATCAGTTTAGACTCAGATATTCGAGTCAATTGTATAAGTCCGGGATGGATAGAAGTGAGCGATTGGCAAAAGCAAGCCAAACGACTCCAACCCGAACTGACAGAACAAGACCATCAACAACATCCTGCTGGTAGAGTAGGGAAACCAGAAGATGTCGCTTCGCTGGTTGTCTATCTGGCATCTCCGGAAGCCGATTTTATCACGGGTGCAAATTTTGTCGTTGATGGCGGAATGACCAGGAAAATGATTTACCTGTGAAATTAGAACGATTACTAAAGTTCTTTTGCCATGTCTGGGTTACCTTCGACTAGGCAGTTAATCTGCCATGTGAACAACAGTGCGGTATAACTGGGACAACCCCTCTTAAGCTTCCTTAGAGTGCTGATTCAGTAGTTGGAAAAATGGGTAAGGTAATGCTGACATCAGGTGGTGATGTGATGGTGAGTTAAAACAATAGATTCTCCCTATTCTCCACCTTTATAAAAACAAAAATTTAGGAGCGGTTTTTGCAGAAATGTTGAGCTATATTTAATTCATTTATGAAGTTGAGCGACGAGCCGTTTCATGTGCTACTTAGAAAACCTTCTTCCAGAGTAAAAGGATTATTAGCCGGATGATTAAAAAATCATAGAAATTGGCTTTGAACAATTAGCGATACACAGCGTTGAGTTCTAGTATTTTGAGTTTAACAAGTTCCGAATGCTGCTTGCCAATAAATTCATTGAGTAAAAGGAGGTACTTTGTAATATGTGCAGAGTCGGGAAACTAGGTTGGAGTGATTGCGTCATGAACATCTTAAATGGGGCTGGAATCCTTAAAGCGTATCCAAGCTGAACGATGAGGAAGATACAGCTATTCACAACGGTCTCAGGTGGCGCTACTTCAACATAACTGCTTAGAAAATTATCATGGGGATTTTAATTGTCACGACTTACCTGATAGCCGGACTTTCCCAGGTGTCGCTACCGTCTCAACTAGTGCCAGAATTGAAAGGGGTACAAGATAGGCTTTTATTCTCCTCAAAGCCTAATATCTTGCCTCCAGAGTCATTTGAAGTGTTTCCGCCACCGCTAGGGGAAATCATTGAAGATCAATGTCAATCAGTTCCGACAGGTGTAGGTATTCCCGGATTTCAGCCAGGAATTGTGAAAAATGATGTAATTCGGATGCTGGGTGCTCCTACTGGTACATCACGCGGCTACTGGCCAAATACCCGTGCCGTATTTTATGAATTAATTCCTGAGCAGGTAAGTTTGGGCTTTCTGTTTGACCAATACTCTGAACGGATTCGTCAAACGGAGGCATCCTTCCAAGCTGGGGTTGGTTCTGACATGATGTTGCTGACACTCAACGGAATGCTAGGCTGCAAGCTCAATGAGCAAATAGAACAAGGATTACAACAAGTACACCAAGGACAGACACGCCAGTACTCTTTTCAACTACATTCCCTAAAGGGTCTAATTCAACGGCAAAAAAGCGATCGCATTTATATTGGAATTTGGGAAGCAGACTTACACTAAGTACACTGTGAAGCACTCTAGGAGAGATTTGTGCCAGAGTACACCTGTTCTTCTAAACTTTCCTAATTCTGTGCAAATTTATCTTGTTAAGGGTCGCGTTTACTCTCGTAGGCGTAGCTCTAACTTGGGTGAATTCGATTTTTTGCAGTTTGTACAGTACCCTCTTACATAAGTTCTAATGCGTTTTATCTATCGGCAAGAAACCTGGGTGCTAACAATTCAAGGATGGATAGTCACTCTCGTAAGTATCACCACTTTAATGGTATTTCTCCTCAACTATATACATCCGTTCCTTGCACCCATTTCTCCGATTAAGGCCGATATTTTGGTTGTAGAAGGCTGGGTACAAGACTATGTCATTAAAGAGGCAATCCAAGAATTTCAAAAGGGTGGCTACAAAAAAATAATTACCACAGGCTTAACTATAGAGCAAGGCTCCTACCTTACTCAGTACAAGAATTTTGCTGAGCTAGCGGAAGCGACTTTTATTGCCCTCGGTTTTGAGCAAGATCAACTTATAGCAGTTCCAGGATCAAGCGTTGTGAGAAATCGCACGGCTGCTTCTGCTACGGCGCTACGCCAGTGGTTAGTCAACTCCGATTTGACAATAGATTCAATCAATCTTTATAGCTATGATGTCCACGCCCGAAGAAGTTGGATGATTTTCAAGCAAGCACTTGCTCCTGAAATCAAAGTAGGCGTGATTGCTGCTAAACCCCTCAGTTATGATCCAAAACATTGGTGGGTTTCTAGCGAAGGGGTACGGTCAATTATTTCGGAAATAGTGGCTTATCTTTACGCACGTTTGATTGATTGGAGACGGTAAGCGCTTTGCCAATGGGGTGATAGGGGAAGTTCTCACTCTATTGCTCTCCTTTTATGAATTGAATTATGAAAGTCCACCAATATACAGCGGTTTCCTGGAAAGATGAGGTACAACTCAGGTGTGTGAAACTTGTGTAGAGAGCAAGAAAAACAAAAAAGCTGATAGCTGATAGCTGACGGCTTTCTGCTATTAAAGACGCTGGTGCATCAGGAGGGAAAATTGGTAGAAGAACGTGCCTACTGGCTGGCTTGGTCACAGGTTGACCGTGTGGGACCTGTGTTAATCAGGCGGCTACAACAGCACTTTGGAACTCTTGCAGAGGCTTGGAAAGCAAGCGCTAGTCAACTAGGGCAAGTTGAAGGCTTTGGGTATCAAAATGTCACAAAGGTAACAGCCGCGCGATCGCAAATTAATCCCGAACAACTGCTAGAACAGCACTCCGTAAAAAACCCTAATTTCTGGACACCTGCTGATGCTGACTATCCCCGCTTACTACTAGAAATTCCCAGTCCACCTCCAGTTTTATACTATCGAGGACAGGTTCAGCTTCAGGAAAATCAGGGCATCATCCCTATGGTGGGCATTGTTGGCACCCGCGAACCGACAGAATATGGTAAACGCTGGACGCGAAAAATCAGCACGGCTTTAGCGAAGCATGGCTTTACAGTCGTTTCCGGAATGGCAGCAGGAATTGATACTAATGCTCATCACGGCTGTCTCAGTGCTGGTGGACGGACGTTAGCTGTTCTTGGTACTGGCATCGATGTTGTCTATCCACCGCGCAATTTGTCTTTGTATGAGGAGATACAGAAACAGGGACTAGTCATCAGTGAGTATCCGGCAGGTAGCAAGCCAAATCGGGTTCATTTTCCCCAACGCAACCGCATTATTGCAGGATTGAGCCGTGCCGTTTTGGTGATGGAAGCGCCTACGAAGTCTGGTGCATTAATTACGGCAGACTTTGCCAATGAGTTCTGCCGCGATGTCTACGCACTACCAGGTTCCTTGGATAACGAGCAAGCGTTAGGCTGCTTGGGGCTTTTGAGCAAGGGCGCTCATGTGATTTTAAATGAAGGTCACTTGTTGGAAATGCTAGGCGCAATCCCAAACCTTGACACCGTGGTACAGCTACCCCTATTTACACAAGAACAACCCGCCCCAATCCCTCAATTAGAGCCAGAGTTGGCAAAAGTGTTGCAGTCGCTTACTTCAGAACCTACCTCATTTGATGTCGTTGTGCAGCAAGCGGGAATGGACGCGGGTTCAGTTTCTAGCGCCCTGTTGCAGCTAGAACTAATAGGGTTAGTCTCTCAATTACCAGGGATGCAATATCGACGATGTTAAAACACTTCAGAAACAAGAGTAGACTGGGTGCGTTGGTACTACTGGCGTTGGCAGCAATGTTAATGGTTTCTCTTTCTGGCAGTACACAACTTGCTGAGCAAGCAGCAGTTTATCGGAATATGATGCGGGTCTGTCTAGAAGCGGAAAACTGCACAGGGTTTGTGGTGTGGGGAGTAAGCGATCGCCATTCCTGGATTCCTAGCCATTACAATCAACCCGATTTACCGCTAATCTTTGATAAGTCGTTCCGCCCAAAACCAGCTTATGAAGCACTCACAGAAGAATTGCAAAGGATGTAGATCAACTCAACTACGCCATCAATGTTGAGTTTTGATTGGTTGGTTAGTTTCTCTTGTGGATGGACTGACTTAACCATGTCTCTAAGAGGTAAATGTGCTTATTGGTTTTCTTGACAATTTCAATAGTCGCTTAGATACAGAAAATCCGCAGACAATAGGACTATTTCTGAAATCGTCGCCTGATCAGCATTATTCCTCCGAATGCGATCGCTCCTGCAACGCCCAAACTTCCCCATACTTGCACTGGCTGACTGACTCCCTCTGCTCTGTGATTATCTGGGAGTTCGTCAGAGTTAGTCTTAATTTGAGGACTTTCTCTAGTCGCGCTTGGGCCTGTTGCCACTGTGACAGTGTAGTTCATCTTAAAGGGTTGAAAGTTTGCCCCAGCGACTGGAGTTCCACTCAACTCCAGCTTATAGGCTCCTATCTTCGGAAATATAACTTCCGCCCCTGGAATGCCTTGATACTGCTCTGCTGATATGGCTTTTAGAGCAGGTTCTAACAACGGGGAAGAGCCTTCTGTATGAGGTTCAGAGTAGATAGCAAGTTTGCAATCACATTGATTCAGTGGAAGAATCTGCCCACCTTGGCGAGTGAGGGCAACCCAAACTCGTGCTGGTTCCCCAGCTTTTGGATTGTGATTGGGTTCAACGTGCCAAGTACCAGCCACATCTCCCGCTACCTCAATTTTGTGCGCGAAGGCAGGTGTGGCAAGCAATCCTAAACAAACTAACCATCCGACGCTTCTACTCAGGCTTAATCGGTTAGGCATACAACCTTTGTGAAGATATAGGGTAACCGAAATCAATCACAGCAGGATTTCTGGTCACAAGGCAAGAGAAAATTACCCGTTTCTACCTGGATAGTAGTGTGTTCAATGCCAAATTTATCGTGCAACTCCATTGCAATTCTAGAAAGGAAAGCATCACCTGGGTTTCCCGTCAGCATCACCAAGTGAGCCGTCAGCGCTGTTTCGGTAGTACTCATTGCCCAAATGTGCAAGTCATGGATTCCAACGACACCAGGAAGTTCTTCTAAGTAGGTTCGGACAGCTTGTGGCTCAATTCCTTCTGGGACGAACACTGCCTCAACGATCACAAATCCAACGTTTAGGCTAATGCCGATGATAAAAGCACTGTTGTAATTGAGCTGTCCATGATCGTGATGTCCATGTTTATGGTCATGCATCATAACTAATAGTTCATTACCGTCATCAAACTACCCGATTACTTTGGATACACTCCCGATACCAATCGAAACTTGCCTTCGGAATACGCTTTTGTGTAGCGTAATCTATATACGTGATACCAAAGCGTCGGTCGTACCCCCAATCCCACTCAAAATTATCCATCAGACTCCACACGAAATAACCTTTCAGAGGATACCCCTCACTGATAGCTCGATGGGCTGCCTTGAAGTGCTGCCGCAGGTACATAATTCGGTCAGTATCGATCACCTCATCCTTAATATTTAACTCATCCTGTGCAGCACAACCATTCTCTGTAATCAGCACGGGTAAATCTGGCCGCCCAACCGTCTCACTCAGATGACGAATACCCCAGTAAATGCACTCAGGCACAATATTTAGCCAGGGCATATGCATCCGGGGGTAGCCTTTAGGGAACTCAAGGAAGTCATAGCCAAGTTCGTTATCAGCCGCCCGGACATAAGTGCCAGAGTAGACGTTAAAACCCAAAGCGTCTAACGGTTGATGAATTGTCTCTAAGTCACCTTCTTGAATATCCGGCGCATTCGCTCCCAACTGCTCCAATAAAGCAGGGCTATAGGCACCTGTTAGAGCTGGAAAAATGATGCCACCATTCTGTCCACAGGTGGGGAAGGCTTGTTTAGCTGCCGCCACATGAACGGGAGACTCGTTGATGGGAACGGTTACTGCAAGGTTATCGACTAATGCCACTGAACAGGGAACGGGTGAGGCGTTGCGAATCGCTTTACAACCCAAACCATGAGCAAGCAGGGCGTGGTGAGACGTTTGCCAAACTTCTTTGACTGAGTTAACACGCTTGCCGGGTGCATGGGGGGGTTCTGTGTCAACGGCATAACCCATGTGAGTGAAGCAGGGGATTTCGTTGAGAGTCATCCAATGGGTAATGCGATCGCCTAACCGACTAACAACGGCTGTAACATAGTCCGCATAATCAAATGCCATCTCCCGACTCTGCCAAGAACTGTACAAATCATCCAGCGCTTGAGGCGAGTCCCAGTGAAACAATGTGGCATGGGGAGTAATATCATAATTCTGTAGACAGTCAACTAAGCGTTTATAGAAATCCACTCCTTGTTCATTAACTGCCCCACGACCGTCCGGTACGATGCGAGGCCAAGCAATGCTAAAGCGATAATGTTTAATGCCTAGTTGTGCCATTAGTTGCACATCTTCTTCATAGCGATGGTAATGGTCACAAGCAACCGCACCTGTATCACCATTAAGCACTCGTCCGGGTGTAGCGCTGAAGGTATCCCAAACACTAGGTTTACGACCTTCTTCAATCCCCGCCCCTTCAATTTGATAAGCAGCGGTTGCTGCTCCCCACAGAAAATCCCCTGGAAATTGGTAGCTGGTCATAGACAATTTTTGCTTAAATTAGCGTGTGGAACTGGCTTGCAAGATTGTGTTTGATCCAAAGAACAAGATTACAAAAAGTACCCTTTCTTTTACTTGTGTTTTGCAACAACTGGGTTATCGTCAAGCTCAACTTACCAAAAGCTTTGATGAATTTAGAGGCGTTATAAGCATCACCTACAGATAAGGTTACATATATCTCACTCTAGGCACATACGATATAACTAAAGATAACCAAGTCTAGGATGTAAATTGAGCCGAGCCGCACGTTAGTATGCCGAATCATTTTGTGTACATCATTATGGATAGCTGTCGTTATGATAGCTACCAGGCTGCATCAACCCCCAACATGGATAAGCTCGGATTAGCGGAGTGCCGCTACAGCTATGCTTCTTGGACTTCCCCTTCCCACTATGCTCTCCTGATGGGAATGGTTCCCCATAGCAGTCCACGCGGTGTGTTTGCTTCTGAGGTATATAAGAAAGAATTTGCTAAATGGGTAGATAGGCTAGGAATTCCTAATTTATCTTTCAAAACCTTTGTTCCTCAACTTTCTTTACCTAAAGTTCTGAAAGACCAAGGGTATCAAACAATTGCGAGGGTTTCTCTGCCTGTTCTTAATCAATTTACTAGTATTAACAAATACTTCGATGACTTTGTGCTGATGGCAAATCATAATGATTTTGCTACGATGGTAAGTGAAATCGAGTTTCCTGACCAGAACCCAAGATTTTATTTTCTCAATCTGGGTGAAACTCATTATCCCTATATGCTCGAAGGTGAAGATTTACCTCACATCTCCGGAGTTCATGGGGTATTTAATAAAATGGATGAGTTCTTATTACATGGAAATAAACAAAAAGAAGATACATCCTTTTTTGATCAGGAGGAAATGCAACGTTTACACAAACAGCAAATTAAGTGTGTCGAATATATAGATGGGCTGCTGGGAAAGCTCTTTAGCAAATGCCCCCCCAATACTCACATCCTAGTAACTGCAGACCATGGTGAGTTATTCGGAGAAGACGGTTACTTTGGTCATGGACCAGTCATGCATGAAAAGTGCTTTGAGGTACCTTTTTTAGAGGGACTACGCCCCTAAAATTAATAGCAAAATTTCCTTATTGTAAGAAACAGGAAATTTAGACAATCTAGATTTAGTCTACTTCCATCTTGATAAAGCGCAACTCTTGCAGCCTTGCTAACACTTTCGAGACGCTCTCTTCTAGACTTTCTAAATCCGTTCTGCATTCTACTTCAGGATTCAGAGGGGATTCATACGGATCATCAATCCCTGTAAAGTTCTTTATCTCCCCAGAGCGCGCTCTCTTGTATAGCCCTTTCACATCTCGTTCTTCGCAGACTTCCAATGGGGCATTGACATAAACCTCAACAAAGTTGCCAATCTTTTGGCGCACTTCTTCTCGAATTTCCTGGTAGGGCGAAATTGCTGAAACTAGCACTATAACTTGGTTTCGAGTCAGTAGATTCGCGACAAAACCAACACGTCGAATATTTTCGTCTCGATCTTCTTTGCTAAATCCCAAACCCTTAGTTAAATTCTGGCGTACAACATCTCCGTCTAAAACCTCGACTTTGTAGCCGTGAGACGTTAGCGCTTTCTCTACGGCTCGGCTAATCGTAGTTTTTCCGGCTCCACTCAAACCAGTGAACCACACTGTCACACCTGGCTGCTTATATTCCATTGCTTGCTCTAACTTTCTGGATTGCATTTGCCTACTTTGGAGAATTTGCCCTACTTAGTCTTGCTTGTGAACATCCTTGATGAAAACTTTAAATACGGCATTGATTTAGTAAAGTTTCGTAAAAAAATTGCCGACATTGCATGAAAGTTCTGTCCTCTGGTGAAAGTTAAATACATCTTTCTATTCTTGTTCTAAAAAAACCATACTGACTAGAGATTGACAGTTTCTGCACTTAGGTATATAGTCCTGACCCTATCAAAATCCTCCTCAAGCTTTAGAGATCGACACAAATGCATTCATTCAACTGTTTTTCACTCAGTCCTATCGAGCTGGCTCATCCTGGTATTGCTGTAGCGACAAGCCGGGCTGGTGGGATTGGCGTGCTAGATCGGGAATTTTGCAGCGATCGCGATTTAGAGAAAGCGGCTAGGAACTTAAACAAGGTTTTAGATCTAGTTGATGAGCGTGATGCTGTAGGGTTACGGCTACGGGCAGAACAGATTGATCGAAGCAAGACGCTACTCTCTCAACTCACAGCACGCCCGCATTGGTTAATTCTGTGTGGGTGGAACCCGCAGACGCTAGAGAAAGTCATCGCCTCTCTTCCAACCGCTCAGTCCCGGAGAATTTTGCTGGAAGTCACAGCGATTGAGCAAGCATTAGCCGTGCCGTCACTTGAGGAGATTGATGGGTTGATTGCCAAAGGGCATGAAAGTGGTGGCTGGGTTGGTGAAGATTCAGCATTTCTACTCACCCAAAAACTCGTGGCAAGGCAGCCAAAGCCCGTCTATGTACAGGGTGGCATTGGCATTCATACCGTAGCCGCCTGCCGTGCAGCAGGAGCCTTTGGGGTTGTATTGGACGACCAATTATGGTTGATGCCCGAATCCCCCTTGTCTAGCGAGTGGCAACGCTACCTCAGTAACTTGAATGGTCAAGAAGCAATTGTTATTGGTGAGAGACTAGAGGGGAACTGCCGCGTTTTATCTCGCCCAGGCTTCCAGGCGATTTCGGCTTTACAGAAACTGGCAGAACAGTTAGAACTTGCTGATTTTGGATTGGAGTCGGCGGCTAAAGTCACGAAATCTCATGACTCCAACGAAACTTCTAATCAGCGAAAATTTCAAGTTTGGCAGCAACAAGCTCAATCCTTAATTGGCTGGGGAACTCCTGGAAGCTTAGCCTGGCCGATGGGACAAGCCGTAGGGTTAGCTGTTTCGGTACGCGATCGCTACAAAACCACAGGCAGATTTGTACAAGCGCTGCTCAAAGCCAGTGTAGAACACATTCAAACCGCTCAAGCTCTGCAACCGCTTCAAGCAGACGCACCTTTAGCCATTTCTCACAAAACAAAATATCCCATCGTCCAGGGGCCGATGACTCGCGTCAGCGATAGCGCTGAGTTTGCCCAAGCTGTTGCCCAAGGCGGGGGTTTGCCGTTACTGGCATTAGCACTGATGCGGGGTGGGCAAGTCCGTGAACTGTTACAGAAAACGAAAGAACTACTAGGCGATCGCTCTTGGGGAGTTGGTATTCTTGGTTTTGTTCCCCAAGCTGTGCGAGAAGAACAACTCAAAGAAGTCCGGGCATTCAAACCTCCCTTTGCTTTAATTGCTGGCGGACGTCCCGATCAAGCCGCACAAATGGAAGCCGAAGGCATTGCCACTTATATCCATGTCCCAGTTCCCACCTTACTAAAACTGTTCCTTGAACAAGGCGCACGACGATTTGTCTTTGAAGGCAGAGAATGCGGTGGACATGTTGGTCCCTTGAGCAGCTTTTTGCTTTGGGAAAGCATGATTTCCACCCTTTTAGAGGAAGTCCCCGCAGGTGCCGAACGTGATGTCCATGTTCTGTTTGCAGGTGGCATTCATGACGCCCGTTCTGCCGCGATGGTAAGTGCAATGGCAGCGCCCTTATTAGAACGCGGGATGCAGGTTGGTGTATTGATGGGGAGTGCCTACCTCTTTACCGAAGAAGCTGTCTCTTGTGGAGCGATTGTTAAAGGTTTCCAAGCACAAGCGATCGCGTGTACCCGTACCATCAATCTAGAAACAGGTCCTGGTCATGCCAGTCGCTGTGCTGTCACGCCTTTTGCAGAAGAATTTTACGCCACTCGCAGACAGTTAATCGCTAGTGGCACTTCCCCGGAAGAAATCAAAAATACCTTAGAAGATTTAACCCTGGGACGCTTGCGAATTGCCTCTAAGGGCTTGATGCGTAAGGGCAATGAAATCAACGCCGTTGAGGAAAGTCAACAAATTACCAACGGCATGTACATGATCGGTCAAGTGGCGACGGTACGGAATCAAGTTTGCACTGTTCAGGAACTGCATCAGGATGTCTCTGAGGGCAGTACCAATTTGATCGCTAATCTTGCTGTTGACTCTGAAGAACCTGATAAAGAGGTCACTCAACCTTCTGATATTGCAATTATTGGCATCTCAACCTTACTTCCCAAAGCCAACGATCAAGAACAGTTCTGGGAAAACATCCTCAAGAAAATAGATGCCATTACAGAAATTCCTGCCTCGCGGTGGGATTGGCGTCTCTACTACGACCCAGACCGCAACGTTCGCGACAAAATTTACTCCAAATGGGGTGGTTTTCTTGATGATGTACCCTTTGACCCGATGCGTTTCGGCATCCCACCGAAGTCCCTCAAATCGATTGAACCCTTGCAGTTGCTCACACTCGAAGGGGTACGACGTGCCTTAGACGATGCGGGGTTAGCGGAGGGTGACTTTGATCGAGAGCAGACTTCGGTAATCTTAGGTGCTGGCGGTGGTGCGGGAGACTTAGCGCAGCAATACGCGGCACGTTGTGAGATTCCTCGATGTGTTGATGCCCCCTCTGAAGAAGTCTGGGATCGTTTACCGGAGTGGACTGAAGAATCCTTTCCCGGTGTACTCCTGAATGTAATTGCGGGTCGAGTAGCCAACCGTTTTGATTTGGGTGGGTCAAACTTTACCGTAGATGCAGCTTGTGCTTCTTCCCTCGCCGCGATCGACTTAGCGGTTAAGGAACTGGAAAGTGGTCGCAGTAATCTCGTAATTGCTGGCGGTGTAGATAGCGTCCAGAGTCCGATGACCTATATGTGTTTTAGTAAGACTCAGGCTCTATCTCCGCGTGGGCGATCGCGTACTTTTGATAAGAGTGCTGATGGAATTGCCATTAGTGAAGGAATTGCCATTCTTGTATTGAAGCGTTTGGCTGACGCACAAAGGGATGGTGACCGTATCTATGCCGTTATTAAATCTGTTGCTGGTTCCAGTGATGGTAAGGCGCTAGGAATGACCGCGCCCCTCCCAGCCGGTCAAATGCGAGCAGTAAACCGTGCTTACACGAAGGCTGGCTTCTCACCTAATACGCTAGGACTGTATGAAGCGCACGGTACTGGTACGGTGGCAGGTGATCGAGCGGAATTGGAGACAATTGTTAGTACCCTGCAAGCTGATCAGGCAGCCAGTAATTCCTGTGCGATCGGTTCGGTTAAGACGATGATTGGTCATACCAAATGTACGGCGGGTGTTGCAGGTCTTGTTAAAGTTGCCAAGGCGTTGCATCACAAAGTCCTGCCTCCCCATTTTGGTGTCGATACCCCACTCGATGCGATCGCTGACCCTCAAAGCCCTGTTTATCTCTTAAAAGAAGCTCAACCATGGTTGCGTCACCCCGATTACCCACGTCGAGGTAGTGTCAGTGCGTTTGGCTTTGGTGGTACCAATTTCCATGCTGTGCTGGAGGAGTACCAAGGAAGTTTACAAGAATCCGTGTCGGGTTCTAAGGCTTGGCCGTATGAACTAATTGTCTTACGTGCCGAAAACCGCGAAGCATTAGCCAAAGAGGTGCGAGTTCTCAGTGAGGCGTTACAGGCTGGTGCTGAACCAAGACTTCGGGATTTAGCCTATAGCTATGCGAAACTCTCGAGTGAACGCTCTCATTTGAACATTTGTTTGAGCCTTGTTGTCGAAAACCTGCAACAACTTAAAGAAGCGTTAAGTCTTGTTGTCGCTCATTTAAATAGTCAAACCCCAGCCTCCTTACCTCCACACATCCAACTAGGACAGGAAGAAAAATCTACCCCGACTCCCTTCTCACGCCGTATTGCCTTTCTCTTCCCAGGACAAGGCGCACAATACCCAGAGATGGCTCGCGAAGTGGCGTTGTACTTCAAGGAAATGCGTGAGTCTGTGGAGTTGGCTACTTGTCAGCTACGCCATCGCCTCCCCAAACCACTAGGTCAGTATATTTATCCGCCTAGTGCCTATTCAGACGCGGCACAAGAGTCTAACCAACAGCTACTAACAGAGACTCATATCGCTCAACCAGCGATTGGTGCGGTGGAAGCGGGTTATTTGGACTTGCTCAAACGTCTTGACCTTGAAGCCGATATGGTAGCGGGACACAGCTATGGTGAGTATGCGGCATTGCACGCAGCGGGAGTTTTGTCAAGAGAAGCATTCCTAAAGCTTTCTGAAACCAGAGGCAGAGTGATGTCCACCGCCTGTGCGGCGGCTGACGGCGCAATGGCTGCGGTTCAAGCGACCCGTGAAGAATTGCTAGCCCGCTTAGATGGGGTTGGCGGTGTCGTTCTTGCCAACCACAATGCACCCTTGCAATCTGTTATTTCTGGGGAAAAACAGGCAGTTCGACAAGTTGTTGATGCGCTGAATGTAGCTGAAATCATGGCACGGATGTTGCCTGTTGCTGGTGCATTTCATTCTTCTTTAGTTGCCTCTGCACAGGTGTCATTATCAGGCGCGATCGCTTCTGCACCCATGCAGACTCCAAAAATTCCGGTTTACGCTAATTCCACCGCCCGTCCCTACGCCTCAGAAATTGAGGCAATCCGCCAGCAATTGTCCAAACACCTACTCTCTCCTGTAGAGTTCGTCGGTCAAATTAATGCGATGTATGCAGATGGGGCGCGAATTTTTGTTGAAGTTGGTCCCAAGAGCATTCTGACTAAGCTGGTTGGTCAAATTCTGGCTGGTAAAAACCATACTGTTGTATCCCTGGATGGTCAGGGTGGTGGATTGAAAGGTTTCCTGCTAGCTTTAGGAACTTTGATCACACGCGGCGCTGGGATCAAACTCACAGCCTTGTTTGAAGGGCGTGATGTCCAGTCGTTAGACTTGTCTCGGCTTGTGGAAGTGACCCGTAAACCAGAGTTACCCCGTACAGCTTGGCTGGTCAACGGTGGTAATGTTCGACCCCATAGTGAGGTCATTGGTTATACAGGAAAGTTTCCCCCCCTAACTCTTGAAACGGCGACACAGGCAAAGAAAGAGGTAGCACAAAAGGCTTTACCTCCTATGAATAATGCCCCTGCGCCTGTACATCAAGCCCCAACGCCTTCTTCTACACCTGTACATCAAGCCCCAACGCCTTCTTCTACACCTGTACATCAAGCCTCAACACCTTCTTCTACAAATTCCGCAATTCAACCTACGAAACCGCTACCGATGTCAATGTCAACTCCTCAGAATGGTGCCTCTCGACCTGCTGTTCCTCCAGCTTCACGCCCCAATCATCATGCTCCAGCTTCAGGAGACGCAGCATTAGAAGCCTACCTTTCCTACCAAGAAACGATGCGTCAATTCTTGCGGCTACAGGAACAGGTAATGCAGCAATTTCTCAGTGGTGGTCAACAAGGGCAGATTATTCCTCCACCTCCAGCCATAACCCCTGCACCCAGAAGACCTGCTTATCAACCAAGTCTGTCTAACGGCAAACATAGTAATGGAAATGGCAACGGCAACGGTAATGGTGTAGCGAAGACTCCTGGGATAGACACGCAAAATTTTGTACCGTTACAGACACCAACAGCCGTACAGCCTTCTCAAGCTGTAACACCCTCAGTGGTGGCAGTCGCTCAGGCGGTGGAACCTGTACTCCCCTCACCACCAACTCCTTCCCCGACTCCTCTTCTAGATCGAGCTAGCTTACTCCAAACTCTCTTACAGTTAGTCAGCGATCGCACGGGCTATCCAACAGAAATGCTGGGTTTAGACCAAGACTTGGAAGCCGAACTAGGGATCGACTCAATTAAGCGGGTAGAAATCTTAGGCGCACTCCAGAAAAGTCTGCCGCAACCGATGGCAGGTAACATCCAAGAGCAAATGGAAAGTTTAACCCGTGTCAAATCCCTCAATGGCATGGTTGACCAGTTGCTCTCAAAGCTGCAAGCCCCTGCACCAACCCCAACCCAACTTTCACAGACTAAGGCTGTAGGGGCGCAAAGCCTTGCCTCCCTACCCGATAAAACGAGCCTGACTCAAACCCTCTTACAGTTAGTCAGCGATCGCACGGGCTACCCAACAGAAATGCTGGGCTTAGACCAAGACTTGGAAGCCGAACTAGGGATTGACTCCATCAAGCGAGTAGAAATCTTGGGCGCACTCCAGAAAAGTCTCCCGGAAGCCTTTGCTTCCAGCGTTCAGTCCAAGATGGAGAGCCTGACTCGCGTTAAATCTCTCAACGGCATCGTTGACCAGTTGTTAGAGATTTCCCCAGCCGCACCAGCGACTCAGGAGGAAAATAGCCTGGGAAAGTTGACACCCGGAGCGAGAGCATTGGGCGCTACGTGATGCAAGCTATTCAGGAAACCTTACCTGAAAGTGAGTTTATTACTCCTAAGGGTTTGTTCCTGATTACGGAAGATCAGCTCTTTGTCGCCTCCTATGTGGCAGATAGCTTGCGGCAAATGGGAGCAGCAAGTGCGATCGTACCGACTTCCGCCTTGCACTCACCCCAAGAGTTAGCTGAGGTGGTGGCTCAACAACGCCAAATCTACGGTTCTATTGCTGGAATTATCCACCTTGCCCCGCTTGCGGCTATTCCTTTCCCAAGTAACCTATCAGACTGGCGACAATACACTCAAATTCACTCCAAAAGTTTGTTTCATCTGACACACTTATGTGCCAATGACCTACAACAGCAACAATCTGGTCGGGTACTTGCCGCTTCTTTACTAGGTGGTTATTTCGGTCGTAATAGTTACGACGTAGGTTTACCCACAGGCGGTAGTAACAATGGGTTTCTAAAATCTTTAATTACTGAACTGCCTGATGTCCATACCAAAGCTGTTGATTTCGATTCCAGCTTATCCCCCGCCTTGATCGCTCAGAACATTGTTCAAGAGCTACTGATGCCAGGAGGTCGTGTAGAAGTCGGCTATCCTCAAGGAACTCGCACGATTTTTCGTACAGTTCCTGCACCCTTAACGACAACAGCAACACAGACACAGCTAAGCCCCTCTGCTGATTGGGTTGTCTTAGTAACGGGGGGGGCGCGTGGGATTACTGCTGAAATTGCAGGGGATTTGGCATCCTTGGGTGTGAGCTTAATCCTGGTTGGTCGCTCAGCAGAACCGACAGCAGAAAAGGCGGAAACGGCTGATATCGAAGATGTTGCGGGATTGCGAAAGGTGCTGGTGAATCAGGCGCGGGAGCAAGGAGAAACCCCGACACCTGTACAGATTGAGCGCCAACTCCAGGGATTATTGCGCGATCGCACAATTTGCCGCAACCTGGAACAGTTTAGACAAACTGGTGCGAAGGTTGAGTATCTGCCTGTTGATGTCAGAAATCCTGAAGAATTTGGCGCACTAATCGATGGGATTTACACTCGCTACGGTCGCTTAGATGCTGTCATTCACGGTGCAGGCATCATCGAAGATAAGCTTATCGCTGATAAGAGTGCAGAATCTTTTGAGCGAGTCTTTGATACCAAAGTAGACAGCACGTTCATCCTCAGTCGCCATTTACGACCGGACTTGCTCAAGCTATTTGTCTTATTTAGCTCAGTTGCTGGTCGCTATGGCAATCGCGGACAGTCTGACTACGCGGCTGCCAATGAAGTTATTAATCGCTTGGCTTGGCAACTCGATCAAACTTGGACTAAAACCCGCGTCGTCGCGATTAACTGGGGCCCTTGGGACACGACAGGGATGGCATCGGAAGGAGTGAAACGTCAGTTTAGAGAACGTGGGATCATTCCCATTCCCTTGTCAGCAGGTCGTCAGTTTTTTGCCGAGGAACTGCGTTACGGACGCAAGGGTGAAGCTGAAGTGATTGCTGGTGAGGGGCCATGGGAAGCCTACGAAACTGAAAAGGGTCAGCTAAAAGGACAACAAAAGTCTTCTGATCAGCTAAACAGTTTCGTCTTCTTATCCTCCCAACCCCAGATTCAGCCGAATAGCACGGTTACTTTGGAGCATACTTTCTCCCTGACGAGTGACCCTTATCTTTATGATCACCGCTTGGATGGAAAACCTGTCTTGCCTGCTACAGGGGCGCTGGAGTGGATGGCAGAATTTGTCCAAGCGGCTTGGTCAGAATGGACGGTGACAGAAGTTCGTGACTTAAGAGTGATGCGAGGGCTGGTGCTAGACACTGATGCAGGGCGAAAAGCCTTATTTAGTGCTAGAGCATCGAGTCATGCTGACTCGGAATCCTTGCAGGTTGCTGTAGACATTTTAGATCCGGAGAGTAAACTTCCCTTTTACCGCGCTTCGGTTATCCTCCGCCCTCAGTTGCCGGAAGCGGCCACTTTTTCATTACTGCCATTGAGTGCAGGTTCTAGCTTGGACATCACAGCCGCTTACCGAGACTATCTCTTTCACGGGTCTAGGTTCCAGCTAGTGACTGCTATTGATCGGTTGTCAGAGCAAGGGTTAGATGCGAGGGTAATGCCTTGCCAGCCAGCAGACTGGTTAAACAATAAAGCTTTACACTCATCCAGCCATTGGTTATTTGACCCTGGATTAGTCGATACTGCGCCCCAACTAGCCATCATCTGGAACCGGGTACAACGAGGGACAACACCTCTCCCCTCAAGATTTGGTTCCGTTGCCCGCTATGGTCAATCTCCCCTCAACGGACAACTGCAAGTCGCTTTCCGCGTAAAGCCACTTAAGAGCGATCACAGCTTGGTATACGATGCAGTTTTTCTTGATGAACTTGGTAAGGTACATTTGCATCTGCAAGATATGGAAAGTACCTGTAACACAGCACTTAATCGTTTGGCGAAGCAACCATGAGTTTAGAGAACTCACCCACTGATATTGCAATTGTCGGGATGTCGGCTTTATTCCCTGGCGCTAAAGATTTACGCGCCTACTGGCAAAACATCCTTAATAAAGTTGATGCCATTCGGGAGGCACCCGATAGCTGGGCAGAACCCTATTTTGAGCCGGATTCCACGGAAAATGACCGACTTTACACCCGGAAAGGAGGATTTGTCGGTGATTTAGCCCACTTCAACCCGATTGAGTTCGGGATAATGCCAAATTCAGTGGATGGTGGCGACCCAGACCATTTTCTCGCCCTAAAACTGGCACGGGATGCACTTGCCGATGCGGGATATATTGAGCGCCCCTTTAATCGTGAACAAACAGGTATCATTCTAGGGCGTGGCACCTATATCAACCGTGGCTTTACCAATCTCCTGCAACATGGGATGATTGTAGACCAAACCCTAGACTTACTTCGCCAAATCAATCCGGAACTTGATCAAGATACCTTGGTCAAAATCCGTAAAGAACTGAAAGCGGCGCTACCACCCTTTTCTGCTGAAATGGCACCAGCAATGGTACCTAATGTGGTCACTGGGCGTATCGCTAACCGTCTTGGTTTGATGGGGCCAAACTACGTGATTGATGCGGCGTGTGCCTCGTCTTTGGTTTCGATTGAATTAGCGATTAAAGAGTTATTGAGTCATCGCTGCGACATGATGCTAGCGGGAGGAACACAAGTCCCGACACCGCCCCAGTTGCACATGATTTTCTGCCAGCTCAAGGCGTTGTCTCGTACCAATATTCGTCCTTTTGATCAATCAGCAGATGGAACCTTCCTCAGCGAAGGGATAGGAATTGTCGTTCTGAAACGACTGAATGATGCAGTTAGAGATGGCGATCGCATTTATGCTGTTCTTAAAGGTGTCGGTAGCTCCAGTGACGGCAAAGCACTGGGATTGCTAGCCCCTCGTTTAGAAGGTGAAGTGCTTGCTCTACAACGCACCTATCAAGAAAACAGCATTGATCCAGACAGCATTGAGCTGATTGAAGCACACGGTACTGGGATTCCTTTAGGCGATCGCACTGAAATCCAATCTCTGGGCCGCATGTTTGGCGAACGTCAAGGATTGCTTCCTCAGCGAGCATTAGGCTCAGTGAAATCGATGATTGGTCACTGTACCATTGCCGCCGGAATTGCAGGCATCATCAAAAACGCCCTTGCCCTATACCACAAAATCTTACCTCCAACCCTTTGCGACCAGGTTAACCCAGCCCTGGAAATCGAAAAGACTTCCTTCTACATCAACAACGAAACTCGACCTTGGATTCATGGCAACCCAGTAACACCACGCCGTGCGGCAGTTAATGCCTTTGGATTCGGGGGGGTGAATGCCCATGCTGTTCTAGAAGAATATACGGGGATTGACCAGACGCAAGCTGTCAAGCACCTCAATAATCAGTGGTCTACAGAACTTCTAACCTTCTCTAGTGATGGGCGACAAGCCTTGCTTGATTTGCTCAACAACGTACAGCAAATCCTACAAGCCAATCCCACTCAACCTCTAGCTAACCTTGCCTATACGCTTTCAAACTGTACCTCTGGCACCCATCGCTTAGCAATTATTGCCAAAGATGTTCCGGACTTACAGACGAAACTCAATCTTGTGGTTGAGAAACTAAAAGATGCTGCTCGAACCCGTCTGCAAACCAGAAGTGGAATTTATTATGCCGAGTCCAAGCCAAAGGCAGATCTTGGTAAGATTGCTTTCCTCTTTCCTGGCGAAGGAGCGCAGTATCCTAATATGCTGGCAGACTTGTGTCTATACTTCCCTCAAGTCCGCGCTTGGTTTGACTTTTTAGATGAAATCTTTGCCGGAGTTAGAGAGCATCCGCCGAGTCGCTTTATTTTTCCCCCTCCGACTGGCTTAACCGAAGTGCAACGCTACCAGGTTACTGAGGAATTATATAGCTTGGATGTCGCTACAGAGACTGTGTTTACCGCTAGCATAGCTTTACACGAACTCCTGAGCGATCTGGGAGTTCAGTGCGATGTCATGGTCGGTCATAGTACCGGAGAGAATACTGCCCTAATCGCCTCAGGAATTGTCAAGCTCAGCGAACAAGCACAACTAAGGGCAAAAATCCATCATCTCAACCGAATTTATCGGGATTTAGAAGCCGCAGATAGCATTCCCAAAGGTGTACTCCTGAGTGTGGGTGCGATCGAGTCAAGTTTGCTCAAACAGCTTGTTGATAACTTCCAAGGAAATCTCTATTTAGCCCTTGACAATTGTCCAAATCAGTCAGTCCTCTTTGGCAGTGAAAGCGATATTGAACAAGCGATCGCTCAATTAGGTGAGTGGGGTGGTATCTGTACCCGTCTCCCCTTTGATCGGGCTTACCATACTCCTCTGTTTGCCAAGGTCAGTGAGGCTTTGGGTGATTATTACGATACGCTTGATGTTGGTTCTGGTCATACTTGCCTTTACAGTTGCGCTACCACTGAAGCATTTCCATCTGAACCAGAAGCGATTCGTACCTTAGCGCTCAAACAGTGGTCAACACGAGTGCGTTTTCAAGAAACTATTGAAAACCTCTACAACGAAGGAGTCAAAACCTTCATTGAAGTTGGGCCGGGTGGCAATCTCACGAACTTCGTCAATGACATCCTCCACAAGCGCGATCATCTTGCTCTATCTAGCAACACACAACGTCGTTCTGGTCTAGAACAAATTCAACAACTGCTATCCCAGCTTTTTGTGAATGGTACAGCAATTAATTTTGCCCCTTTATATGAGCATCGGGAAGTTAGCCAAATTAATCTAGATGCCTCCGTCGCCATTGAAGCTAGCCAGCAAAAAGCACAACCTGTTTTGGAGCTAACCATGCCGGTAATGCGTCTACAGCCGGATTTTGTGCAAACCCTACAAAACAAGAACAAGCGTCCGACAGAACAACCCGTCAACCCGGAACCCGTTGTTGCTCTAGAACCACAAGCCATCCCTGCTGAAAACGAACAACTCAGTAGCCCTTCTATCCCAGTTCAAGCTGTAATCAATAGTATTCCCTCTGTTCCATTTGCACCCTCTCCTCCCCTGCTAGCCTACGACACGCCTGAACAAAACGTAGAAACAGTAGACTCTCGTCTATCTATCGTTTCGGCTCACTTTGACTTGATGCAAGAATTCCTTGCCAGTCAAGCACGGGTAAGCGCCAGTCTGTATGGTGCCCCATACAACGATGTTGAAGGAAACCCCCTAGCTGCTGATGATTTTGCGATCGCGCCCTTAACTGAGGAAGAAGCTTGGCCGCTGTTAGGTCAAATTATTGAGCAGGACACCGAGCTTTTACACGCTCAACGCTACTTTGACATGGAGCATGATCTATTTCTCCATGACCATACCCTCGGTGGTACCCATGCGCTACGCGATTCTACACTGTCTCCCCTCCCGGTGATTCCCTTTACCGTCAGCATGGAAATTCTGGCAGAGGCAGCTGCTTGCCTATTCAATGGCGAGAAATGGGTTACAGGAATTTACAATGTTCGCAGCTACCGTTGGCTTGCCCTTGAACAAGGTTCTCTTGTCTTAGATATCCTTGCCAAAGTACAACCTCAATCCGCTGCAAATACATGGGATGTTCATGTGCAACTGTTCCAAGTTGGCAATACTGATGCAGTGAATCCTCAATTAGTCTTTGAAGGCTATGTGAGACTCTCCGATGAACTCCCCCCCTCTCCAACTCCCACAGCCTTCTACTTAGATAATCCTGAAGCATCGCACTGGGCAGATGCAGAACTCTACACTGTCGGAATGTTCCACGGCCCTCGCTTTCAGGGGGTTAAGCACATCCGCCAAGTCGGTCAGCAAGGGATTGAAGCCGATTTACAGGTAACGGCGATTGATGACTTTTTCAGTCAGTGTCAGCGACCTGTTTTTCAGATTGATGCGCCTCTACTTGATGCGGCGGGTCATCTGGTCGCTTATTGGGTAGCGCAATCAATTGGTGTTCAGTTTCACACCTTTCCCTTTCAGGTTAAAGCGTTTCATCAATACGGAGTACCGTTATCTCCCGGTCAAATGGTCTTGTGTCGGGGGTGGATGGGGTTTACTAGCGATCGCCAAATTGAGTCAGGTTTTGAGTTTCTGGATGAGTGCGATCGCGTTATCGTCAGGTTGGAAGGGTTCCTGGAAATCTTCCTGAATGTCCCAGACGAATATCACCAATGCCGCAACTTTACCCACACGGCTTACATATCCAAACCCTGGATGCAAGCGGAAACAGGACTGGTATGCCGACGTATTGACCCTTTCCCTAACCATTTCCTTGATGAGTTGGGTGGCGTTATCAAGCACGTTATTGCCCACTTGATGCTAACAGCTCAAGAACGGGAGTTCTGGTATGGATTACCTGAAAAAGGGCCGCGACGTAGTGACTGGTTGTTAGGTCGAATCGCCGCTAAGGATGCCTTACGTCAGTGGGCTAAACAATCCTTCAACTTGGAACTTTCTCCGATAGATATCCAAATTTTACCGACACACTTAGGTAAACCTTTAGTACAGTGTTCAGCCTTAGAAAGCGTTGGTTCTTTGCCCGATATTTCTATCAGTCATAGTCGAGGTTATGTGGTTGCCGCTGTCGCTAGCCGACCCAACATCCAGCTAGGTATTGACCTAGAACGTCTTGACTTAACTCATGTTGATGATTGGCTCACTAGTGTCTTTACTGAACAAGAACTGAAACTATTGCCCCATTCCAATAAAGCGACTATGGTAGGGCTGTGGTGCGCCAAGGAAGCGGCAGCAAAAGCTAATGGTACGGGGCTAGAAGGAGTACCTAATCAATGGGCTATTACTCATTATTCAAGGGATAGCCATCAAGCGAATGTGTCTCATAACAAGGAGTCTTTTAATGTAAAACTTTGGTATCAGGATAATGAAATTCTTGCTGTATGTCAGTTCTAAGGAAGTTCCCATAAATCAAGCCTTTCAATTCCTTCAAAGCTCAGACAAAAAGTAGTTTTTCGTGCATTCAACACTCATTTATTGCCGTTTTTGTAATATCAAGAATATCCAGATAAAGCAAAAATTGTTATAATGCACAATTTTAGTACTTGGTAAATACTGATAAAAGGCAAGCGTTATGCAACTAACAGAAAGCCAGATTGAAGCAACAATTATAGACATTCTTAAGGACATGACCCAGGACTGGGATTTGGACTTGAATGAGAAGATTAGTCCGGAAACCCAGATTGTAGAAGATTTAAGCTTTGCATCAGTTGATATCATTCATCTGATTGTCTCTATAGAAGAGCATTACAAACAAAAACTAGGATTTCAAGAATTGGTTATGCGTAATGGTCGATACATTGACGACATCACTGTCAATGAATTTGTCGAGTTTGTTTCCGCCAAACTTAATGGAATTAGTTAATGACTAAGACTCTTTTTATCGGACTAGACGGTGCTACATTTACCGTTCTTAATGAAATGACCCGTGACTTGCCAGATTTTGGCATCACCATGCCGTTCCTTAAGCAGTTTATGGAAACAGGAGCACAGGCAAAATTGCTTTCGACTCCCAATCCCTTGACGCCTCCCGCTTGGGTTTCGATCATGACAGGTCGGACTCCTGGAAATCATGGCGTTTATGATTTCATCCGTGCTGAGGAAAAAGGAAACGAAGTTTATTTCACGCTCTCTGACTCCAGAGATATTCGCACAGAAACGATTTGGTCAATCGCTAGCCGTCAAAATCGCACCGTTGCCGCACTCAACTTCCCCTTAACTGCGCCTCCTCGGTCGATTGCTGGTTCCTTGGTGCCTGGGTTTGTGCCGTGGAAGCATCTGCGGCGGAATACAACCCCTCCCGATTTGTACGACAGGCTCAAGGAAATCCCCGATTTTGACCCGAAAGAGTTGGCTTGGGATTTTGACCGAGAGAAACAACTCTATGAGGCGATGACGGAGGAGGAAATTGAAAACTGGATTCGCTATCACATCCCTCGTGAAGAACAGTGGTTCCGTATCGCTGAAAAACTTCTACGAGAAGATCAGCCTGATTTAATGGCAGTTCTCTTCGATGGTGTAGACAAACTCCAGCACCAAGCCTGGGTTTTTCTTGACCCAGCTTTGCTACCCTCAAATCCCTCGCCCTGGCAAAAACGGATGCGTGAGATTTGTATTGGGTATTTCCGGAAGCTTGATACCTACATTGAGAAATTAGTGGAACTGGTTGGGCCGGAGGCTCAAGTGTTCATGGCATCCGATCATGGCTTTACAGCCTCCACGGAAGTTGTTAGGATTAATGCCTTTTTGGCAGAGAAAGGCTATGTCACCTGGAAAGAAACAGATGACAGTCCGGCCGCAAAGAGACGTGAAGCTAGCACGTTTGCCTATTTAGATTGGGAAAAAACCCTGGCTTACTGCCGAACCCCTTCAAGTAATGGCATTACAATTCGTGTTGCTCAAAATCCTGGAGATCCAGGGATTAAACCCGAAGAGTATGAAACCTTCCGGGAAAAACTGATTGAAGACCTAAAAAGTCTGAAAGACGAGAACACAGGAGAACCGATTCTTCGAGCGATTCATAAGCGCGAAGATGTCTTTCCGGGTGGTGCAATGAATGAAGCCCCTGACCTAACTTTAGTACTCCGTGATTATGGTTTTGTCTCGATCAAGAATACTCAACCTGTGGTGGAACCGCGTGAAGTTGCGAGTGGCACCCATCATCCTGATGGGATTTTCTTGGCAGGGGGGTATGGAATCAAGTCAGGGATGAAAGGAGAACGGCAAAATATTGTCGATGTTCCGGCAACCTTGATTTATAGCTTAGGCTTACCGATTCCGGAGGATTTAGAAGGCAATGTGGCAGAGAATTTCTTTACAACAGAGTGTTTAAAATCAACTCCTGTTGTCATCAAATCAACAACTTCACTTGAAAAAGATACAAAAGACGAAGTTGAAAACATCAGTGACGATGAAAAAGACAAAATATTAGCTCAGTTACAAATGCTGGGCTACATGGAGTAAATAAGTGCCAACAGCTTGTTTGAAAACGGTTGATTTGCACTATCTACAACTGGGAGAGCAAAACAGTCAAAACAGCTTTCCCAGTGATTTAGTCATGGTGCATGGGCTTGCAGCAAGCCTAGGATTCTGGAGCTATACAGCATCAGTTCTTGCTCAGACCAATCGGGTAACACTTTTTGATCTGCGTGGTCATGGGCGGAGTTCAATGCCTGAAGCTAGCTATACGCCTCGGCAAATGGCAGAAGATCTCAAGGAATTGCTGGATTATTTGGGAATACAAACGGCTCATCTTCTAGGACATAGCTTTGGGGGGTCGGTAATCTTACAATTTGCTCATTGCTACCCAGAACGTGTTGAAAGCCTTATTTTTGCAGATGTACGACTAAGATTATTGCAACCTGAGCAAAGGCTGCGTGACTGGCAACACTGGCAAAAATTTCAACCCCTATTAAACAAGCTTGGCATTGAACTTGATGAAAACGATAGCGAGTCAGGCTATCAACTACTAAAAGAAATTGCGAAGTTACAAGTAAATACACCAGAAGGTGAAGGCTTTTTACATAAACTTCCTTCACCTTTTTTTGGTAAAGGAGGGAAGCGAACAGCCTTACGTTGGTTGAAGTTATTGGAGACAGCTACAGCGCCGTCCGACTTCTTAGATAGCGCTAGCATGACGTTAACGCAACTACAACAGATGCAGAAACCAACCCTTGCTATCTATGGAGAGTATTCACAGGCAATGGTGACTGCCCTTGCCCTCAAACGTCTGTGGCCTCATGGTCGTTTTGAGTTTGTTCCACAGGTGGGACATTTTTTTCCAATCTCTCAACCTGAAAAATTAATCATTCCAGTTCAGAAGTTTTTAACTCAGACGAAGAGTCCGGACAGCCAAGGGAACTTGACCATCACACCAGCATTACTAAATTCTGGTGGGATTGATACACCAGGATTGCAGTAGGGTGAGCATAATCATTATGTTATTGCGAGTTAGTGGCGAAATCGGAGGAGTCGGTCACGCCACTGGTGGAGGATGAAGTGTCTGTACATTCTTTGATTTAGATTGATCTGGTCTGTTGTTGATGTTACAAGACCTAATGTTTCGTAATCCGGTAGCAATTAGCTTAGGTGCGATCGCAGGTGCCTTGAGTCGCTATTATCTCACCTTGGGGTTTGCTCAAGCGTTTGGTACAAGCTTTCCTTATGGCACTTTTTTTATTAACCTTAGCGGCTGTTTGGCAATGGGTTTTTTTGTTACCTTGACTTCAGAACGAGTGATGACAATTCCCCCAGACGTTCGCTTGATGGTTACTACTGGCTTTTTGGGTGCATATACGACCTTCTCGACCTACAGTTTAGAGAGTGTTGTTCTGTTTCGCCCTGCCTTGGGCAATAGCTTCGCCTTACGCAGCTTTATAGTCGCCAGTCTATATTGGGCAGGTAGTGCAATACTAGGAATAATTAGCCTTGAACTAGGAGTCATCTTGGCGAGGTTGGGGCGGACTTGAGTTAGTAATTTTTTATATAGCTCCTAGGCATAAATCCTTACATCGATAATCCAAAAGCCCCTAGACTTAATGCAAGACTCAATATAGGACTGAATAGGAGGGCTTGCCTTGACCGAAAACCAAATTCCCCTCCAGACAATCTCACGTACTGAGCTTCGACAGCTAGTTCGTGCCCAGCTGCAAATGTTGCTGGAGCAAGGGAACCTCCAAGGGGCTAAGCAAGTGCTGGTACCTGTACAACCAGTGGACATTGCTGATGCAATTGAAGGATTGCCAGAAGCGATGCAAGTGATTGCTTTTCGCTTATTATCCAAAGCTGAGGCGATCGAGGTTTATGAGTATCTTGACTCTAGCGTCCAGCAGGCATTGATTGAGGAATTCAAGCGTCAGGATGTCCTTGACATCGTAGACAAAATGTCTCCTGATGACCGAGCACGCCTGTTTGATGAACTACCCGCAAAAGTTGTCCGGCGTCTGGTTGAACAACTTAGCCCAAAAGAACGCCAAGCGACAGCGTTGTTATTGGGTTACGAAGCGGACACAGCAGGGCGGATTATGACACCTGAATATATCTCCCTCAAGGAAACCTTAACGGTTAGCGAAACGCTGGAGCGAATTCGCAGTTTAGCAAAGGTGACTGAGACTATTTATTACCTCTATGTCACTGATGCATCACGCAGCCTGAAAGGGATTGTCTCTTTACGTGATTTGGTGACTTCCCAGCCGCAGCAGACGCTGGATGAAATTATGGCGCGTGATGTAGTCTGTGTTCACACGGATACTGACCAAGAGGACGTGGCACGGCTAATCCAGCGTTATGACTTTCTCGCTGTCCCAGTCGTTGATAGGGAGCAGCGTCTCGTTGGTATTGTCACGGTTGATGATGTCATTGACATTTTAGAGAAGGAAACAACAGAGGATATCTACGCCTTAGGGGGTGGTGTGCAGGCGGGAGGTGACAATTATTTTCAAACGAATTTAATCACGGTTGCCCGTAAACGGGTTGTTTGGTTGTTCGTCTTGCTGCTTACCAATACAGTCACAGGGACAATTATTCGCTCGCAAGAAGCAATTTTGCAGGAAGTCGTGACACTGGCGGCGTTTATCCCTCTGCTCGTTGGCACTGGGGGGAATGTTGGTGCTCAGTCCTCAACGGTGGTGATTCGCGGCTTGAATACCGATGAAATTCGTGATATGGGGGCACTTCAAGTCATCTTGCGAGAAGGGATGGCAGGAATCCTGCTGGGGACAATCCTGGGAACAGTAGCAACACTTTGGGGTTACTGGCTTCAGGGGGATTTTCTTGTCGCACTGGCGGTGGGGATCAGTTTAATCGCGATCGCATTTCTCGCATCTATTGCGGGTTCGGCACTACCCTTTGTATTCCGCTCCTTGGGTTTAGATCCAGCTTTAATGTCGGCACCGTTTATCACAACGGCGGTTGACGTATTAGGTGTTTTGATTTATTTCAATGTTGCTAAGTTGGTTTTGGGGCTTTGATCGTATGGTTAGACCTAAACTTAAGGGTTAGTTGTTGGTTGTTGGTTGTTGGTTGTTAGTGGATTTTCTTGCTACTAACTACTAGCATTACCAAGAGCCAGTTTTGAGTTAGTTCTTATAGGGTTGCGAGTCAGAGCGGTTAGATGTTGAATCACCGTCTACAGATTGCAGAGTATGTATTCATGGCTGGCTCAGTGATTGGCTGGATTGTGGCGATCGCATCCGGACAGCTCATCTATGCGGCGGTACCAACCTCCCTGGCTCTGCTGCTGAACTTGATTAATCGCCTACGCTTGGAACAACGCCTCAGACGGCGCATTAGTAGCGTGATGGCTCAAGTGTATCGGCAACAAGACGAAAACCAAATTTTACAGGAACAACAAATCAAAAAAGAAATCGCTTCTCTGCCCACTCAGTTTCCAGGCTTGTTTTCCCAGCTAGAAGCCTATAACGCTCAACCGGATGACTTGCAAGTTGCTCAACTTAAGGCACAACTCGCGAATTTAGAGCAATCGCTCAACAATGTCGTGCAATACCTCAACAGTGCATCGCTACCCGCAAGAGTTGAGAAGTTAGAAAAAGCGATCGCTGACTCCACCGCAGAACTTGCCCGGATTCATCGCCAATTGCCCGATAGCTGGAAAAGCCGAATGGAGGAGATTGAACGGCAACTCCAAGCTAATCCGCCGGAAGAAGCGCAAGCACCACCGAGTAAAGCCGTCAGCCAACCCTCGCTCTTTCCCACGAATCCAGAGCCTGCACCTGTAGAGACGCAATCTGTCTCATCCCCACCCTTAACAGAATCTGCACCTGTAGAGACGCAATCTGTCTCATCCTCACCCTTAACAGAATCCGTACCTGTATCACAACTAAACTGGAGGCACTTACACACCCTGACAGGACATTCAGACTGGGTTAGCTCTATTGCCATCAGCCCGGACGGAAAAACCCTTGTTAGTGGCAGTTTCGACAAAACAATTAAGCTCTGGGAACTAGCGACAGGAACGCTCATTCGCACATTATCAAAGCATACAAAAGGAATTCTTTGTCTTGCACTCAGTTCCGATGGGCAAACCCTTGCTAGTGGCAGTTTTGATGAGACAATCAAGCTGTGGCGTTGGAATACAGGAAAAGTAAAAAAGACTCTAACGGGTCATAGTGGCTCGGTTCGCTCACTAGCAATCACGACCGATGGTGAGATTCTCATTAGTGGCAGTTTTGACGAGACAATCAAGCTATGGCATCTAAATACAGGGAAATTCCTGAGTGATGTCGCACAAAATGCTGGAGCTGTAGCTGCGATCGCTCTAACCCCGGATGGACAGACGATTGCCAGTGGTGGTAGTGATGGAATTATTACTCTGCGACAACTGGATACGACGGAAACCGAGACAACATCAGCATTTGCCCTTACCCTCACAGGTAATGTTAGTTCCATTTGCTCATTAGCGATTAGCCCCGATGGTGAGATAGTTGCAGCAGGTTGTACCGATGGCAATGTAAAATTCTGGCAGCTTGGTACTGGAGAACTGCTGAATGCTCTCAACGTTCATTTAGAGCCAGTGATGTCAGTAGTTTTTAGCGTCGATGGCGAAATCCTAATCACTGGTGGCGCAGACGGTACGATTAAAATTTGGCAGCTACAAACAGGTCAACAATTAGCTGTCCTCACTCATGATTCGGCAAGTTCAGTGATGTCAGTGGCAATGAGTCCTGACAGTCAGCTCATCGCTGGAGCTGGTGCGGATGGCACTGTTAAAATTTGGCAACGAGAGTAAGGTGCCAATTACCATGTCAAACAATCGTCGCTGGCTGGACATTGCAGAATACGTCTCTATTGGTAGCGCAGTAGGCGGCTCAGCGATCGCGTTTTTTTCCCAACAAGCGATTTATGGTTTAGCACCAGTTTCTCTCTCGCTCTTGTTGAATGTCATTAACCGTCGTCGCTTAGAACAACGTTATCAGCAAAGTTCTGCCGTTAGCACTCAGGTACAACAGTTAAGGAGTGCCATCAATTCACTAAACGTGGCTAACACCAAACTTAAAAAAGATATTCAAAATATCGCACCCAGCCAAGAATTAACTTCTATTATTTCAACGGTTGAGGAGCTTAAAGAACGGCAAAATGGATTGCGCCTCTCCCTTGTGCCATTACAATCTCGTGTGGATGACTTGATTGAGCAATTCAACAAGCGCCCTGAATTAGAGCAGATTGAGAGTTTAGTTGTTGTAATCACCGCACTCAAACAATGCATTGATGAACTACCTCAACCAGAGGGATTACAACACTCAGCAGAACTTCAGCAGCAACTAGAGAGTGGTTTAGCACGGTTAGCTAATCAATCAGAACGATTAACACAGTTGGAAAATGCGATCGCGCAAGTGCAACAGCAGCTATCTGAACTTAAATAAGGAACCCACAAAACCTTAGACTTTTTGCCTAAATCCTGGGAAGACTCCTCCCTAAACCTCCTCATTTCAGGGAGACAAGAGATTTTTCTTGCTTCCTCCATGCTGAGGGCGTAGAAACCTTGTGGTGAAACGTCTCTACTTGGATGCTTGATGCTCATTTGCCTCTCAGGAACAAAAAATGAGCATAAAATGAACAGTTTTTGGTCTGGTTAGTTCCGCGAGAAAGAGGAAGACTAACTGTGCTAGGAGAATTTTCGATGAAAGAAAACTTTTCCCGTGTTGGTAGGGATAATCCAACCAACACAATAGCGACTCTCCAATCAAGGCAACTTCACGCTGCTTTACCCTCGTGAAAACCTTAGAAAACAAAGGCATCTAATGAAACAATTTGTATGGGTAGCAACGATTTCAGTACTCAGCACGGTACTGGCTTCGGGTTCGGCACAAGCGATTACGTTTACTGAGAGCAATGATGTCGGTGAGCTTCTCAACACAGCCGGGGTGATTCCACAAGGGACACTCCCACTAGAGTCCATATCTGGATTTCTCTCAAGCGACGCTGACCTGTTCCAAATCTTTTTAACGGGTGGTCAGACATTCTCGGCTACAACACTCAACCTTGATACTCTAATCGAGATTCCTATTGATAATACTTTAGATGCCCCGACCGAGCTTCTGGAAGATCCACAGTTGTTTCTATTCGATTCATTCGGTAGGGGCATTTATGCAAATGATGATAACTCTTTTTCATCACAAGCTACCCTTCCGTCAGCTAGTTTTTCTCCGATTGAATCCGGTATCTATTATTTAGCAATCTCTGGCTTTGGTTATGACCCTGTTAGTGCTGATGGAAAAATTTTCCCGGATTTTCTCACGGGTGTAGCCTTCGAGCCGACTGGTGTTGGGGGCGGGTCACCCCTAAGTGGTTTTGAAGGGACAAGTACTACAAGTGGGAGCTACACGATCGCTTTAACTGGAGTTGAAGCCGGAGTTGAGCGTGTTCCCGAACCCACTTCGGTTTTGAGTATGTTGGCGCTTGGTGCTGGGGTTGTGGTTTCTCAACTGAAAAACAAGAAAAACACAACAGAGTAAATAAACAGCAATTGAGCCTCATCTAGTTAGTTGTAACAGTAACTCTTACTTTTACATTCACCTTTCTTGATGCATAGCCAAGACCAAATTACTAGATTTCTAATTCATCAACGAGTAGAGCAAGGGATACATTCCTTTGCTGTAAAAGATACGATTCATCGTCAACTAAGCAAGGTTTATAATTATGAATTTGAAAAAGATACTCGGATTAGCAGGACTGCTTCTAGGAGTAACTCTAATCGGTGGAGTTGGTGCTTTGTATGTCAACGCTTCAGATCATGATGATGGTGAAACCGAAATTAAGGGTCGCAATCTAAATTTGACAGACCTATTTGTGTTTCGAGAACAAGATCAGAACGCGAATGCGGCTGAAGAAGATCTGATCTTGATCATGAACACAAATCCGCGATCGCTAGCAAATCAGCAGTACTACTTCAGCACTAGGGCGCGTTACGAGTTCAAGGTGAGTCGTGTTACCAATAATGACGCTACTCCCACTGGTGTACCCGATGTCGTACTTCGATTTAATTTTGGTCAACCAAACGCAAATGGGCAGCAGACTATTCAGCTAACAGCAATCAAAGACGGTGTGACAACGGTTGCTAACCAAACCCTCCGCACTACTTCGATCAAGGCAAACCCCAATGTTGCTCAAGTCTCCCTAAATGGCTCAACATTGAGTGTGTTCGCTGGGCTTCGGGAAGATCCATTCTTCTTCGATGTTGAGCAATTCTTCCGGGTGCGTGCAGGTGCGCTTGGTATCGCACCTGCGGTAGGCTTCCGCGACCCTAACACGGCGGTTGACTTTGCTAAAGGCTACAACGTAAACGCGATCGCAGTGCGAGTGCCAATCAGGTTCTTACAGGGATCGACCTCCGCAACAACGTTCGATGTTTGGGAAACAGTTTCAGTCCCAGGAAAAGGCAACAAGTTCAATCAAGTTGAGCGTCTAGCACGACCTGCCGTTAATGAAGGCTTGATTGTAACCAACGATTTTCTCAACGCATTGAATAGCGTCGGTCCCGATTTTGAAGCGGCTGCCCTGGCAGGTCAACAACCCGCCGCCAACATTGCAGGACCCATTGTTGCTGAAGCGAAACAGACGCTGCTTGCTGTTGGTAATAATGATGCCAGAGCGAATGCCCTGCTTGGTGCTTTTCTGCCAGATGTCATGCGAATCGATACAACCGGACCCAGTGGCTATGCCAATGCTTTGAATGCCAGTGGTAGTCCCATCCGTGGACGCTTGATTGAAGATGATGTCGTGGACATCACGCTTAGCGTACTAACAAATGGAGCGATTACAAGCGATAACGTGTCCTATGAAGGCACTCCGGGCAACCCAGCACAGGGTCACGATCCATTAGTGACTTCGTTCCCCTACCTAGCTCCGGCCAACTAACACTCACGAAGAAGAGCCAGTAGGGTAGCAGCTACTCAATCGCTGCTACTCTTTTTCCAAAGAAAGCAATTACGGCAGATTGACTACCACCAAAGATTGAAATCTGCCTCCTCTGCTCCCCCTGCCTATTTCCCTAAGAGTGATATGAAATCTACCAATTATCACGAATACGGGGACAAGCCGGAAACTCGGAAACGCTTTTGGCTGCCGCTGTTAGTTGCACTGCCAGTTGTAGGTATTCTGTTATCCGTCCCCGTTGGTTTGCGCTTCTTGAATGGAGAGGCTGGACTCGATACCCCTTACCGCTACCGCTTTTCCCGTCCTCCGTCCGGCACTACTACGCTAGCTCTGGGCAAAGAGATGGCTTTTTATCAGGAGCGCATCCGCCAGAATCCGGAGGATGGACTAGACCGAGCCTCACTAGCTGGCACTTACCTAAAGAAAGCTCGTGCTACTGGAGATGCTAGTTGGTATTTACTAGCTGAGCAAACAGCGCAACAGTCACTCGCAAAGTTACCCTTTCACAATGACGGTGCAGTTTTGGCATTAGCTCAGGTTGCACAAGCTAGGCATGACTTTGCCGAAGCCATTCGTCTAGCCGAAAAGGCATCTGGTAAAGAGGATGCCCTCTCCATTATGGTGACAGCCAAGTTGGCGACGGGCAAGGTAGAAGAAGCAAGCATTGTAGCTGATAGCCTGGTAAATCTTACTCCTACTCTAGGAGCCTTGACATTACAAGGTCTGGTAAAGGTAGCACAAGGGAAGGATGACGCAGCCCTTCAAAGCTTCCAACAGGCTCTGGCTGCCGAAGAACCTGGAGAAACGGGTGGTTCAATCTGGACCCGAACGTTACTTGGTCGATTTTACTTTAAGCGAGGAGAACTCAAAAAAGCTCACGCTCTCT
Organism: Symplocastrum torsivum CPER-KK1; assembly: GCA_019358875.1. GTDB lineage: Bacteria > Cyanobacteriota > Cyanobacteriia > Cyanobacteriales > Coleofasciculaceae > Symplocastrum > Symplocastrum torsivum. Next base: position 45,743 of record JAHHIF010000032.1, read on the forward strand.
ACAAGGAATCTTTGCGCGTCTTGCCGCAATATCCCCCAGCACTTTTGAATCTGGCAGAGTTGGAGGTTCGGCAGGGAAACTACAAGACGGCTGAGGGTTATTACTCAAAATTCTTCCTTGCCTCGAAGAATTCTCCTACTGTTTACGATCATGTCGCTCTGCGGGGCATGGCTCGCGTCAAAGATTTATCCGGTGACCAACCAGAAGCAAAGTCATGGCGCGACAAAGCCGAAGCACGGCTACGCCAGGAGGCGGCTGCCTTTGGACATCGGCGTGAGTTGGCGCGTCTGGTACTAGAGCGGGGTAGTTCCAAGGATATTGATGAAGCATTGACCTTAATGCAGATGGAGGTGCGTGTTCGGCGTGATGCTGAGACACTTGGCACATTAGCCGAGGCACTCTCTCGCTCAGGTCGCTGGCCCGAAGCAAGAACAGTAATGCAAGAAGCACTTCGCTCAGGCATACGCGACCCTGGACTTTTTCATCAAGCTGGCGTAATCGAACAAGCATTGGGAAATCAATCTCAGTCCCTTGCCTTCTTTCGGCTTGCTCAGGAAACTGACCCCACGTTCGACGAACAAGCCCAGCGGGCTTTGGGACTGGGAGTAGGACTTTTAGGGATGAATTGAAACCATTCAAACGTGGGGTTTACATAAATTATGAATAGAAAGTGGCGTATATACAGGCTTATCTTGTCGTTTCTGGGGTCGCTGTTACTCTCCATAACCTTCTTTGCAACCCCTGGTTTCACGCATTGGGCTGATTTGGCTGTTGCTGAGATTGTGGTGGGCGAGGCAGATGCCCAAATTACACTAACTTTTCCCACGGGTTTAGTAGCGTCAGCCGATGACAACCGGGATAGCCAGCTCTCGCCGGATGAAATACGCACCCATCAAGCAGAGCTTCAGACCTTTCTAGAAGAAAAAATCCGGCTCACAGATGGCGAAAACCATAAGGGTAGCCTGACTATCAAACCGTCAGATGTGTCTGCCGTCCCGTCAAATCTAAAAGCCACTGTCGGTACTCACAGTACTTTAGTGTTGGTCTACACTTGGCTCAAACCCGTCCAAGGGTTAAAGATTCACTATGATCTGTTTCTGCCAGGAGTAGCTACCGCTCGTTGCTTGGCGACCATTTTGCACCCTGGACAAGTGCAAAGCTTTATCTTCAGTCCAGAAAGCCGAGAGCTTTCGTTAATGTCAGGTTTGTTCTGGCAACAAACTGGAACGTTGCTAGTTGCTGTGTTTGGCTCCTTCCTCTGGGGCGCAATGCACGCGATGTCACCCGGACACGGGAAGACGATAGTCGGTGCTTATCTGGCAGGTTCGCGGGCAACCGCTAAACATGCTGTTTTTTTGGGGCTAACAACAACGATCGCACATACAACTGGTGTGTTCGCTCTAGGGTTGATAACCCTCTTCGCCTCCAAGTACATCCTGCCAGAGCAACTATACCCTTGGCTTAGCGTAATATCGGGTCTAATGGTAATTGCGATCGGTCTGAACCTGTTCATTAGCCGAATCGGTCGTACTCAGTTGCTTAGGAAATTGCCTTTTGGACACAGGCACGCTAGTCACCATTCTCACGACCACATCGACAGTCATCGCCATGACCATCATCACCACGAACATGGGCATAGCCATGACCATCACCATCATCACGAGCCTGGGCATAGCCATGCTGAACACTCACACTTACCTCCTGGTACTGACGGCTCCCCTGTTACCTGGCGTAGCCTACTTGTTTTGGGCATCTCTGGTGGTCTTGTCCCTTGTCCCTCAGCCTTAGTTGTTCTACTGAGTGCTGTTGCTCTGGGTCGTGTCGGATTTGGACTGTTGCTAGTGTTTGCCTTCAGTTTGGGATTGGCTGGAGTGCTGACTGGGTTGGGATTGCTGCTCGTCTCGGCTAAGCGCCTCTTCGAGCGTGTGCCGACACAGATGCGGTTAGTAAGGATACTACCTGCCCTGAGTGCGCTTTTTGTCGCACTGCTCGGCTTGGGAATTACAACGCAAGCACTAGTAGAAATTGGGTTGGTTAGATTATGACGAGGACAAATGCTCAACCTCGCAGGCAAGCGGTTGAGCAACGGTGGTTCACGTCAGCCGCTTTATACCGACTTATGAAATAGCGATCGCTATTGACTTTCTCTCAGTCGCGCTAACTGTTTCTAGATAAAAAGGCAATTCAGTAAACAAATTAATTTAATACAATGCTGAAATTCTTTTACTTAACTACTGCTGTATCTGTGGTTATTACTCTGCTGCCTAAGATAGCTTTTAGCACTCCATTCTTGGTGAAAGTAGACTACCGAATCGTACCGAAATCAGACACAGATATGCTGGTTTGCTATATGCACACTGAAGATGGTAGAACTCTAGATCTAGGCAGTTTATGTAAGAAACCATCTCAAGAGTCAGACAATCGTTCAAGTAATGTCAGTGCTGAGCCATGCTACTTTTTAGACGCTGATGGACGACCCTGTGCAACAGCAGCAAGCAATAGTCAGGCTAGGCAATCAAGAAATTCAACACAAAAAAATTAAGCAATTACACCTTAATCCAGCTACTCACCAATAGACTGCTAGAGTACACTTTCTGATTCTGGGGCAACAATCTCGCCTTCTGTCTGAATCAGATTATCTTGGTCAGTAATCAAGTCGCTTAACTCAGTAATTTTGACACCCATCCCATCACAAGCTTGCTTCAGTTCTTGACTGAAGGTTCTGAGGTCTTGACCATAACCACACAGTTGGGCTGCTGTTTCAATTCCCTGCTTAGCATTAGCTTTTGCACAATCAACTAATTCCAGACCTTTCAAGGGTGTGGGGGATGCCATAATGTCTAAATTTCCTATCTTGAAGATAACCGTAGCTTAGTCGAAATGTCGCGTTGACCAATCTATCAGTAGTTAGAAACACCTAGCCACGCTTCTGCCAGTATTGGTAGATCGTATAGGCAAGAGTGACGACACCAGTAACAATTGCTGATTCATCCACTTCAAATTGCGGATGGTGCAGGGGATAGTTTTGTTTATCTCGGAAGCCAACGCCAAGGCGGAACATTGTACCGGGAGCATGTTGTAGATAGATTGCGAAGTCTTCTGAACCTAAGGAGGGTTCCGGTAAGATTTGAACGCGATCGCTTCCCCATGCTTCTTTTGCTGATGCCTCCAATAGCTGTGTTAACGCTAAGTCATTTTGCACTGAAGGCACTCCCCGTCGATAGTTGATCTCATAGCGAGCGCCGAAAGTATTACAAACACTTGCGACAATGCTCTCAATCCATCCTGGAAGATCGGCATGAGTATCGGGATGAAGCGATCGCACGGTTCCCGTCAAGCGCACTTGGTCAGCGATTACATTCGGGGCACGTCCACCACTAATCTGCCCAATTGTCAATACCATAGGGCGTAGTGGATTCTGAGTGCGGCTAATTGCCTGCTGTAGTGTTGTAATTACCTGTGAGGCAATCCAAATTGCGTCAATTGCCTCATGAGGACGCGCACCGTGACCCGATTCTCCCATAATGATGATTTCTAAGTCATCCGCTGCTGCCGTCAGTGCCCCATAGCGGATACCAATGGAACCAGCAGGAATCGAGGGGAAAACATGAACGCTAAAGATCGCACTGACATCATTCATCGCCCCATCTTTCACCATCCATTTTGCCCCTTGGGCAATCTCTTCTGCCGGTTGGAACAAAAAGCGGGTATTACCTGGGAAGACTTCACCGAGTTGAGACAGTACCATTGCTGTACCTAAGCCGACTGTAGTGTGGACATCATGACCACAGGCGTGCATGATTCCTTGCCGACGTGAGGCGAATTCAACAGAAGTGCGTTCAGTAATCGGTAGAGCATCCATATCGGTGCGGATTGCTACTAACCTTTCATCTGTGCGACCCACTAGCTCTCCAATGAGTCCTGTTTTCCCGACTGCCTCTTGCACCACAATGCCGCAGGAAGATAGCACACCAGCAACATATGCCGCTGTCTGGTGTTCCTGACCACTCAACTCTGGATGAGCATGAATATGACGCCGGATTTCAATTAGGCGAGGCTTCAAGGCTTCGGCTAATTCTTTGATACGGGAGAGCATAGAGTTGTTATGAGCGTTACTTAACAAATCTTCTCCAGTATCGTCCAGATAACGGGAATAATCATGCATGTGTTGGGGCTTGTCATCATAAACCCAGTAGTTCCAGCAGGTTTAGATGCTGTTTGAACTAGCAACACATTGGCAAATCTTTGATTATTAACTGACCAAAGCAACTTCTACTAACGAATCTCCAACCGCAGCGGCATGACCCATGTCTGCAAATGTAGCCGCAGTAGCAGCATTAATGGTGTTACCTGCATGGCTGAGCTTACGCCAATAGCCTAGAGGTGCAACTACAACACCTGGGCGAGTGATATCACTAACTTTTGCGGGTACTTGAAATGCACCTCGGTCGTTGAAAACCTTCACAATCTGCCCCTCAACAATCCCCCGCTTGAGAGCATCTTCTGGATTGATAATTACCTTTGGCTCACCTTGAAGCTTCAGGTGCTTAGGTAAATTGGCAAAGCAGGAATTGATGAACTGATGTGGCTTGGCTGACAACAAACTCAGAGGATAGCGGTTTGCCAACTCTGGATTGCTCTGCACGGATTCCCGTTGGGGAGTGTACGTTGGCAGTGGGTCGATGGGTTCTCCTGGTGGGTATTCTTCGTACCCCTGACGGAATACAGGGACAACATAGTTACTATCGACCTTCATTGAGGATAGGAATTCGCACTTGCCTGATGGAGTTGGGAAATTCCCTTCAGCGTGAGGAACTAAATTGACATCCAACTTGGCATAGCCCTGCTGTTTAAGCAGATCCATATCCATATTCTGCATAACGGGGGCTGACCAATCGAGTACCTCCATTGCCAACTCTTCGTCACTGAGCTTAAAGCACTCGTCGTCAAACCCCATCCGGGCAGCTAGACGACGGAATAGCTCTGTGTTAGGAATAGCTTCTCCTAAAGGTGCGATCGCAGGTACATTTAAGGTTACATAAGTATGCCCCCAGGAAAACATCAGATCCAAGTTCTCAATCTGAGTGGTTGAGGGCAACACAATATCGGCATAGTCAGCCGTATCCGTCATGAACTGCTCACTCACTACAGTAAACAAATCTTCACGGGCTAAACCCGCCACAATTTTGTCTTGCTCTGCCGACTGGGTGACTGGATTGCAGTTGTAGACAAACAATGCCTTGATGGGAGGGTCGAGAGCGAGTTCTCCAGTTAGCGCCCGACCAAGTTGCCACTGGTTGACAACCCGCGTCCCTGGCTTAATGAAGTTAGGACGATGGACAACTTCTCCACGAATCGGGAAGGGCCACATCGGTGCTTGCAGCATCCCTCCTCCCAAATGTCGCCATGCACCCACCAACCCAGGCAGACAGCAAATCGCTCGGACTCCCTGACCACCGCCAGCCTGTTTTTCTAGGGCTACTCCGATGCGAATTACTGATGGCTGTGTTATGGCATATTCTCGTGCCAGAGTCACAATGTCTTCTACAGGAATACCTGTAATTTCAGCAACTTGCTCAGGCGGGTACTCGTTAACCCGTTGTTTCAGTTCTTCATATCCAACGGTGTATTTTTCCACATAGTCAGCATCAATTAGATTCTCGTTGATGATGACATTCATCATCCCTAAAGCAAGGGCACTATCAGTACCAGGGCGAACAGGGATATGCCAATCCGCTTGTTGAGCAGTGCGAGTACGCACTGGGTCAATAACAACTAACTTCGCTCCGTTTTTCCGAGCTTCTTGGATGAAGGGCCACAAGTGGACGTTTGTGCTTAGTGCATTACAGCCCCAAAGAATAATGTACTGAGAGTGGCTGAATGTATCGGGGTCAGTTCCATGCGTGGGGCCGTAGGTCATTAGATAGGCGGTGCTGGTGCAGGAGATACAGAAGGTACGTTCAGCAATGGTGGAACCTAAACGATTGAAGAAGGCATCACCTACCGTTAGACCATTGAGGAGACCTTCATGCCCCAAGTAACTAGAAGGCATAATTGCCTCAGAGCCGTAATCATTGATGATTTGCTTGAAGCGGGAGGCAATTTCATCAAGGGCAGCATCCCAACTAATTTGCTCAAACTGCCCACTGCCTTTTTGCCCAACGCGCCGCATGGGATATAGGATGCGATCGGGGCTATAAACTCGGTCAAGGTAATCGCTAACTTTACCGCAGAGTGTACCCCGCGTGTAGGGATGGTCAGGGTGTCCTTCTACCTTAACGGCTCGACCCTTCTCCACTGTAACCAGCATCGAGCAAGTATCGGGACAGTCATGGGGACAGGCACCATACACCACTGACTTTTCGTTAGTAGAACTGACCATAGCTTTTAGCCCACTCAATTAAACTATGTTTTGGTTCGCTTAGTTTAAGTGGTGTCTGATTGATGAAACTGTCAAAAGGCTTACCAGGCAGATTTTGTTTAATATCGTTCTAACAAAAGCTTTACTTCCTCTTCCATCTCTAGATCTTTCATTGCCTCCCACTCCGCTTTGCGTACAGCTAGGTAGGCTTGAGCAAGTTCTGTACCTAAGGCATCTAAGAGAATGTTGTCGCTGCTAAGTTGCTCAATCGACAGACCTAAGTTGATGGGCAACAAATCAATGCCACGGGTATTGCGTTCTGACTCGCTTAAGTGTCCAGGGTCTACTGATACAGCTTCTCCTAGCTCAAAACAGTGTCGTACACCATCCAGTCCTGCTGCAATGACTGCACCTAAAGCTAGATAAGGATTGGCAGAGGCATCTACCGTCTTGAGTTCAAAATGCGTGGGACTCTCTTCTTCAGGATTACTCGGTACTCTTATTGCCGCCTCACGATTATCCATTCCCCAACAGCGAAATGCCCCACTCCAAGACTGGGGACGAATCCGTCGATAGGAGTTGGTGCTGGGTGTTGTCAGTGCCATCAGTGCTGGGAGGTGGTGGAGAATTCCGGCAATAAAGCGACGAGCAATTTCTGAAAGTTCTCCCTGGCTGTCTAAATTTGGTAAGAGATTCTGTCCATCATGCCAAAGGCTGAGGTGGAGGTGGCAGCCACTACCTGCTTTGTTAGCAAAGATTTTGGGTAAGAATGAGGCTTTGAGATTGTGTTGAAGTGCGATCGCTCTTATCGTCTCACGAAAGGCAATTTGCTGATCGGCTGCTGTTAACGCTTTAGAATAAAGGATCGAAATTTCCTGCTGTCCTGGCCCCGACTCTGGATAATATTGCTCCACTAGCATTCCTTGCTGTACAAGTGCTTCTGCCATTGCATCAATCACTGACTGATGCAAATCCATCGCTAAGGTTGAGGCAAAAACCGTCTCGTCTGCTGGCACAATCCCCTCTGTTGTTTGCCGCAACAGGTAGAACTCATTCTCGAACGCCGCAATCACTTCCAACCCCTCACTTTTCGCCTCAGCAATCATCTTTTTGAGGAAGTTCCGAGGGCAGAGGTTCCAAGGTTGACCATCTTTGACCATATCTCCTATCACACGAGCGTGACGAGGAGCATAGGGTAAGGGTGTAAAGGTATTCCAGTCTGGCACCAAGCGCACTTCACCCACTGGCCCCAGACCACTACCAGGTGCTGGTGCATCATACATTACAGGAACAGCTTGCTGAGCGGCTGAGATACCAACACCATTATTGAGGTAGTCAGACAACGTAACTCGGTGTACCGCCTTGCCGCGTATGATGTTTGCATTGTCACACCAGAGAATGCGAACAAACCGAATACCAACATCATCGAGAGCTTGCAGGATTTCGCGGTTCATGCGTTTGTACTTTGTCATTATCTGTACATTGCAAATTACCACGCTCCTTAGCACAATTGACAAACATCGCAGCTTGTTGTTGACGTTGACGGTTAATTGTTGACTGGAACGCGGTTAAACCCCGCCTCTATGCCCCATTTTCGGAAAAAAGGCGCAAGCGTCATCCGGCAATTAGTGAACAATCGTCGAACAAGGGAACCTAAAACTGCTTAACGAGCATGTATAGCCATCAGCGGTCAGCTTTGGGTCAAATCGGCTCTAGTTAAGGAACGCTCTTCTCCCCTTAATTTCCTAACGTTCGTGGCTACTGCTATACAAACACTTTCTGAGAAGAAGTCGCAAGCGATCGCAATTTTTTCCTATCCTAGAAAAATACAGCAACCGCCAAGGCTCAAATGAGATCGGGATCGATCCCCTGTGATCGCAAATACGCCGCTAATCGCTCTTTGTGTTGCTGTTCTTGCTCGGCGCGTTGCCGTTCTGCTTCAGCTCGTTGGCTCTCAGCGTCAGCTCGTTGGCGTTCTTGTTCGGTATGGAGACGTTCGAGTTTGGCTTGCTCGCTACCTGTTAGCAACAAATTTCCCTGATTATCCCACCAACGCAACCATCGCTGGGTTTGATTTTGATAGCTGCCTTCCCAGACACCCAATTCTACTCCCATTAGTTCGATCGTGTAATGTCCGCGCTCGTTGGGTTCCAAGCGACGATAGCGAGTGTTGACCCAGTTATAAACTTCCAGTTCGCTGGTTTTAATGATGTAGATAGCGTAATAGGGAATCCGGATAATCTGCTCGTAGACCCAAAATTTTCCCGGCTTCTGGTTAATCCCTTCTGGTAGACGAGACAAAGGGGTATTGTCTCGTTCTTCAGAACCATCACTACTAGCAAACTCGATCGCAATCAGTGGCACAATATACTCTCGCCACAACACATAAGAGCGGCGAATTTCGCCATCAAAAAGGGGCGGAACGTTAGGAACGTAGAACCAGTCAGGAGCTTCTGCACCACGTTCAGGAGGCTCAGTTTCGCGACAGTAGATGCCACAATCTTGCCCGATCGCATACTCTCCGTCCGGGTGGAGGGTTTGCAGTGTGGTTTCCAGGGAATCGGTGAGTAGGATACTCTGGGGATGTTCTTGGAAGTTTTCCACAAACGTGCCGTCGGAGTCGGGGAGTTGGGTAGGGTCGGGAAAGGCGGGGGGCAACGTTGTGGGGTTGAGGCTTTTGGTCATGGGTGTCAACTATCCACTCGTGAAAGGACAGATGCTCTTTTACAGCATAGCGATTTTAGATCAAGGGACTTTAGACCGTCTGATATTCCAGTTTCGGTTGGGCGAGGTAAACACTGGTGTGATATGCCAGATAAACTAAGCCATGTTCATCGCGATCGCGTTCGTAGATTTGCTTCAAACCTAAGACAAGCTGCTGTTGTGCCTCTCCTTTATCTGCGGCTACTAGTTGTGATGGATTACCCAATCCGGCGAGTAAAGTAGCGATCGCTTCTTTGGGATAACTGGGTCTATACTTTGCCTAAGCTGTTGCGCGATCGGAAAATTGCTCCAGTGGATTCATTGAGTGTAATGGGGTTGTTTCAGGGTTAGTTTCGTTCACGAGCGTCACCAACTATTACTACTTCTCGATAGATTTAAAATTTAAGAAGCAAGATACAAAGCAAAACATCTTAATATCTAACTAACGCTGGAAGAACCCCACTACTATCTTTGGAGTTTAATTGAACCCAACGATTATAATCAAGGTCTTTAGATCATCATGTCTAACGAAGTATCAGAAAATATTTTGGCTTTCTATCAAGGTCGCTCTCCCGACTCATCAGGGCGAATGCTAGAAGATATCTGGTTATGGGATTATCAAAAGCTGGAATATACACATGACTACATTCAGTGGCTCTTTCCTTTAAAAGAAAAGAGTCGATTTAACCGGAACGCACCGATTCTGAATGATGAAGTAATTAAAGCGTTTAGGACACACGAGCAACTAAGATTACGATTGAGGAAATCACTCGAAGTAATGCTTCATTTTTACGGAATGCAATGCAACAAATTTGATGAGTCAGGTATCGAAATCACAAAGTCTGATAATTATCTAGAGAGAAAACTAAACTGGATTGAGGAGGGAAATCACAACTATCTTCGCCTCACTAGAATTCTGACCAGTTTGAGACTCCTTGGCTTAGAAGACTATGCTCAGGCTCTTTTCAAATGTTTAAACCAAATTTACATAGAAGAGAATAAGAACATTGGGAGTAAGACTTATTCTTATTGGGAAAGTACTGCTGAAGGCTAACGAGTTAAATAACTAACGGTGTAGCAAAGACGCAATGAGTTACACTCCATCTACTTATATAGGATAGCCAACTGTTAAGAAGAAGGATGAGAAACCCGGATAATTTGATTCGGTTTTGGTGATTCAATTGTGGCAGTTTTACCATCAGTCCAGCGCACTTCAACGTGTTTAACAAAAGGGTTCTTACCAAGTCCGAAATGGGCGACAGGTTCCATCTGGCAGAGATAGCCACTACCTGCATCAATTACTCGTCGTTGAGTTCTATCTTCGCCAACTAAGGTAACAATTGCTCCTCTTGCAGGGGCACCTTGAGCTGTTAGTGGTAGCACCCTAAGCCAAGAGTTATCGTTTTTTGGTGGAGAATAGAGCGTCATGGGTTGAGAACCCGATTCTCCATGACTAATGAACACAGCAAGCTGACCATCTTCATCTAAATCACCAACGGCAGCACCTGTCCCCCAACCATCCGGTTCCCAAGCATCGCCAGTATCAATCATCTTCCAGTTGTCACCTTGGCGTGCAAACAAGCGATTAGGTTCACCAATATTGTTGAAAAACAATTCTTCATAACCATCATTATCAAAATCAGCAGCAATCACAGTACGAATACGAGATGGCATTGCCATGTCTGGAGAGGCGACTTCTTTAAATTTTCCCGGTTCCTGTTGCAAGTACATCCGGTGTCGTCCTTGCCAATTGCCGTACACAATATCAAATCGACCATCTTCATCAGCATCCAAAACAGCTAAACCGCGACCATTTTGGTAGGGATCACTGATACCCGCTAATTCCGCAATCTCTTCAAACGTACCATCGCCTTGGTTGCAAAATAAAAAGTTCGGTCCCCGCTCATTTGTCGTAAAAATATCCATGCGATCGGAAACTAAGGGCAGTGAAATAATTCCCCGTCCACCCGTTGTTAAATCCAATCCGGCTTCTGGTGCAACATCAACCAGCCGACCGTTATCATCCAACTCATACAACCGCATTGGGCTGCCATAATTGGCAATAAAAAAACCATACTTTCCATTACCATGGCGGTCTATACAAATCACCGAACGACCTGCTGTGAGATTGAGGACGTTTTGATTTTCGGGTAAGGAAAATAAATCTACCCATTTCCCATCTTGGTAATCAAACAATCTATCGGCAAATTGCTTTCGTCCTGCGTAGGAGTCGGTATTCAATACATAAATTTCTTCTCGTCCATCCCCATCAATGTCACCAGCCGCTACTCCAATCGCTTGCCGTCCAGCATCGGCAAGAACATCATCGGCAATATTGACAAAACCCTCACCGTTATACTTCAGCACTAGGTTCGCACCGTTATAACCAGCGACAAATAGCTCAAACGAGCCATCCCCATCGACATCAGTTACAGCAATGCCATAATTCATCTGCTTGGGATTATCTAGTAGGGCTTTGCTTTTGTCGATAAACATTTTGATTAGTAGTTTCTGCCTTTTTCTTCGTCTTGGGGGTTATTCTCGCAGTTTGAGGCTCCTAGTTGCTCAGTCGTGAGGGGGGTTTGTAGAAGCTCACTTTTTACAGGAAGCCTTGACCAGCGTGTGCCGTTTGGGTCAAAAAGGTTATTGTGCAAGAAATATTCCTTCTGCCTCCTATCTTCTACCTTCTTGCACTAGGGACTGGCGACTGGAAACCTGATTCCTTATTTGCCGCTACGGTGTTCTCGCTTTTGCTTTGCCCGATGTCGCAATGTCTGGGCTAGTAATGCTGCTTCGCGTTCGGCTTGAAATAAATCTACTGCTCTTGATTGCAGCACAAATGACCCATCTGATTTTATTTCAACTTGTGGTACAACAGCAGCACGATACTCGCAGATAGCTGTACTTGTAGAGGATTTTTGGGTTGCTTGGATGGCTTTCCAATCTCGGTTGATATCAGAAGCGATCGCTTTTAATTCCAACACCGCTACTTCTAACTCAGCAGAAAGTCGATTAATCCGTTCTGCTTGACTTTCCAAGCGCCTCATTCCCTTACTCATTCGTTTGCGTAGCACCTCTAGAGACGATCCGACTGGAAAAGATAAAAGCGGTCTTTGCGGTTCACCAAGCTGTTGTGGTGGTGCTTTCACCATAGTTGGATGCGATCGCCCTTGTTTCCTTGGCTTCTTTTCTGAGACAGGGTTCCGATTGAGCGGAATGCACTTGGCTTGAATTCGTTGAATTCCTGCTTGCAGTTCTTTCATGTCGGTTTGAGGCGCTACTAGCGACTGAAAAATTACTGGTACATTTGTACTGTAAAACTACAAGAATAGCAACGACTATACCAATTGGTTTTAACAATGACACCCTTAGTAAGGTTCATGGTTCATAGTAGCCTTCGGCAACGGCTGCGCCGAACAGGGTTCATGGACAATCGAGCTATCAACAATGAACCATGAACCCTAGACCGTGCTAAGCCGCTCAGGGCTACTGCACATGATTGTCTCCTGTCAACGTCTAAGTTCTGCACAAATCAATTTTTCTGGCATAGCCCTCGAGGAAAATGTTAGATTCGTAACGAACATTACAAATTTATAATTTGGCTTTTTGGACTTTGGACAAAAAGAGCTATGGTTCACGATTCCTTGGTGAACTATGGCTTAGATTAATTGAATAGTATTCAACTTTTTAATCAGCAGTAATCCCAAACATGATTTCACTGCCAGATATCACAATTGTCAGCCAAATTTACGAAAGTTCTAATTCCCTTGTATACCGAGGTATCCTCAATAAAAATCAGCAACCTCTGATTTTGAAACTCCTCAAAGAGGATTATCCCGCGCCAGCCGAACTCTATCGCTATCAGCAGGAATACGAAATCATTCGCCGTCTCAATTTAGAAGAAACGATTAAAGCTTACGAACTGCGAAAATACCACAACACACAAGTCATGTTGTTGGAGGATGTTGGAGGAGAGTCCTTAAAAATCCTGATAGAGAAGCGTCCCTTTTCTTTGCCAGAGTTTCTCCACCTTGCTATCAAAATCGCAGATGCTTTAGGCAAAGTTCATCAAAAAAATGTAATTCAAAAAGATATTAATCCATCTAATATTGTCTTAAATTCTCGAACGGGACAATTAAAACTTATTGATTTTGGACTATCTACCCTTTTACCTCAAGAGAATCCTAGCCTCAAAAGTCCTAATATTCTAGAAGGGACATTGGCTTATATGTCTCCCGAACAAACAGGACGGATGAATCGTTCACTTGACTACCGTAGCGATTTTTATTCTCTTGGTGTCACCTTTTATGAATTGCTAACCAACCAGCTTCCTTTTGAATCCGTCGATGCACTTGAGTTAGTTCATTGCCATATTGCTAAACAACCGATACCTCCTCATGAAATCAATCCAGAAATCCCCTTGACTGTCTCAGACATTGTCATGAAGTTGATGGCAAAAACGGCTGAAGAGCGATATCAGAGTGCTAGGGGAATCAATGCCGATTTAGAAACTTGTCTTACTCAATATAAAAACGGTGTAATCCAAAGGTTTACTTTAGGATGCCAAGATACTTCTCCTCAATTACGAATTCCTCAAAAGCTTTATGGGAGAGAACCGCAGATTGAGAGTTTATTGACCGCCTTTGAGCGGACAAGTCTTGGGCAAACTGAACTCATGCTAATTTCTGGATACTCTGGTATTGGAAAATCAGCTTTAGTTCAGGAACTATATAAGCTTATCCCTCAGAAACGCGGATACTTTATTAAAGGAAAGTTTGACCAGTTTCACCGGGATATTCCCTATCAGGCATTGGTCGCTGCCTTGCAAGAATTGGTGCGGCAATTGCTCACTGAACCTGAACTCCAATTACAACAATGGCGAGAGAGGATTGGGCGTGCACTAGGAGCCAACGGACAAATTATTATTGATATCATTCCAGACGTTGAACTGATTATTGGTAAACAGAAAACTATCCCGGAATTACCTTCAACAGAAGCAAAAAATCGGTTTAATTTAGTTTTTCAAAACTTTATTCAAGTCTTTTGTCAACAAGAGCATCTCCTCACTAAAGCTCCGGTCGTCCTATTTCTAGACGATCTTCAGTGGACAGACACGGCTACGCTGCAATTGCTTCAGCTTATAATGACCCATGCTAATACTTACTATCTGTTTTTGATTGGAGCTTATCGAGATAACGAAGTCAGCGCCACTCATCCTGCCATGCTGACCTTATCCGAGATGAACAAGCAGGGGGTAATAGTTAATCATCTCTCGCTTTCACCCCTAAATTTAAACCAGGTTAATGAATTCATTGCGGATACCCTGAAGACTGAGTGCATCCATACGCAAAGATTAGCCGAGTTGGTTTGGGAAAAAACACAGGGGAATCCTTTTTTTGTCAAGGAGTTTCTCAAGTCGCTTTATGCAGAGCAATTCCTGAAATTTGATACTAATGCTGGAGCTTGGTCTTGGGATTTAGAAAAAATTATAACTAGGAGCATAACTGATAATGTTGTTGAATTAATGACAGAGAAAATTCAACGATTATCAGAGTCAGCACAAAGAATTTTACAGTTAGCCGCTTGTATTGGCAACCAATTTGATTTAAGAACGCTTTCAATTATTAATGAAAATCCTCAAAAAGAAACGGCTCATGAATTATGGAATGCCATTCAAGCGGGATTGATATTACCTGTCGGGGATGATTACAAATTAATTCAAACAGATCGAGAATCAAATGAGTTAGAAATTACTTATAAATTTGCTCATGACCGCATCCAGCAAGCTGCCTATTCCCTGATTCCCTCAGAGGACAAGCAAGCTGTGCGCTGGAAAATCGGGCAATTGTTGTTGCAAAATAATTCGCCACAGATACTCCAACAAAAGATTTTTGATATTGTCAATCAACTTAACTTCGGTATTGAAGCAATTAACGTTCAATTAGAACGAGATAAACTCGCTCAATTAAATCTCATTGCTGGTAAAAAAGCGAAAGCATCAGCCGCTTGGGAATCGGCATCGAACTACTTAAGAATTGGTTTAGATTACCTCAGTGCAGATAGCTGGAGTCGTCAGTATAACCTAACTCTGGAACTTTATGTGGAAGCAGCAGAAGTTGCTATCTTGAGTGGCAAGTTTGAGGAAATGGAAAAATTAGCTTCTGTTGTCCTGCAACAAGCCAGAACGCTGTTGGATACAGTAAAAATCTATGGAGTTAAGATTCAAGCTTTTACTGTTCAGAACAAAGCCTTAGAAGCTATAGAAACAGCACTTTCAGTATTAAAGCTGTTGGGAATTCGCTTGCCAAGAAATCCCAATAAATTAGATATTTTAGTTGAACTGGTAAGGACAAAATTAAGTTTGGTAGGGAGACGAGTTGAAGATTTAATCAACCTGCCGGAAATGACTGACTCTTACAAGCTAGCGGTAATGCGTATCCTATCGGATGTATTTTCTGCTGCCTATGTTGCGGCACCAAAACTATTTCCATTGTTGGCATTGAAACAGGTCAGTTTATCAATGAAATACGGCAATACAACGCTCTCTGCCTATGCCTATGCCACTTATGGACTCATTCTTTCTGGGGAAGCGGTAGGAGATATTGAAACTGGCTATCAATTTGGTCAACTGGCTCTTAGGTTGGTCGATAAGTTCAATGCCAAAGAACTCAAAGCTAGGACGTTATTTATCGTTAATTATTTTATTAAACATTGGAAAGAGCATCTTGGAGAAACCCTAAATCCTTTGCGGGATGCTTACTCGATTGGACTAGAAACCGGAGATTTAGAATACGCAGCTTATGCGGCTTGTGTATACTCCTACCATTCCTATGTATTGGGTAAGGACTTGGCAACGGTTGAGCGAGAGATGACAATGTACAGTCATGCTCTAAGCCAACTGGGGCAAGAAACAGCATTTTATTATAATCAACTTAATCGACAGGTTGTATTGAACTTGATGGGGCGGGCTGACGATAAGTGCCGTTTAATCGGTGAAAGCTATGACGAAGTAAAAATGTTACCTCTGCATCTGGAGGCAAATGCTCAAAATATTTGTCACGCTCTTTATTTTTACAAGTTAGTTCTTGGCTATCTTTTCCAAGACTATCAGCAGGCTCTGGAAAATGCTAAGTTGGTCGAAAAATGTCTTGATAGTGCTGTAGGAACGATTCCTCTCTCCCACTTCTACAATTCTTTAGTCCATCTTGCTATCTATTCTGAGGCATCTAAATCTGAGCAAAAACTCATCCTCCAGAAGGTGAAAGCCAACCAGAAAAAGCTAAAAAAATGGGCTAGATTTGCTCCGATGACTCATCTCCATAAATTTTATCTAGTGGAGGCAGAGCGGTATCGAGTTTTGCATGAAAAGACGAAGGTGATTGAGTGCTACGATCGCGCCATTGCCTTAGCAAAAGAAAATGGCTATCTCAACGAAGAAGCTTTGGCTAACGAACTGGCTGCCAAATTTTACCTCGCTTGGGGAAAAAAGGAAGTTGCCCAAGCCTATGTCTTAAATGCTTACTACTGCTATTTACGTTGGGGTGCAACCGCTAAAATAAGGGATTTAGAACAGCAGTATCCACAAATACTAAAGCGTTTTTCAACAGCCAATATGTCCAGAGATTCGCGCAAGAGCCTACCTGATACGCCTGGTAATACTTCAGGTGAAATCCTGGATTTGGCAGCACTGATGAAAGCCTCTCAAGCAATTGCCAGTGAAATTGAGCTGGATAAACTGCTTACGACGTTGATGAGAATTCTGCTGGAAAGTTCTGGGGCACAAACTGGCTATCTAATTTTAGAGTCTCAAGGAGAGCTGAGAGTCGAAGCGTCAGGTGAGGCTAATTCAAATCGGGTGATAGTGTTGCAATCGACTCCCGTTGAAACTTGCCTGCCTGCGTCGATTATTCACTATGTTGCAAGGACTCAGGAAGGACTGATTGAAAGCGATGTTGCCCGTGAAGGCAGATTTACCCAAGATACTTACATTCAAACCTACCAGCCTAAGTCGATTCTTTGTGCGCCACTGCTCAATCAGGGGCAACTGATTGGGATTGTCTACCTAGAAAATAATCTAGCCGACGGTGTTTTTACACCCGATCGCTTGGAAGTGATTCAACTGCTCTCAACACAGGCGGCGATCGCGCTGACGAATGCCAGACTCTATACTCAAGTACAATCGACGCAAAATCGCCTGGATAAATTCCTCAATGCCATTCCTTTTGGCATATCCGTTCACGACGCCAATGGACAACTAGTTTACGCCAATCCAGTTGCACAGCAGTTACTCAATATTCAAGATTTACCAAAAACCGAAATCGAGCAACTCTCAAAAACCTATCAGATTTATCGGGCAGGCACTGGGGAGAGGTATCCAGTGGAAGAGCTACCCCTGGCGCGAGCGCTCTTAGGTGAAGAAACACGGGCAGATGATTTGGAACTGCACGACAGTGAGCGAATCGTTCCCTTAGAAGCAACCAGCACGCCAATTTTCGATGAGACGGGTAGTGTAGAGTATGCGATCGCAGCTTTTCAAGATATTAGCGATCGCAAGCAAGCTGAGAAAGCACTCATCGAAAATGTCCGCTTAGAACAGGAAATTAACGCTCAAAGAATTACACAAGAGGCTCTGCGGCAGAGCGAGGCACGCTACCTTGGTATTCTGGAAGACCAGACAGAACTGATTGCCCGGTATCTGCCAGATGGTACCGTGACCTTTGTCAATGAAGGCTTCTGTCGATTTTTTGGACTGACCAAGGAACAACTCATCGGGCATCACTACGAACCTGTCGTGTTTGAAGAAGACCGCGAATATGTAGCCCGACTCGTTAATTCCCTGAGCCAAGAAAATCCTGTGATCACAGTTGAAAAGCGGGTGATTGTTGGCTCCCAGGTGCATTGGACGCAGTGGGTTAACCGAGCGATATTCGATGATTCCGGTTGCATTGTTGAATTCCAGGCGGTAGGACGAGATATTAGCGATCGTAAACTCGCCGAAGCAGAACTCGAACGGGCAAAAGATGCCGCCGAAGCTGCCAACCGCGCTAAAAGCATCTTCCTTGCCAACATGAGCCACGAATTGCGAACTCCTCTGAACGCCATTCTCGGCTTTTCTCAACTGATGAACCAGGACGCAAATCTCTTGACAGAACAAAAAGAGAACCTTGGCATCATTCATCGTAGTGGAGAGCATTTGTTGACTCTAATTAACCAAGTCCTTGACTTGTCCAAAATTGAAGCCGGACGCATGGCTAAGAACGAAACTAACTTCGACCTCTATTACTTACTGGCTGATGTCGAGGATATGTTTGCGTTAGAAGCACAAGATAAAGGCTTACAGTTACGATTTGACTGTGCTGACCATGTTCCCCAATATATCTATACTGATGAGGTCAAGTTGCGGCAAGTGCTGATTAACTTGATCAGTAATGCGATTAAATTTACCTCAATAGGGAGCGTGTCAGTCAAAGTGGAACCCAGAACAGAGGAGCAGAGGGGCTGGGGAGAAACAACTAATAAACAACCAATAACTAGCAACCAACAACTAACAACTATTACCTTTGAAGTAAAAGATACGGGAGTTGGTATTGCAGTGGACGAACTGGAGAAACTATTCAAACCATTCCTCCAAACAGCATCGGGGCAGCGAGTGCAGCAAGGAACGGGATTGGGACTGACGATTAGCCGTCAATTTGTTCGCTTGATGGGCGGGGATTTCACCGTTATCAGTCGCGGCAAAGTCTTCACCCCTGGAACTTCTCTGAGAAATGTTAGCGAAGCGGGACGAAGTCCGGGAGTAATTTCTTCCCCATCTTTATTATCTTCCCTATCTTCTCCATCTCCCTCTGGCACACTATTTAAATTTGACATTCCAGTGGGCATTGTTGATGCAAGCGAAAATGAACACCAACCCCACAGTCGTCGCGTTGTTGCCTTAGCTCCCAACCAACCCCAATATCGAATTCTAGTGGTGGATGATAGAGATTACAATCGGCAACTTTTGGTTAAACTCCTCAAACCTCTTGGTTTTGAAGTACAAGAAGCAACTAACGGTACTGAAGCGATTGAAATTTGGGATTCCTACTCACCGCATCTCATCTGGATGGATATGCAAATGCCGGTGATGGATGGTTATGAAGCCACGAAACGGATTAAAAGCACGACTAAAGGACAAGCCACTGCTGTTATTGCTCTGACAGCTAGTGTGTGGGAAGAAGAAAAGGCGGTAATTTTGTCTCTTGGCTGCAATGATTTTGTGCGAAAACCTTTCCGCAAAGAAACCATCTTTGACATCATGGCTAAACATTTGGGAGTTAGTTATATTTATCAGAAGCAAGAGCAACTATCCCACCCATCTCATGTGGCTGGAGAACGGTTAAATTTAACGGATTTATTAACAACAATGCCTAAAACTTGGGTTGTAAAATTGCATGAAGCAACTCTTGACGCGGATTCGGGATTAGTATCTCAACTCCTTGAGGAAGTTCCTAAATTCTACGTTTTCGAGCTTGAGACTCTCAGGAATTGGGTTAAGAAGTTTCAGTTTGAAAAGATTTTGAATTTAACTGAATCCTGCGTCAGTAAAGAACAATTGTAGGTTGGGTAGAGCGAAGTAAAACCTAACGCAGCATCGGTGGAGAATTGGGTTTCGTAGTCTCAACCTAGCCTATCAACTACTTTTCCCTTGTCCCTTGCTTCTCACGGATGGTAATCGAAAAGCCATCTCCCAACTTAACAGCAATCAAGTCATAACATTTTTTTTCGGTATCCGTTTCCCAACAAAATTCTTGCAAGAGTGCTTCTCCTGTCTCAACCACCTGCATAAACTTTTCAAATAATCCCGGAGTGAGTCGATTCAGCAGTTTCTTCCCAACCGACTTACTAGTGAGTTCTTCTCGTTTTTTCCCCAAGAATTTAGCAAAGACGGGATTAACCAATAGATAGCGGAATTCCTCGATTTCTCCAGTGATTAAATTCCTCACGGCTTGCATGGCGGCAATTCCATCTCTTGAACTATTCAACAAACTGGCGAGGAGGGCGCGAGATTGGTAGAGAATTTCTGCGGTTTGTTGATGTTGGTCGATTTCTTGTTGTAGCTGGTGTTTTTGCTGTTGGATGGTGAGGTGAGTTTGGAGGCGGACGAGGACTTCTTCGGGTTGAAAGGGTTTGGTTATGTAATCAACTGCCCCAACTTGAAAGGCTTTGACTTTATCAAAAACTTCGTTTAAGGCACTGAGGAAAATAACGGGAATCTCTGAGGTTTCTTCATCAGATTTCAGCGTTGAGCAGACTTGATAGCCATTGATATCTGGCATTTTAATATCTAGTAAAATGACATCTGGAGGGTTATTGCGGACGGTTCTTAATGCCATGTTGCCGTTGGTGACGCTGCGAACTTTGTACCCCTGCTTGGTCAAGATGTCGGTTAAAAGATACAGGTTTTCTACAATGTCATCAACAATTAAAATATTGGCTTTGAAGTCTCCTGTGTGTTCAACATCGCTTTCTTCGATTGCTGGAGAGGCGAGAGTGGGTGTGGCGCTTCGTTCTAGGAGTAAACGGCGAAAGTCATTCTTGGTTACTTTTTTTCCCAGTAGGTCTGAAAGGCGTTGCCATAAGGGATAAGCTAAGTCTTTAATATGCCCCACGCTCATGTATAAGCTTTCGGCAACAGCGCCGTAGGTTTCGTTGTCCCAAGCCGCTTTTAAGATTTGTTTTTCTGGCGCCGTTAGTTGTTTTCCTGTTTTGGCTTCAAGAGTAAATTCTACCCATTCGAGGGCTTCTTCAAAGGTCATGTGCACACCAATGTCATGTTGCAAGGTTTTTGGTTCTTGCACCCCCTCTAGTATTGACGAATACAACGTGGAAGTGCAAGTTCATCTGTAGCGCGTCAACCTTCTGGTGTGGGGTGTTGAGGCAATGAGCCGATCTTTTTCCTCTGATAATTTAAAAAATATACACTGATTAGCGTAGACAATGGCATTAATTTTCAGCAGTATTGCGGATGGGTTTTAGGGGGTGATGTTGTGGCTGCGTAGAAATCTCTAAAATTAACCAACGATCCGACTTTTCCGACTTTTCCGACTTTATGATCCGACTTTTCCGACTTTATGATCCGACCTTTCCGACTTTATGATCCGACCTTTCCGACTTTATGATCCGACCTTTCCGACTGCCAAGGGTAGGGAAGAGGAGCCATGATAGAGACAGGGAAAAGATGCAGCCTCTTGCACAAATAGCCACTGCAACTACCGCGTTTCTCAATCTAATGAGGTGCATCCTTAAAGCTAAAAAGCTTAGCTGACAAAGTCTTGGTGTATCTCAATTGTGTAAGAACTTCTTTATGTAGGCGCGCTAAATATTTTCCGGATAGGTCTTTTAGTAGATGTAAATCTTTGTAGGAGTGAACAGTAGTTTTTGGCTTCAAGTTAAGCCGGACTAAAGTTCCCCTTGAGCGATTCATCTGAAGCTTTATATCGTCAGACTGTGAACAACATCAAGCCTAAAGGCTAAATACTCCTCAGGGTTTTATTTTCTCTACCAATACTTGAAAGCTTTCTTGGCGTAATACTCCTCAAGTCACGATTCTCTATGTCTGCACCGCCTATCAACTAGGTCAAGTTTTTTTTGTGACTTTTTACGAGTCTTAAATGAAAAGCTGCTGTGCTATTCATTTAATTTCGCATCGACATCTAACTTGTTCAACGTTAATACTACCCCTGAAAAATATACATGAAATCCACCAAACATTCAACCTCAAAAACCTCTAATCAAGTCGCTACAGTTGTTTTTGTTGATGCTGGCGTTGAAAATTACCAGCAATTAGTTAATGGTGTCATTTCCCCCGCCGAAGTATTTGTTTTAGAGGCGGCGGCTGATGGAATCGAGCAAATTAGCCAAGTTTTACAACAGCGTCAGGATGTTGGTGCTGTCCACATCATTTCCCACGGTGCGCCTGGTTGCTTGTATCTGGGTAATACCCAACTGAGTTTAGATACTTTCAACCGCTATGCGACTCAACTGCAACAGTGGGATGTTGCTAATCTTCTCCTCTATGGCTGTAACGTTGCGGCTGGTGATGCCGGAGCGGAATTTATCGCTAAGTTGCACACTCTGACTGGTGCAGAAATCGCGGCATCTAAGACACTGACGGGTAGTGCTGCTAAAGGTGGAAACTGGGAATTAGAAGTAACGACAGCTAAAGCCGTTGCTACCTTAGCCTTTGAGCCAGTAACCCTAGAAAATTATCCTGCAATTCTGGGAACTCTGACAGGAGCAGGGGCAACTTGGACTTACTACGACAATGGTAGTGGCATAGAGGAGGCTACACTCGGTGGGCAAGATGATGCCTTCGATGATGCTTTGCGGATAGAAATCGATGGTGAAGCCTTCGCTCCGCCTACGGATGGAACAGCGACAGGACAAACCTTTACTTCATCAACAGTAGTTATGTCGGGGTTGAATGTCACAGCACAGTATTATGCTGACCCAAATCAACCTGTCTTGCGTCAATTTGTAAGCTTAGAGAATCCTACGGATAATCCGATCACAATAACGTATCGCTTATCCAGTAATGTAGGCTCTGACGGTGAAACCACTGTGCAAGCAACCAGTAGTGGTGACACAAGCTTTACAACCAGCGATCGCTGGGTAATTACGGATGACTCTCCAACTGGGGCTGACCCTACTAATACTTTTGTGCTGTCCCTTCCAAATGGTTTAGCACCTAATTTCGTATCTCAAACAGATCCTAGTGACGATATTCTGGCTGAATTTACTGTCACCATACCTGCTAATTCTACCCGCTCATTACTATTTTTCAATGCCTTAAGCGATACTTCAGCAACTGCTCAGGCTAATGTTTCGATCTTTGATGACATGGCGGCTTTGCAAGCCAGCACGCTCCTGGATGGGTTGACCAGCGAACAGCTTGCAAACACCTTGAATTTGATGTCGGCTCCGGCTAACAATGCCCCAACTATTGCCAATGAGATTGCCAACCAAAGTGCGACACAAGACAGCGCCTTTAACTTTACCGTTCCTGCCAACACCTTCAACGACGTAGATGCAGGGGACACCCTCACCTATACAGCCACACTCGAAACGGGTGAGGCTCTGCCGAGTTGGTTGAGCTTCGACGCCGCTACCGGTACATTCAGTGGGACTCCCAGCACTAGTGACGTGGGCATCCTCGGTGTGACGCTGACTGCCACAGACTCCTTTGGTGCTAGTATCAGCGATACCTTTAATTTAGCGATCGCCGACGCTAACCAACCCCCAAACAATGCTCCAATTGTTGCCAATGAGATTGCCGACCAAAGTGCGACACAAGACAGCGCTTTTAACTTTACGGTTCCTGGCGACACCTTCAACGATGTAGATGCAGAGGATACCCTCACCTATACAGCCACACTCGAAACGGGTGAGGCTCTGCCGAGTTGGTTGAGCTTCGATGCCGCTACAGGTACCTTCAGTGGGACTCCCAGCACTAGTGACGTGGGCATCTTCGGTGTGACGCTGACTGCCACAGACTCCTTTGGTGCTAGTATCAGCGATACCTTTAATTTAGCGATCGCCGACAGTAATGGCGATCCCAACCCAGAGCCTACCCAAACTAATTCTTGGGATTTTGTCTCGATAGATTATAACCTTGATGGCGCTACTGATATCATGGCGCTCAACAGGAGTGGCACGGCATCGGGCAAGACAGAAGTCCACATCATGGATGCCGCCACCGGCTATCAATCTTGGGCTTTGCAAACCTCAACGATACTGCATGAGACTGATGATACCTGGGACTTCGGTCACGGCGATTGCAACGGCGATGGCGCTAGCGATATCGTGAGTATCAAGAAGAGTGGCACGGAGTCGGGCACTACAGAAATCCACATCATGGATGCCGCCACCGGCTATCAATCTTGGGTGTTCCAAACCTCAACGATACTGCATGAGACTGGGGACAATTTTGAGTTCCAGACGGGTGATTACAACGGTGACGGTTATACCGATATCTTCGCTATTAAAAAGAGTGAGACGGGTACAAATAGCACCGAATTCCACGTCTTAGATGGAGCCACTAACTATCAATCTTGTCTGTTGCAAACTGGAACCGCACTGCATGAGACTGGGAACAATTGGGACTTCCAGGTGGGCGATTACAACGGCGATGGTCTTATGGATATCCTTGGTGTTAAACAGAGTGCAACGGATTCAAATAGTACCGAAATCCATATCTTAGATGGAGCCAGCAACTACCAAGCATTCAGCTTGCAAACCTCAACGGTACTGGGGATGACTGAGGACAACTGGAGCTTTGCTATGGGCAACAACAATCTCATCAGCCTCAATCAAGGTAACACCGGCACGGGCACCACAGAAGTCCATATCTTAGAGGCAAGCACTAACTATCAATCTTGGCTGATACAAACCGGAACCGTCCTGCACGAAACTGCGATCTCTGCAGTAGTCTAAATGGGCATGAGCTAACCTAGCGTTGGCTTAGAGCTTGCACTACTATCAATAACACTTTTGGATGTAGTGCGATCGCCACTCTTGTCGGTTGGGTTGAGCAACGGGTTCAACCCAACATTTCCTAGAGATTACGGATGCATCATCTTTCATAAAGAAAGAGTTCGCACAAGAACCAGCAACTGTGTAACTCCGTGTCAAGCCTTGTTTTATGGGTAAAGATAACGGTGAATTACTTTTACTCTCAAGTCACTCTTGTTTTTGCCTAAGCTGCCTACTTTCAATTAAGTAAGGCTTTATTTTGTAACTTTATTAGAGTAATTAACTGTTTTTTCGTGCATCTACATCTACGCCGTTTAACTTTACTACCAACCTTGAAGGATGCAATGCAATCTACCAAATATTCAACAAAAAAAATCTCTAATCAAATCGCTACAGTTGTTTTTATTGATGCTGGCGTTGAAAATTACCAGCAATTAGTTAACGGTGTAATTTCCTCCGCCGACAAGTGATGCAGAAGAGGAAACCGTATGGAAGTGGGTCACTAGACCAGAAGCAGGTACTGTATTTTGGCAGGGGTTGGGGCAGGGGCAAGGGGAAGTAGAGTTTCCCTACAGCAACTGGGCATCAACGTACAACAGCAATGAGAGTTTAGAGCCGAATAATTCAAACTATGGGGGGTACTAAGCCTGAGGGAGAAGACTATGGTCACTTCCTTTTCCAGACAGCACAGAATACGGGTCAGTGGAATGATTACCCTGACACTGTTGAGGGTCTCGACGGTATCACACCAATCGCAGGTTACGTGGTTGAGTATGGTGGGATGGCAGGAGATCCTTCTCCCTCCAACCGGAACGAATACCACAGAAGCCCATATCTTAAATGAAGACACTACCTATCAATCTTGGGTGATACAAACCGGAACTGTCCTGCACAACATTGCGCCCTCTTCAGTAGTCTAGATAGGCATGAGCTAACGGTAGCGTTGGGCTAATACCAATTCTGGAGGGATCTGAATTAACACTCCCCACCCTACTTCGTTGAGGGTGGAGATTTTTGGTTCAATTCTGGGGCTATTGCATTCCAAGTCCGCCTGCGCGGACTCAACATTTTGCGATGGTTTGAACCCCCGTAGGCGGGTGCCTGTTTGTGTAGCCGCGTCTCCGAGTAGTGCAAGAAGGCAGAAGATAGGAGGCTCCAGGGTAGAAGGGAAGAAAGCTTGCACAGTAAGCTTTTCAACCTTTTTTAACTGGATAGTTATTTCCGCCGTGCTGCACTAGTGCAGCGCGGCAGAAATAACTATCCAGTCTAGACGGCATCTGGGTAGCCTTCATATTTCCACTCAAACGGTTTAGCCAGGGTTCGGTTGAAATAGTCGATGAAAGCCAAAATGTGATCGCT
>JAHHIF010000033.1 GCA_019358875.1 Symplocastrum torsivum CPER-KK1
AACCCAACATTAAGTTAATTGTTGCTCCTTTTCCTGAACAACAGCGAGGTTCTGACCAATTTTTTTTCAAGCCTTTTCTCAGATCCTCTTGACAACTGCCAGAAAGCCTTAACTTGTCACCAATGGGGTGGAACAGTTTGCTGATTGTTGCTCCCCTGACTTTGAGCAATCCGTTCTGGCTCGACGGCAGCTTTATGTCGCCATGACTCGCGCTCAGGATGAGTTACATCTGTTTGGCAGCGGTAAGGCAGCAATTCTGAATGAATTGAAGAAGAGTCAAGGGCTTGATGTGATGTACGAGATGGAGATGAATACCCCTGTTGGTACATGACACAATCAGTGTGGTCAGTTTAATGTAATAGTCCGAAGAGTTGGGCGATCGCCACTTTACAATTGAAACTCCACAATTTTTTGCGATCGCCTCAACGGTTTTCCGTCACAGGGCAGTCCTCCACAAGAACCGAAGCAAAGCCTAATCTCATTTAACTGCGAGGGGGGTGCGATCGCATCCCTTACCGACCTTCCGTTAATATTAACGGAAGGTCTAGAACTTTGAGAATTTGAAGTGATGGGAGGTGAGGTGCGATCGCGCTTACCTCAGAAGATGCCAGGTGATTGCATTGAGGGGCAGCACGAATATTGGATTCGATGCGATCGCACCCTCTCTCAAGGCAATGCCAATTCACCTTCATCAAGAATTAACAAATAGGGGGTGACACCCCTCATGCCCAGAGGTAATAATAAGGTTAGTAGATGCACCCTGATGACTAGGAGAGCCGCCTCGTGTGACTCTCTTCTTTTTTTTGCAAAGGCTTTGTCCACCTCAACTGGTTGGATGATGCGATCATTTTAGAGGCTAAAGCCAAGAGAGTTTCCTCCCGTGGTGCAAAATTTTGCACATCGGGAAGCATGGCAAACTTGCGATCGCCTCAGTCAGGCATAATGAGTTCGATGTTAAGTAAGTTGTTGCCGCTAAATGTTTAGCCTGAGATAGACATCCTCTCTTAAACCACTCTCATGAAAAAGAAACGTCCGCAACAACAAGTAACACCCCCAGCCAAGGGATTGAATATTCTTGCACTTAAGCGTTCAGCCTCAATAGCCGAGCCGACACAGGAACAACAAGCCCCGGTATCGATTGAAAAGCTGGAAATAGAGGCGGCACCCCCCCCGGAGCCAGTGGCACACAAACCAGTAGATGAGCTTGCTCCTGCATCTTCTTCCGTTTCCACCTTACTCCCAGAGAGTAATGCGATCGCCTCTTACCCAGAACCGACACCGGAGCCACTACCCGAACCAGTCGCCTCTGACTTAGAACAGAACCCGGAACCAGTAACCGAACCAGTCGCCTCTGACCCCGCTTCGGCGGTCTTATTTCAAGCGGTTGGCATAATCTTCGGTGAGATAACGACCGATGGGGACAAAACTTTTGTGACAATCGGGGAAAAGTCCTATGCGCTCTATTATGCCAGCACCCACAAGTATGCTTATGAGGCGCTTAAAAAAGAGATTACTTGTACCGGGATTACTCAGCAAAAGTTAATTGTCTATCCCAAGATTACTCACTTCCCTGGAGGAAAACAGCCCTACCGCCTAGCATTCCAACTGGCAGGGTTTGTCGGTCACTCGGCATCTGGAGAAGGACTAGAGAGCGTTCTGGAAGAAAACGAATTCAAAATCTGTGGTTTATGGCAGTTCATTCCGGTTTGTCGGGTACCGTGCATCTCAGTGTTTAAAAACTTTGATAAGCAACGGCTTGAGTACATCAAATCGGCACCCTTGGAGAAAAAAGTAAACTTCATGAAGGCATCTCACATTCCCGTACTCTGGCGAGATGCCCCTGTGCCCCCATTCCGGTTCAACAAAAACCTGGATAAAGAGACTCAGGGCAAAGCGTCCTTCGTGCAGATCAAGGCACGGTTCAACAGCGCTAACGACAACTTTGAGTTTATATCGCTTTTAGGAATCCCTTGTGAGTCGGCGCCTAATTACCTAAAAGCTGGTAAGAAGGATAAAGCTGAGGCAGCAAAGACAAAACTTGCTGCGTCAAAAGCTCGGAAGCCCTCGTCCAAGCCAGTTCCAGTCAACAATGCTGCCCTACAAAACGGTGGTGCTACCTCCAAGCCCAAGCCTAAGCCTAAGCTCAAGGTTGTCGCGGATCAATAAAGAGACAACACAACGGCATTTTTCGACCTTCAGCAAATATGAAAGGAAGGTCAGACAGTTTTGGTTGCCGCGATCGCCTCAGTCAACCCAAATACTCAAAAATTCTAATTGGGGGGTCTGTAGATTTGGAGGGTGGGGTTTGGTGCGATCGCTCATTCATGCCCTCCCCACTTCTCCAACTAAACTTCCTACGCATCAATCGGCTGCTGTAACGACGGGTTGGGCGATCACAGTATGCACAACCAGATCTTCCGGTGAATTCACCGGAAGGTCTAAAACTTTGAGGCTTGGGTGCGATCGCCTCAACAGTATTTCGTCGCAGGCATTTCTCCGCAAGAACCGAAGCCGAGCCGAATTTCCTTTAACTGCGAAGAGTGTGCGATCGCACCTCATCAAATATCTCGACCTTCCGTTAATATTAACGGAAGGTCAGCTCTTGCTGCGATCGCGTTGGACTACCGTCTTCGGCACCAATAATTTGATTGAATTCTAAAGATCGCGACGGGGAGAGTAAATTAACCCGGATGAGAAAACTGCCGAGGCTAAAGCAAGGAGACTCCCCTCCCGTGGTGCAAAATTTTGCACATCGGGAAGCATGGCAAAACTTGCGATCGCACCCCAACCACAATCGCCTAATTCTGTTCCCCATCATCCCAAGTAGGAACACTAAGCGAAGTTTCAATAAACTTCCCCTGTAGGGGTACGGAAACTTTGACCGTCGCCAGGATGAGAGGAAGCGATCGCCTAGTTGGCTTGTGAGGGAGAAGCGATCGCACACCCATTCAACTACGACATCAAAGAGCCAGTATTAAACCCACCCCACAACACCTCGGATTTGAGAAACTGCCAGTTCTCGATCAATCTGTAGCCGAGCCTTGACGATCGCCGTATCCGGCTGCTTATACCAGCGTTGCGATCGCAAGCAGAAGCCACTGGCTGTGATTGCTTCCCAGGTGTAGCGAGTGCGGTCAACGACTAGCCATAGTTCGTGTTGGCGATAAGTTTCTTGCGGG
The DNA here is from genome assembly GCA_019358875.1 of Symplocastrum torsivum CPER-KK1. Classification (GTDB taxonomy): domain Bacteria; phylum Cyanobacteriota; class Cyanobacteriia; order Cyanobacteriales; family Coleofasciculaceae; genus Symplocastrum; species Symplocastrum torsivum. The sequence continues at coordinate 3,180 of JAHHIF010000033.1, forward strand.
AACTTGAGGAGACCTATCTCAGCTAAGACGCTGAGCTTCATCCGCGATCGCTCCAATCGCTTCATCAATTCAAGAAAGCAGTGAGCAGCTCGTCTCGCGTCGTCATGGCTAGGATAACGGTATCGATCTCGTGGCTCGAACTTGAAGTCACGCCCACACAGCACGAACCGGAACTTGCAAGCGGCATCCTCAACAAAGCTGACCCGCCATTGAGTTTTAGGATATTGGACGCTGAAGCCTTGAGGCTGGATTGTGACGGCGGCGGTCATGTAGGGAAATGTTACTAGCGAACAATATCTTAACCGCCTTTTTACCAGTTCGTAACTGCCTACAATGCTGAGATGTAGGGGGCGGCTGTGCCAGTTTTCCCGCGATCGTCTCCACAGCCTTTGCTGCCGTTGCTGAGTGGCGCTCTTCCCGTGCGATCGCGTTGATCAACAAATCAAAACATCACGATGAGGTTTTGATTTGTTGGGTAATGGCGCTTCCCGGCTGGCTCAACCCAGAACTCAGAACCAAATTATCAATTGGCGACCTTCCGTTAATATTAACGGAAGGTCGCCGTGGGGTTAACCTTGGAAAGGAGTAAAGACATCGCTTGTCATTTGAGGATTCAGACCCCACCTGAAAGGTGGTTCCACTCTCACTCCAGAACCTTCGACGAAATCGCGGCAAGCGCATCAAGGGCTAGAGTACTCTGCTGTGGAAGAGCATGACGGGAGTAGATTTTCTGTTGCATTTGCGGGCTATGACCCATCAAGTCAGCCAAAGACTCCATTACTTCCACACTTGCCCCAGAATTCATCAGATGAGCGATCGCCATATCCCGAATCAATTGCGGGTTACAAGCTTTCCCAGTCAAGCGGTAAGCGACTTGCTTAAAAAGACTGGAGAACGTTACTGAGGTAAAAGGTTTGCCATTTTTCTGAAAAAACACGAAATTGTGATTGGGTTCAAAAACCTGCCGCCAACCACAGCGAGTACCCAATGCATCCACATAACCCTGCCATACCCCTTCGTCATCTTCATAGCCAAATAACCAAGCCTCTAGCTCCGGATAATACCACTGTGGAATTGGTATAACACGCTTTTCCCCCAGTTTTGAGTGAGTCTCACTCGTTTTATAATCCTTTGGTTCCAATTCCAGATACCACAGCTCATCCCGCTTCACCAGCGTGCGTCCCAGTTCCAATTCTCTTACCGTGCTCGGTCGCACCGGAATGGCACTGAAAAAGGCAAAAATTAAATATCGTTGAATAGAAGTAGCGATCGCGCTGGTGGAGCGCTGTTGATTGCTCTTATTAATCGGCGTACACTCCGCCTTCAGTTGTTTGACACAATTGAGAAACTCCGGCCAGTCTATCCACTTTGAAGCGTCATTCGCTACCCTTGGAGTTGTTTTCCCCTGTGCCTGGATATCGCTCATCAGCGATCGCAGTTCCTTGAACACAGCTTCCTCCCATCTGGAAGTTTTTCTACGGGAACCGCGCTTTGAAACCTGATGGCTAGAAACAGATTCAAGAAACCTTACTACCCAGACGAGCGCTTTCACCACCTGCAATTCGTAACTCGGAGCCACTTCCCGTTCCAGTCTGAGCCATTGCAGATAATCCTCAACATTTGCCATTGGTAAGCAGGTTGCCTCCTCTTGAGAAGCTTCTTCTGCTCTCAAACCACTGGGAAAAAACAGTTCGCTTACTCTTAAGTGTGAAAGCGGTACAACCGGAGTGCGATGGCGGTGCATCCACCCGAAAAGCAGCCGCACCTGAGTGAGATAGTTGTTAGCCGTCACCGCCGCGATGGACTTCACGCCTTGTGCTTCAACACCAACAGAAGTCATAAACCTGTAAAACTCAGCCAACTCCTGCCCTAACTCTGGCGTAATTTCAGCCTCCGTCAACCCATAACTAGGCTTTTGAGAACGACCAGTAACTCGCCTAGCTTTGAAGTCAGCTTGATGGGAACTCTCGATGGAAGAGGAGTTGGCTTTGGGATTCATGAATTGATAAACGAAACAACAGCTCGGAAAGGAAGAGTTTAAAGGAAGCACTCGCTCCCTACTCTTCCCGTCCAACTCATCCGATTAATAATCTCTCCCCTACACACGCTGAAGGGAACTTTTCTGTCTTTATCCTCAAAAAGCATTGTGCCAAATCCCTGGCAGCGTTCGCATCTATATCCCAGGAAAATTAAAACGATTTTAAGAATGTAAATAATCTCATATAATGGTACTATAGATATAGTAGCCGAGACACCCCACTTCTCTCACCAGCCACTAGCGTTAAACCATGACACAAAGGGTCATCACCGCTCACCAAAAAGCTCCGTCAAATGCTCCCGTTGCTGTGGAGCTATTTGCGGGAGTGGGTGGGTTCTCCCTTGGCATGAAAGCAGCTGGGATAGATGTTGCGTTAGCGGTTGAATCAGACGAACAGACCCTCGCTACCTACGCTCAAAACTTTCCCTCAACGTCCGTTCTCTGTGCTGATGTGCAAGAGCTGACAGGACTTGAGATCCGCCGTCTTCTTGAGGTAGCCCAGAACCAACAGGGTAAGAAGTGGGATGGGAAAATTGGTCTAGTCTTTGGAGGTCCTCCCTGTCAGGGTTTATCAAGGATTGGCAAACGGGATGTGAATGACCCCCGCAATCAACTAATTGCCCATTTCTGTCGCCTGGTCGAAGAACTTCAGCCTACTGCTTTTGTTTTGGAAAACGTTCCCGACTTGCTGCTGCCCAAATACGCAGGTTTAATCGAACCTTCCCTGCAACAGCTACAACAGGCAGGGTACAACACCTGGACTTGGGTTCTAAATGCCTTAGACTACGGAGTCCCTCAAAGTCGAAAACGGGTTTTTATCGGAGGAATTCTTCACCATACCTCTCCCCAGTTGCCAGTGGCAGCATCTCAAGCCGTTATCGTTAGGGACGCGATCGCAGACTTAACGTTTCTATCAGAAGAAGCGTTTCCGCAACTCTTCGATACCGATGAATTGCAACTAGAGGAGAAGCAACCCACTCTGGAAGCTCAGCCTTCCGAGTACAGACTCAAGCTCGAACAGGTATTCCCTTCACCACCCACAACTAATCCTCACCTACTCACGGGCTGTTGCCTCACCCGTCACACTCCATCAGTTGTTGAACGATTCAAGGCTACCGCACCGGGAACGACGGAGCCAGAAAGCCGTTTGTACCGCCTTAAGTGGGACGGAGTTGCTCGAACCTTGAGAGCCGGAACGAGAAGCGACAAGGGACGGCACACCGCTGCACGTCCGATTCACCCCACTCATGCCAGAGTACTCACAGTCCGCGAGGCGGCTCGCCTGTCCTCTTTCCCGGACTGGTTCCGCTTCCATCGTCGGATTTGGCGGGGTATGAGACAAGTTGGGAATGCCGTGCCACCGCTATTGGCGCTGGCGGTGGGGGACGCCATTTATCAATGTCTGACACAACTAGAGGGTGCAACAGCAATGGAGACAGCGACTTTAACTGGCGCGATCGCCTCGGGCACTGAGCTGAGCGCAATCGCACAAATATCGCCCACTCAAAAGCTTGCTCCAGGTGAGCATCAACTAGACCCCAAATTACTCAAACCCCATCCGCGTAACGCCGCTCTCTATGGCGAGGATGAAAGTGTTTCGGACTTGGTGGAATTGATTGGCAACTCCAACTGGCTCAAGCCGCTAGTAATTACTCCTGACTTGATCATTATTAGTGGTCATCGGCGCTGGAAAGCCGCCCTTGAGTTAGGGTGGTTGAGCATCCCCGTAATTGTTAGGGAGTTCAAGGACGCTCTCGCCTCTCTAGAAGCGCTGCTGCTGGAGAATGCTACCAGGGAAAAAACGATTGAGCAGAAGGTCAGGGAAGCGGCATTATGGCAGGAAATCGAGCAGGAAAGTGCAAAACTTCGACAAGGAACCCGTCGAGACATCCAGGAAAATTTTCCTGGATGTTGTGAGCCGTTTGGGCAGTCTCGCGATCATGTGGCAAAACGTGTGGGGTTGGGTTCGGGGAAAAGATACCAGAAAGCCGTTAAAGTGGTTGAGGAAATTAATAAAGCCGTTTCGAGCGGACACCTTACTCGCGCTAAAGCCTTACAAAGTGTTTTGAATCAACAGAGTGTAGACGGGGCGTTCAAGCTGACTCAAAAACCCGTTGCACAGAGCGACCCGATTTTAGAATTAATTGCTAGCGGAGAGGTTCGCACTCCCAAGCAAGCCCAGTCGTTGCTAAAGAATCGGCAACGGTTAAAAGAGCGATCGCTCTTTACTCCAACTCACGAGCCTGACTTGTCCAACTTGCTTTCACATCATCTCACCCTAGAGCCAGGGGGGCTTGTAGAGATTTACGCGCCAGAACTTCCTGACTGGCATCAGCGCCAGGCTCGTATAGAATCAGTGGGTGAGAAGCAGTGTAAGGTATGGAAGCGAAATGTTCAGACGATGGATATGGAACTACGCAGCTTTCCTCATGCTGATTTGACTCCTCTCCCCTTGTCAGAAGTGCCGGAACTCGAAGAAATCAGTTCGCGCCTCAAGGCGTTGTACGAAACAGAACGTCTAGATGCATTTGACCGATACATTTTACAGTCGCTAGAGCGTTGCGTAAATTTGACTCCAACTGAACGGGAATATCTCCATCAAATTGAGTTGAGATATCAGCAAGGACAACAATCAACCCAGAAGGGAACCGGGAATGGGGAACGGGAAACGGTGAGTCGCGAAGCGTTCCCCGTTCCCTCCTTAAACCCGTCAGTCCCTGATGTTACTCCCCTACACGAACACTCAATACCTGTTAGCTCTCCTGATGAATATCGTCTCGAAACCCTTGAGTTTCCTCTACCTCCAACACTCAACGAGATGATTCGCACAGCTAGAGGCGGTTGGCAAGCTTCAGCTAAACAAAAGCGGGAGTGGACAGAATTAATTGCCTCTTACTGTAAGGAAGCGTATCAGTTTCAAGGAAAAATTTGGCTGGAGTATGTCTGGCGGGTGAAGAATTTAGCCCGCGATAATAACAACATTGCCGCCGCGACTAAGTACATTGATGACGGTTTAGTTGAAGCTGGGGTGATTGCAGATGATTCACTCAAATATATCCAGTCTCCAGTCTGCCATTGGTACGTTCAAAGTTGTGAAGATATGGTTACTGTCAGGGTATCCAACCTGCCGATTTACAACGGAGAGCCATTAGCAACAGTCGGTGGGCTTAGCGGAAAGCATTTTGAGCCTGATTGCTCTAGTCAAGAGCGGTACTTCACACCGTTAACTGTATCTGCGTTACCCCTTGGCGCAACTGGCGCTGTCTAGCGAGCCAAGAGTACCGAACGCGCTTGCCCAGCAGCAGTAATCCTGGTGCATACCAACGCGGACAACACCCGAAACCCGTTGCAGTTTCTGCCACAGGAGTGCCTGCAAATCAGTTCGATGGATGCCGATAGCTGGCACTTCATGGCCTGAGACACGTAGGTTCACCAATTCTTTGCCCGTTTGGGATAAGAACTGATAGTTCGTCACCACATTGCCCACACGTAACGCCTCGTTCAACATCCAGGAAAATTTTCCTGGATGTTGTTATAGTTCAAGTCGTTTTGTGATCGCTGGCTACCGTGCGACAAGGGAAAAGAGTTGACTGGTACTCTTTATAGAGAAACCCAAACGGGTTTTATTTATAAGGTAATGCGAGATGATCGCGGACTCGAAGAGAGCTGCGCTCCCATCGCACGCTCTTTTTGTGGGATTGTTTAGCTCGGTGCTATCTAAGGAAGAGGATATGCGAGAACTCTTGCAAACAACGGCCCAATTCGCGATTCGCTATCTTGAAGGCTTGGACGCTCGTAACGTTGTGCCAACCCAGGAAGCGATCGCCAACCTCATCCAGTTTGATGAACCCCTCCCTAATGAGTCTGTCGAACCGGAACTTGTCTTGCAACTGCTCGATAAAGTTGGCTCACCTGCATCAATGGCACAGGCAGGCTCCCGCTTCTTCGGATTTGTCACGGGTGGTTCCCTGCCTGCCGCTTTAGCAGCCAACTGGCTCGCCGCAGCATGGGATCAAAATTGTGGACTCTATCGCATCACTCCAGCTACAGCCTTATTGGAAGAGGTAGCTTTGCGCTGGCTACTCGATGTACTGCATCTCCCCGCCGAGTGTGGTGGTGCCTTCGTTACGGGAGCAACTGTTGCTAACTTTACCGCCTTAGCCGCCGCCCGCCACGCTGTACTCGAACGAGAAGGTTGGAATGTAGAAGCAGACGGGTTGTTCGGTGCGCCACCGATTACCGTTGCCGTCAGTGAAGAAGTACACCCAAGCTTGTTGAAAGCGTTGGGATTGCTGGGATTAGGTCGAAGCCGAGTCGTGAAAGTGCCTGTTGATGGACAGGGGCGGATGCGTCCGGACGCCATTCCACCCCTGACTCGTCCTGCGATTATCTGTACCCAAGTGGGAAATGTGAACACAGGCGCGTGCGATCCAGTCGGAGCGATTTGTGATCGCGCTAAAGAAATAGGAGCCTGGGTGCATGTAGACGGTGCATTCGGACTCTGGGCAGCAGTAGCACCATCATTGGCGCACCTCACCGCTGGTATGGAAGAGGCAGATTCTTGGGCGACAGATGCTCACAAGTGGTTGAACGTGCCGTATGATAGTGGATTAGCGTTTGTTCGCGATGCCCCTGCGTTGCAAGCGGCAATGGCGATTACTGCCGAGTATTTACCCACTGTCAGCGAGCAGCGCAATCCATCAGATTATACTCCTGAATTATCAAGGCGTGCGCGTGGTGTTGAAGTGTGGGCAGCATTGCGCTCATTGGGTCGCTCTGGTTTGGCAGACTTAATTGAGCGTACCTGTCGCCATGCTCGACATTTTGCTAAGGAGTTGAAAGCGGCTGGTTACCCGATTCTCAACGATGTGGTGTTGAATCAAGTCTTAGTGTCGTTTGGGGATGCACAAACCACTCATCGGGTGATTGCCGATATTCAAGCTGAGGGGACTTGTTGGTGTGGCAGTACGGTTTGGCAAGGACAGACGGCGATGCGAATCAGTGTTTCGTCTTGGGCAACAACGGATGCTGATGTGGAAAAGAGTTTGGCAGTTATGCTGCGAGTTGCTGGGAAATATTGTTCTCGTGAATTTTAGGATGAGCGATCAGTTAACGATTGCAGATGTAGGTGTGAGCTACCTCTGCAATTGCTTATTTTTGTTTGAAGTTGGCTACAAACTCCCAAAGACATTTCTTGTTTGGTAGCGGATTCTCCTCACGAGTGGCAGCTAGTGTCTCATCAATTTGCTCTAAACATTTTGCTAGAAACTCAGTTTCTCTGTACTCGCCCTCAGCAATATTTACTTCATAATCTTGAACGAGAAGGTTGGCTAGGCTGACTAGCCATAGCAGACAAATACTTGCTTTATGCCAAGCTTGGTAGTGACGGGAGCGTAAAAATGGCTGGCGTAAAACACCTTGAGCTTTACTTCGGATATTTTCAAGTCTTTCCAGCCAGTTTTTCCTGTGTTCTGCATTGTTATTTACAATCGCCCATGCACCAAGTTGAATCAGCTCAAAACCTTTTGACTCCTCTAAACCAGGTTCAAATGTTTCACCTTCTTGTTGGCGGTTTGGCGATGAAACATGGGCTTCAAGCTGTTTGAATAAGATTGGTAGCCAAAGCTCCGCCACCTGCTCGTCCGACAGCTTACCATCGTTAATCAACGGGATGAGAAAATCGTTGGTCGTAGACACTACCCAATCTCCCTCGCTGGGGCCGCTCAAACGACGAACGATTTCTGAAAGTTCTGCATTAGATATATCTGTAGGGAATACTTCGTGCATTTGGTTAAATATTTTCACAAGAAGTTGCCCCAACGCTTCATCTTCTTCTAAATATCTTTTCTGATTTGCCCTGACTCTTAGGTTAAAACCCCACTCAGCAAGAGTATACGTTTGTTCCAACGAGGTTAGAACTGCAATCGCTGTAAATGCTTCCAATGGCTTAGCCCTAGAGTTCCATAAGGGAGAGAAACTGTTGGCAGCGATCGCCCGAATCAGCGGAATATCGCTTCCTAATAAAGCCGATAGGAACGGGGGATTTTCTCTGCATCCAAGTCGAGCCACAAGCAGATCGTCAAAGACCTGTTTTAAGATGAAGGCAAGAGTATGTTTGAGATTCCAAAGTTTAGAGGCATCAGTCTCATTCTCTGGTATTGTAGCTAGAGCTTGCTGCAACTCTGTAATTATGCTCACGAGTGTTCCTGGGTCTAGCTGAGCCAAAACTTGTGCAGCATAGCGGATTCCATTGTCCTGCAAGCAAGGAACCCAAGTCCGACAATCAGCAAATCTCAATAGCTCATCGGATTTTTGTATGGCTTCTGGGAAACCTACATTCAGCATGTCCGTAAGCAACAAAGTTTCAGCATGAGTGTCTGACTTAAATGACTCAATGGGAAGGTTTAATTGGTCTGGTGCCTTAACGAGGAAATCTTTAAGCCTTAATGAAAGGGTTTCTCCACTGGAAGAAATGATTTGATCAAGATAATCACTGCTGTTGGGGGTATGATTTAGCCAACTCCATAGTCCAGTCCACAGTTTGATGAAATCGGGGGGACTGGCAGTAATGAGAGCTGGAGCAAATTGACCTAAGTAAAAATCTGCCTGAGCGGAATCCTCCTCTCTAAACTCAAAGTTTCTTCTTTCCTCGTCTAAATCGCCGTAATTTTTGAGGCGATCGCCCAATGCGGTTTCATCTAGAGACAGAAGGCTGTCATCTTGCAGAAGGGTCGCAAAGAAAAAGTTGACGTGTGGAATATCGGATAGCTTAAATGAACTCCTATCAGCGGACAGTGTTCTTGGTTCGCGAATTGATGAAAACAGTGGAATAATTCTGCTATTGGAGTCAGAGGAAGGATTGAGCAATTCCTGGACATAAGCTTCTACAGTCGAGAGTACATCGCTGGGAATCGGAGTGATTAGCAATGGGTGATGTTTTGTCGCTCCCTGGATGGAATTTGACAGGTGATAGCCAGTCTTTGCTTTTCCCTGATTGTCAAACAGCAGGATGTAGCGATCGTGGAATAACTGATCGTTCTTCTCAGTTGTACTTCTCAGATCCAGTAACCGAAACTTCAAACCAGATAGGAGTAAGTTAATATCCCCTCTATGACAAGCTCCTTTGAGCCGCGTTGCTCGTTGAGGCTCCCTTGGTTGGTTGGGATCTGTGGGGTACTGGGAATTGGTTTGGGTATTGGCAAGAACCACATATTCAGCTTGAGCAGCTCTTGCTCTTGCAATCACCTCTATGATCCCTGATTCGTCAAAGTATGGATCGACAATCAAAACCTTGCTAATGGATGCGTCATCTGTCAGCGATTGGAGCCACTTGAAGAAGGTAAAGATTCCAGGCTCCTCCATGTTGGCTCCCCAACCATTTCTGATGAAGAGACCTCCAGAAGGTCTAGAGAAAAGACGTTTCGCAAACTGGTAGATCTGTTGTCCTTCAACAATCCAAGGCGCAGGTTGATAGTTAACAAGGCTGAGTTGCTGATAGTGAGTTTGCCTAACAGTTTGAGCTTGTTTAATTGGCTTGCTGAGTTTTTTAGCTTTACTATATTCTCTGAGCCAATTTGATTCGAGTTGTCCTTCAAAGCCATTAATACCTTGATTGAGGTTTACCTGTCTGAAGATTGGAGCTGAGCTTTCGTACCAAATTTCCTCTACGTCTCTATGTTCTGGCTGTACCCAAATAGTAACGAGATACTTAGTAATTTCCTGCTGAGTTGTGAAACTAACTGACGCACCTGATTCCGTAACTTGAAGAGTTTTCAGGCAGTCGAGACTAACCTCCTGCTCGTTCCAGAGGCGGCAACGCACTGTAGCCTGAGCGCCGATTGCGAGTACATCTGGCGGAATTTCAATTGTTGCGGTGTAAGCAGGGGAGTCAAAGCTAACCTGAACTTGTTTTTTTTCGTAGCGATCAGCGGAGGGAAAGCACAGCCATTCGAGATTACCTAATCGCTTACTATCTGCGTCACAAAAGGCTAATCCTGTTTCCGCCTGCAAGTGGGAGAGGCATTTTTTTGCTAAATTTTCGTGTTGGGGAAATGGTGTACCATCGGCTGCTCGGAAAAGATTCAGCTTACCAAGGCGACAAAGTGAACCTATAAATGCTGGAACAACTTCATTAGGGCTAGTAATTGGCTTCAATTCATCAATGACTGCTAGGTGAGACCATGCGGGTTCGACAAAAATAACTGGTCGAACGATGAACGTTCTTGTTAATTCCCTTTGTGATGCTGCCAGACGAAATTGCCCGCAGGGATGGGGTTGATTGGAGGAGTTCATAGGCTCAGCAACTCCAATTTGTTGACAGGCTTCCTGCAAAGAGAAACCTTCACAGAGTTTCGTTACCAGATTGAAAATCGTCTTACCACAATGGTGAAAATTGAGTCGGTACGCTCGATAGGCATACGGAGTGACCTTCCATTCGGGTAGGAAGTTAGAAATTGACCAAGTGTTTAACTCCCTAAGTATTCTGGGGATAACCCAACCATATAAGAGGCGATATTCTCTAGTTTCTGCTTTCTTGATTTCAAGTGACCACAGGCATAAATCACAGGCATCTGAACTGTCTGGGCTGAAAACTCTTGCCAAGTGACGATCCTGGCTTAGCTCATCTAGGGATTGCATAAGATATTTAGGTTTAGGAAACGTATTTGTAGGAGTCCTCAGACTGGCTGCGGTTTTGGCTCCAAACTTCGCCACAAGTACCACGAAGTTGACCCGCGTTAAACTCTTGATAATCGCCTCATCGTCCATGACTTCCAACTCCTCAAGCGTGGGCAATCCGTCGCTCGCATGACGTGCCAAGTCTTTCAGGTAATCTCAAACCCAAGCGAAGTTAGCAACTCATTCCATCGCTCAACAGGCAAGCTGCCCCCAGATGCACTATCATGTCCGTGACCGTAGCTTCCTTCTCCAGGCGGCAAGTCCACATTTTTCAAAAAGTCAAGCACATTGATTCCCGATGCAGTTCTCATGCTGAAGTTAACGCGCCCAGGAATATATCCCTCATTCGCAACCATGACGATATACTTGGGCAATCGAGTGCGCCAGCTTTGGGCAATCAGTGGATGGATTTGACAAGGTGAGTTAATCCGCACTAAGGCGACATTTCCAGAAAAGACGGGTGCGGCTTTCTTTGCTTGTTCCATCGCTACCTGCACTTCTTTCCGCGCTATCCGTAATTGTTCAACGTCTTCTGTGTTTGAGTTAACCAGCGATCGCGGATTATCATGAGTCAGCAATGCCCTTACTGCCACCTCTGGATGGTACTGAGAAGCACGCCGTGCCGCGTTAATCAGAGCAGATGCTTCTTTTAAATACTTGGCAGTGTACTGACTCTTTGCAACTGCCAGCATCTCAAACGGAGCTTTTTCACCTAAATCGCTAACTATACCAATTGCAGCAATCCAATCTAAATCTGCTACATCTGTCAGAGACGAACACAACTCCCAAACGAGTAGTGATGTATTGGGGATAGGTTCCCAGGTGTAAGCACTAATCAAAGTATCACCGGACGGAACCCCTTCTGGACGATGGTGATCGATAAAGCAGGTGGGAACGCCAGCAATCACGGGTTCCGATTGACTGCCCAAATCGAGAACGAATAAACTATCGAGTGCAGCAGCAATCGCTCGTTCTCGGTTTGCAGGTGTCCAGGCATTGCGATCGCGATCTGGTGCAACAAGCTTCACATTCTCAAACCCAGCGCGTGACAACGCTAGCTGCAACACAACTCCCGCCGTCACCCCATCTGCATCCGAGTCGTGCAGCACTCCGACAGACTTATCGCGTTCGATACCATCCACAAATGCCTTAAATGCTTCACACGCGGCTTCAAGCGTTGGTGTCTGATTAGTATCGTTTTCCAACTGAATAACATCAGTTTCTCTCCTATGGGGAATCTCCAATGGTGCGGCAGAATCAACAAATTTTTCAGACTCCTGCGTTGCAGATTCAGCAGACAGCGTTTGAGCCAAACGGCGAACCGTCTCCAGGGTGTCAATTTCTTCAGGAGGTTTATCATTTCGCACGCGCACAATGCGAGGAAACCGCAGTGCATAACCACTATTGTGTCGCGAAGATGCTTGCACACGGTCAAACGTCACTTCCAGGACAATGTGCGGTTCCACGATACACACCTTACCATGCGCCAATTCTTGCAAGGTATGGGCGCGAAACCAATCGGAAAGTTCAGCCACTTGGGCATCGGTTAACCCTGAATATGCCTTACCGATATTCAACAGCGTTGGCTCGGTTTCGCTTTGGCGGACGGCAAAGGTATAGTCCGAGAGGAAACGATGCCGTTTGCCACTCCCCACCTCGGCGGCTGTAACAACAACATCCAGTGTTGCCATTGCACGTTTGATTTTCAACCAATCACGTCCCCTTCTACCGGGTTTGTAGGTTGAATTCAAATCTTTTACCATTAAGCCTTCATTTCCTCTGGCTCTTGCAGCGGTGAATTCTGCATCTAAGCCGGAAATATCGCTGACTTGTTGGGAAAGTCCACAGCGTACTCTTTGAGTATCGAGGTGAAGTGATTCAAGAATATTTCGCCGTTTGGCAAAGGGTTCGTTAATCAGAACTCGCCCAAACGCATACAAGACATCGTAAGCAATGAAAGCAACAGGAACAGCGGCAAGTAATTCGTCTGAAACTTTTTTGCGTCCCAGTCGCTTTTGCAGTTCTTGAAAGGGGAGGATGCGTTCTCCTTGAATGGGTACAATCTCTCCATCTAAAATTAAATCGGCTGCTTCATCGCTATGTTTTGAGGCTAAGTTGATAGCCGCAAGCGGTTCGATTAAATCGGGAAAACTGGCGGTAATTTCATCGAGTGTCCGGGAGAAAATAGCAACACCCTTACCATTGCAAACTGTGCCGTGGAGAATTGAGTTATCTTCCTCTAAGTAAGGGGCAATGTGAACTTGGGCGCGAATCCCGTCATACTTGTCTTCAACCGCAAATCCAGCAGGCATTTGTTTGGCTACTTCTGTTAAATCGTCGGCGGGAGTTGCCAACATAAATTTAATCGGGTGAAATAGTCGCATTTGGGCTTCGTCAAGTTTCTTAAGCCTTGCCATTAAGGCAGTTTCGCCAATATCTCCGATTAGCATATTGACCCACTGTACCTTGGAGATATCGGTTTCGTTAAGACGAGCGATCGCATCTTCAACGGCACCTTCTTTCAGTCCAATCCGCAAATCGCCTGCTAACAGCTTGACGATATACTTGGCTTCTAGAGGTGTTGCCATCTTCAACAACTCTATAACCAGTTCGGTTTTGCGTTTGGTTCCTGTTGTCGCTGCTAAGAGTTCGAGTTGGTTTGATAAGGAATCAAGGGTGAGAATGGGTTGATGCTGTGAACGTTGTGGATTATTGGTAAACGCTTCCTCCGTTACGTCACCGGGGTCGCCCAGTTTTACTAATCGTTCTTGAAGGGCTGATTTTTCTTGTTCGCTTACTGCTGCGATCGCACTCAGCAAAGCCGCTCCACCTATATTAATAGTACGCTGGTCTCGTAAGGGAAATATATAACCGGAAAAGTATCGTGCAGCTAGTACTAAGTCATTATCCGATAGTGAGGTAAAATAGCTACCCAGTAACGATGCTTTTGTCAAGCGCTTTGTTGTTGCTCCAACTTTTTCAGCTACAGAAGCAAAATCAATGAAGGCTCCAGGATTTAATTCTGGACTTTGATTAAAGTTGGTTTCAGTTTCGACGTTTGGGCGTGTCAACTTGGGGTTTTTAGTCATGCCTGAACCTCGATAATGTTCTCCCCTGTGGCAACAACCTTTCGCTTGCTTTTTGTTTTTTTCAGCTCTACGTTAGTTCCCTGGCAGGTAGGGCAAAAGTAAATTATTCGGGTTTTCTCTCCTTCTTCATCTGCTCTAGTAACTTGACGAAGTTGGCGGATTGTGCCGCCACAGTCTAAACACGGCAGGTTAGTGCGGCGAAAAACGTAGTGCCTTGTGCCGTACTCGCTTCCAGGTGTGTAGACAAGGGAGGGGTTATTAATAAGATGTGAACGCGCTTCATCTGATACGGTGAAGCCGCCTGTAGCGTAGGCGCGTTGAGCCATTAAGGGAATTGAATGAATTAGGCGTTCTAGTTCCGATGCTGTCAAATCGGCAACTTTTCGCCACGGATCGAGGCGACAATCAAATAGTATTTCGGCTCTCAGGTAGTTCCCAATTCCGGCAAGAATCTGTTGATCGAGTAAGGCAGCACCAATGGCGCGATCGCTATTTTCGGGTGTCACCAGCTTTTGCAGGAACTCAGGTGCATCGAAGGGCTTTTCGTCTGGATAGGGTAGGATATCTGTACCGAGAGTGCGTAAGTTTTCGACAATTTCAAAGGGATTGCCCGTGCCTAAATCAAAAATGGGTGCAGAGTAAAGAATGGCGCAGGCATCGGGTACGACAATACGCGATCGCTCGCGGCGATCTATTTCTTGGGGTGGATTGTCTAAAACTGCCCAACTTCCCCACATCATCAGATGGGAGTGGAAGTAGTAACCACCTTCAATTAAGCCGACTAGGTGCTTGCCATGCGAGAGGACTCGTTCGATACGCTTGTTGAGTAAGACACCTGGATGCTCTTTTTCCCAAACTTTTGCTGTCTTTGTCCGTGCCAAGAGTGACACGATGGGTTTGCCCCAAAGTGCCTGATTCAAGGCATCGGCAAACCGTCTGACTTCTGGTCCTTCTGGCATGACTGTGAGAGAGTGTTACTTTTTTTACTTTAAAGATGTGGCTACCTCGTCAACATCCTTCCTCATATAGAGGCTAGACATGGGTATGGAAGCGACTGCGCTCTTGTCCGCCCCGGCTCCAAAAACCCGAGTACACCAAGCGAAGCAGGCAGATTTATTGATTAAGTATACGATTGGCACGACCTTTAACCTATTGAATGTTTTGGATTTCTTTCAACAGACATACAAAATCGTATGGAATAAGGGACGGCACATCATCAATCACCTTCGCGATGATCTCCAATTTCAATTGAGATTCTTTTTGAAACCGCCTCAGCTCTTGAAAGGCATTTTTCAGAGTTGTTTCTAAATCATGTCCTTGGGTATGAAGAAACCATTTGGGCAAGCTTATGACTTGCCCACTGAGGTATTGACATAACAATTTGTCATCTTCGATTGTTGGAAGTATATGAGGTTTTACTTTATTTACTACGAAATCAGCTACCTCTTGAAGCCGAGTACTATCAAAAGTTACAAAGTTAGTATAGTTTTCATGCATACTAAGTCCAATGGCACTTCGTTCTATCCACTTTTCTCGCAAAAGGAAAGCTGCAACAAGAACTGGATCAAGAATATAATTTTCGATGCTATAACGGTTTCCTTTACCAAGAACTTTAATGCGCTCGTTGCCACAATTGGTTAAATCCCAGTCAATAATCCCGTAGACTGTTCGACTGCCTCCATTTTTCAGTTTATTAACAATGTCTTTTACTTGCTCACAATTACCGTTTCCTCTTGCTCCGGATGCAATGAAGTTAAGTGACACTTCGGGTATCAAATACTCTCTTAGCTTTTCATACAATCGTTCATAGAACTGAACATCGTAATGGCTTTCGACAAACACTTGACGACGATTCTCGTAATCTATACTTAAGGTTGGAACCCCAGTAGTCAAAATGGACAAAGCTTTATCTTTCGTAGTCTTCTGCATCCGTCTTTGATCAGTCTTATACATCGCGTACAGAGATTCTTCTGGAGCAAGAGCTACTGTGGAAGGTGAATGTGTAGTTAGAATCACCTTAATCCCATGGTGATTGACCAAAACATCTTGAATAGTACTTAAAAGAGATTGAGTCATTGAAGGGTGTAAAGGTGCATCAATCTCATCGAATAATAGAATCTTTGGATAATCTACGATTTGACGACGATCTCCTGCATAGTAGAGACACAATGCAAAAGACATTAATACTCTTTCGCCTGAAGACAGATTGTTAAACTTTACTTGTGAGTTCCTTATTTTATCAGTGAGAATTGGCTCGTAAGGTCGATCATCATATTTCGGTGGATGGTTAATCCTAAAATCGAGATTTGCTGCTTCAAGAACACTATTTACAAAATCCCAAGGTGGTTCACCATACCTATCCACGAACTCCTCATCAGTCAAAAAAGTGACGGATTCACCATCGTGATTCGCAACATACCTAATTCGATTTCTGAGCCAATTGCTTTGATAGTTAGCAAAGAGACGACTAAATGATTGTTGAAACATATCAATAGGTTGCCAACTGCTGGGAAAGTGCTCATAAAAATCATTTTCCTCAAAAGCAATAAAGGGCTTATTAGTATTTCTTTGAAAGAGGCTAACTAGTCGTGATCTATTATTAGGATCATTTTGTGTAAATCTAGCAGCTACATTTTGAGTTGCACTAGAAGTGGCACTCTGAATTGCTTGGATAATCTGATTTGCTTGCTCTGGAGTACTACCTGTTAAAATTAGTTTTTCTGGTGTGAGACTTATGAGCTCACTTATCTCAAGTTTGTCTAAATCAAATCGATTCAATTGCTGAAGAGTTTGAGAAATTTGAGGTCGATATTCTTTTATATACTGAGAAAGTTCATTCCAAAAATTATATCTTTCTTGAGTGATTTCATAAGGTGCGAAAGCACCTGTATCTTGTGGAATGAGGTTTGTCCAATCAAATCTACGAATCGGACGTGTCTGATTGTTTACTACAATATCGTCAATTTGCATTGAGCCATTTTCAATTGCCTCTAGCAGATGACTCTTCCCTGCACCATTCACCCCTGTGAGAACCACAAAATTAGGTAGTTCTGTTTCTGGGAAAGAAGCTATTGATTTGTGAACCCTGAGAAACGACAATCTCATAGTGTTTGTCAATATTCAAAAATATGCAGACGAGTTACAAATTTTTAGGCTGAGTGCCCAGGCTGGAATCATCTGTTCAAATTTTATACAAGCTGCACACATCGGCAGAACTATATATTAAGTGTCAGATCCGCTGAAGCACAATTTGCTCACGCAGACCTGGCGAGGCTTTGAGCACATCACCAAACACCGGCTCTGACTTGCCCCGCGTATAAATATCTGCATGGTCAAACAAACAGGGTAATGTCTGCTTCCAGAGCTGCCTTAATAGCCCGAGATGCACTTTCCCGCACATCTGTAGAAAGCGGTGTATCATCCCAAGTGCTGCCAATATTCAAGCAGCCAGTGTACCTGGGCGTTGTTAGCTTGTGTCTTTCTTGCTAAAGCACTAGCGGTTTTATAATTGAGAGATGCAAAAGCTTACCATGACCCGGCCTGACGACTGGCATCTGCATCTACGTGACGGTGCGTCGCTGAAAGCGGTTCTGCCCCACACGGTGCGTCAGTTTGCCCGTGCCATCGTCATGCCGAACTTGAAGCCCCCAGTACGCTCGGTAGCTGATGCGGCGGCTTATCGCGATCGCGTCCTCGCAGCGATTCCGGCTGGCAAACAGTTTGAGCCACTGATGACGCTCTACCTCACCGACAACACCAGCCCCGAAGAAATTATCCGGGCTAAAGAATCCCAGTTTGTCAAAGCGGTAAAGTACTACCCAGCCGGTGCAACGACTAATTCAGACTTCGGTGTGACGGACATGAGTAAGTGTGATCGCGTCTTTGAAGCAATGCAGCAGGTAGATATGCCTCTACTACTGCACGGGGAAGTGACCGCTCAAGATGTTGATATGTTCGATCGTGAGAAGGTATTTATCGAGCGACATTTGATCCCCCTCAAGCAGCGATTTCCTAACCTGCGCGTGGTGCTTGAGCACGTTACCACCTCAGATGCTGTGCAGTATGTCCTGTCTGCGAACAACATCGCTGCAACGATCACCCCACAACATTTGTTATTTAACCGCAATATCCTACTTCAAGGTGCCATTCGCCCCCATTTTTATTGCCTGCCAATTTTGAAACGTGAGGAGCATCGCAAAGCCCTTCTGCAAGCGGCAACCTCTGGCAATCCTAAGTTTTTTCTTGGCACCGATAGCGCCCCCCATCCCCGCAATGGCAAAGAAAGTTCCTGTGGCTGTGCGGGTTGCTACTCGGCTCTGCACGCGATGGAGTTATACACAGAAGCTTTTGAGAGCGTTGATGCACTCGATAAACTTGAAGCTTTCGCCAGCTTCTATGGACCAGATTTTTATCAACTCCCGCGTAATACTGAACAGATTACTTTGGGCAGAACGACTTGGCGCGTTCCCGATGAAGTGCCATTTACTGAATTCGGACTTGTGCCCTTACGGGCAGGTCAGGAAATGACGTGGCAAATGCTTGACGCTAGCATGGCTGAAGCTAATTGATTTGGATGATCGTGTAATAGACACGCTATTCCTTAGTACCACTCGTCATTGATGGGGTTCGGAATTCGTCCCCTAGGTACGCGATTACCTGTAGTTGTTGCCACTGTGAATTCCGAACCCCTTTTAGGGTGACCTGTACTTAGTATCCTTTGGAGATGCAAAAACCACTCATCGGGTCATTGCCGATATTCAAGCCGAGGGTACTTGTTGGTGTGGCAGTACCGTTTGGCAAGGACAGACGGCGATGCTCTCTTAGCGTTTCGTCTTGGGCAACAACGGATGCTGATGTAGAAAAAAGTTTGGCAGCTATACTGCGAGTGGCTGGGAAATATTGTTCTGGTGAATTTTAGGATGAGTGATCGCATAGCTGCCGTCTTTTTACCTAAGTTCGATGTAAGGGACTCGCCAATACACAGGTATCGGAGTAGAACAAGCGACGAAGCTGTAGACTCAACATCGGGTATTGTAGAGGCATTAACAAAGTTATTTTGTGAACACTTGGTTTGACACCGCACGTTTAGGTATGTTTGTCCATTGGGGACACAGTTCTCAGCATGGCTGTGAATTGTCCTGGCCTTTGGTGGGTGGTGTATTCAGCCTGCCTTTTTGTAGCGACATTTCTGTTGATGAATATCACAGCAGTGCGAAAACTTTCAACCCTCAAAACTACGAACCCAACGAGTGGGCACGTCTCGCTAAAAGCTTGGGTATGCAATACGCTATTCTGACGACCAAGCATCACGATGGCTTTGCGATGTTCCACACGCAGCCGTCAAACTTCTCCATCCAGCATTCGCCCTACGGCAAAGATCTTGTGCGGGAATTCATTGAGGCGATGCGCTCAGTTGGAATTCGCATTGGCTTGTATTTCTCATTAATTGACTGGCATCATCCCGATTACCCGGCATTTACACAAGCTGATAAACCTTATGTTTTTGGTCAGTCTCGTCAGCCTACCCCCGAACAGTGGGAGCGGTTCATCCCGTTTATGTTTGGGCAAGTGCGGGAGCTCCTGACCAACTACGGCAAAATTGACATTCTCTGGTTTGACGGGGCATGGGAGCGCACACCGGAACAATGGCAGGCATCAGCGCTTAACGAGCTGATTCGTTCCTTGCAACCGGAGATTCTAATCAACGATCGCTTACCCGGATTCGGTGACTTTGACACCCCAGAACAATTCATTCCCCCCCAACCATCTAAGCGAGCCTGGGAAACTTGCATGACTATCAATGAAAGCTGGGGCTACAACGCATCTGATCGCCATTTCAAGTCAGCACGTCAGTTAATCCATACACTGTGTGAAGTAGCGGGCAAAGGTGGCAACCTGTTGTTGAACGTTAGCCCGATGGGTGACGGTCAAATTCAGCCGGAGTTACTTGAGCGCTTAGCTGTGATGGAAGCCTGGATGTCTAACAATCAAGAAAGTATTATTGGCACTCAGCCAGGACTAGAACCGTGGCAATTCTACGGGTCTTCCACGCGGAGGGGTGATCGCATTTATTTGCACTTACTGATGAAGCCCTATGACACCATCTCAGTGCGGGGCGTGCCGATTAAACACGTTAAATCTGTGCGCGTTCTAGCTGACGGGACGGAACTTCACTACACTACCCGTTGCGCGATCGCGGACTCGATCATGAATCCCAACCCCCTAGGTGAGTTAACAATCCAAGTCCCAGAAGCCGTTATTGACCCCCACGCCACCGTTATTGCCATTGATTTCGCTTCAGCTAATGACTCAATCTAAGGAAGCTCTGCTAGTTTTCCAACCCAGCCGCCCTAACGTTACCTGGAAAAACGCCTATATTAAAACTTATTGAGCAAGCTCAGGCGAGCGAGAAAGACTAAGGAGTACCTGTGACGACCCAGACTAGTCTGCAAGGGGATACACATGACGCTGTTGAACAATCTTCCGAGGAAGAGAAAGAACTCTTCCAATGGACAAAGCAGTGGTATCCAGTAGCCGTTGTAGATTTCTTAGACCCATCTCGTCCCCTAGCCATGCAGTTGCTAGGAAAGGATATTGTCTTGTGGCGGGATGGCTCTGGTCAATGGCGTTGCTTTGAAGATTTTTGTCCCCATCGACTCGCCCCACTTTCGGAAGGTCGCGTTGAGTCGGATGGCACCCTTTTATGTGCCTACCACGCTTGGCGCTTTGATTCTAAGGGGAACTGCGTCAGCATTCCCCAATCTAAAGATCAGCAGACTGAGGCGAAGCACTGCTCAAACAAACAGTCCTGTGCTGTTGTCTATCCGACGCAGGAACGTCAAGGTCTTTTGTGGGTATGGGCATCCTCAGGTCAAGAGGCACAAGTTGAAAGTCAATTAAAGATACCGCGAATTATTCCAGAGCTAGAGGAGGACTCGGATAGGGTAGTGCAGCTCTTTTGGAATGTCCGTGACCTTCCTTATGGATGGGACTTTTTCATGGAAAATGTGGCAGACCCAGCGCATGTGCCCGTCTCCCATCATGGAATTATGGGCAGCCGATATAAGGATGCCAAGTACTACGACATGATTCGAGTCCGGGAGATGTCTACTCAGGGAGGTTTCTCCTTTGAAATCACACCAGTTGCTCCAATGCTCAAGCAAAAGGTTCACGACTTTCAACCGCCCTGTCACATGAGAGTTGTCTCAACTTTTAAGGATGGCGGCAAGCTCATCCTCGCTTTATATGCCAGCCCAACCCGTCCTGGATGGTGCCGTCATATCGGATGCCAGGTATTAGTCAAGAATGAGGCAGGGAAACAGCCGCCAGGTGTGGGATTCTTTGGGCTACCGATGCCGACCTGGTTAGGTCATGTGTTGGCATCTCTGTTCCTGCATCAGGATGCGGTGTTTCTCCATTACCAGGAGAAGATTTTAGCCAAACGGGGCAAGGACAGATGGCTGGATGCTGTCTATACACCCAATCCCCAAGACAAGATGGTGATTGCCTTTCGTCAATGGCTCTCAAAAAGAGCTGGGGGCGGTATCCCTTGGGATTCAGGATGTAATTCGGAACTTCCATCAGCCGAGCGAGACAAGCAGAAATTGTTTGATGTCTGGGCAACCCATACTCAACATTGCCAGGTTTGTCAGGAGGCACTGAAAACTATTAACCGTCTTTCTGTGTTGGCTTATGTGGCGGCGGTGGTGTGTTTTGGTCTAGGCGTGATGGTGGATGCACGAGCTGTGGCGATAAAGGTAGCGGCAGCGCCTCTAGAACAAACAGCCACATCTTTCTTAACTGTTGTCCCTCCTGCGGGATTTGGGTTAGCGCTATTGAGTGCAATCCTATTGGCAATAGTAGGATACCTGCTTAAGAAATTCAGTCGGCTCTTCTATGTTTATGAGTTTGAACACGCTCACAATCACTGATAGATCAACTAGAGTGAGTACTTTCGCCCCTTGCCGTAGATTCGGTTGACACTTCTGAAACTCAACATCTGAGCTGATGATAGGTCGTTAAGCCAACTTTCTCTGCAATCTTGCAGTAGAGCGACTTTGCGATCACGACACGAATTCTTGTTGCGATCGCACCTGACGACAGGTTGTCCCACCTTGACCTTCCGTTAATATTAACGGAAGGTCACAAAAAGTGAGAGTGGCGCGATCACGACGAGGAAACTGAATTAGCCCGGATGAGAAAACTGATAAGGCTAAAGCAAGGAGACACTCCTCCCGTGGTGCTTTCATGAAAGCACCACGGGGAACGTTAGGCAGAACTAGCGATCGCCTACGGCTTTACTCGAAGCTGATCGCACAGATGACGATATTCCCGGCGTTTAAACAGCTGTTGGTGCTACTGTGCGTGCAGAAACCTGATGCGGGCTTTCACCAACTTTGCACATGCGAATTCCACCACTTGGTGCTAGGGTTCCACCTCGACGTACAGGTTTGACTTCCTGGGTTTCTAACAGTTCCAACTCGCACTCGTTGAGGATGGTGCTGAGAACCAACGTCATTTCATACATCGCTAAGGCTGCCCCTATGCAACGGCGAACTCCACCACCAAAGGGCAGAAACTCATAGGGAGAATAATTCCTTTCGATGAAACGTTCGGGACGAAAATTATGAGAGTCTGGATATAAGTCTTCTCGGTGATGAACCAGGTAAATACAACCCATCAGCAGCATACCTGGTTGCAAGTCATAGCCTTGAATTTGCATCGACTTTTCCACCCGGCGTGGCAGCGTTACTAGGGCTACCGGATGAATCCGCAACGTTTCATTGCAGACGGCGGTGAGGTAGGGAAGTCGGGCAAGCGCCATCAGGTCAGGGGTGTCTCGATAAGCCGCCAGTTCTGCCATCAGCTTATGTC
Source organism: Symplocastrum torsivum CPER-KK1 (assembly GCA_019358875.1). Lineage (GTDB taxonomy): Bacteria > Cyanobacteriota > Cyanobacteriia > Cyanobacteriales > Coleofasciculaceae > Symplocastrum > Symplocastrum torsivum. The sequence continues at coordinate 25,857 of JAHHIF010000033.1, forward strand.
GGACTTCAGGTAAGCGGTGAACCCAATAGAATGCCCAAGCGAGTGCCGTAGCGGTCGTTTCGTGTCCAGCTACTAGCAAAGTTATGAGTTCATCGTGCAGTTGGGCATCTGTAAGCCCTTGTCCCTCTTCGTCTCGTGCGCTGAGTAGTAGTGACAGTACATCTTTCCGCTCCGGGTTAGGCTCAGCCCTTCGCTCTCGAATTTCAGCATAGAGCAGATCATCTGTCTCTTGAATCAGTCGCCGCACTTTTCCAGCTAGGCTCCAAGAGCCGAGGTCGAGCATCAGTTGTGGGAAGAACACCAAGATTGAGGTGACAGGAGTGGTAATCAGATTGAGTCTCTCAGCCAACAAGCGTTCAAGTCGTCTGTAGCGCTCGCCCTCATGAAGCCCAAACACTACCTGTAAAATCACTCGCATCGTGATTTGCTGCATGGCATCCCGGACGTAAAAAGGTTTGCCAATTTCCCAAGTTGCCATCACCTCACGAGCAATCGTGTAGATCGAGTCACCATAGGCTTTCATCCGTTCGCCATGAAACGGTGGCATAATTAACTGTCGCCGTCGCCGATGTTGCTTGCCGTTGAGGAGAATCAGCGAGTTTTCACCGAAAATTGGCTTGGCTAAAATGTTGACGTCGCCAGGAGATGTAATCTCCTTAGTGCTGTCATGAGTAAGAACATATTGTATGGCTTCCGGGTGGTTGAGCAGGATAAGAGGCTCTGGATTAACCGGAGAAATTTCAGCTTGGAAACAATCGCCAAACCGCTGAAAGTTCGTCCTCATATACCCTAAGGGATTAAATACCCACTGTAACAGCTGAACAAGAGCTGGAGTGTTTGAGCGAGGAATGCTAGCCATAAATATATCTCTATTTGAGCCGGTTCCACGTTTGATGTTATTAGTTTAAAGGCTACACCAGCTAGTTTCTGACTCGCTTTCTGAACTCTAGAGCTTTTGTATACGAAGCGATCGCTCCGTATTAGAAACGCCAGGTGGGTGAGAGCGCTCGCTGCTGCAAAAACGTACAAGACACTTCAGGATGAATGACAGATGCTGAGGCTACCCATTTAAGGTTGGGACGGCACGAGAGGTTGTCTGTTGCGATGTCATCAGCGAGCCGGAGTAGCGATCACTCCCACCATGCCCAGAAACGTCATTACCCAACTGAAGTCTGTGTTAACCACTCAACGCCCTCAAGAGACTGCCAAGTTTTGGCGCGATCCAGCGTTGGATAACTTGGAAATGTTACGCGCTACTTATCTGACTCAAACGTTTTCACGGCACACCCATGACGGCTACGCCATTGGTGCGGTCGAAGCAGGAGTTCTGGAATTTACCTACCAAGGTTCTGTTCACCGAGCACCTGCGGGCAGCATTGTTATTATTCATCCTGGAGAAGTTCATACAGGACACACCGGAACCCAAAACGTTTGGACGTACCGGATGCTGTATCCAGAGATTTTACTGGTGCAGAAAGCGGCTACAGAACTGGTTAAGCGATCGCCTACGTTGCCCTATTTTCCCAATCCAGTCATTCAGAATCCGCATTTAGCAGCACAACTGCGACAACTCCACATCCTACTTGAAACATCCACCTCTGTGTTAGAGCGAGAATCTCGATTTCTTTGGATGCTTGCTCAATTACTCGCGAGGTATGCACAGTGTCGCTCCCACATTGCACCGTTAGAGAAAGAGCGCCAGATTGTTCAGCGAGTTCAAGACTATCTTATAGCCAACTACATGCATAGTATTTCGCTGGAGCAGCTAGCTGGCGTTGCCAACCTCAAACCCCTGCGCCTGTTGCGGGTGTTTCGCAAGCATGTTGGGTTACCTCCCCACGCCTATCTAGTGCAGACGCGAGTTGCTTATGCCAAAGCGCTCTTGAGTCTGGGATTGCCAATCTGCCATGTTGCTGCCGATACGGGTTTCACTGACCAAAGCCACCTCACCCGTCACTTTAAGCGGTTGGTTGGAGTCACCCCCAAACAGTACGCGCTGGGATGCGGCAATAACGTACAAGATTTTCAGATGGAGATTCTCTAGGCTGGAAATGTTTTCAAGCTTTAGCCACGATGACTCGCTCTTGTCTGTCAACCCATTTACCTACGCCATTGTCCGAGTTTTTGGCTGGAAGTCGGGCAATTTTTCCACTGGTTGTTGGGGCAATTCCCTTTGGGATTATTTATGGAACGCTGGCAACTGGGAGCGGTCTTTCAGTTGCCGGAACCCTGGCGATGTCTGCGTTTGTGTTTGCTGGGTCGGCTCAGTTCATCGCCGTGGGATTACTGGCAACGGGAACGGCTCTACCGCTGATTTTGCTGACAACGTTGGTTGTGAATCTACGTCACCTGCTTTACGCGATCAGTTTGCTTCCCTACATCAGGCATTTACCTCAGCATTGGAAGATTCCCATCGGCTTCTGGTTGACGGATGAAGCCTTTGCTGTGGCGATCACCCGCTACAGCCAAAACGACTCCTCACTCCACAAGCATTGGTATTACTTGGGGGCGGTTCTGCTGATGTACGGCAATTGGCAACTGTGCACCCTTGTTGGTGTGTCTATCGGGCAACGGCTACCGGGTGCGGCGAACTGGGGACTCGACTTTGCGATGTCCGTTACGTTTATCGGCATGGTAATTCCCTACCTCAAGACTCAGCCCATGTTGGTGGCGGTTCTCGTTGCAGGCGTTACGTCACTATTGGCTCACCCCTTACCTCACCAACTGGGCTTGATCGTGGCAGCACTGGCGGGAGTTGTCGCCGGATTCAGCACAGAAAAACTCAAACTCAAGGGTGTTCGCGATGAATGAACTAGTTCTAATTGGCGGGATGGCGCTGATCACCTTCTCAATCCGCTATGGGTTGATTGGAATGAGTGGATGTATCCAGCTTTCCCCACAGCTTATGCATTTGCTGCGCTATGTTCCTCCTGCTGTTTTAACCGCGATCACTATGCCGACCATCCTAATGCCGACCGGTGATGAACTGATGCTCAGTCATACAAATGCTCGATTGATTGGGGCAGCCGCCGCGATTCTTGTTGGCTATCGGACAAAAAATCTGTTGCTAACAATCCTGCTGGGAATGCTGACGTTTTTCACTTGGCAGTGGCTCCTCCAACTCAACTGAAGTTAGTGACTGCACTCGTCGCGATCTCCTCTTATAAATGGTTTGAAAAGGCTGAAAAATAATAGAGTTTGCGTAAGTATCGGGTCTAGAGTGTGGGTGGCAAGATTGCTCACCCCGCCGCACTGCTTAAACTTGCCCTGGCTTAGGGAATATAGGGAGACTCTAGAGCGGGAGCACGGCTAGTCGCGACCAGACCCTGATAAATTGAGGTGGCGACTTCAGCACGGGTCGCGGCGCGATTGGGATTGAGAAAATCAATGTTGGGGTAGTTCACGGTGAGGTCGCGGAAGGTCGCCGCCGCCACACCATCAAGGGCATAAAAAGGAATTGAATTGTAGTCACGGAAGCCACCGATCACGCTGGCATTGGTTCCATTCGGCTTAAACTGTAGACCGCTCGCCAGAGCGACTAAAACCTGAGCGCGGGGCATGGGCTGAGCTGGGTTAAAGACTTTGCCAGGATAACCACTGAGAAAGCCTTCGGTGTAAGCGGTTTGGATGGCGCTGGCGGCCCAATAGCTGCTCTTCACATCACGAAAACGAACGGCACTGCGAACAGTTGGTCGCTCGAATGCCTGCCCGACCAAGATGGCAAACTGGGCACGAGTAATCGGCTCGTCGGGACGAAAGCTACCGTCGGCAAAGCCGCGAATCACACCGCGCTCGACGAGTGCTTGAATGAATGGTGCTGCCCAATAATCTGACGGTACATCTGAAAAAGTGGTTTGCGCTTGAGCCGGAATCTGTCCCACTAGTGAGACCAGTGTTGCAACGGTCAGGCTGAGGGACATTAATCGAATAAATCTGCTAGAAAATTTAGCTTGAATAGACATGAGTAATGAGTCGATGATGAGGTAGAAATTGGTCGAGAACGGTGCAATCGAGCACTGAAACGCTCGGCTTGCTCATAGTATTTATTAAGGTTTTCACCCCTCCTCTTCCGTCACTCTGGGGTGAAACCTTGATTTCTCGTTGGCTGAAATGGCGAAAATTCGTTGATTTTTCCGAGACTGATGAAAGAGCGCTAATCTGTTGACGGCAAAAAAACCAAACTGATTGAGGCTTTCAGGTGTTGCTACGAGGGACACTGAGTTTTTATGGATGAAACTGATTCCTGATTCCAGAAAAACTCTCTCGATCAGGATTGTTTAAAAATGTCGCTTCGCTAACGCAGCAGCGCGGGTGCGATCGCGTTCTTCCTCGGAGTCAAGCTATCAAACCTGTAAATCACCTTCAGCGAGCGTATTATGCGGAAAGAGTCGGCATAAACGCTACATTAAGGTTTTATGGTATTGCACAGAATCATTCAGCCTATATACCCGCTGCGGGATCTTCTGCGGAAGCGTTCTGCATAAGAATTGTTAAGCCCTGCTGCATGTACTTCACCACACCTCTTATGCCAGAGAAATCTGCACCAGAAATTGAACTGATACGCGCAGCGTATGCTGCCTTCAACGCGCGAGATATTGATGCCGCCCTCGCCCTCATGACTCCCGACGTGGCTTGGCCGAAGGCGTTCAAAGGCGGCTTTGTTCGTGGGACTGAAGAAGTCCGCGCTTACTGGACCCAGCAGTGGAGCGAGATCAATCCACACGTCGAGCCGATTGCCTTTTACCCGGAAGATGCTGGGCAGGTGTTGGTCGAGGTGCATCAGGTCGTGCACGACCTGACCGGAGCTGTGCTTGCCGATGAGCACGTTGGTCATCGTTATACCATTGAGCATGGCTTGATTCAAACCCTGGAAATCTGTCCACCTCCATTGTCGGGTCACTGAGCCTAACAAGGCGCTATAACGAACGGCGGGGTAGTGTCTGGCGCCGAGAGGTTGCTTTTCCTCCCGCCGTCACTGAGTTTTCAGCCGTTAGGTCTTGCTGCATATCCTTCACTACACCCTGACTGCCTGACAGAAGTGGGGCGGCACCAAGCTGACCTTCCGTTAATATTAACGGAAGGTCGGGAGGTTTAAGGGGGTGCGATCACGTTGGGGTGAAATGGGGTAGTTTGGCGCGATCGCCTTACACCAAATCATCCCATAGCCCAGTCACTTCCCGTTCGGCTTCAAAAAGTACATCACATCGGAGCGCAGGACATATTTCCTCCCTCGAATGACGCGAGTACCCTCGTGTAGCAGCTCATGGCGGAAGCACAAAGCCATACCGTTTTTGGGAACTACGGATACATCGGGTACCGCCTCTTTTTCGAGTAATGCAAGATAGTGCTGGTGAATATAGAAGCGAGTGTCGCCCCCTTCAAACCCATCGCTGAGGTAGATCATTTATGAACCATCCCCATGTGGTGCAAAGCGCTGACCGGGGTCGTAGCGGTAGAATCGGAGGCGCTCATTCAGCCCGCCCACCGTCCAGTTATCGATGGTCGCGGGGACATATTCAGCAATCCGATGCCATAAGTCGGCTGCACGCTGCTTATCATCTAGGATTACTCGATCGTTATTGCGAACGCGCCCCGTTCAACTACGACACCGAAAAGCTTCAGCATTAAACCCACCCTACAACTCCTCGTATTTAAGAAACTGCCAGTTCCCGGTCGATCTGTAGCCGAGCCTTGACGATCGCCGTATCCGGCGGCTTGTACCAACGTGCCAAGCGCTTGCTGTCGGACTGCCTTTCTGTCGTCGCTGGCTAGTGTGAGGTAAGATTACTTTGTAGTCTTGTGCTGTTGTGGGGTGTCGGAAAAGGTGCATTTCCCGTCACTCTCTCCCGGTTTCTGTGACGGATTCCCCACAGGAGAAATCATTGCCAATGAGGCGATCGCCCCTCGCACTTGGTCAGGTCTGACCTCCAAATACTTCTGAAGCTGACTCAAGTTCCTGTGACCGCTGACTTCTTGGACAATTCGCAAAGGGATGCCTGCATCTGACATCTGGGTTAATGCCGTGCGTCTTAAACTGTGAGTTGATGCTCCATAAATGCCAACTCTTAAGCAAGCTTTTTTAAAGACTCTCGCAGCGGAGTCCACATTTATAGGGTTGTGACCGTCAAGCCCTGGAAACAGATAGAGGCACTCATTTGGCGCTTGGTAACTCGTGAGCAGCGAGCGCAAGTCTTCAAAAACCGGGATAGTACGTGTAGCAAGCTTCCCTTTCGTACTCCCTTTGCGGATAATTAGTTCAGGTCTAACCTGTCCATTAGGTGCATAGACATCAGCAACTTGCAGCGTAACTGCCTCATTAATCCGACAAGCACAGAATAGGCAGATGCCGAACAAAGCGTGATCGCGTTGTGTTGGCAAACCCTTGCTAAAAAGCAACTGGATTTCAGCTTGAGTAAGAATCTTTGCTTTGCCGTGTCGGTCGATTTTCATGGGGAATTTCGTTCTTCTCCATGATTTACCGCAATCAGGTGGTGCCTGTCTACTGGTGAGTCAAATAACGACTTGGATTGCCTGACAAAAGCCTGTACCATCGGCATCGAAGAACAACCCACGCCTAGCGCTGTCATAGATAAAGCGATCGCTCAGCCAATTAAATTAAGCCAAGGAGAGTACCTCACCTGTTGTGACTTCGCACTGAATCAATTCAACCCGTTGCTGTAGAACAGCTTTATCTAGATCGGTTAGGATTAATCGGCTACCTGCCATCAATAACTGTTGGGTTAGTTCCTGTCCGAAGCCACCGGCTGCACCCGTAATCAGCACCACTGCCTCGCGTAGCTGGGTCATATCGAAAGCTCCCTCTTATCGCTTGGATCAAATTTTAGGTGAACTGAGTGCATTTAGTAGTAGCAGTGACCAAGGCACCTTTATATTAGGAACCAGCCCAGCGTACTTTCTCAAGAAGGGCAATGCAAATGGAAGTAGGAAACGGAGAGAGCGTAAGGATACAGGAAGCTCGCCGTTCTGATCTACCAGTCCATAGTGTTGAGCCAGTTCGGCAACAATCTGCACCCGACCTGTCCGACGCATCACAGTTGGGTCGGCTGCCAACGCCGCGATGACTCGTCCTGTTAGCAAAGGAGTTTCCCAGTTGTAGCCCTCCCTGATCGCTGAGGTTTGTGGGTCAGCCGCACGGCTTTCATCCATTTCGGCAGCCAAACGGGAAATGTGTTCAGTACCAACAATCCCAGGCCAGATTGAGAGCGAAGCAACGTTATGCTGTTTGAGTTCGACAGCCATTTCAGCCGCTAAGCGATCGCAGGCGGCTTTGCCTGCACCATAGGGAACACCAAAAATGTAAGACAGCCCCCCCCATGAGGAGATAGTGCAAATGAGTCCTTGCTGATGTGCCGTCATCAGGCGGGCAGCAAAAACACTGGCAACATAGTGACTGCGAAGACCAACATTGTTACAAGCATCCCAAAAACTCGGTTCGCTCTCCCAGAAAGGCTTCCCATTAGCGTTACCCAGTGCTTGTACCCCTGAGTAAACATTATTGACTAACAAGTCAAGCTGTCCCTGCTCGTCTTGGATGCGCTCAAACAGCAAACGCACTTGCTCGTCCGAACTGTGGTCTACATAGACGGGAAGGCATACACCACCAGCTTCCTCAACAGCTAATTGTGTCTCACTCAGGCTCCCTGAGATGTTATCTCCAGAGTTGGAACTCTCTTGAGTGCGACCTGTGATGTATACGGTTGCACCTGCCTCACCGAGTCCAATCGCAATTCCTTTACCAATCCCCCGTGTTGCACCTGTGACCAATGTCACTTTGCCTTCAAGGTGTTTCATGTTCGCTTTTTTTATTTACCTAGTATACGGACGCGCTCGTACCTGGGAATTTTTTGAACGCCGTAACAGGGGACAGCCGTTGCAATTCGTGCCACGGGATTTCGCCTGAAGTCTATCACGATGTGGCTGTTGCAACTCTCTAAACAGGTCGTCTCTGAGAAAGACTGACCCACCCCCTGTACCTGTCATTTTCAGAAGAGGACTTCATCATAATCCACGGAAAAATAGGCTTTCCAAGCTGCGATGAACACAAGTTTTGTACCAGAAGTGCAGTTCACTGACTGTAAAATACCAGAAGTGCAGTTCATTGCATGGTTTGCGTAATGCCCACCATTACTCTTTCAAAAACGGCTGACTTTTTGATGGCTTAATGTAACAGGTTTATGAAAGCCGCCTGAGTTGAAGTTGCTGTGGGTTAGTCAAGGCTTTCAAAAACGAGTGTTTGAGAAAGAACCACGTCATATTGAAGTCGTCTTCTGATGTTGCTGAACTCCTCTTCTGGTTAATGCAATCGTCTTCTGAAAATGACAGGACTCCACCCAAATCCCCCCACCCCGTTCTCATAATCCCTTCTCACAATCAAATGTTTCCGGCGAACACAGAACGCACGCGAGAATTTACTTATCCTTATCGCCAAATGCCGATATTCCGTTAAATAGCATCAGCAGTCCGCTAATTAATATAACTAGGGCTAACCCACCTGCCACTAAATCCATTAAGGAAGTTGTTTCCATTGTTCTTGTCGCTCTCTGTGATTAACTTAGTCTTCTTCTTCCCCAATCAACTCGACCGCACGCGCTAAATCGTGTTCAGACGGTTGGCAGTAACGACGAGTCGTATCTAGACTCTCATGTCCAGCCAGCGCCGCAACCTTCTCCAGTCCCACACCTGCATCAACCAGATTTTTGCAGAAGGTATGTCGCAAACTGTGGGGAGAAAAGTTCTCCAAGTCGCCCTTGTACTTCTCCAAGATGTTTTGCAGTCCCCGCACCGTCACAGCCCCCCGCTGTCCCACAACTACGGGCGTATCTTTCCCGACATGGTCAGAATAACCCAACAACAACAATGCACTTCGGGCATCCTTATTGAGCGGAATCTCACGGCGCTTCGACCCTTTACCCGACCGCACGACTAACATCCCTTTGCGATCGCTAATCCTCACGTCACTCCAGCGCAGCGCACAAAGTTCTCCAGCACGGAGTCCAGTATTGAGCAATAGCTGAACCACCCCCAAGTCCCGTGAGTTGCCACCGCGTTCGACGCGCCGTAGCAAGGCATTTTGAGCAAGGCGGTCGAGCCACTTGGAGGAGGAGCGTACTTCCTTGACGGCTTTGGGAATCTTGGGCAGAGCTTCAATTAATCCCTTCTCCAACGCCCAAGTGAGGAACGTGCGGATTGTAGACAACTTACGATTAATACTTTGGGGTTTAAAGTTGAGTGTGACCAAATGTTGTTTGTATTCTCGCAGGTCAATGGAGGTGACTAGGGGTAGAGACAACTCTTGCCTTTGATTACTTTTAAACCATCTGGCAAAAGCATCTAAGTCACACAAGTAATTTCTAGTGGTGTGATAACTTTTTTCTTGTGACTCCAGCCAGCGGAAAAACCCGTCGCGGGAGGCAGCATAATTATACGAGGAGTTTTTTGGGCGATAATTGGCGAGGTGAGTAATGGGCATCGACGAGGTTTCGTTGAGCGTAGGGGGGATGTGTGCGGATAATACTAATTATACGTGCAGTTTCATCCAACTACGTCGCTTGGGTGTTCCAGCTAGTTGGGGTAAATATAGGGTTCGCACCACCAGAGGTAAAGTAGTTCTGTAAACCTTGTACAGCCTATGTTATTCGAGAAATCATTTTTGGTAAGCGTCGTGAGATGCAATATGGGCAAATTACAGATGAGTCCTTTTACTGTGTCCAACTGCATTCCACAGGGTAATGATCAGAGATGTTATCCAAATCGCTCTGGGTTAACACCTGAGCCCTGGGATTAAGAAGGGATAACTGATAATTGGCAAAGATAAAGTCTATTCTCACAGGTGGAAGGGGTGCTTTTCCCTTATCAGGTATATTTGTCGGAGCAGAAACAGTATATCTATCCCGGCTTTCTTTACACAGGTCAATTAGACCAATGTCAAGTAGACGCTGCATTGGGCGATAATCTATTGACCATTTACCAAGGACTTCGAGCGTGCCGTCTTTAATTGACTCAATGGTCTCATGACCGCTCATGAAATGTAGACGTAAATCGAGCTTCTGGAACAATGCTCGTCTGAGTTCATCTGTATGAAATTCAGCATCTAACGGAGATACTATGTTCATATCCCCCATCACGATAAGTGGTTCGGAAATCTTCTGAATTATTTCAATAAGTTCAGAAATCTCCTCATTGCGAGCCGCCACACTCTTATGAGTTAAATGAACGATGAGATAGTGAATACTGCAGATCTTGACGTGTAAAATCCCATGAAAAAATTTTTCCTTAGGGGTGGGGTATACCTCAATCGGGTATTTTGAAAGCACTCCAACAAAGTTAGCTCTGGGCATCTGGCAGAATTCGGCATGAGTGTAATCACCCCATATCTTGCCATGCTCTTGGAAATGCTTCGAGTTAAACTCTTCAACTTCCATAAGTCCAACGACATCATATGAATGCTGCTTAAGCCATGTATCGAGTTGCTCAGCTCTTGGAGGCGGACACCCATTGAAAATGTTGTAGGTAAGAATATTGAATTGTCTCATCGGTGCTTCTTCCGTCTTAAACCGTGGTTGAAGGTATTTTCTATTCCCGCTTTATCTGTGGGCTTTGAGCAAGGATTTTTTGGCTAACTAAGGTGAAATTAAGTTGAGAAAGATGTCACTCACGGTCTGAAAACCATCGGGAAGGAATTTGGTTGTCATGAGTCCTTCCTCTTTCACAGAATGAATAGGACTTTTCGCTCGTTGAGCTTAGGCAGATTTGCTGTCGTTGAGTTCTTGCTCAAGCTGCTCATCCCAAAAGGCGGCTTCAACCTTATGTCCATCTGGATCACGCACAAAGCAACCGTAGTATGGCTCACTGTATTGGGGTCTGCCACCTGGCGCCCCTTCATCTGTGCCACCTGCTGCCAGTGCTGCTTCGTAGAAGGCATGAACGGCTTCTTTCGTGGGAGCGATAAAGCCAATATGAGTACCATTGCCAACTGTTGCCGGCTGTCCATCGAGCGGTGTTGCCACCCAAAACTCTGGGTACTGTTTGCCATAAGCAATCGCACCTGGATGTTCCATCAGTCGCTTACAGCCTAAAGGGGGCAACACAGCGTCGTAAAAAGCGATTGCCCGCTCAAAATCATTGGTGCCAATCGAAACGTGCGAGAGAATGCTGGGATTCTCATCCATATCTGAATCCTCGCTTTTTTACTGTTGAGACATCCTCTTAAGGATTTTTACTCCTAGCTTCATCACTTTCAAGAATCTCACGACGAACATCGTCTAAACTTTCACCATCTTCTAGAGCATCACTCCAGGTTTCAAGTCCATCCGCATCAGCCTCACGACCTAGCACATCGCGATAGATGTCGTTAATCCGCTCTTTCGCCTCTTCACTATTAGCAATGTTTTCACGCACATCATCAAGTGAATTACCTTGGCGTATTACCGTTCTTGACCAGTCTGTGAGTCCTTCCCGTTCGGCATCACGACCTAGCACATCTTCATAAATGTCTCTGACTTCCTGACGTACTTCTCTCCTTTCGCGAACCGGGCGTCGATTGTCCTGAAAATCATATCTTGTACAACTAACTTGGTTGTAAGGATTCACAACACAAAGGCTCTGTGCCTGGGCAGGAGCGGCAGCCGCCAATGATATTAAACCAAAAACACTCAGAACACTCTTGACCACTGAAGCTTTCAGGGTAGTTTTCATGGCTTGTTCCTCTGTTCGTTTGACTTATAGAGCCTGTTGAACAATTACTTATGTATAGTCTTAGCAAGAGGCGTTGCCTCTTCCTCAAGTGAACCTCTATTAACAAGTCAGTTGTTGTCAGATATAATGCTGCCAAGATTTACAAAAGTTCACTTTTTGCGCCGAGGTGGCTCTCTTTATCCGGTGTAGCTGGGACAAAGCTAGAGTTGGCGTTGAAGTCACCGGAAACGAATGTAACAGTTGAGAGCTGATTGGGAATACACTCCGTTTATTGCATTGCCCTCCAATCTCCAGAAGGGATAAAAGCTGCCCAATAGTAAGGATGCTGGTACTGTCGGTTCTGGAGCATTTCTAGTTGAGTTTGACGCAGAGCTTCTGAGCGCTCAACGTTAGCCATTAAGCGCTTGTAATAGCTCACCATCAGGTCTTTTGTGCCAAAATCATCGACTATCCATAGGCTTTGGAGCTGACTGTCGGTTCCAGCAACAGCCAAGGCGCGACGCAAGCCATAAACTCCGTCCCCGTTGGCAACATCTCCCAGTCCGGTTTCACAAGCTGAGAGTACCACTAACTCCGTCCCCGATAAGTTCAGTCCAGCCGCTTCCAAAGCCGTTAGCACTCCATCTTCACTGCCACTTTGACGGGGGTTGAACCCAGCTAGAGCAATTCCCGAACGCAGTAGGGGGTTCTCGGTGTTGCCAGAAGTGGGTGGGATTTGATTGAAGGCACCCTCTTGAAACAATGAGCGGGAGAAATCTGGCGGTGCAACTAAGGGAACGTTATTGAGGAAGAAGCCGTGAGTCGCAATATGCAGAATTTTGGGACTTTGGAGTTGCTTGAGGGCATTTTCAGTTGCTTGTGAGCCAGTCAGCACCGTGACTCCTGGTAGCATGGGGGCAATCGCTTCCGCTTCCATAGCCGTTCCGGGTAAGGGACCGACTTGAATTTGGGCGAGTTCTGTAGAGCGCTGGTTGAGAGTGCTGCGAGTTGTGGCAACAGGCACGGACGGGTTGCCTGGTTTGTCATAGTCAGGATTAGCGAACAGCACGGGTGAGGAGCTGCTTTGGGTAGGATTTTGCAAGCGCAACAGGTCGCGTCCAGAACTCAGGTAGGTGATGGAGTAGTTTTCTACTAGATAGCGATTATTTTCATCAACCAAGGCAGCGAAGGGAATCAGGTTAAGTTGGCTGTCCGGGGAAAGCAGCACGGTGCGGCTGTTGCCCAGAAGCTTACGAACGGGCTGCATCAGGAGTTCATCCAGCGTCCGGGCGACTGGCTTGACATTAGAGGAAAGGGGAAAGCGCAGGGCTTTGCGGAAGTCAGCAACCGCTTGGTTGATGGGTGCGGCTTCGCCTAAGTCTACCCATTTGGGTTCGCCCGTAGAGTGCAGGACGTAGGCGACGTAGCGAGGGGCACCCCAATATTCATCTGGTTTTGTGGCTTTGGGGTTGAAGGGGTAGTACAACATCAGTTCTACCAAGGCGGCATCAGGGGGAATGAGCTGTTGTACGGCTTCAATAGTGACGGGTTGAGATTCGGTGCGGAATTCGGCGCTGCGTGTCGAGAGGAGGCCTTCGAGTTGGTCAGCTTGGGCTTTGAGGCTGGCAACTTGCTGGCGGTATTGGTCGCTTGGGAGATTACCAGTTCCCTTAAACAGCAGTGCTGCCAGTTGGGAGCGACTAGCCGCCAGTTCGTTAAGTAATTTCTGGTCTTCGGGTTTGAGGTTTTGACGCAAGGTTTGCAGGCTGTCGCTGAGAGCATCGAGGACTATGCCTTTGCGTTGGAGGATGGTAGTCAGGGCAAGACGGGCAGCTTCGGGGTTGTTAGGTGCGTCCTGGACGTGCAAGGAGACAGTCCTGTTGGTTGTACCCGAGAGGGTGGCAATGTAGTCGCGTTTTCGGGCTTCCGAGCCAGTGGTGAAGATGAGGGCAAGGTTGCGTTCTTCAATGTTGGTGCCACGAGTCTGGAATTCAAGGGTACGGGCGATGTTCCCCTGTGCCCAGTACAGCCCTGCCAAATTGTTGAGACTACTAGCAACATCGGGATGCTCTTTGCCCAGCACTTTCTCAAAAATTGCCAAGGAGCGTTGGTATAGGGGTTCGGCTTGGCTGTAGTTCCCCTGTGCCTGGTACAGCCCTGCCAGATTGTTGAGACTGGAGGCAACATCGGAATGCTCTTTACCCAGTACCTTCTCGCGGATTGCTAAGGAGCGTTGGTGAAGCGGTTCGGCTTGGCTGTAGTTCCCCTGTGCCCGGTACAGCACTGCCACATTGTTGAGACTTAGGGCAACAAGGGGATGCTCTTTGCCCAGCACTTTCTCAAGAATTGCCAAGGAGCGTTGGTACAGGGGTTCGGCTTGGCTGTAGTTTCCCTGTGCCAAGTATAGATTTGCCAGATTGTTGAGACTAGTAGCAACAGCGGGATGCTCTTTACCCAGCACCTTCTCGCGGATTGCCAAGGAGCGTTGGTACAGGGGTTCGGCTTGAGTGTAGTTCCCCAATTCCCAGTACAGCAATGCCAGATTGTTGAGACTAGTAGCAACATCGGGATGCTCTTTGCCCAGCACTTTCTCAAAAATTGACAAGGAGCGTTGGTACAGGGGTTCGGCTTGGCTGTAGTTTCCCTGTGCCCGATACAGCTCTGCCAGATTGTTGAGACTTAGGGCAACAGCGAGATGCTCTTTGCCCAGCACCTTCTCGCGGATTGCCAAGGAGCGTTGGTACAGGGGTTCGGCTTGGTTGTAGTTCCCCTGTGCCAAGTATAGATTTGCCAGATTGTTGAGACTAGTAGCAACAGCGGGATGCTCTTTACCCAGCACCTTCTCGCGGATTGCCAAGGAGCGTTGGTACAGGGGTTCGGCTTGAGTGTAGTTCCCCAATTCCCAGTACAGCAATGCCAGATTGTTGAGACTCGTAGCAACATCGGGATGCTCTTTGCCCAGCACTTTCTCGCGGATTGCCAAGGAGCGTTGGTATAGGGGTTCAGCTTGGCTGTAGTTTCCCTGTGCCCGATACAGCTCTGCCAGATTGTTGAGACTGGCGGCAACATCAGGATCTTCTTTGCCCAGCACCTTCTCGCGGATTGCTAAGGAGCGTTGGTACAGGGGTTCAGCTTGGCTGTAGTTTCCCTGTGCCCGGTACATCTCTGCCAGATTGTTGAGACTTTGAGCAACATCGGGATGCTCTTTGCCCTGCACCTTCTCCCATATTGCCAAGGAGCGTTGGTACAGGGGTTCGGCTTGGCTGTAGTTTTCCATATACTGGTACAGCAATGCCAGATTGTTGAGACTTTGTGCAACAGCGAGATGCTCTTTGCCCAGCACCTTCTCGCGGATTGCCAAGGAGCGTTGGTACAGTGGTTCGGCTTGGCTGTAGTTCCCCATTTCCCAATACAGATTTGCCAGAATGTTGAGACTAGTATCAACAAGGGGATGCTCTTTGCCCAGCACTTTCTCACGGATTGCTAAGGCGCGTTCTACCAAAGGTATGGCAGCAGCGTACTCACCTTGACTGTAAAGCTGAACTACCTGTTGATTCAGCAGCCGATTAGCTTCCTCCAGTTCGGCTGAGTGTTGAGCTGACTGGGGAGGATTAGCTTGTCCTACCACTGGCGCTGGCAAGGGGGCTAGTAACCCCATGACTCCGATGAGTGTAACAACAGCCCACGGTAGTTTTCTCCTGACTCCTGCTTTTGCCCTCATCATCTCTATTACCCTGAGTTTGTTGTCCTAATTCTCTAGCTGTCAGAGAAACCTAGATTATGCCGGAAGTGGAAAATTTTTGAGCCTAGCCTTTTGCTTCACTTCCATGCAGGCGATCGCATCCACTCTGCCACATCGAGATAAAGAGAGAGCGCAAGTCGTAGTTAAGATAAATAATTAACCAACTTTTATTGTTTATAAATTGGCTGGGTGCCTACTCACTCAACTTGCTCTTGTGAACCTCTATTAGCTAGTCAGTTGCTCAAAGACAGAATGCTGCCAAGATTTAAAAAAGTTCACATTCAGCGCCTACGCGGCTCCGATCAGGTGGTTGAGTACCCACCCTCCTTCCAATAGTTAGCCAGTCATATCCCTGGCTTATCAATTGTGTCGTATTTCACGGTACTTACTTCCGATAACTCACATAAGGTGAGGTAGGAAAATGGCTCTAATGACGGTATAGCGGCAATTGGGCTAATACCGGAAATTTCTAGAACTTAGGTAGCGAAAAATCGCCTTCTATTGAGAATGACCCCCCGATTCTTGCAACTCATTGATAAGCTGACTTATCACCGATTGGGACACAATGCCTTTTGTGCTAAATTGGCACAAAATAAAATACCCAGCCAGATAAGTGAGGTAAAGGAGTACAACTATGATTTTATTCGCCTTTCAGTAGTTATTCGGCAGCGGCTCAAGAGAGGGCAAGAGCGATCACATTTTTAGTTGGGGCGGAATTCAAGCCTCTAAGGGCATATTGTTGGACTGCTGTAACTCACGGTACATGATCACACGTTTATCAATTGGCAATCCCGCCTCAGCTTCTTGATACCTGAGCTGCTGAAAACCAGAGGTTAGTTCAACCTCTGCTAAAATCTGAAACCCAAGTTTTGCATAGAAAGGGGCGTTCCACTCAATGTCACGGAAGGTCGATAACAATATCCGGCGATAGTTCTGGTGTTTTGCCCAAACACAAACTATTTCGACAAGTTCGCGTCCAATACCTCTACGTCCATAAGCTGGATGTACGTCAATTTGTTGTAGATAAGCATTTCCATCAACATCCTGGCTGATTGCATACCCGACAGGTGTCTCACGCTCGTCTACAGCAACCCACACCCGACCTTCTCGAAACTGTTGGGTGACGAAGCCCAACGAGAGGGGTTCCGCGTCAACCAGAAAAGCGTAAGGCGTGTCACAAAACAATGTGGCGGCGGCTTGTTCTATCTCAGCCAGCATTAATAAATCCTCAATTCGAGCGGCTCGAATCTTGTAGCTTGGGAAAAGAGCGTTCATGTGAGATTTGTGGCGATTACCTAACGGGGTGATAACTATAACCGAAACCGAGGGAGAAAGTGCTGCGGGCTTTTGGTTAAGGAACGTTATCGTTAATAGATGTTGGAGACAACTCTTTCAGTTCCCTTGAGCCTTTGCTTAATTCCATCTGACAGAACTCGTCAGCGCTCACTGATCCCTACGCTGAACCAAAAGCCAAGAGCCACCACCCACGCGCTAGTAAAACTAGAGATTTCTGGGGAACACCCCCTGCGGCTTTGGACAGAACAGCCGCCTAGCTGCCGACCTTCCGTTAATATTAACGGAAGGTCAGTTGCGATCGCACCTTCGATCACGGGTAAAAGGGATTAGGCTCGGCTTCTGCTCTTGTGGGGGTTGGGTAAGGCGACCTTTGAGGCATGGCATTTTGCTCGAACGGCTATAGCTAGCGTAACCGAGGTGTTAGATCATCACTCAACCGATATGGCTCCTGGCGGTAAGAAGGTGGTTGCTATATGCGATCGCGGCTATCGTACCACCTTCAGACACTTAGATATCAGGATGCCCAAGAGTCGGATTCAGTTTGGCTCTCTTAAGGATGCACGTTTGCCACAGCTTTGAGAAACGTGCGATCGCACTTCCTGACATAAACCTCATCCACGTTCTCGACTTTGCTCCTTGCAGAGTAACAATACCTCACGATTGTTTTTGAGGGAAGCAACAAGTTCTGAAACCACTGAAGGACTTGTCGGAAACAACCAGCAGGTCGGACGGGGATAATTCCCAAAAGACCTTGAGAGAACGCCCACTTCAAGACCCCCATGCGGTAAGCCTAGTCTCCCGGTTTCCTGGCAGCAAAGCTAAAGTTACGGACGCTTCCGTTACTGAGAGCGGAAATCGCTCCCGTCATCGGACTTTAGTTTATTATTCAATAGTTTTTGCAACACAACCAGTTTGTCTTCAAGCGTCTGCTGAAGTTCTTGTAGTTGTTCTGACGAAGCCTCTACACTTGTCAAATCAAGCTTTTGAATACTGGATAGAAAGCGATCAACCTGTTTATCTCGGATTGCCGATGTCGAGTGCTGTATATATTGTGATTTTTGTTGAATAACCCACTGTTGAGTTTGCGTTGTAGAAAGGTTTTGCCTGAGAACTTCTCTAATGCCTTTTTCACGAAGCTTCAAGGCTTGTCGCTCGGAAATCTTGAGTTCTGATGCTGAAAGTCGATTCAGAATCAGAGCTTGGGCACAACCGAGTGACTGCTCACGGACTGCTGCCTTCAAGTCGGAAGTGAGATTCAGAGCCGGAAAAATATTTCGATTTAGCGAGGCGGGATGTTCCTGCAAGCCTAGAAAAATCAGAAAAACCTGAGATTCAATCGGGTCAACCTCTAGTTGCTCTAAAACAACGTGTTGTTGCTCATGGTGCTGTAAATGCAAACGTTCTCCCAGGCTTTGCTTCTTTCGCTTCAAGCGGGTCAAAACCCGATTAATAATCCGTGGGACTTCTTCGGGAGGCAGCTCAGGGATTTCATCACAGGCGATCGCCACTAATGTCTCTGCTTTATCGAGAGCATTTAAGCCACGTCGATGTAAGCTTGTGAGATAAGCTTTACGACGCAGCACTTTGGAATGATCAGGTTTTGCGGTGAAAACCGCCTCTATTGTATCCCATCCTAGACTTTTAGCCGCCCGCCAGCGGCACTCTCCATCAAACAACATACCGTCTTCAAACAGGATAACGGGGTCGAGTTGTCCTTCCTGTTGTAGAGAGAGCGCCATCGAATCGACTTCTTCAGTAAACGTTTTACGTGGCTGGTCGGGGTTTGGCTGAATTTTGTCAATTGGATATTGATTGATACTCTGACTTTGTTTCAGGTGTTCCCGTAGTTCGCGAATTTGGTTTTGTAACTGCGGACGAGCTTGCTCTTGAGATTGCAAGCGCAACTGCTCAATTTCAGTAATCAGGTGCTGTTCATGACTAACCTGTTGACTAAGCTGCTCTTCAAGTCTCTTGAGCTGCTCCCGTAAACTGTAAACTTCTTGAGTTTGATCAACTTCAGAAAAAAAGCGATCAACGTCGAGCCGATTTCGCTTTGCCACGTTTTCCTCCGGTAATTTCTTGCTGAATCGCTAAAGCGATCGCTCCTATTGGCTCTAAGGCTGGATGGGTTGTACGGTGTACTCTTAATGGAACAGCTTCTGACCAGGCATTTGTAAAGGCAGTGTAATGCCTAATAGCCGGAAATACACGATACCCCCGTGCCTCGTATCTTGGAGGAAGTTCTTTCGAGAGGCGCTGATGTTCCGCTCCATCTTCTACGTTGTTGATCACAAACCCCAGAAAAGCTGGTGGTGATGACAGTTGAAGCTCTTGAACATTAGCAGCATACCAATCTAATAGTACCCGTGTCCCATCAACTGCCTTGGCATCCGGCATTAGAGGGACTAGCAGATGTGTAGCTGCAATTAAAGCCGACTTGGGAATTTGCTCTAGTGTCGCTGGACAATCAAAAATGATCAAATCATGAGTTAACGGATATTCCGAAAGAGCTTCTTGCAGGAGATAACTTCCACCTGCCTGAGTTAGATTGGGCATAATCTTGAACAGAGCACTTCCGCCTTGAAAGACTTCCAGCTTACTGACGTGTTGCTCCCACACGGGAATTAAGGTATAAGTGCCGTCAAAGAAGCCAGAATAAATCCAAGCCGTAGTGGCTTTGGGTGCAGGAGTCTTACTCAACCGACAAGCTACATTGAGAGAGCCTTGCGGATCAAGGTCGAAAATTACGACTCTATGTCCTAGTCGAGCCACTTCATAACCGAGGTTAGCTGCCAGAGTCGTCTTTCCAACGCCTCCTGCACCCGTCATGATGGCAAGTCGTATTTGATTGGGCATAACCAAAGGATTGATAGTTGAAATAATTCTTGTACTGTAGCGTTACGGTACGTCTCATGACTTAGTATCAGCGATTCTTCTGTTGTTTCGGGCGATGATACGCATCTCTCCACCAACGCCAAAGTATTTTGGATAGAGTCAAACTTGCCATTCAAACTTAAACCTTAAGAAGCCCAATGAGTAAGGCAATGGGTGCTGCAAGTAACATCCACATCGTAGGTTGCAAGCCATACTGTTGAGCAACCCAACCCAGTACAAACGGGGCTAAACCACCCACGAAACCCACCAGGTTGTTGAGTGTCATGACAGTTCCACTCTGCCCTGGCATCGCTGTGTACAATCGCCCCTGAAGAATTGAGTACCAGCCCGCATTCAGGAACCCCAGAAAGCCGAGAATGATTAACTTGACATTGAGACTGGGCACAACCAAAAAAGCCGGGTAAAGACACAAAACAATGATGGCGCTAACCCTCAAATAAGCGAGTCCTTGCACTCGTTCAAGTAAAGGAATGAGAAGAAAATCTCCGAGTAAGCCAAACCCCAACCATACCGTGATAGCAAAACTCGCCTGCGTGTTGCTTGCACCGACGACATCAACAAAATACAGTGCTAAAAAACCGCGCAGAACATCCAACATTAAATCCGAAAATTGCAATAACGTTAACCAACGTAGTATGTTGCGTCGTTTTAAGGCGTTGATAGCTTGACAGATACCATCGTTGAAACTCTGTATTGGCTGTTCAACTTGAGATGAGGCGGTTAAAGTTGCGATTGGATACTTCCACAAGATTCCTACCAGTAATACCGTTAGTACTGCCAAGATTAAAAAGACACTTCGCCAACTTTGATTTAATGCTATGGCACCTGCTAAAGCCAAAGGTCCCATCACATTGCCAACTGAACCCGCCAATGTCCAACGTGCCATGTTTTGCTCGTGGCGCGTTGGTTCGATGTCCATCAACGTCGCCTGGGAAAGGCTGACAAAGGAGCCAGAGGCGGGATAAAACAGTACAAACGCGGCTAATAACCCGAAAAAGTGATGAGTCAGAGAAATGAGTAGTAATGCGAAAGCAAAAGCAATACCTCCCGCCAAAATCAATTGCCGTCGCTGACCCAGATCTCCTAAAATCCCCAGAATGGGTTCTATCAAGCTGCTGATTGTATTAGGTATCGTCAGCAACAGTCCCACCTGCACATAGGAAAGATGCAAATCATTCCGAATCAACGGATAGGCTGCACCCCCCACTCCATCCACCAGCTCGTCTAATAATTCAATCACCAGGAAG
Organism: Symplocastrum torsivum CPER-KK1; assembly: GCA_019358875.1. Classification (GTDB taxonomy): domain Bacteria; phylum Cyanobacteriota; class Cyanobacteriia; order Cyanobacteriales; family Coleofasciculaceae; genus Symplocastrum; species Symplocastrum torsivum. The sequence goes on from JAHHIF010000033.1 coordinate 46,731, forward strand.
ATAACCGTCAATAGAATGACAGTCCTGGTCGTTTTGTTTTTACCATCCAATGACATCGTGAAATTCTCCCATCCTCAAACTTTGAACACCAGCGCAACATCTTCAAGGGCGTTGGCGAGAAAGGAGGGGGAATCCACGAACAAACTCTCCGCCTTAGTTGTAAGGCGAATCGGCAGTTGGAACGGGTTCTAGAAGATTACCAGGGAGGGAAAGTCATAGAAGCGAAGGGTAAAGAAAAGACTTGCAAATACGTCTGTAGCTCATTGTAGGCGTACCAGAAGAGATTGTCTTTTTTACGGGTTGAAACTTTAAAACTCAAAATTTGTAACAACACACATATACTGTCGAGGCGGTTGCAATGCGATTGCCACTCGGTTTTTACGAGGAGCGATCGCGTTTTCCCTTGTTTTGTAAAATCGTGTTTCCTAGTCTCAAGCAGAAGATCATGCAAAAACCATCGGTCTAAAAACAAGTTATGCCGCTAGTTGGTCAGTGAGGGCAGCAGCCTAAAAGTTATCTGTGAGCATTCAGAGCCAAGCCAACTGCATTTTGTAGTATATTGTATTACGATTGATGTGGTTCACAGATTGTTGCTATTGCCTATGATTCAGCAGCTCTATCTAAAAGTGTTTTTTATTTGGGAAGAGCCTAAACCCTTGATTGAAGCTCCACGGTGGTTAACCTTTAAGCCTGTCAATGCAATGCATGACAACCTACTGATCTCAATACACTGGAGTTCACTATGATTCGACCGAGCACACCCGATGACACCACCGCGCTAATCGCCATAGCTGACGAGATCGGCTTCCAGCCGAACGAGCTTGAAGAGTTGAGTGAAATGCTGTCCAATTACTTCAGTTGTGATAGCAACAGCGATCGTTTCTGGCTCACCGACGACGACAATGGGCCGGTTGGGGTCGCCTACTGTGAGCCGGAACGGATGACCAATCGGACGTGGAATCTGCAATTGATCGCCATCCAACCTGACCGCCAGGGACAAGGACGCGGTGCAACACTGCTACGCTACGTTGAAAAAACGTTGACGGCGTGCGGTGGGCGTATGCTGCTGGTGGAAACGTCAGGGCTACCGGACTTCGAGCGCACGCGGGCGTTCTACGCGAAGTGCGGTTACGAGGAGGAGGCACGCATTCGCGACTTCTACGCGGCGGGTGATGATAAGGTCGTGTTCCGCAGAGTGTTGAACGCAGACTAGACAATGGTCTGGGCAATGGGTGACGGGCGGGACTAACAACCCAGTTGGAGTGGACTAGCCAGAGATCTTGGTGGAGTTGCAAAGGTTACTTGCAGCCGCTCAACAGGAACGTTAGCTGGCTTCATTGCTTGGGAACCTTCGGCGTTAACTGGAGTTTTATATGGAAGTGCAAATTGAACCTTACGACGCTCAGCAACTTGATGCAGTCATTCGTCTTTCGCTTCGAGCCTGGACTCCGGTCTTTGAATCGATTCAGAACGTGCTGGACGCTGACGTGTACCGAGCATTCTATCCCGATAATTGGCGTGTGAGCCAGCAAAAAGCTGTCGAAGATGTCTGTGCTGCTGAAGACACAAATGTATGGGTTGCAATCGCCACTGGTTCAACCGTGGGCTTTGTAGCCGTGAAACTAGACTCCGAGTCCAGCATGGGTGAAATCTACATGGTCGCTGTCGATCCAGACTTTCAAGGTCACGGCATTGGCAGCGCTCTGATAGAATTCGCTCTTGCTTGGATGAAAAATGCTGGGATGTCTGTTGCTATGGTCGAAACCGGAGGCGATCCCGGTCATACCCCAGCACGTCGCACCTATGAAAGGCTGGGCTTCAGGTTGTTACTGATCGCCAGATACTTCAAGAAACTCTAGTTAAACCGAATTAGGTCAGGAAGTGCTGCTGTTTGGTCGAGGCAACTATATATGTTGTGGCTTTTTTATCCTCCGGATTAGTGCGATCACTGAGCTTGTAAAGTGCGTTGCTGATAAGTAAACGCACCACTCCGTTGGGCATCCTGCAAATGCTGTCCTGCTTCTATCTGAACATGACAGCAACTGTCAGAGCCTACCCCACTACAGTGTACTAGTCCAAGCAATTTATGAAATAAGGGCTTGACATTCTTGGTTAGTACATTTAACTTAGTAGTTAATTAACTGCGCGGTTAAATACAGATGTCTAGCGATCGCTTGAGTGCCACCTTTGCTGCTCTTGCCGATCCCACGAGACGGGCGATTCTAGCTCACCTCGCCAAGGGTGAGGCATCGGTTACGGAGTTAGCCGAACCCTTTGAGATGAGCCTTCCTGCCATTTCCAAGCATCTCAAAGTGCTGGAGCGTGCCGGACTAATCACGCGGGGGCGAGAGGCTCAGTGGCGACCGTGCCAGCTCAACGCCGAGGCACTCAAAGACGTAGAGGACTGGCTCGAACAATATCGCCAATTCTGGGAGTCAAGCTTTGATCGGCTGGATGATTACCTGCACGAGTTACAAACCCAGGAGAAAGAAAATGGGCAACAAGAATGATTCCACTGAGGCTCAATGTGATCGCGAAATTGTCATCACTCGCGTCTTCAATGCACCACGCGAACTAGTGTTCAAGGCGTGGACAGAGCCAAAACATATTGAGCAGTGGTGGGGTCCGAAAGGCTTCACAACCCGTGTCGAACAGATGGATTTCAGACCCGGCGGCACTTGGCGCTATGTGATGTGTAGTCCCGATGGCACCGAGTATCCGGGGAACGGTGTTTTCAAGGAAGTCGTACCGCCCGAACGGATCGTCGCCACCGATCAATTTGATGAAGGCTTTGAACAGGTGGTGAAGGTAGACCTACCCAGCGGCACTATCGTAACGACAGCCATCTTTGAGGACTTAGACAATAAGACTCGCCTCACCCTACGAATTATGCACTCCACTGCCGAAGATCGCCGCAAACACGAGGAGATGGGCGTTATTGGAGGATGGAATTCCAGCTTCGACTGTCTTGATGAGTTCTTGGCGAAGATGGTCGCCGATCAGAGGAATCGTCTAACGTTGACGTTGCCGTCCGATCAAGAAATTGTCGTGACACGGGTCTTCAATGCCCCACGCAGGCTTGTCTTCGAGGCATGGACTAAGCCCGAATATGTAAAGCGCTGGTTTGGCGGTTGCACAAGCATGACCGTGACCGTTTGCGGAATCGACCTGCGCGTGGGCGGCACTTGGCGCTATGTCTTGCATGACTCCAGCAACGGCACTGACCACGGGTTCTCAGGAGAGTACCGCGAGATTGTGCCACCGGAACGATTGGTTTCCACCGAACGTTACGAACCGATTCCTGACAGCGACCACCTGAATACGCTAACCCTAACCGAACAAGACGGGAAAACAACACTGCACATCCATATCCAGTACCCGTCGGTTGAGCAGCGGGATGGACATCTTCACTCAGGTATGGAGATGGGGATGCGCCAGACGCTGAACCGCCTCGAAGAACTCCTCGAATCCATGGCATCAAAATGAACTAACCGAGTGCGGGACATTAGCCTGTTTGCTAAAATGTATCGCCGCTACTCTTAACAGTAATTCAATTACTTGCATGGATATCTGCACGAGTTGCACTCTTGAAATGGAGATGAAATATGGTCACCCAAAACAGTGAGGCAGCGGCAACGTCCGAACGCTTACTCACCATCACCCGCATCTTTGATGCACACGTAGTATTGTGTTTTAAGTCTGGACAGAGCGCGAACACCTGATGCGTTGGTGTGGTCCACGCGACTTCACAATCCTGTTTAGCTCGGCGGACTTCCGACCGGGTGGTGCCTACCGCACCTGTTTGCGATCGCCCGAAGGCAAAGACTATTGGTTACAGGGCGTTTATCGCGAGATTGTCGGGCTGGAACGCCTCGTCTTCACCCATGCCTGGGAGGACGAGGACGGCAAACCAAAACACGAAACACTCGTAACAGTGACCTTTGCAGAGCATGATGGCAAGACAAAGCTGACCTTGTTGTTTATTACTCCCGGTGAAGGAACTCACAACCGACCGATTTGATATGTCGTTATGCAAAAACAAACATCAGATGTGATAGACCTTGATGCCTATTTTCAACGCATTGGCTACAGTGGCAAGCGCTCCCCAACCCTTGAGACTTTACAGGCAATTCACCAGCACCACGCAGAAGCCATAGCATTTGAGAACCTCAATTCATTTCTCAAACAACCTGTTCTCCTTGATGTCACATCCCTACAGCAAAAGTTGATCTACCAGAGGCGTGGTGGCTATTGTTTTGAGCAGAATCGCTTGTTCCGGTCAGTCTTGATCGCCCTTGGCTTTCAGGTCACGAATCTGGCAGCGCGTGTGTTGTGGAACCTTCCTGAAGGGACAATCACTCCTCGCACTCATATGTTGCTTCAGGTGGATATTGACGCACAGAAATACATTGCAGATGTTGGGTTCGGAGGATTAACACTAACGGCACCGCTGTCTCTTACACCGGACATCGAGCAGAGTACACCCCATGAACCATTTCGATTGCTCACGACTGACCACACCTACATCATGCAGGCATATCTCGGTCAGGAGTGGAAATCCCTTTACCGCTTTGAGCTTCAAGAACAACAGTTACCCGATTACGAGGTGAGCAATTGGTATGTTTCCACCCATCCCAGCTCACTGTTTGTCACTACACTGATTGTGGCTAGACCTGATACAGATTGTCGATACGCCTTGCGAAATAACCAGTTGACAACGCATCACTTGGGCGGTCGAACAGAACAGAGTGTACTGATTACTGTGACAGAGTTACGTACTGCACTGGAGGATGTATTTCGTTTGAAGTTACCCGTAAGCGCGAATATTGACGGTGCCTTACAACAGTTAGTGCAGCAAATTAATTGATGGCAGTAGAAAATACTATTTCTCTTGTGTCACTTTAGGCGATCGCATCCAACTCTCAAAATTCCGACCTTCCGTTAATATTAACGGAAGGTCAGATCTAGCGCCGCCATTGCAACTGTTCTGCAAGTCGCAGCATAAACTGACGTGCCAGCCTGATGGCTTCAAGATACTGCTGCTCCGTATTATGCTCTGACCAACTTCTCCCAGTTTTCTCCTTAATAAACCCAAAAACGGCCGCATGAACCAACGCGGAATTGCTGCGGAAATCCGGTTCGTGACCCTTGGCTTCGACTCGTGCGATCGCATCAATTAGCAACTGGGTTGGACGTTCAACCAACGAGCAACCATTGGTTCCATCTGGAATTAGATGCTTGGCATTAAACAAATTATTAATTAGACTCCGCACCTGCGCTCCATAACGAGCTTGAGTTTCCAGCTTCGCTTTGTCAGGACGCGCAACTGCCTCCGGGTGCGGCACCTCCACCACTTCCGTTGCCAACTCCGCCTCTAACCCCTTGAGAAACAACTCATAAGCTTGAGCAGGCATCGTATCCTTCAGCCGGACACCCCCAACAACAATCTCACCCTCGTCGTCCAAATCGAAGCCACGTTTTTGCAGTACCACTCGCCGAGAATAGTCTCGGTAAGAAATCAGTGACTCACCCACCAAAATCTGCCAGTCCAACCCAATGTGGGAGAGAAAATTCGCAGGACTTAACTCCCTAACTTCCCTAGATTTACTGACATCCACCCCTACACCCTTGGGAAAATCATTCCACGCGGGTGTAATCTGCACACTTCGGTCATCAAGAACTGCTTCCACTTGAATAGAGTAGGTTCTGACGCTTCTAATTTGGCTCAACTTTTCACTAATCGCATCGACTTCTTGCTGCCAAGGTAAGGGAGTGGACTTCTCCTGCGTAACATCTCCGGCAAGCGGAGGCGAGTCTTGCTCCTCCCGTTGTGTTCCCCCGAAGTTTTTGGAGGTCATGTCTTCATCCACACCGTAAGAACCACCCGACTCCGACACCCGTGGACTCAACCCATTCCCATCAGACAAGTTCCCCGTCGAACGCAGTTCTTCCACTAACGAAAACTTGGGCAAAACTTCCTCCTTCGCCACCACTGGCACTCGCAGTTGCAAGACATCTCCGGGTTTCACCGTTGAAGTATCACTTAAATTGAGAATCGTTTCCCCAGCTTCGTACTCTGTTGTCAGCAACGGACGTACCCGTTCCCGCACAACGTCTTCTCGAATTACATCCGATGTCACACCCTGCTGAAACTTCCCAAATAACTCCCTGAGTCCTAACGCCGCATGAGTGACGACAACGCCCCAATTGGGATGAGTTAATTGGGGAAAGTTACCCGGTGCTTCCCCTGGCACTCGCCGCAAGGCTCTTCCCCATTCCTGTTCGGCAGGAGACATACTTTTGAGAATACACAAGCAGCAGGAGACGGAAATCCACTTATGGTCAAATCCGACACCGACTAATCCGCAATGCACAATCACCCAGTAGTCACCGTTGTAAAAGCGCGACAAAATTGAGCTGGGACGACCGGCTAGGTCGTAAGAGTCATGCTCAGAATGGATAACACCGACTCTTCCCTCCAAGACGGGGAAATTCTCTTCTAATAACTTGGCGACTCGATGGGTATGAGGAATGTTGAGCGCCCGGACGAGCATCGCCTGGGGTTGTCCTGTGCGTTCGCGCTTTCTCAATAAGATATCCACTGCCATCTCTAAGACGGGTATTGAGAAGGAATCGGCAAACAGAATCTGACGGAACCACTGCTTATCTGTCTCGGCTTTGTTGAGAAATTCCTCAAAGCTATATTCAGTTTCTGAGCCATCCTCCTCAACTAAGAACGCCGTAGAGGTGGCTTCTTTGTACATGAGCTTTTTAATCGGAGGTGGCTCAAGCGACCAGGCTTCCTGAAGGGTAAACTCATAATCAGCAACGGGTGCATATTTCAGCACGCTGCGTCCCAAGGCATCCGACTCTTCTACTTGGGTATACCGAACGTGAGGCAGTGGTTGAGCATCGGAGCGGAACTTTGACCCGGTAAAATAGGTTAGTAACGCAAGGTCGAAGTAATTGCAAATCGTTCGATAACTATTTGCCGCCGAGAAATGCGCTTCATCGGTGATGAGGACACCCACTGAATTGGGTTCTATATCTCCTCGGCTTACTAAATTCACCAAAAACTGTCGATTGCCAACCAGCATATCGGCTGTGTCTAGACAATAGGCATAGCTGTTGAAATCGCTGGCATCTAACTCAACAATCTTGGGGGGTGGCACTCCTGGGGGCAGAATCTTGAGCTGATAAAGCGGCCATTGGTCGTAGAGTGGACGATGCTTGTGGTCAGTCGGGAAGTCCCTCAAAAATCGGCTGCGGAGTGTGCAATTATCCGACAAGAACAAGGCTGTTTTTCCCAGCATCCAGGGTGCAAGGATAAAGGGAGTAATCGCTTGCATCAGGGTTTTACCTGTACCAACGCCTGCGAGAATTAACGCCGCCTCTCGCTGATGTCCATCCATCTCTCCTCGACAAGCTTTCTGGTAGATGGCGAGTAGTGCTTGTTGCTGATGGGGATAAAGTTCTGTCTGTCCTTGAAGTATCCGGTGCAGGACAAGCGAGTGATACTTTAGGAAGTAATTGTCATCTGACCTCATCACTTGCATCAGGGAGTGGGGATAGACGTTCGTTTCAATTTCTCTTGGGCAGTGGAGACTCTTTCAGGCGCCGGATTGTTCTCTACTCTCCTTCAAGTTTGTCGGATTTGCGTCTGTTGCAATCTGTACATAAGGCTAGCGCATTCCACACTTCGGTGGCTCCTCCTTGAGCAAAGGGGAGTTTGTGGTCGGCTTCAAAATTCTCCTCGCTCAAAGTTGTGCCACAGTACTGACATTTGTAATTCGCTCTCCGCAAAATCAAGAGTTTTTGAGTTTTTGTAAAGCAGCGTCTTGCCAACTCAAATGTTCCTTCGGCTCTCATGCAAGGCTATTTTAAAGCTTACAAACAGTTGTGTTCGGCTTAGTCGCGATCGCGCACTCGCTCGGTTGAGGGGTATTTACAGCCGCGATCGCACCTAACCCCACTTCCAAACCTATTGACTCAAAAATCAGGAGCTATGAATATTGGTGCTGAGAGGCGATCGCACAATGGCTCGAAGCCAGTGGAGAAAACGAGCGGATGATACCCCTCATTTCACAATGTAATCACAAAGCCTTTAATGCAATATCGCACTTTACAAAAGTGTTTGTCTATTGTGTTAAGCATTGTTAATTTCATTAGCCTAAATGATTTGAAAGTCTCAAAGCCAGCCCTGCAAGGGCAAGAACGGGATTGGCTGCCGTGCTGATGGGCATGACAGACATATCACAAATATATAGTCCAGTGGTGCCTCGAACTTTGAGGTCTTCATCTACAACCGACTCATTATTGAAGCTAGCGTTGCGGTTAGCTTTCCACGCCATCCGCAAGGTGCCACAGGAGTGATGAACAGTACCCCAACCAAAAGGCCATTGCTTGCCAGTACCCTCGCCATACTCACCGGTAACAAAGTCCACATCGTTGAATTCTGCGAAAACACGGTTTCTTGTTTGGTTGAGTAAATCGAAAAACTCTTGTTGTCCTTTACTCCAGCCTGCGAGAGCCGGGAAGCGAGACTGCAGTAAATCATTCAGATTTGAAAAGCGTTTGAAGCTGATGTCAGGAGTGTAGTTATCGTTGGCGTGGGAGAAAATTCCATTCTCATCATCAAGGCAATTCCCAAAGCTGAACTTGATATCTACACGGTTTTTACTGGTATCATCAACGATTGGTTCGGCAGACAGATCGTTGTTTCTCAAGTGCCAGTATTCGTGATTGACATTCATTTCGATATTGAAAGGATAGATGACATGACCATTAACATCACGATTGCCACGTGAGTAGAAGATGAGCTTTGCATGATCACTGCGACTGAGGTCAATCCGTGAACTGTTTCTTCCCACAGACGAGACATAAGCCTGAGACTCCCCGGTAACAGGATGGTCTGTTAAGCCAAAACCTACCAGTTGCTGAATATGATCAGGCAGGCTTTGATAGACAGCGGAGCGATTGATCAGCTTGGGACTTTCTGTAGAACCTGCAGCAATGACAACTTTAGGGGAGTAGTAGCTGACCTGCTCTCCTGTAATAGTGTTAGTAGTTTTGACTTCATACCAGTCAAACGGCACGCTTTGGATGGATTCTACAAAGCTGTTGAGCTTGATGAAGAGTCCTTTACTGTTTTGATCAGCACCAGGTGTTAGGCCAACCTGGTTGATAAGCAGTTCAGCCGTGTTAAACACACCTGTTGATTCTACAAAGAATTTATCCTGAGGTGTGCCGTCGGGATTAAGATATGGTTGATGCAAGGCACGAGGCGTCTGCTTTATCTCAAAATCATCATTCAGATCGCTGTTCTGAAATACTTCACTAGGTCTTTCGCCTTATCGCCCAGTGAGAACGATGTATTCATCCGGTCAGTGGCCAAGTCGAAGTACTTTGAAACCAAATCCTGACGCACGTTTTCTGGAAAGAACTCCATCTCCCAACTCTGAGGTTCCGGAATCAGTCCAGACCAAAAAATAGAACGCCCACCAAAACATAATTGGGGCTTAGCACCAATGTAATGAGAATCGCTAGGTAACTGATTAAAGTTGCCTACTTCAAAGTGCGTGGCCACCGAACCGTTGGGTATGCGACTGATGTTATAGACATGGGTCGGATAAATGAAGGAACCAGCGTCCAAGACCAAAATGCGATGACTTTGCCCCAGCCGATCCGCCAAGTCGTCCGCCAGGATGCCGCCGCCTATCCCAGAACCAATGATAATGAAGTCAAAATCTTTATTGTCGCCGTCATAGTCTCGGATTAAGCGAGTATGGGCTTGAGGTTTTTCTGCAACCAGATTTACGTAATTGTTCTGAAATGGCATCTGTCTTATCCTTGGCTTTTCAGAATTACTTTAGTTACTAAAATACATGAGCTCACTTGACTAGGCAGTATAGGAAAGCTCTGATAATCTAACTGACCCACCAATGCTGGCTAACTACGTATTCAACGTCAGATGTGCTGGATAACACCTTTACCTTCCAGGATTATCCGTCAGATCTGCTGGATAATACCCTAGTTTTAAGGAATTAAACAGAAATTTTGTAGGTTAAGTTCGGGATATTAAGTGTTATCCATCACTTTTGATAGTTAATCCGGAAATTTTAGGTGTTATCCGTTACTTTTGCTGGATACCACCCCCTATATCGGACTTATCCAGCCTTATCCTAATGTCGCAACCTACTGCTCCAATGCGGCTTTATTGCTGGAAGCAGAGCCATATTGGAGCATACTAGGGCGGAATATTGGAACGAGTGAGATCGCTCCTCGCTGATTTGTTGGGTTGAGTACTGTCAAGTCCTTGCTTGTGAATCAGTAGATAACGTGAAACCAAACATGACTCGATTGGGCGGTCGCACCAGGATTGAGGTGGAGAAGCAGTGATGAGTGTCGGGTTTCATCCTTTAACCCGACCTACAAGATCGGGCGATCGCATTCAGTTAAAGGATACAATATCAGTGACTTTGCTCTAGACTTGAAGACGCTCCAAACTCATTGGTTGTCTCGATCCCAATCCCAGAGTCAAAGCTCTGCATAGTGATGTTCGTGAAGGAAAGTATGGTGTAGATGAAGGGGTTGTATGCAAAGGAGGCAGTGCTGCCGATGAGTTGTGGATGGTGAAGATTTAAACATACGTCTACATGAAAAAGCTGTAACAAGCGTTACGCGAATGTTTGGGGCAGCTCACATAGAGTTTTTTCCTTAAAAGTCGGGACATCCAGGAAAATTTTCCTGGATGTTGTCATCAGTTTCGGCAATCTCGCGTGATGCGTTAGCTCTTAAGAAAGCCGCTCCAAAGAGAGCAGCAGCGCTGACGCTCGTGCCTCGCTATCGCTTTGCTACGCAAACGCAAACGCAAACCCATCACGCGCTCGCTGGCATTATGATCGGCAATCTCTATCTCTAGTAAGAAGGAAGAACCTGATATAGCTCTAAGATGGGGAAACTACTCTGCCTTCGGTAAGAATTACGGAGTAATTTTTGCTATGCCCAACAGCATCGGTGATGTTCTTGAACCCGAAGTTAAAGATTTGGGTGGATTTGAGGCAAGGCGCGTCTTGCCTCACCCCACTCGGCAGATGGTCGGACCGTTCATCTTTTTCGACCATCTCGGCCCTGCTACCTTGGCAGCGGGTCAAGGGATGGATGTGCGACCGCATCCGCATATCAATTTAGCGACGGTGACTTACTTATTTGAAGGGGTGCTGCTCCATAGCGATAGTCTCAATGTTGTTCAAGAAATTCATCCTGGAGCAGTTAACTGGATGACGGCAGGTCGTGGCATTGTCCATTCGGAGCGATCGCCCAATGCCGAGAGGAGTCGCGAAAGACGGCTACATGGCATTCAGACGTGGCTCGCACTTCCAGAGGAACATGAGGAGACCGAACCTTGGTTTCGTCACTACTCAGCTACTGATATCCCCACTTGGCAAGATGGGGGTGTCGAAATCACACTGATTGCAGGGCAGGCGTATGGTCGCACCTCCCCCGTCCAAACGTTCTCGCCGATGATTTACCTCGATGTACAACTGCCAACTGGAACTCAGTTCACGCTGCCTCCGGACTATAGTGAACAAGCCGTCTACAGTGTTACAGACGGTCTGAGCCTAAATGGCGAACCGCTGGAGCCACAACGAATGCTCGTACTGAACCCCAATCGGACTGTGAGCATTAGTGCGAAAGCCGACGCTCGTTGCATTGTGGTAGGTGGTGAACCTGTCGGTGAGCGGCACAAGTGGTGGAATTTTGTCTCTAGCCGCCTTGAGCGCATTGAGCAAGCGAAGGCGGACTGGAAGAACGGACGGTTTGAGCGGGTTCCACACGAAACGGAGTTTATCCCACTGCCTGAAGAACCCCTTTCGCTGCCTGAACAACCCATGTAAAGGTAGTGGTTTATGGGATACAACTATCAAGCTTTGGGATGTTCACACTGGGCAGGAACTTCGCACACTCATAGGGCATTCAGATGCAGTTTTTTCCGTTGCTTTTAGCCCAGACGGACAGACCTTGGCTACTGGAAGTAAGGAAGGATAAAACCATCAAGATTTGGCAAGTCCCTCAATAGAAGTTTATTTGAGAGTGATCGTGCTTTGCCTCAGAGGTGTGATCGCTCCATCCTCTTCCCAATAAATCCTCACCTATAAAGGGTTTCTTCTCAAGGAAGGTACGCCTGCCCCCGTGAAAAACTGCCAGACTTAGAATAGGATGAGTTTCTGAGGTTCCCTGTGAAGCTAGAGAACATACTTTTACCCCTAGGAATCCTGGCAGTGGTAGCGATCGCACCATCCTCCTCCAAGCCCACTCCCGCAAAGCTGAAGCAGTACCAAAAGCGATCGCTCTCACTCCCATAAGCTACGATAAATCCGAAGACCTTCTAGAGAAAACCCATGTCTGAGCAAGTGCGTTACATTACCAACGAGCAGGGGGAGCGAGTTGGCGTCTTGTTAGATTTGGAAGCGTATAATCGACTAGCGAACCCATTAGCTCTAGATGACGAGTGCTTAATTGGCTTAAGCCAAGATGAGCTGCAAGCGTTAGCCGATAGTAAGCTAGCTCCCGCCGCACAAAATCAATTGAACGATTTGCTAGTTCAGAATGCAGAATCTCAACTCTCTGCCGATGAAGTTGCAAATCTAGACCGTCTCTTAGCACAAGTCGATCAACTAACAATTCTCAAAACCAGAGCCAGATACACTCTACACTGCCTAGAAACATTGGCAACGGTAGCGTGAGCGCTTATATTCCTGTTGAGTTGCAGTGACAAGTTCGCTCCCATTTTAGGAATTGCTGCGCCTACTGCCGCACGGCTGAAGCTCTGACGGTTGCAATTTTTGAATTTGAACACATTGTCCCCCGCTCGGCTGGTGGAGAGACAATTTTCCAGAATCTCTGCCTCTCCTGTCCTACCTGTAATCGCTACAAAGCCACTCTCCAAACAGCATTAGACCCCACTACCCAGCAGACGGTTCCTTTGTTTCATCCCTATCATCAAGTGTGGGAGGAGCATTTTACGTGGAGTGAGGATGGGACAGAGTTAGTAGGGTTGACACCTATTGGTCGAGCAACAATTGCTGCATTGAAGATGAATCGTCCCCAGTTGATTCGGGTGCGTCGGATGTGGGTGAAGGTAGGGGAACATCCACCAAAATTTGAGTGAGCGAAGAAGTGCTGTGTCGAGAGAGAATTGCGATCGCATGATTGCGCTGTGCAAGGAAGGTGCGCCTGTCCCGGTGAAAAACTGCCAGACTTAGAATAGGATGAATTTCTGAGGTTCCCAGTGAAGCTAGAGAACATACTATTACCCGTAGGAATCCTGGCAGTGGTGGCGATCGCTTTCTTCGCCTACAGTGCTACTGCTGCTCCCTTACCAGAAGGATTTCCCCCTCCAACACCAGAAGGGCAAATTGAAGTCAAACAATATCCGGCATACCGTTCTGCCACAGTTCGCTATTCAGGAGAACTCTCAATGGCAGCCAATAGAGCGTTTGACCCTCTCTATCGCCACATCAGCTCTAACAATATCTCCATGACGGCTCCAGTGGAAACCCGTTATCCAGTTAGCACTCTGGAAGCCAGTGAGATAGGCGCACCCAATGAACGAGGTGAAGCGCTTGTTTCATTCCTCTACCGCAGCACTGACATCTACCCTTCTGAGATTGCACAAAACATTCAGGTAGAAGATATCGCATCCATGACAGTCATCAGCCTTGGGCTAAAAGGCAGCTACGATTACTCCAGCTACCAAAAGAACATAGAGCGGTTACGAGAGTGGTTAGCGCAGCACCCGGAGTGGACTGTCGTCGGTTCACCTCGCCGCTTCTTCTACGATGCTCCCTATGTCCCCGAACCTGCCAAGCGCAGTGAAATCCAAATTCCAATTCGTCGGGTAGATGGTTAGCGAAAAGCAACGACCTCATAGTGTTCCACTGTTGGGAATGGGTCATAAAAGTGATGCAACAAGGAACGCCACTCTTGGTACTCTGGCGATTGTCGAAACCCAATGGTGTGATCTTCTAACGAATGCCAGCGCACAAGTAGAATATAGCGGTTTGTGGTTTCTAAGCAACGTTGGAGTTCATGAGAAATATACCCTGGCATGGAGGCAATGATGGTTGAAGCTGTTTTAAAAGCCGTTTCAAACTCATTAACCATACTGGGCTTAACATCAAGGATTGCAACCTCTAGTATCATGGGCTGGATGTTTTTACCACGGATACTATAGTACAAGGTACGCTCTTGGTCGCGGATGCTTTCACAGCACCCCCTTCTCTTTAGTAAGATTGGCGCAACCTGAGTGCATGTACAATACTCAATACATCATGAGTCCACTGAGGAAGGATTAACGTCATGGCAATTTCTTCTAGGGTGTGAATAATGCCGACTGTGATCGCAAGACTCAGCGTCAATCCTCCATAACCAAAGCCGAACAGAGCGATCGTGGCAACAAACAGACTGACTCCCCAAGCTTTGGCTGAATATGTGTGATAGCTGGCGGGTTGACCGTATTTGGCTAAATTGACGACCCACCAAATCAATTGAATGCCCACTACCGCACTCAATCCATGAGAGAAGGCGATAACTACATCAGAATGCACCAAAAAGGCACTAATTCCAACGCAAATATACAGGCAGACATCAGCCCAACTATCAGCCCTTCTCAGGGAAGCTGTACTAACACCCAGACGGCGTGCAATGACACCATCAAAGATATCTGAGAGAAACGCTGCCACAAACCCAACAATGAACCAGGCATCTGTCTTGCCATCGATCGCATTGAGTAGTAGTAACGGTCCTATGAAAAAACGGAGGATGACGAGTGCGGCAGGAACAAATTGAATTACTGCCGCCAAGAGTGAGCGAGAGCTTTCGGTTTTCGCAATTTCACTTGTGTTGTTCATAAGTCCTTTCGCAACAGTGCTTCGATTAACCTGAGTTTTGCCGAAATCTGTGTTGCAATGGGGCTTATTGTGACCAGTTTCCTTGAAAGTCTACCCAGTTGTGATTAAAAACCTGGGTTTAGAGTGGTGATGGCTTGAGCCTTGGTAGGACAGTTGGAGAGATTGGCACTCTTGTTCAGGACAGCGAATACACTCTCACCAACCCCTCGCAACTCTTCATACAGGTAAGTGAAAGGAGGGAGCGATCGCTCTTGGTTTGACTTGTGACATGGGGTACACTCATCACTCCAGAAAGATGTTACAACTTGCCACAGCAAGTAGGTTTTAGAGATTAGTCACCGAAAAAGGAATCTGGCATCACACCACAACCTTATTTTTGGTGGGATTAGCTTTCACAATAAGATTGTATTTCTCTAGCGAATTCAAAGGGACATCAGGAAGGTTACTAAGCAAATCATTCCAGGTGCTATGTGCTTGTAAAGCCTGTACAATTACTGAAAGTGGTTCAGATAAAATATTCTGAAAATCGGCTTCTTGCGGAAATTGAATTCTAAAGGCTAATTGCTCTTGTGGAGGTGTAAATTGAGCATTGACACCCCCGCGATTTCCTCGGGCATCAACTCGATACCAACCAATTTTTGGTAAATAAACTGCATTGAATCCGTGTAAGCTGTAAGGTTCGCCATCATCATTAACACTCAATCGCTGATAGCAGAAGCCTGCCGGAATTGCGTTTGCCCGTAGTAACGTCGTTAGCAAATGACTCTTAGCATAGCAATAACCTGTTTTATATTCGAGTACATCTGACGCTCGACAGGTAACAGGATTCATCTGATAATCGTAGCTGTGAGAGATTTCATCACGAACCCATTCAAAAGAAGCTTTGGCTATCGCCTCTACTGTTTGGTGTTCCGTTGCAATTTTCTTGGCAAGTTCTAGAATCGTAGGATGTTGCCAGTCAATAATTTCACTAGCTTGTAGATAACTCTCCATACGCTTGATTTCTCCTCTTGGTTTCCACAGGTATTCAATACTGCCATCCCCTACCAGTTAACCACCACTTCTAGCTTTTTCAGATTGGCTTGCGTCACCTCATCTGCCGGAAACAGACTTTCAATCCGCAACTCCTGCAACGTGATGTCGTGAGGGGTGCCTAACGTAGCGATCGCCGAAAATAAGCTAAGGCTCAGTCCGTCTTTGACAAACTGTACCGTCAACAAGGGTAGTTGCCAGGTGCGGGGTAGGGATTGCTGCCACAAGTGGGGGACATCTGGATAAGCTTGTAGTTCTTGGAAAAGAGCCATAGATTCATCGCTATGTCCATCGACGAACGCTTCTCGA
This sequence comes from Symplocastrum torsivum CPER-KK1, assembly GCA_019358875.1. Taxonomy (GTDB): domain Bacteria; phylum Cyanobacteriota; class Cyanobacteriia; order Cyanobacteriales; family Coleofasciculaceae; genus Symplocastrum; species Symplocastrum torsivum. Next base: position 62,984 of record JAHHIF010000033.1, read on the forward strand.
TACACCCGTTGAATCAGATGGCTGGCGATTTCTTCCCAATTCCCCACAAACGGCTTGAATCCTTGAGGATGGAACATCAGTCGCATCAGATTGATTTTGCCGTCGATGCAGAAGCGGCGTTGCAACTCGTCTGGATGAATTAACCAGTTGGTTAAGCGTTGCGCTGACGTATTGCTCTGGAGCAAATTCCAGTAGCGATCCATCACCAATGCCGGATAGGGTTCTTGCTGGCGCAAGATAAACTCTATGGCTTTGCGGATGGGTTCTACTTCAGGCGCTGATAAATCGCTTTGGGAATAAATCGGCGCAAAGCCCGCCGCTGTGAGCATGATGTTTTGATCGCGCAGAGGAACATCGAGCACAGCCGCCAGTTGCAGCACCATATCCCGACTGGGATTGGCTCTGCCTGATTCTAAGAAGCTGATGTGGCGCTGAGAGACATTGCCAGCCAAAGCCAAATCGAGTTGACTCAAACCCCGTTGATTGCGCCAGTGTTTGAGCAGATTCCCAAAGGATGCGTCTCGGTTGGGAGTCGATTGCGTTGAGGTTAAAGGGATCGCCATCTTACTATCCTATTACCTCACAGGTAATTGCCTCTATTATCTCTTGGGGTCACAATCAAAGCAACGGGATTGATAGCGAACTTTTTACGCTTCGCCAAACCAAGTCCCTGTTGAAGTGTTGATAACAAAAGGAAAGTGAACCGATGTCCAATGCAACTTATCTACAGCGGCAAATCCCTACATCCAAAAAATTTCTGTCAACCCAATCGCTTTATCTGCTGCTAGCGATTATTGGTGCGATCGCGCCTTGGAGCGTTCTGCTGACTTTCTTTTTCCAGAATGGTCTTTCTCTCAATTTGTTTTTCCAGAATGCATTCGCTAATCACGTCGCTTCTGCTGTGGCAATAGATTTGCTCATTTGTGCAGATGTCTTCTTCTGTTTCTCATTTATTGAGCTGAAGCGATCAGGTTTGTCTCGTCGCTGGTTGTTTGTTTATGTTGTCGCTACTTTTGGGATTGGTTTATCCTGTGCCTTGCCTTTATTTTTATATTGGCGTGAACGAGCGTCAGAAACAATGAAGTTTGAGAATTGGGGAGACTTTGCCAAAACGGGAAATTCGTAGGCTCAGGAATTAAGCGTATCCAGAATGACTGATGATCACCCCCCGCAAGCGCAAAGCAACGACGCAAGCGGGGATTATTTTTGCTAAGGAATAACCCTACTGATTATCGACATTGATAGCAGGCTAACCGTTGATTTAACCGAGTACGAGTTGCCTTATCTTCAAGCCGTTTTGCTACTTGCTGCGCTTGGGTATGTTGTCCAGCTTTTGCATATTCAAGCGCGATCACTTCCAAAAAGCTACCTCGGTCAGAGGAGAGGCGTCGTCTACCACCGTAAGCTGGGGTTCCGTCCCGAACACAAGGGTTTTAGATTCTGGTCTCTCAATGGTGCGCGTTACTTGCAGTGCTTTGCTGCTTTTAAGTACTCCAACTTGTCCGACAAGCTTTTAGGAAAGAAAGAGTCTTTTGCTTGGGTAATCACCCAATCGGGTGAGCCAATGCTCTCATCGGGTGATTCCTCAATCCGTTTGCCCTCGTATACAACTGCGCTCGGGATACGCCACCAAGTCTTCCAGTTGTTCTGATTTCTGATATGACTTTCTAAGGCTCTTGCCAAACTCCTATTTACCTCAGTTGTGTAAATCTCAATTTGAGACTTAAGCCTGTGGTAGAGTGAATGCAACCAAATACACAGTTTATTTGCATAGGAAGGAATGAGAGCCAAACCAAAGGCTCCTGATCGCTCTGCGCCAGAATCAGGCGTGGAAGACCAGGAGCTATTGTGGATGTGGTTGCACGCCAAAAGCGATCGCACTCGTGCTGTCTATAGAGAGGAAGCTCTTAAGTTCCTAGCTTGGGTGAAGAAGCCTTTAAAAGCAGTGACTTTAGTAGACCTCTACAGGTATGTTGACAGTCGAGGGAACTTAGCGTCTGCAACCTTGGCTCGGATTGTCAATACGTTGAAGTCTTTGTTTCGCTTTGCCCACGAAGCGGGTTATTGCCCTGTTAATGTGGCTTTAAAACTGAAGCCTCCTAAAGTTTGCAATCGTTTAGCTGAACGGTTACTCACCCAGCAGGACGTTGTACGGTTAATCGAGAATGCTACCAGCGATCGCAACAAAGTTTTGCTGCTGTTAGCCTATACAACGGGGTTGAGAGTTTCCGAGATTTGCGGCTTAAAATGGCGCGATCTGGTTGCCAAAGAGGGCGGGGGACAACTGGTGGTGCGGGGAAAAGGCGGGAAAACTCGCTACCTTTGGCTCCCGACTCCAGTATGGATGGCGGTGGAACGTTTAAGAGGGACGGCGAGTGCTAATGACCCGGTGTTTTCCTCGCGCAAAAAAGGAGGACATTTAAGCCGCTCGATGGTGATGCGAATTGTCCGAGCGGCGGCTCTAAAGGCAGGGATTGACGCGCCAGTCAGTCCCCATTGGTTGAGACACGCCCACGCAAGTCATGCTTTGGAGCGAGGAGCGCCGCTACATTTGGTGCAGCATACCTTAGGACACTCGCAAATTCAATCCGTCGCTATTTATCTCCACGTTCAGCCGATGGATAGTTCGGCGAGATTTTTGAGTTGGATCGTTTCTGATGAACCAATCAATCAGGTAGAGGGTAACGAGGTAACAGAAGCGATCACTCCAATAACAGTGGACGTTCTGCCCTTAAGTCCGATTCCAAAGCTTCCCGAATCGAGGAGTGATCAGGACATAGAAGTCGGTTCGGCTGTTGTCGAATAAGCTCAATTGCCTTGAAGCAGCAGCATGAGCTTTATTCCTAGAGAAACTTAGGAAATCAAGATTTTTATCGAGTTTACCGAACCTGGAGTTTTTCAGTTTCCCGGTAGTAACATTCACCTAAGTCTTGAGTCCGGTTGCTAATGAGCAACCGGGCTTTTTTATTAATGAGCTTAAGTGTATCAACCTCGTGCCAAGGGATTTTTGTTCTGCACGGCTGAGCTTATAGTTGGCTCAATTCTCCTCAGCCTTGTCTCCGGACGTTTAGCACTTTCAATACAAAAGAGTATATTCTTTTTAGATGAGTTACTAAATGCCTCAAATTGTTTATCAGGTTTTGCCATATGTTGGTCAGGGTTCAAAAACTTCCGCTCTTTCAATAACAAACCATTCGTGATATAAAATTGCTAGAAAGAAGTCTTCTCCCTTCAGTCGATCACAGACCGCCATAAACCCAGAAAAAAAAGGGTCGTCGTCATAGGTGGTATCCTTGAGAAACACTGTCAGCGAATTGCCATCTGCACTCCAAATCGAACGCAGAATCGTGATATTGAGATGGCGCGAGCGCTCGACGGGCAGAAGCACCCAACGTCCCTCAAATTCCAGGAACTCTGGTTCGTAATATCTCAGAACCGACTCCCAATCTTCTGGTCCTTCGTGCTTTTCAATAATCCTGTCCCATCGCACTGACTTAACTTTTTCAAGGACTTCTGGGGATAAATCGGATAACTTCATTCGTTTTTCACCCAATGAGTAGTATTGACAGTAGAGAGGGGTCGCGCACTGAGACTCACCCTGGACTTTTTCTTTAGCTCCAATTGCGATCAGGTTCTGGTTGCAATCGTTTAGCCGCGTCAATCACATCTTGCAGTTCTACTGGATCGCTCAACGGGTCCGCATCAAGTGTCATGACCCGATTGAATTCCTTCTGCCAGCGTCGTAGTTCAGCAATATAAGGCTCGTAAGGCACACGTCTCAAGTCATCCCCTTCCTCTACCAGGTCACAAATTCCGTTGTGCAGCCACTCACCCGTATGCCAATCCGGCATATCAACAGCAGGAAATAAACAGATGCCATGCAGATCCATGCCAGAATTAACCGCTGCCAGAGACTCTTCCACTACGTCCTTTAGCCACTCATCTCTTCCTTCTGCCAGCCCACTAGTTTCGCCAATGATCATCGGTCTGTGATAACGCTCCCAGACGCGCCACATTAAGTCATGGAGCGGCTTGATGCGATCGTCGTGGGGTTCAAGTGATTGATGAGGTCCCTGTTCCCGGTACTCCATCTGACCAAAGGAATAGTTATTTGCACCAACGATATCAAGAATGGACGGGGAACCGCCGAGTTCCGGGTGTTCTTTTCCGTAAAGGATGTCCCAAGCCAGGAATGTGTCCACATAGGTTTCGTGATGCGCTGCCTCGACTAAATCCGGGCGATCGCGTGGTGCAACTACCTGAACCAGGGGATCAATGTGAACCATCCTTGAGAGCGGTTCTACCTCCCGAATCGCTTTCACCCCGGCGATCGCTGCCTTACACAACGCCAATCGAAAGCGGAATCGGTCTTCTTTAGTAGTTTTATAGGGAGCCACCCAACCCCACTCGCCGCCGCAGAACGAGAAAAATGTAATTTCATTAATCGGCGTGAAGAAATAGGGGCCTTTTAAGCGGGGAATCACATACTCTGCTGCTGCACGACAGTAACGGGCAAAGCGATCCGTAAACTCATTACTAAATGGATCGAGATCGTCTGGATATCCGTAGTGGAAGAGATCCCAGATGGGAATGATTTGCGTCTGCTGCATTGCTTCAATCATGGGGTCAAGAAGAGAGAAGTCATAGCAGCCATCATGATCAACCATTGGCCAGGGAACCCCTTCCCGTGCCACATCAATTCCCAGCGAGCGCAAGATGTTGTAATCTTCCTGCGCGTGGCGATCGTGCTGTGTCTCTTCAATTAGATTCCGCCGCCGCTTGTCCTTCCAGAGAAACGTCGAACACTCAAAGCCAGAGATGAAGAAGGTGGGGAATATTCCAGGTCGTTGAGCCATGCGTTTGCTCTGGTAAATTTATTCGTCATCGTAGGCACTCTTGCTCATTTGCGACACTATCCAACGTGAGATAAATCTGTTGAGTACCCTAATTCTGGTGTTGGGTGGACTCGTAACCGACACCAGGGCAGTTGCTGATTGGCTAACAAAACTCCGCAATCACCTGTGCCTTGACCGCATCTAAGGGATAGGTGTTGGGGTAGGTTGAAAACATCAGCCTGATGCCCTGAAGCGTTGAGGAAAAATAGAGCGATCGCTGTCGTGGGTTAGCAACTCCCAACTCGCTGAACATCTGCGTCTGGATTTCAAACTGCTTTGCCTGCTCATCCATCAACTTCTGGCTGTATTTCGCCACAATCGGGTCGAGCCGGGGTTGGGTAAACAGATTGAGATAAAATCGGAAAACCTCCGGTTGCCGTCGCACGTCGTCTAACGCACCTTCGGCAATATGGCGAATTTGCTCGACAGGCGTTGACTTTGCAACGGCGGCATTCATGACAACCAGCAGATCATTGAGCCGCAGATCGACCATTGCTGCCAAAACGTCTTCTTTACCCTTGAAGTAGTGGTAAAGCAGTCCCTTTGAAATCTGCGCTTGTTTGGCGATATCTTCAATCGAAGTGGCGTGATAGCCTTTCGTGAAGAACAAATCCATCGCCGCTTTCAAGATTTGTTCCCGCGTTGCCTGACGGATACGCTCGTTTTCTGCTGGGGTACGCGGCATGGCTTCTACTCACTGAGAAATTGAACGATCAGACTGGAAACCTCATCGGCATGAGTGAGTGTAGGCATATGATCGGCTCCTTCAAGGTAAGCAAAGTGAATGTCGGGCACCTGTTGGAACAACTCAGCAACGTGCAAATTATCAGCCATATCCTGTTTGCCGATGATAAACAGCGTTTTGGTTTGAAGGTCACTTAAGCGATCAATGGTGGGTGGCTGTGCCCATTGCATCTCAAAGGTTTTCCACTCAAAATACCTCTTGGTGTTGTGTGTCGTCATCTCAATCATGCGATCGCGCTGCGGACTGGACATCACGACGCTGTACACAGGATGGTTCAACATCAAGTCAACCATTTTTTCCAAATCTGGAGCCGCTGCCTGAACTTGCGCGTACCATTGTTGAACATCAGGTGAGAGTTGGAAGCCCGACAATCCCGGAGCTACTAGCACCAGCTTGGTGACGCGATCGGGATAAGCAAGGGCAAAATCGGCTGCAATTTGACCGCCGATCGAATGCCCAACTAAAATTGCGCGATCGAGTTTGAGATGGTCAAGCAACTGCCGCAAATCCTCAACATAGTAGGCAGGTTCGAGCAGTGGGGGTGACTGTCCGGCACCGCGTCCGTCAAAAGTGATGACTTGATAGGTCTGGGCTAGTTGCGGGGCAATCAACTCCCAATCTTGCAAATCTGCCCCACCGCTATGAATCAGGACAACCGCCTCACCCTTACCTTGAACTTCGTAATGCAAATCCATATCTGTCTCCTTTCAGGTTTGTACGACAGTCACAATGAACGTTTCAGCCTGATTTTCCTGAACACTCTAGGCTGATGGGATCGATTGTTTCATCCCCAGGATAATTTATGACTGAACAGACAGTCAATAAAAAACTAGCTGCTCCGCATTCCTAACAACGGAACTATCCTGCGCTGCTAATCATCTGTGCCACAATCTTGCCTGAACTCATCACCCCTGGTAATCCCGCTCCTGGATGAGTTCCGGCTCCTACACAATAGAGATTAGGAATGTCCTCGCTTTGGTTATGAGGGCGGAACCAAGCAGACTGAAACAAAGTAGGCTCCACTGAAAAGGCAGTGCCCTTGTAGCTATTCAACTCATCCCGGAAATGCAATGGATCGATATAGTGTTCGGTGACAATATGACTTGACAAATCGGGTAGGTAGTGCTGCTCTAAATACTGAATGATCGCATCCCGGTAGGGCTTCGCCATCTCTTTCCAATCTGTTGCACCATCGAGGTTTGGAACTGGAGCCAGCACATACCAGCTATCACAACCAGGTGGCGCAAGGGTGGGGTCAGTTGCAGTAGGGCGATGGAGATACAGCGAAAAGTCGGATGCCAGGTGCTTGCGATCGAACAAATCCACCATCCACTCCCGGTAGCGCGGGCCCATCAAAATCTCATGGTGTGCCATCTGGTTGTAGCGTCGATTCGTGCCAAAGTAAAGCACGAACAGTGACA
>JAHHIF010000034.1 GCA_019358875.1 Symplocastrum torsivum CPER-KK1
ACTGTACAACCATGAACTCCGGCTCAGTGCAGCCAAGGAGATAAGTAAAGGTTATGAATAAAGGGTAGCGATCGCCTTTGTTTAGACCCCATAGTACCCCAGCGACGACTTTTGCAAGAGGTCTATTAATGATTTCCTCGTCAATTGCATCAGGATTTGGCATCACTGGATTAGGTGTTGCGCCTGTGACGACATTCCGATAGATGTTTTGATGGATCGGCTTTACATCAGACATGGGGTTAAGCACCTCTGGATGAAAATGACTGTCTTCTACATTCTGTTGGACAGCTTACAACACAGAATTTCTCATGGCTCAAAAGCTTTGATAGTTGAGCTTCACTTGCATGCTTGGGCAACCTTCTCAAAGAGTATAAATGAAGAGAACCTAGATGAGTAGCTTTCAGCAGCCAGTGGAATTACGAGTTCGAGACATTGGGGAACAAGGTCTTTTGGAACGGTTGCAGCGCTTTTGTCCTGCGGATATTGTGGGTGATGATGCGGCTGTGATGCCGTTCCCTGGCTCAGGTCGCTCACTGGTTGTGACAACAGATGTTTTAGTAGATGGGGTACATTTTAGCGATCGCACTACCAGTCCCGAAGACGCGGGTTGGCGTGCAACGGCTGCTAATTTATCTGATTTAGCGGCAATGGGAGCTGCCCCAATCGGAATTACTGTGGGATTGAGCGTTACAGGTGATGTTGCGGTTAGCTGGGTAGAGCGACTCTACCAAGGCATTACCCAATGTTTGCAGCAGTACAATACAGTAATTGTCGGTGGTGATGTGGTGCGATCGCCTGTTATTAGTCTCTCGATTACCGCCTTTGGTCAAGCTTTACCGAACCGAATACTCCGTCGTTCAACTGCGGTTGTGGGAAATGCGATCGTTATCACGGGTGTCCACGGTGCTTCCCGTGCAGGACTGGAACTACTTCTCAACCCAGAATTAGGCAAACACTTGAGCGAAGCCGAACGTACCTATTTAATCCAGGCTCACCAACGCCCAAAACCCAGACTTGATGTTTTGCCCCTACTCTGGAATAGTCTAGATTCCTACTCCGCAGTTCAAGTAGCAGGAATGGATAGCAGTGACGGTTTGGCAGATGCCATTTTACAACTCTGCCGTGCTAGTGGCGTTGGGGCAAGGCTTGAAAGAACCTCAATTCCTTTATCATCAGCCATGAGTAAGTTGATATCCGTCGCGCCAATCTTAGACTGGGCTTTGTACGGTGGTGAAGACTTTGAACTCCTGCTGTGTCTACCTCCAGAACCCGCTGAAGCTTTAGTAGCACAGTTAGGAGGAGCCGCGATTATTGGCAACATCACGACTGGTACTGAAGTCTGGTTAACAGATAGCACAGGCACTTGTGCCGATGAATTACTGGCTCTGAGCCGAGGATTTCAGCATTTTTAAACAAGTGTAGGCATACTAAGCTAATCAGTATCGAAGTGCGTAACTTCTCAGTTAGTGAGTTTCTCAAAAATTAAGCCTAGGAATTTGTTTCCCAGGCTCACACTTATATTTGACTCAAGTGAACGTCTGTTCCTTAAAGTTCGATTGAAGGACTAACTCTCCCACTTCTGGGCAATGATTTCTGCCAAATCCACAACTCGCTGAGAGTAACCCCACTCGTTGTCATACCAGGCAACAACTTTGACCATGTCACCACCCATAACCATCGTTAGGCTGGAATCCACAATTGAAGAGGCATCGTGACCCTTGTAGTCTGTTGAAACAAGCGGCTCATCACTGTATGCCAAAATTCCGTTGAGTGGTCCTTCAGCAGCTTCTCTGAGAACGCTATTCACCTGCTCTGCGATCGTTGGTTTCTCGACTTGAACCACCAAGTCAACCACAGAAACGTTTGGTGTTGGCACACGCAAGGCAATACCATTTAGTTTGCCTTTCAGTTCCGGCAAGACTAAACCGACAGCTTTTGCTGCACCTGTGCTGGTTGGAACAATGTTCATCGCTGCTGCCCGTGCCCTGCGAACATCACGGTGGCTAGCATCCAAAAGACGTTGGTCTCCTGTGTAGCTGTGAGTCGTGGTCATCGTCCCTTTGATGATACCGAATTGTTCATGTAGCACTTTGGCAAAGGGGGATAAGCAATTAGTTGTACAGCTAGCGTTGCTGACAATATCATCCTTATTGTGATCGTAGTGATGGTCATTGACACCTACCACATAGGTACTGACATCATCCCCTTTAGCAGGAGCTGTAATCATTACCTTTTTTGCGCCCGCTGCTATGTGCTTCGAGGCTCCCTCACGGCTGACAAATACACCTGTAGCTTCAATGACAAGGTCAATTCCCCAATCTGCCCAGGGCAAGTTCAGCGGGTTGCGATCAGATACGCACTTAACTGTTTTGCCATTGATGATGATGGAGTTTTCATCAAAGCCGATATCAGCATCCAACTTCCCCAGCATCGTGTCGTACTTCAGCAAATGAGCATTCGTTTTAGGGTCAGAAGTATCATTGATGCCTACTAAATCTATTTGGCTATTTTCCCTGGTTAACCAGCATCGTGCGAAGTTGCGTCCGATGCGCCCGAACCCATTGATCGCTACTCTAATCACAACGTCTTGCCCTCTGTATTCAAGCTCAGTAAGTAAATATCTCCACTAATGACCCCAATCATATCGCAAAGCCTGTACAATTCCACCTTGGAATTGGTAAAGATACGGAGAAGGGGATCAGGAGCTAGAAAAGATTTGCTCCTCATCTTGAGTGCAACGCTGTGAACTTTTCACGACTCTGGGGTTATAAAGCAAAAGGCAGAAGGTTCCAGGGCAAAAAGCCCAAGGGCAGAGGATGAGCGTTTTCTTCCTTGTCCCTTTTCTCAGCTTAAACGTAACAATAACTAGACTTGTGAGCTACTCCCCACTCCCTCCAAGTAGAGGTTGTGGTCAGTAATGTAAGCTCGAACAGATTCTGGAACGAGGTAGCGAATTGAGCGATGCTGACGACAGTATTGTCGAATTAGTGTTGAGGAGATGCCTACGGCTGGCATTTGCAGAAGCTGCCAGCGAATTGAGATATCTTGAGAAGCTAGTTGTTGAGCGACTTGTTGGCACAGCCAGCTACTTTGGCTATCTGGTAGAGGTTGAGTTCTCTCGCTTTTAGTGAAGTGAACCCTTGTTGTAACGATAGGGCGTGGTGCAACTAACCAGTCGCAGGCAGGTATAACGGCTTCACGGCAATACCACTGTGGCAATGTCTGAAAAGCATCAATCCCAATAATCCAGTACCACTGACAGTTAGAATAGGTATCCTGAAGCTCGGTTAAAGTTTTGAGCGCGTAATTGGGTTTAGCGTCTACTGTCTCCAGAGGTGAGAGTATAAAGTTTGGGTTGTCTCTGATCGCTTGCTCTACCATTAACCGACGATGCTCATAGCTACAGGCTTGTTTATGAGGTGAAAGGCGATCAGGTACCCAGATAACTTGAGTTAGATTTAACTGACTGAGCGCTGCCTGTGCAATTAACAGGTGCCCCCAGTGAACGGGATCGAAGGTGCCGCCTAGAATTGCCACTTGTCCCATAATGAAAGCGATCGCACAATTGACAAACGATGTAGGAGGTGACTCCGTACCAAGGACAATGGAGAAACGGGTGAGGCAATGAAGCTAACTTCCCCTTACACTCTCTGTCGTGCAAGTTGTGAATTCTTCCAACTCTCGATTCTCCCTCAACTAGACAACGGGTTTGACTCAAATCTGAATCACCTCGTTGGTAGGTTCTGAGTTGTTTTCTTGACTAAAGCTTCCGGACGGAGAATAGCTCTACGTGTTTAGTAGTAAAAACCGTCTAGGGGTAGAAAAATTTAGTTCAGCAATAACACAATCTATAGGACAAGTGTACCTTTTTTATGAAAATTGCGCTAAATCTATGCTTGGCTATATCTTGAAAAATCAATTCTTGATATGATAGCGCGTGTTATTGGCACAGTAGGCTTGTGTGGTGTGGTGTGTAAGGAGTTAAGATGCCGAATACTGTTGATTTTACTGGGAAGCCATTTCATTTCATCGGCATTGGTGGAATTGGAATGTCAGCCCTTGCCTACGTTCTAGCAAAGCGCCAAATACCTGTATCGGGTTCTGACCTTCGTTCAACGCATATTACTCAACGTTTGCAAGCAGTTGGCGCTCATCTTTTTGGAAACCAAGACGCTACTAATTTAGAATTTTTCCGCTCTAGGACAGAGCCAGCGTATGGAGAATTGCCGACTGGTATCAGTGTTAGCCCAACTTTAGGAATCGCATCTGGACTTGCAAATACCAAGACTGTCGGGACAGGACAACTCTCGTCAAGCTTGCCTCAAGTGATCTGTTCGACAGCGATTAATACAGTTAATTCTGAGTATCAAGCGGCTTTAGAACGAGGCTACCCAATTTTTCATCGCTCAGATTTGCTAGCGGCTTTGATTCAAGATTATCAAAGTATCGGCGTGGCGGGGACTCATGGAAAAACGACAACAAGTAGCTTGATTGGGTATCTCTTGCTTAAAGCAGGTCTCGATCCAACGATTGTTGTCGGAGGCGAGGTGGATGCCTGGGATGGGAATGCACGATTGGGGAATGGGCCTTATCTCGTTGCCGAAGCTGACGAATCTGACGGGTCTTTAGCTAAGCTCTCTCCTAAGATTGGGGTTGTCACGAATATTGAACTGGATCATCCAGACCACTACGACTCGCTGGAACAGGTAATTGAGATCTTCCAGACGTTTGCTCGGCGTTGTCAGATATTGGTTGGATGTATTGATTGTGAGACATTGCGATCGCACCTCAACCCCACAATCAGTTACAGCCTACGGAGAGATGCTGGTGCTAATTACAGTGTAGATAATGTAAACTACCATGCCCATGGCACCACTGCCCGTGTTTGGGAGGGCAATGAGGTTTTAGGAGAACTGCATCTCAAGTTGCTGGGTCAACACAACCTCAGTAATGCTTTGGCTGCTGTGGCGGTAGGACGATATCTGGGTTTAGAGTTTGATGTCATCGACTCAGCACTCTCAACCTTTGAGGGAGCCAAACGTCGGTTTGAGCTTCGGGGTAAGTGCAATGACATCTCGTTTGTTGATGACTACGCTCACCACCCTAGTGAAATTCAAGCCACACTTGCTGCAGCTCGTCTACGCAAGAGTGAAGACGGTACTTCGTCCTCAACACCTCGACGAGTGGTTGCGATTTTCCAGCCTCATCGCTACAGCCGCACCTTGACATTTTTGTCGGAATTTGCTGAAGCTTTTAGCGATGCAGACATTGTTGTAATCACTGACATTTACAGTGCTGGAGAACCTAACTTAGGGCACATTAGCGGGGAGCAGGTTCGAGATGCGATCTGTGCTGCGGCGCAACGCTCTGCTAACGGTGTTCACCACGAGAATGTGTACTACAGCCCAACGTTAAGCTCGGTAACCGAGTTGCTCACCCAAACCCTCCAACCCGGAGACCTTGCCCTATTTTTAGGAGCAGGAAATTTAAATCAGATTATTCCCCAGGTCATAGAGTTCTACCAAAAGGCTGAGAAAGATCAATTAAGAGAATTGAGCCAAAAAGCCTAAGTTCGACTAACTAAAGCAAAAAAACAAGACTTTAGACCCAACTCACTTGCCCAAAACCAATCGGCATTCTTTTGACGTGTATTGATATGACCCTGTCCTATGATCCCAAAAGCGTTACTAGCGCAGTTCCTACAAAAAAGAAAGTTTACAAGCCTGAGCTTTATGTGCCTGGAACCGACTGTCCGCTTCGTGCGGCTGCCCCGTTAGCGAGCCTCACCTCGTTTCGAGTCGGTGGTCCAGCCGAGTGGTACGTTGCTCCCCGACGCTTAGAAGACCTGCAAGCCAGTTTTGAGTGGGCTTTGTCCCAAGGATTACCCCTAACACTGTTGGGGGCAGGCTCTAATCTTTTAGTAAGCGATCGCGGTTTGCCCGGTTTAGTGATCTGTACTCGCCATCTCCGCCGAAGTCAGTTTGACTACGAAACCGGAAGAGTCACAGCAGGGGCTGGTGAACCCATTGCTCGTCTGGCATGGCAAGCCGCAGAAATTGGCTGGCAGGGAATGGAGTGGGCAGTAGGAATCCCTGGCACAGTTGGCGGTGCCGTAGTGATGAATGCTGGTGCCCACAAAAGTTGTACGGCTGATGTGCTTGTAAGTACCCAGACGCTCTCTCCAACGGGGAAAGTTGAAACACTAAATCCTCAGGACTTAGGCTTTAGCTATCGCACCTCAAACCTGCAAGGAGGCGAGCGGTTAGTTACGCAAGCAACCTTTCAGTTAAAACCGGGTGCTGATCCAAAACAGGTACTTGCCGAAACATCTCGCCATTTGGAGCAACGACGTAAATCTCAGCCTTATCACCTACCTAGCTGTGGTAGTGTCTTCCGCAATCCTGATACACACCCAGCAGCTTGGCTAATTGAACAAATTGGTTTAAAGGGTTATCAAGTTGGCAAGGCTCAAGTGGCTGAGCGTCATGCCAACTTTATCCTCAACTGTGGTGGGGCAAAAGCTAGCGATATCTTCCAAATTATTCACCATATCCAGCAGCAGGTAGAGCAGCATTGGTCGCTCTGCTTAGAACCAGAAGTCAGAATCTTGGGTGAGTTTCAACTAGGCTAAAGATGTCGCACGGCGGTAAGGGGTACTAAGATCAATACAACTCATTTCAACATCGTGGAACTCACAAAATAAGCCTGTGGAGTTGTCTGATAATAAGGACGATAAAGCAGGACGTTCTTACCGTAAGGTAGATGTCACCACTGATATACTCGTTTAACTCAGATAGAGTCAATCTAATATGACAAAAGGACAAGGATTCGGCTTCGGTTTAGGCAAAATGAAAGAACTCGCCGAAGCATTCAAAAAAGCCCAAGAAGTTCAACAAGGTGCCAAACAACTCCAGGAAGAACTGGAGCAAATGGAAATTGAAGGCTCATCAGCAGATGGCAGTGTCAAGGTTGTGCTTAGTGGCAACCAGGAACCCCTGCGTGTAGAGATTTCTGAAGCTGCGATCGCTCAAGGAGCAGGTACGCTCTCTGAAACCGTCACAGCCGCGATGAAAGATGCTTACGAGAAGTCCACAGCCACCATGCGAGAACGGATGGAAGAACTCACAAGTGGGCTAAATCTTCCAGGAATGTAACTGAAAGTTTAGTTAAAGGTCAAAAGGCAAAAGAAACTCATTCAAACGTTTTCTTTTGCCTTTTGCTTTATGGCGATTCTCGTATCAGTGAGGTAAATCTTACTTTCTTGCCTATTCCCGAAAACGCAGAATCTTGTACCTCATCCTTAGGAGAACCGCTATATTATGTCGGTGGCTTCGGGGGAGCAACCTGTAGCTTAGGCAAACTCGTAATCACTCGATAAAACTGCTCAGCGAGGGCGGTATTGGCTTCCTCAGTTAAGTGAACCGTGTCATAAAAGGCTGGCTTAGAGAAGTTTTCATAGAACTTGTAGAAATTGAGCGTCTTCACATTTTTAGGAAACGCTTTCTGAAGTTGTTCGTTCGCTTGCGCTAATTCTGCATAACCCGTCTGTACCTGTTGTTTGTAGCTTGGCTTGAGTTCATTTAAAATCGCCTGTTCTTTTGGTGAAAGATTACTCGTGCCACGACCCGTAATTTCTGGCTGAAGGGCAAGAAAGATAGGAATTCCTGCTCCAGTTGTCAAACGAACCATTTGGGCTTGATGAGTCCGGTAACGTGCGACTCGACTGTCTAGTTCACCAGGGTTAGCGGCGAGATGTTGCTCTAGTGGTGCTGCATTCTCCGTTGCGATTAGGCTTGTCTGAGTGACATTCGGCTCTGGACGTAACAGCCAGTATTGAATGGCTTTAACGAAATAAGTCCCTGTAATGGTGTCTTTTAGCTGTTGGGTTATGGTTGTCCAATAGTGTCCTGAGGCATTGTTGAGAAAGGCTTCCGTGTGGGGAATATCTTTAGCCGCTTGATTACTTGGCAGCATTAAGTCACTATATCCATCCAAAACCACGATCGCATCTGGACTATAGGGCAAAATCTGGAGAGCTAGCTGCGCGAGTTCGTTACCAGACGTATAACCCGGTACAGCCGCATTGATAACGCGATACTGACCATCCCGTAGCCTTAGTGGCAACTTAATGACTTTATCAAGCTCGCTTTTAAAGTAGGGTAATGTTGTCGGTCGATATTTCTCCGGAGTCCGCTTCTGCTGTGCTATCCGTTCATTGAGACGGGTTTCCAGTTTGCTGGCTAATGTGGCTTGATTACTGGCACTCCATTGACCAAAAGCTGTAGAACCACCTAAAAGAAAAATCCGAATTTCATTTTTGGGTTTAGCGAGGGGAAGCGGATCATTGTCGCGAAACCCTTGCTCATTGATGCCCCAATACTGACTTTTTTGCTTGCCAACTAAGCTATAGCCCATCCCAAACTGCCGTTGGGCAGCTAGACGACCACGGTCAAAAATCCCATCATAGGGTTGTTGAGATTGACCGAGAAACTTGAGACCGTAAGCGGTAGCAAGTTCAGGTTGACCTTCATAAGCTGCCAACTCGGCGCTTTTGCCCGCAAAGCCAACAAAAATTCTTGCCAGCAACTCCAGTGCAATCAAGACCAAAGGTATGGTCATGAAGATTATTGGTAATGGCAAGGGTCGGCGGGGCTTGCGGTAAGAGCGGTGGCGCGACTTGAACTTCAAAATACTTTCCTCAAATCACATTGAAACGGGAGCCATTCAATCACAACTAGAAGGCGTTTTTTATGTTCCTACTGGGCTTCTAGTCAGTTTGATTGTGCTACTAATTAACTCTGTTCCCGGCATTTGTTATCTTACTGCAATGGTAAGATTGGTCAGCTTCGTTGCTAAACTTAACACGGGGGCTACTAAGAACCTGTCATTCATGGAACTCGGTCAGCGAAGGCTTTTGTGTAACATAAACGGACAAAATTTAAGTTAAATAGATTTGTACGCGATCGCATTTTAGGCTGCATACAAAGTTTAAGTTAAACATTATACCCATGCCTTGCAAGTTACTTTTCGTCTGTCTTGGAAATATTTGCCGTTCTCCATCAGCGGAGAATATTATGAATCACCTGATTGAACAAGCAGGTCTGGGTGAGAGTATTGTCTGCGATTCGGCTGGAACTGGCGGCTACCATATTGGTTCTCCTCCCGATCAACGTATGGCAGCAGCAGCAGCACGTCGGGGGATTGAGCTTAAGGGTCAAGCACGACAATTTCAAAAGTCTGATTTTGAGAACTTTGACTTAATTTTGGCGATGGATCAGGAAAATTATCAGGATATCCTCTCCCTTGATCGAGCCGGAAAGTACAAAGACAAAGTACGGCTAATGTGTGATTTTGCCTCAAATCATCGTGAGCGAGAAGTCCCTGACCCTTACTACGGTGGTACGGAGGGTTTTAACAAGGTTATTGATTTACTGCTAGATGCCTGTGAGGGTCTGCTGCAATACGTGGTTAAAACTTACCTCTAGAATTATCAAATTAAGTTAGTAGAGCATGGATTTTCTGTTAAACAATCTGGGGAAAATTATGACTCTAGATGAATTCATACAATTGTTAGAAAAACAAGAACGAGGTCCTGAATTTCTGCCATTAGCACTACAAGCTATGTGGTATGAAAAAAGAGGAGATTGGGACAAAGCTCATCAAATTGTACAAAATGCTAGTGATGTTGACAGTGCTTGGGTTCATGCCTATCTACATCGAAAAGAAGGCGACGATAGTAATGCCCGTTACTGGTATAGGCGAAGTAGTCAGGTAGAGTTTAAAGGAGAGCTTTCCAAAGAATGGGAGCAAATTGTCTCTGACTTGCTTCAAAAGAGCTAGCGTCAATTAGTTGATTAATGAAGGGGAAGGCAAGATTAAATACTAGCTGATTGAAGTTGAAGCACTGTTGAGCTAGATAAAGGAAGAGTGAACCAGAACGTTGACCCAGTTCCTGGCGTACTGATGACACCAATTTGACCACCGTGAGCATTAATAATTTGCCGACACTGATACAAGCCTAAACCAATACCTGTTAAGTGTTCGGTGTGAAGACCTCGAATGTAGAGTTTGAAGAGGCTCTTCTGTTGCTGTTGACTCATTCCTACTCCATCATCCTGAAGAATGCAACGAACCATCTGGTTTTCAACGGTAACTTGTAAAGTGAGGTTCACTCCTAATGGGTTATGTTTGAGGGCATTAATAAGTAAATTGTCCAATACCCGTCGCAATTGTTGTGGATCGGCAGGAATTAAGGGAATATCTTCTGGCAATGTGTAGGTTAGGGTAGCTTGGTTTTGTGCAAGCTTTGTTGAGTAGTCGGCAGCTAGGTTTTGAATCAACGTGTTGAACTGTAGGGGTTCGCATTGAAGATCTAATTCTCGCTCTTCGTTGAAATGATCTTCTAAAAGGGAGTTGATCAAACTAAGTTGGCGATCGCTACATGTCATCATTCGCTCAATCAGAGAGCGAGTGATGGTTACGGTTTCTCCGGCTGATTGGTGCAAATTTTTCAACACCATGGACATTCCCAGCAAAGAGGTGCGTAGGTCGTGGGAAACGGCTTGCAGGAAGACATCTTTCAAGTGGTTGAGTTCCTGAAGTTCCGTCATTTTGGCGCTGAGTTCTTGGGTACGTTCTTCTACCTGAGATTCAAGATGAGTGTTGAGTTCAGTAATTTGTCGATACAGTTCGGCTTGCTGAATTGCGATCGCAACTTGTGTGGCGAGGGACGTAAGCCAATCAATCTCCCACGGTTGCCACTGCCGCGACTCTTGGCATTGATTCACCACTAAGCCACCATATAACTCATCACCCACAAGAATGGGTACAGCTAAAACAGAGCGGATATGGTATTGGGTGTAGTATCTGGCTTGCTGAGGGGAAAGTGCGATCGCGCTTGTATCCTCAATCACACGAATACGGCTTTGTTCAAATACCGATCGCCATTCTTGTAAGGACGCTTCATCATCAATAATCAGGCTGCGTAGCGATGGGTAGAATGGGTCTACGGATTCAGCAATGACTGAGCCTCGTAAAGAAGTTTGAGAGTTACTCTTGACTATATCTATTTGTGCAATGAAAACCCGGTCAGCTTGGAGAAATTGCCGGACTTCAGCGACTGTTGTGTTGAGAATTTGATCGAGATTAAGCGATCGCCGAATCCGCATTGCCATCTCTCCTAATAAGCGATGTCGTTCGGCGGCTTCGCGAACACGTTCAGCAGCTTCTCGCAGTTGAGTTTCGACTTGTTGGCGATCGGTAATGTCTTGTACTGTGCCTGTGATGCCGCATCTATTAATCTCAGATTGTTCAGAAACCACCCTTTCTGAACAATCTGGCCAAACAATCCGATACTCAATCGAGTAGGGCTTATTTTCGCTCAGTGCGCCCTGAATCGCTTGCCCAACTCGCTGGCGATCGGCTGGATGGACAACTTGGAAGAAAGCTTCCCAACTGGGTTCAAAGGCTTTGGGGGGAAAACCAAAAAGGCGATAGAGTTGATCAGACCACCGCAATTGCTGCTGGGGTAGATATCTACCTTGACAGACTTCAAAAAAATCCCAGTTGCCTAGCTGAGCAAGGCGCTGAGCATTTGCTAAGCTGGCTTCTCGTTCTTTGAGTAACTTAACGGCTAAGGCACGTTCTGAGCCTGCTGCCGCTAAGACTAAAGCGGTAATCGTGATGACACCCATAAACCCATGCAAAAACAGAATTGCCTGATAGGTGTTCTCCGCTTTTGTCATAAATGGTCCGACGCCCCGTGCTGCGCCCCAAATCGCAAATGAGCAGACAATTAAACTTGACGCGATCGCACCTATTTGGGCAAAACGAAGTGCTGCCCAAACAACGAAGGGAAAAGCAAGGTATTCCAGCGGATACTGAGCAATTCCAGCCCCTGTTTTGGAACCAAAGACAAACCAGCTGATAAAACACAGCAAACTGAAACAGATAACTGCCTCAAGACCATATTGGATTTCTTTCCGGTGAGAGTGAGGCGAAGGGGAAGTGGGATGTGGGATTACGGCAAGGTTTCTCGACTTCGAGCGATTTTGACCTTTCCTAAAGATTCCCCAACTGAAAATGTTTGCGATCGACCATTTGAAATCCCAAATCAAGTAGCTCAAAACCAAGAAAAGGGGGGTGACTACTAAAATTCCGATCCAGTCACCTAGCCAAAAAATCCACAAATTTCTCTGCCAATTCGCAAGGGCAACCGTTCCACCCAAGCAGCCAATAAGTGTGCTGATACTAGCATTCACGAGGGGAGAAACCGCAGCACCTAAGACGACTAGCTGCATAACATCTTGCAGTCGTTCAAGGGACGGATGAAATCTCATCCGACGCAGTAATTCCGCCCCAATTACGGCTTGTAAAGCGCTACTGAAACCGAGGCTGCCAGCGACTACCCAAGATACTCCTAGCGATCGCGCAAAGAAAAACGCACCCAAGGCAACTCCTGGCCAAACACTCCGTCCCTGCAAAACTATTGCTGCCAAAGCCATTCCGGCTGGTGGCCAAAGGGGAGAAGGGCCAACATTTAGGTTTAAAATTGAGAAGGCAAGTTGGGCTGTAACAAAGTAAACAACACTCAGCGACCCGATTGCAGTAAAATACCGCCAGTAGTATTTAAAGCTCCACCGTCCCTGGAGCATGTTATTGTTCAACATCATAGTGATGTAACCCTAAAAATATTGCCTTCATTGTTGTTCGCCTCCGATAAATCCCCTCTAAAAATAGCTTGCATTATCTACTAGTAATCAACTTCCCCCAGGTGGATGAGCATGGATGGCATACTACACAAAGATTTCATGAAGATTTGCCTAGACGTTTAAGTGTAGAGAGTTAAACGGCAAGATAACTTTGTTGGTGAATTTTAAGCGTTAGTAATAGAAACATTGCGGGAGATCGTTGGAAATAATAACAGCAAAATTCTGAGTACAGGTGCGATCGCTTCTCCAATTACTGCAACTATTCTTCTTTCTTCGTCATCTCCAAGTGCACCCTGATAAACTCTGCTGCTGCTGGATTAATTTCCTAAGCGCTTCCCGAATCTCAAGTATTTTTTCACCGCCAGTGTCTCTTACTTCATTCACCGCACTACCTACAACTAAGTGAAGTTAAAATTGCACTAACGCTTACGGGTAGCCTTAACCGATGACAGCTTCAATTCTTACAGCCATCCAAGAAGCCGATACTCTACACATTCCACAATGGCAGCCAGCGACTTGGGAGGATTACTTACGCTATCGCAACGATCCTACTCCTGAGAGAATGAGATTGTTTTTCAATGGCAACTCCCTTCTTCTTGATATGGGTTCAGAAGGCATCAACCATGCGAGAGTTAGTGACCTGTTCACGTTACTGTTTTATATTTGGTTCACTCAGTTTGCTCGGCAAACGGCTGAGTCTCTGGGGCGCTGTTTGCTGGAGAAGCCAAATCAGCGTGCAGCAGCACCCGATTTAGTGCTGTATGTCGGAGAAGGTGTCCCACAATGGCAAGAAGGGGAACCGCGTCGAATTGACTTGACTCAATGGCGAGTTCCTGACTTGGTGGGTGAAATCTCTGACACAACGCTGGCAACTGACCTAGATGAAAAGAAAAAACTCTATGCTGATCTGGAAATCCCTGAGTATTGGGTAATTGACGTGTTGGGGAAACGAGCGATCGCGTTTCGGTTGCAACCCGATAAGAAGTATCAGCAATGTGTTTACTCTGTAGCGTTGAAAGGATTGCCAATTCCCCTCCTAGACCAAACCTTAGAACGCCTGGTTGAGGGAACTAATATTAGTGCGGCTAGCTGGTTTGCCCAACAAATTACTGGTTTGAATGTAGAGTAGTAGCGCTTCATTTGCAGGTCAATTGCACCCCAACTTGCGATCGCATTATCATCTATCCCAAGAGTGATCGCACTCTTCACCTCCCTACAATGATTGATGTAATAATTCAGTTTATTGAGTCAAAAGTGATGATAAATACAGAAGTTGTTAAAGGCATTGCCTCGGAAATACAGATATTTCAAGATATTGAGCAAAAGGAGAGCTTTTTATTTGTTCTTGGTGCTTTAACTGCCAGAGTTATTAGCTTAAAGAAAGCAGCAGAAGTCATGGATGTAGAGCCGGAAGTCTTTCTGAAACTACTAGATTTGATAGGGTTTGACTACTCTTTTTTATCAAAAGAAGATGTTTCGATGGAAAGAAGCTAGTAATTCTGGTGAAAATTGTTTTCAATTCGTCCCCTTTGATTTTCCTGGCTCGATTGCATTTCTTAGAAAAATTTGTTAACTTCTTGGGCGAGTTTTATCTGCCAGAAGTAGTAAATGATGAAATCAAGGCTAAACAGGACGAAGCTAGCGAATATATTCAACGTTTAATTGATGACAAAAAGATAGAAGTTAAAGGAACAAATCTAATTTCCTTGGCTAGCAGTCTGAATGCACGTCTTGGCAAAGGGGAGTCAGAAGCGATCGCACTAAGTACAGAATTACAAGCTGATTACGTTGTTCTAGATGACTTTGCAGCTAGAAGAGAAGCTATGCGATTAGGGTTGAATGTCAAAGGTACTCTAGCTATTATCAGGAAGCTGAACTCAGAAGGTAAAATTACTATTGGTAGCTTGGAAGAGCTTTATCAACGACTGATGGCGATTAATTTCAGAGTCAAGCGATCACTATTTGATGCCATCTTTGAAGATTGAGCGGGAGGCTGGATACTAGGTACATAGAGCGATCGCATGAAAGTGGAGAGTGGGGGAAGTGCGATCAGTATCTACTGACTATGCCTTGTGCATTGCTTTCAGTACATTTTCAATAAAAGTATTTACATCTGACTTAATTTTTGTCTTAACGCAAATCACACATTCAAAAGCTGAGCGTGAAAAGGTTATGTAACCAAGATTTTTCAAGCTAATGTTGGTTTTCTGGCATAAACTTTCTAGTTGTTCAATACCGAAGATAATAACACGCCTTCCTTCAATACCACGAGCACTGTGAAAGGTACACAGTCTTACCATATTAGGTTGTGCAATATCACGGCGGTAATCATCATTTGTATAATCGATAAAATCGATTTTCAGTCCTTCTATTGCTTTCAGAGCGCATATACGCTCTATTCCATTAGTATCTGGAACCAAAACTAAGCAGTCAAGAGGACAATCACCTCGGCTCTTATCTAAGAGTTCAATTTGATTTTTAATTATTCTCTTGTATTCATCACTAATGATTTCGATATAAAAAGAAAAACCAAAATCATCACTGCATGATTCATCAATGTTGATCAAGCTAGGAGGTTGCCCGTCTGGTCTCTCAAATAGTAACGGTTGTATAATTTTGCTATCAGTTTTTTTATCAATTTTACTCAGAGGTTCTTCTATTTTATTAACATCAAGACCAGCCTCATAAAAAACATGAGCAAATTTAGCCATAGGCGCAGCATTACGGAAGATTCGTCTTAAGCCTATCTCCCTACTAGCGTTTTGCTTAAAGTTCTTAAGCCACTCTGCTGATTGACCATACAGTTCCTGACCTGAGCCAGCAGCCACACAAACTGTAGCATTTGGTGTACTCAGTAATTCAAGTATTTCCAGTGCCCAGTCTTTCATATCCTGAGCTTCGTCAATTAGAACAGTTTCGTATTTCGGCAAACTATGAGCGATTTTTTTCATTTTTTTGAGTACAAGTTCCCCCCATGTATCGTGATCTTCTGCCCATTGCCCGTCAGAATACCCTCGTGCGATAGCAAAAATGTCTTGCACAAAAATATGCCCTTCAGCTTTCGGTAGTTTTTGTGAGTAAGAAAATATCCTGCGAATATCAGCAGCCAGTACTTTGTTGAAACATACAAAAAGTACCTTCTTCCGTCCCTCAAAGGCATGATATGCTCCAATCTGGAGCAATCTAAAAGTTTTTCCTGTACCTGGATAGCCGTAATAGAAAATACGCTTTTCGCTGTCTGGAGAAACTTCCTTTAGTGTCTCTCTGGAGACCTTATCTTCAATAATCCTTAGCTTGTCTAGATCGCTTGGCGCTGCTTTCTTCCTGGCTTCTACGGAAAGGCATTCTTTGACCTTATAAAGTTGGTCTTCTTTGTGAAAGTGTGGATATCTTGGAGGTTCTTTTACTGGAGGATTTGACCAAATGTACTTAAGCCTATCCAATAGAACATCAAGACCACTTTCAATATCCTCTTTAAAGAGCATTCGCTCAGAAAATTCTCCTACGACTCGCTCATCATCCCAACAACGATTCCATCCTTCGCGAGATATCAGTGGCCAACAAGCTGTTCCTACAAGAAATGGAAGTTTTCGATAAGGCATCTGAGGGCGTAAATAGTTACGCAATGAATTTAAAGCTCTGTCAGCTTGCCTACATGGAGAATCATCTACAGGACGCTTTTGAATCTGATAACTTTCCCAGCCAAAAAACTCTATAGCTTCGAGAATCACAGCCTTAACTTCAATAATGAACACGCCCTTTGCTTCATGCCATAGCAGAACATCGATATCACGAACTCCAGGAATAAAATCAAGCCCGAACCAAAGGTGAAGCTCCGGATCATCGAACGAGGTAAGTTGCTTGGCAAGGTTTCGCTCACCTGGACGCTTTGGAAGCTTAGTGTAACACTGGGTCATAGTTGTAGTCTTATTCAAGCAATGGTTAGGGAACTTGCTGGCTGATAAATTTCAGAATACTTACTTATAGATTTCCCTGACATCCTGATAAAGGAACGTAGGAACCCGATACAACATCAAATCTAGAGTTACCGCACGGTTTTGACGATGAAAACACCAAATTGCCAGATATCTCAGTTGTCACACCACTATACAAAATAGCCTCATCTGACTCTAGCCAAGTATCCAGAGCAATCAATTCCACCGCTAGCTGTGTAAACCCTCGCGTTAAGTCTGCCTGCTTAGCTTCTACTATGAAATTCGATGGAATGAATCATTCCAGAGAACACAACAAAACCTTAAGGCTGCGGCAAAACGTGCCAAACAGGAAATTGCTGAGGGGCAAGCTACTGTGATGGACTCATCGGGAAGCGATCGCTAACCTTCCTGCACCATCCACACCAAAAAGCCCAAGATTTGTTCCACAGGAGGAAGGGGGTAAATTATCAAGTCAATAGTTATAGTTTGCCCTTCCAGTTTCAGGAATTGCCACTGAACCCCGTTGCTAACGCTGCCATAGATAATGGGGATAGATTTTTCCTTAGACTCATTAAACTTTTGTGCCGCAACCATCTCCGCCACACATTGCCCAAACCCTGTTTTTAGGTCAGCCTGTTTTGCTTCTATAATCACTACAGCTGGAGCCTCGATCGCCAACATTTCAGCAGAGCGACTAATCAAGAAATCACAGCGTCCATTCAGCCCTAAACTTTCATCAACAGTAAAATCTTCCCCAGAGAACAGCGTCACTTTGCGATCGAGAATCCGTCGTACCTCTACCAATACAGGAGTGATAATTAATTCTGAACGTGCTTTTTCGCTGCCCGTTGCGATCGCAATGGGTAAAGTTTCCTCCAGATAGTCTCGTAAAGTATTAGAAGGTGAGATAGGAGCAATCTCTGGTAAAAAACGAATCCCTTCTCTAGTAGAAAGGTTAAAGGCTTCTTTAACTTTAGTGATGGTTGTGAATTGACTGTAGGGCATAAGAGAAGAGTTAGCAGATCAAGAGAGTGATAACGATCGCTCCTATGTGCGATCGCTACTCGTCATAGTTTACTGACTTGGTGAGTGAAATCTCTCACACGACGCGGGCGATCGCTTTCCTGTTCATGCCGTACACATAGCCCTTCAGGATGAGAGAATTTGAACTGAATTAGCAACAGGCTGAACTGGCAGCACGGGAGAGAATGCACTCATGCAGATAAAGGAGAAGCAATGAAAGCGTTCGTAACGGGAGCAAACGGATTCACAGGCTCTCACTTAGTGAAAGCGTTGGAACAGCAAGGTAATTCTGTTGTTGGTCTAGTTCGCAAGTCCAGTAATCTAGAGCGTCTATCGGATTGCAAGGTGCAACTCGTTTACGGCGACATTACTGATCGGGATGCACTCCAGAGTGCCATGACTGGAGTAGATACAGTGTTTCACACCGCTGCCTATGTAGAACTGGGGCTTGTTGATGCTATTCAGATGGAACGGGTGAATGTTGAAGGTACCCGTGCTGTAATGGAAGCCGCTCAATCCTCCGGCGTGTCTAAAGTAGTTTATTGCAGCACAATTGGTGTACTTGGTGATACCAAAGGTCAAGTTGTTGATGAAACCTTCCAACGGACACAGGCTGATTTTTCCTCTGCTTATGACCGTACAAAGTACCAAGCTCAACAAATAGTAGACGAATTTGCCGCTCAAGGCTTGCCTGTTGTGAGTGTCTTACCTTCTGGGATTTTTGGTGCAGATGACCCTCATTTTGGCCCTGTGATGCAGCAATTTCTCAAAGGAAGACTGAAATTGTGGGCAGGAGGCGATCGCGTTACGGGTATCGTCCATGTCGATGACTTAGTGGCGGCGATGATTCTAGCCGTAGAAAAAGGTAAACCTGGAGAACATTACATCATTTCTGCGGGTGACCTTACCACTCGTGAAATGTTTAATCTTCTTAGTCAAGAAACAGGGATTCCAGCACCGAGTGAAGCTCCCAAATCCATAGTCAGATTAGCCGGAAACCTACTTGATCCAATCGGACATTTACTCAAATGGCAGCCCCCCTTAAGTCGAGAGCGTGTTCACTATATTTATGACCGTTGTGTGCGGGTAGATGCCACGAAAGCGCGTCAGGAACTGGGTTGGCAACCTCGCTCAGTCCCAGAAACCTTGCGGGAGATTGTTGGAACAATGAAAGCAAACTTGTGAGGCAGATGCGATCTAAAAAACCAGTCGTACCCGATGAGCAATTTTCCCAGAAAAAGCAAACTCCTCAACTAATAGACAGAGGGTTGTTTCCTTACTGCAACTTAAACAGGCTAATGCTTCTCCTAGGCTCAAGTTGAACACAAACTCATCCATAAGTTAGACATTATGCAGACACCACCCTAAACATCAGCCTTTGATACTGAAAACAGAAGTAAGCGGTTTTCCTCCATGAATTCACTGGTAACTGATTCCTGCTGCCAAGTTCTCTGTGGCTATGCCAACACCACAAGCGCCGTACAAATTATTCGGATTGTCAATATTCCTAACTGGTACTTCGAGAAGGTGATTTTTCCAGGGCAACGTCTTTTATTTGAGGCTAACCTCGATGCAGAACTAGACGTTTATACCAGTCGCTTTGGTCAACCTGTCTTGGTAAAACAGATTCCTGCTATTTACCTGCAAGTTGAGCAGGGTTCTGAATCTATAAGTGGTAGTAGCACAAAAGTGATGAGCAACTGATTCTCCAAAATCTCCTTTTACCACCTAGCGGCAGTGGGATAAGCTTAACGTTCGAGGTGGATTTAGCTTAGACGTTAATGTGTATCTAAGCATTTATACTTAGATATCTAGTAGATTTGGCGGATGCCTACAACCAAGTATTTTTGCGAAGATTATATTGTAAATCGCAAGCACTCAACAATTTAGATTAGATAACACCTCAGCAAAATGTCTGAGGTGTTTCATTTTTTGCCGTTTCAGATCAGTCAGCTGAGACAACATCAATGTTTTCGTTTTTAGCTTCGTCTTTTTTATCCTCTGCTATCTGACGAATCTCAGCTTCAGCCTGCTTAGCTTGACCTTCCATCTGAGTGTCAGAGTCTCCTGTGACATTACCTACAGCTTCAGTGATTTTCCCCTGGATGTTCTGAGCCGTTGCCTTTGCCTTTTCTTCTAAACTCATGATTTGTCTCCATAGTTCTAGACTGAACTTCCATTGCAACAAGAAACATGAGCTTGTTTCATCTACTTTTTTGCTGAATTATTACAGCAATTTGCCTTCTGCCTTCTGCCTTTTTTGCTTCGGGAATTGGCGCTTGGTTTTTAGGGACTACTAGGAGAACTTGAGTCGGGTGATGTTGCATCTGGAATGTTTGAGGCGGGTGCTGTTGTGCCTTGTGCAGGAGAACTTGAGTTCGGTGGTGGTGTTGTCGCACCTTGAGCAGGAGCGCTTGTATCCGGAGCCAATGTATTGTTGTTACAGCGCGAATTCAAGGGAAACTTCTGACACAAACTCTGTACCTCTTGTGGAGAAGGCTTGCGTTCTGGAGCTAATAAGGCTTCAAGAGTGGCAAAAGGTCGCGTATCTTGGCAACGTGAATTCAAGGGGAACTTCTGGCACAAACTTTGTACCTCTTGTGGAGAAGGTTTGCGTTCTGGCACTGGAGACGCTTCGGGAATACTAAAAGGTAGTGTCGGCGTTGGTAGTTCCTCTGGTGGACTCGGCAAAGTTATAGCTTGAGGTGAGGGTATAACAGTCGCTTCTGGTGTCTTTAAGGAAGATTCAGCTTCAGCCGCAGCAAAAGGTGGTGTTGCTACTACTCTTTCTGGTGGGCGCAGCGAGATTAAAGCTTGTGATGAGAGTCTAAAGGCAGGTTGAGATTTTGTTGGTGATGAAAGGGTGCTGGAAACTGCTACTTGTCTAGGGGCAATTGGAGGTGATGTCGTCACAGAAGCGATCGGTTGTGCAGGGCGTGCCAATACGGGTTTAATTTTCTTTGGTAACGGTTTGATGTCGAGAGCCAGAGGTTGTACTGAAGGCGCTGAGACTGGCTCTTTCGCGGAAGATGGTAGTAGCAGCTCTTTCGCTTGGTCAGGTTTTTTTAGTGATGGCTTGGCATCGGGAGCAACTACAGGTTGACTTGAACTATCGTTGGTCGCTATTGGCGCTTTAGGTGTCAAGGCTATTACTAGACCTACTATAGGAAGCGTAACAGCATTAAAAATCCATAGGGTCGGAGTCAGTTTAGGCATATCGTCAGCACCCCCATTCGTTAACTGAATGATACTACTCGCTCTCGAAAGCGTCGGATAAAATCTTAAACTCCTTCCGTTTGGATTTCTCTGATGATTCTCAGCACATTTCTGGGATAAAGAACTAAGGTAGCATCACCTTGCTTCAATATGTGATCCAAGCGTCTGAAGTCGGAGGGGAAAATGAATTACTCAGTTGCGATCGCCTTTTTATTGCACTCAGATCCTGTCCTAGCAAAAGTCATTGAAGAAGTTGGCCCTTGCCAACTTCTTCAGAGTCAACCGGAGGGAGACTTGTTCTTTTGCCTATCCCGATCAATTCTGCATCAACAACTCTCCACCAAGGCAGCGGGTACTATCCACTCCCGGTTTCTCCAGCTTTACCCTGATAGCGAGTTTCCGACAGCACTAGATATCCTCAATACACCCGACGAAGACCTCCGTCGTGTTGGTATCTCACGTCCCAAAATCTCTTATCTCAAAGACCTAGCTCGTCATGTGATTGAAGACTTGCCTACTCTTGAAGAGTTGGACGTGATGGATGATGAGTCTATTATCACAACCCTGACGCGGGTTAAAGGCATTGGACGTTGGACTGTTCAGATGCTCCTAATCTTCCGTCTCAAGCGGTGGGATATTCTACCTGTTGATGACCTGGGGATACGAGCAGGTATTCGGAAAGTCTATGGTCTTGAGACACTGCCTGACCGAAAGACTACAGAAAGCTTCGGACAACGTTGGAAACCTTATTGCAGCATTGCCTCGTGGTATCTGTGGCGCAGTCTGGAGATGAAACCGCAGCCAATCGTGACAACTCTTTAGCCAATTCTGATTCGTCTTGCCGTTATTGGGCTACAGGAGAAACGGTGTGAGAAAAATTTTTGCGTTGAGCTTGCTCATAATCGGCTTAGGGATTGTACTGCTATCTATCTCTCATAAGGAACCTCCGAGAACAGCCTCTTCAACGGTTGAGCCTCTGCTAGAGAAAGAGGTTCAATACAAGTCCTACACCTTGGAGTCAAGTGTTGTTCACACCTTGTTGATTCCAGGGGATAGTCGTTTTTTGGTGATTCCTGCTGTCTCCCAGGAACTCAGCAGTTTGGAAAGCTTTGCTCAAAAGCATGAGGCTGTTGCAGTAATCAATGGAGGCTTTTTTGATCCACAAAATCAAGAATCTACATCTTACGTTGTCCAGCAAGGGGTTTTAGTGGCTGACCCTCGCAAGAACGAGCGGCTGATGGACAATCCCAAATTAGCGCCTTACTTGGAGAAAATCCTTGACCGAACGGAGTTCCGACGATATCGTTGTGGGTTAACTGTTGGCTATGATATTGCCCTTCACAGTGAACCCACTCCAAAAGAGTGCCAGTTAGTGGATGCTTTGGGAGGCAGCCCTCGCTTGTTGCCAGAGATAACTTCTGTTGCAGAGGGTTTTTTGGATGTTGAGAACGGGTTAGTGATCCGAGACTCGCTGAATAGCCGTCAATCTAACGCTCGGAGTGCGGTTGGCATTACTCGCGATCGCAACATTCTTTTGGTGATGGTGGCTCAACAACCTCTATCTCAAACCAGTGGGATGTCTTTAGCCGCACTAGCTGACTTCATGAAAACTCTAGGGGTTGAAAAAGCGATGAATCTGGATGGGGGAAGCTCTTCTTCGTTTTATTACAAGGGTAAGACCTTTTACGGGAAAGTGGGCAATGAGGGGAATCCGCTAAGGCGACCTGTTTTGTCTGTTCTACTCGTTAAAGATTAGACTTCTTGCATAAATCCTGGAATGCCCCCTAAATTCCCCAATTTTGGGGGACTTTTTTCAAGACAGGTATAGTCAGCAATAGGCTAAGCCAGACTATGATTGAGTCGCAAGGTGAGGCACTGGCAATCGGGCGATTGTTAGGCTTTTACTAATAGATGCGTTTGAGAAGCGGATGTTTGAGGTTTGACTATGCCCAACGAAGAACAAAATGCACGGGAAACACTACAGCTAGAACCGGGCACGTTGTGGGATAAAGCGATCGCACAAACCGAATACGCAAAAAGCTGTGGCGCACTTCAGTTTCTCCCAACCGAGTATGAGTTCATAGAGCAAGATGGGATTAACTTCCTCGTTCGAGTTTTGCCTCACCTTGTACGCAAAGATGAGGCGAAAAAGAAGCAGGACAAAGATACTGCCAATTCAGGAAAAGGCTTTAATCCATTCCTACCCTACGAGGAAGACTTGTTTGTTGCTGATATTTCTGACACGCATCTGTGTCTGTTGAACAAATTCAGCATTATCGACCATCATCTGCTCATTGTGACGCGAGCGTTTGAGGAGCAGGAAACTTGGCTCACGCTACAAGATTTTGAGGCGATGTGGGCGTGTCTTAATGAAATTGATGGCTTGGTGTTTTACAACGGAGGAAAGATGGCTGGGGCAAGTCAGCGACATAAGCACTTGCAACTCGTTCCACTACCACTTGTAGAAGAGGGACTAAAGATACCGATTGAACCTGCGATCGCATCTGTTATATTTCAAGACTCTGTTGGGACTACAACTCGCTTCCCCTTTGTTCATGCGATCGCCAAGCTAGACTTTCATCCAGAGAAATCTCCACTAGCATCTGCCGCGTCTACGCTTGAGTGCTATCACAATCTCCTCCGGGCAGTGGGTTTGATTAGCGATACCCCAGTGAATGGAGAAAAACAATCGGGTGCCTACAATTTTTTGGCAACACGAGATTGGATGCTGGTAGTACCACGAGCGAATGAGTGTTTTTCAGACATCTCCGTGAACTCGTTAGGATTCGCGGGTACCCTCGTAGTACGTTCCGTTGAGCAAATGAATCTACTAAAAGATAAAAGTCCGATGACGGTACTAACGAGTGTTGCTGTACCCACGGCACTTGAAACTGAAGGATTAAAGAGGTAATGCTATGACAACGGTACTGAATTTGGAGCCAATTACTACGCTGACACGGGAGCAGTTTTTTCAATTGTGTCAAGCGAATCCGGATTTACAGCTTGAACGTTCACCTAATGGAGAATTAGTTATTGTGACGCCTATTGGTGGTGAAAGTGGCAATCAAGAAGCGAGTTTGATTGCGAAGGTCGTGGTCTGGAATGAACAGACTCACTTAGGTGTGGTGTTTAGCTCTCAGACTGTATTTAGTTTACCCGGAGGTGGCGATCGCTCTCCCGATGTTGCTTGGGTAGAGTTGCAACGGTGGCAAGGATTGAGTCAGGAGGAACGGGAGGGGTTTCCGCCGATTTGCCCGGATTTTGTAATTGAGTTGCGTTCTCGCACGGATAGGTTAAAGCCGCTACAGAATAAGATGCTGGAGTATTTAGCGAGTGGGGTGCGGTTAGGTTGGCTGATTAATCCTAAGGATAAACAGGTGGAAATTTATCGCAGGGGGCAAGAGGTGGAGGTGGTGGAGATGCCTGTGCTGTTGTTGGGGGAGGAGGTGTTGCCGGGGTTTAGTTTGGAGGTGAAATAGGTAAGGATAAGGGATGAGTTGAGGATAGTAGCAGATTTTTGGGTGAGCGATCGCTTTTCTCCGCGTCAGTACTTACGCAGAACCTCTACCTGTAGGGTGCGTCCTGACGCACCCTACTACTAAAGTGTTATTCGACTTTTTAGTGGAGGTTAGCGGACTCGAACCGCTGACATCCTGCTTGCAAAGCAGGCGCTCTACCAACTGAGCTAAACCCCCAAGCACTAAAATAGTGTAACGCAAGAATGGAAACTTATCTACCATAGTTATCTTACTCCTTATCGTTCCATTCTTGATAGAGGATGAAGAAAAAAGATCAGGGGTATATCATCATCTTGTAGCTGAGTGCCTGTAAAGTATGCAACAAGCCGAATGTAGCACCTCTATCTCTCAGTCGATCGGGAAAATGACCCAGGTTGTTGCAACATTTTATAAATTTGTTAAGTTGCCGGACTTTGCTGAGAAACAAAGTTCATTGGTGGAATACTGCGAAAAGCAGGGTATCAAAGGGACAATTCTTCTTGCGGCAGAAGGAATCAATGCCACTCTCTCTGGTTCACGTCAGGCAATTGATTCAGTTCTCGCTTTTATACGCTCCGATCCACGTCTAGCTGACTTGGAACACAAAGAGTCTTATACTGATGCTCCACCCTTTGACCGTCTGAAAGTTCGGTTGAAGAGTGAAATTGTCACCTTGGGCATTCCTGAAATTGATCCGAATGACCAGGTTGGTACTTATGTTAGCCCGAAGGATTGGAATGAGCTGCTGTGCGATCCGGAGGTACTGGTTGTTGATACCCGCAACGATTATGAGGTGGTTATTGGTACGTTCAAGGGCGCGTCTAATCCTCAGATTGCTTCATTTCGAGAATTTCCTGACTATGTGACGCACCATCTCAAGCCGGCTGTACACAAGAAGGTAGCGATGTTTTGTACTGGCGGGATTCGCTGTGAGAAAGCGTCATCGTTTATGCTCTCTCAAGGCTTTCAGGAGGTGTATCACCTCAAAGGTGGCATTCTCAAGTATTTGGAGGAAGTTCCAGCCGAAGAGAGTCTATGGCGGGGAGAGTGTTTTGTCTTCGATCAGCGCATTGCTGTTAAAGCTGGGTTGGCAACGGGATCTTACGATCTGTGCCGAAGCTGTGGACATCCAATTTCTGAGGGCGATCGCATTTCTCCTCATTACCAAGAAGGCATTTCCTGCCCGTACTGTTTTGACAAGCTTACAGAGGAAAAACGGGCGCGTCAGGAGGAGAGACAGCGACAGTTTGAGCTAGCGAAGAGGAAGCATTTCAACGCTTCAGCGCCAGAGTCAAGCCATCCCCAATCGGAACTAGGCTAAGGGTTACTCGCTGATCTTGATGGAGCTTTTGATTTAGCGATCGAATTGCATTGGTTCTATTGTCCTGCACTTGGGCGTCTGCTACTCGCCCCGACCAAAGTACATTGTCTACAATAATCAGCCCACCAGGACGCACTAATTCTAAGGCGAGTTCGTAGTAGATCTCGTAGTTGCTCTTGTCTGCATCAATGAAGGCAAAGTCAAATGTACCGGCTTGTCCTTCTGCCAGTAGCGATTTCAAGGTTTCTTGTGCTGGGGCGATATGGAGGTCAATTTTGTCAGCTATTCCTGCTTGTTGCCAATAACGACGTGCAATGTTTGTATATTCCTCACTCACATCACAGGCAACTACCTTGCCTTCTGGCGGTAGCGCTAAGGCTACAACTAGAGAACTATAGCCTGTAAACACCCCAACCTCTAGGGTTTTCTTTGCTCCGATTAACTGCACTAGCAATGCCATAAACTGTCCCTGATCTGGGGCAATCTGCATCTGAGCCATTGGATGCTGCGCTGTTTCCTGCCTTAGCTGAGTCAAAATTTCTGGTTCTCTGAGAGAAACTGACTGCAAGTAGTTGTAAAGCTGAGTGTCGAGTCCTAGTGTTTGATTAGACATTATGGGTTTCGAGTTGGAGTCAGAGGTGCAAGAGTTAGGCTATCAGCTTTGGGGAGTCAGCAGTCAGGTTTTAGGGCAAAAGTTGCGTTTCAATCCCTGAAAGGGATTAGAGGTAATTGAAAGACGATAGCCCTGAAGAGGCGATAGAGCAGGGAGTTTCAATCCCTGAAAGGGATTAGAGGTAATTGAAAGAGCGGGAGCCTGAAAAGCTTGCTGTATTCGGTTTTCAAGGTGCTTTTTCGCGAATGATTTAATCATCTCCAAAAATCTCTATTCTGTCAAGAGTCAAAAACGCTGAAAGCCTTTCCCTGTATGGTGCGCGGATGTCCCAATTGTCTCAAAAGCTTCAGATCCTTATGGAGTCAGCCATCCAGCCTAACTTTTAGCAGCGTCATTTCAAACATCTACCCATCCGCGCCATTCATGATTCTCAATCGATTGAGATGCTAGGGCTTACGCATCGTCTTCGGCTTTCTCAATCCCAATAATTTCTTGGTTTGCTAAATCTTTCCATGTGTGAAATGTAAAGCGGCGTTTGCCTCCCTCCAAATCCCATACCCTCTGCAATGTAGCGTTTGGGTAGGTGCCATTGTCGAGTTGAGCCAATAGTGGTGGCCAAACGTTTTTGATGCGGCTTGTCTCACCAACGTAAAGCTTTAGATGACCAATGTGTGCGATCGCATAGATCCCAGAAGCCATGACTGAGAACCACCCAGCTAAGATTGAGTAAGTCTTTAAGCTTCTACAGCGACAGTAATGTCTTTTCCATTCTTAACTATTTTTGCATTTTTGGGAGAAAAGTCCAGTATCGAGGAAGTGAGTCGCTTAATCCCAACGAGAGTGAGTCTAGACTGTTGAGAGGCAATTTGAAAGCTTAGTAACGCTTCCTCTCTCAGTCAATGTCAAGTAATTTGATTTTTTCCGATACTCAGAACCATTGGGCTAATGACAGTATTAGCCAACTCGTGGCGAGAAACTTCATCAGTGGCTACCCAGATGGTAGTTTTCGACCCAACGCATCTGTAACTCGTGCTGAATTTGCTGCCCTTTTGTCTAAGGCGTTTGCCAACACGCCTCCTATCCGCAGCGCCATCACCTTTAAGGATGTCTCCTCCAATAACTGGGCAAATTCTGCTATTCAAACCACTTATCGAACGGGTTTTCTCTCTGGCTACCCTGATGGCACATTTAGACCTAACCAGCCAATTCCGCGAGTGCAGGCACTGGTAGCATTAGTGAGTGGATTGAAGTACACCGCAGGAGCGCAAGGTGTTGCATCCCTATCACGGTATTATGATGACGCGGCTTTGATTCCGAGTTATGCGCTAAATGCGATCGCCGCAGCAACCGAAAAGCGTCTTGTTGTTAACTATCCAAATATTAAACGCCTCAACCCCAATCAAAACGCCTCAAGAGCTGAGGTAGCCGCATTTATTTGCCGCGCCTTAAACATCCCTGGTGTCCCATCTCAGTACATTCCTGGGTTAGACTTATTTGCCATTCCTCCCCAATTTGAGGAGGCAGATTCCTTTTCCGAAGGACTAGCGCGAGTCAAGAGTGGGAATAAGTGGGGTTACATCGACACAACCGGGAAACTCGTGATTCAGCCACAACTGGATGAGGCGAATTCATTTTCCGAAGGAGTAGCATTAGTTAGAACGTATCAGAGGACTTCGCCCCAGTCTATCTCACGTCAAGGAGACGTTGTAGAAACACGCGGAGTTTGGCTGACGACTACCGCTAGCCAAGTTCTCAACTCCAAGCAAAACATTGCTGAGGCGATGAATTTTCTTGCCGAAACCGGGTTCAACGTTGTGTTTCCTGTTGTCTGGAATAACGCCGCTACGATTTACCCCAGTCGCATTATGCGGGACACGTTTGGATTGGAGATTGACTCACGCTATGCTGGACGAGACCCTTTGGGGGAACTGATTGTCGAGGCAAAGCGGGTTGGACTAGCGGTTATTCCCTGGTTCGAGTATGGATTTGCCAGTTCCTTTAACCAAAATGGCGGACGACTGCTGGCGAAAAAACCAGAGTGGTCAGCACGCGATGCAAGTGGTAATCTGCTGAAAAAGAATAACTTTGAGTGGATGAATGCGCTTGATGTAGAGGTGCAGGATTTCCTTCGGAGTTTGGTACTGGAAGTTGTTAACAACTATGATATTACGGGCATCCAAGGCGATGACCGAATGCCTGCACTCCCCTCGGAAGGTAGTTACGACGCGAGAACCATTGACCGCTACTTTCGGCAGTTCAACCAAAACCCTCCCCAAAATCCAAAAGATCCACAATGGCTTCAGTGGCGTGCCGACATCCTCAGCGACTTCTTAACCCGACTCTATCGAGAAGTAATTACAATCAATCCCAACCTAATCATTTCAATGTCTCCGAGTGTCTACCCTTGGGGAATGCAAGAGTACCTTCAGGACTCGCAAGCTTGGATTGATCAGGGACTCGTGGATCTAATCCATCCCCAGTTATATAGCCGTAATTTTGAGGGGTATAAATTACTGGTTGATCGGCTTGTTACGCAGCAATTTACATCATTACAAATGCCTTCTCTAGTCCCTGGTGTTCTACTCAAGTCCGGTTCGTACCGCATGACTCCAGAACTATTGTTGCAGACGATTCAATACAATCGCGATCAAGGAATTCTAGGAGAAGTCTTTTTCTTCTATGAAGGTTTACGAGAAGAGAATGATGCTCTAGCAAAAGTCTTACGCACTGGTCCCTACGCTCAACGCGCACAATTCAGTTCCTCAAAAATCAAAGAACATGGTTTTACTGAACGGAGACTCGGTGGTCAATATCTTTATATTGACAAGTTAGGAAAATCCGTTAGCCAACCCCAATTTGATTGGGCAGATTCCTTCTCCGAAGGGCTAGCACCCGTCAAAATGGGGTATAAGTGGAGCTACATCGACAAAACAGGAAAACTCGTTAGCCGCTTTCAATTTGATCAAGCTGAGTTTTTTCCTTCTAGCGAAGCAACTCCGGATAACACAGGACTCGCGCTAGTCAGAATCGGCAGCAAGTATGGCTATGTTGACAAGACAGGTAAGCTTGTAATCTCAACGCAATTTGATGCAGCAAATTCTTTCCAAGAAGGACTAGCCGCTGTAAAAATTAATGACACTTGGCTTTATATCGACAAAGCGGGAAAACCAGTAATCCTACCGCGATTTGATAAAGCGGGTTCTTTTAGTGCAGGATTGGCATGGGTTAAGGTTTCTGGCAAGTATGGCTATATTGACAAATTAGGTAAAGTTGTGATTCAGCCACAATTTGATGAAGCAGAGTCTTTTGCTGAAAGCTTAGCGCCTGTAAAAATGGCTAACAAGTGGGGTTATATTAACTCAACAGGGCAACTGGTAATTGCGAGGCAATTTGAGAAAGCTAAATCGTTTCAGGAAGGATTAGCAGCGGTGAAAGTCGGCAGTTTGTGGGGCTATATCAACAAAACCGGAAACGTTGTAATCACTCCAGAATTCAATGAAGCTAATTCTTTTAGTGAAGGATTTGCTCTGGTGAGTAGTGGTGGAAAGTGGGGCTACATTCGGAATATTCTTCGCTAAGTGTATTGGGGAGTATTGAAATGCGATCGCATTTATCTGTAGTTCTGACTATCTGAACACAATAAACGTGACATACTCCTACACCAACTGAGTACAGATATGGCGTGAGGCTTCCGGCGAGAAAGCTAAAAAATAAACAAAAGGAGGCGGAATAATCCACCTCCTTATTCATCCAAATGTCAGAAAATTTCAGCCAGAAGCCTATTAGTAGCGGCTACGGGTGTTGGCAGTAGGTTTGTGAACGATGAAGCTAAGAACTTGGCACTGCTTTATGTTATCGAAACCTACTACACGGATGTAAGAGTCGCGGTAGTCAGAGCGACAACCATCTACTTCTTGCATCACTTCTTGAGGAGTGCGAGCTTTGAACAAGGGCAGTTTCCACAGTGTCCAGTAGTGCTGTTTTGGTTCTGAATCTTCGCTAAATTCTACGGCTGGGATATAGCCTTGATCCAAAATGTACTGGACTTGCTTGAGAATCTGCGAATCAGTCAGGGGTGGCAAGTAGGAAAGAGTTTCGTAACGACGTTCTTTCGGTAAAGTTTGCATGGGTTATGCTCGTAAATTGAAGTAGGGGTATACAACTAGAGACTTTATGGTGTCCCTGACTCGGTAGTCTTAGTTTTCTGAATCAGGTTGCTGTTCGGGGTAGCTAGGGGGTTCAGAGCTTGTAAATTGCGTAATGCGCTCTAGATGCTGACGCCGATGTTCTGTGTTTGACTGCTGGATGCTAGTGCAAACCATTTCTGGTAAGAACTCTGCTACTTCTTCTGCCATGTGCTGCCGTACAGTCATCAGTCGAAGCGCTAGCTCTTGTTTCTCTTGAAGTAAGGCTAGGAGGAAAGCTTCGCCATCTTGGATACTGTTCCTTGAGCAAAAGGAATGCAGCCATAGGGCTTGAGGTGGGTCATTTTCACTCAACTGAGCTAAAACCGTCCTCAGTGCTTGATAGGTAAAATAGCTAGTCAGCACCTTGGCTGTATCTTTCGCAACTTGTTTTAGATCCATCTTCTGAACCCTGCCTAGTAAGTGCTGAATCTTGAGTACTTAGTCTTTGAGTATACTTTGTCACTCAGGACTCAGCACTTGGCACCTTACATCAGACGGTGTCCATTGCCTCGAACTCGAACTTGATTTCCTTCCAAAGTTCGCAAGCAACAGCCAATTCAGGACTCCACTTGCAAGCTTCACGGATTACATCGCCACCTTCACGCATCAGGTTGCGACCTTCGTTACGGGCTTGGACACAAGCTTCTAGGGCAACGCGGTTAGCGGTTGCACCAGGAGCATTACCCCAAGGGTGTCCGAGTGTTCCGCCACCGAACTGTAGGCAGGAATCATCGCCGAAGATTTCAACCAACGCAGGCATGTGCCAAACGTGGATACCACCGGAAGCAACGGGCATTACTCCAGGCATAGATGCCCAATCTTGGGTGAAGTAAATCCCGCGATCGCGGTCTTGTTCAATGTGGTCTTCGCGCATCAGGTCAACGAAGCCCATGGTGATGCCTTTCTCACCTTCCAACTTACCAACGACGGTACCGGAGTGGAGGTGGTCACCACCGGACATCCGCAGACACTTAGCAAGAACGCGGAAGTGGATACCGTGGTTCTTCTGACGGTCAATTACCGCGTGCATTGCACGGTGGATGTGCAGCAGGATACCGTTGCGGCGGCACCACTTAGCCAGGGTGGTATTAGCGGTGAAACCACCTGTTAGGTAGTCGTGCATGATGATTGGAGTGCCAATTTCTTTGGCGAACTCAGCACGCTCCATCATTTCTTCGCAGGTGGGGGCGGTGACGTTGAGGTAGTGACCTTTAATTTCACCGGTTTCAGCCTGGGCTTTCTCAATGGCTTCTTGAACGAACAGGAAGCGATCGCGCCAGCGCATGAATGGCTGAGAGTTGATGTTTTCGTCGTCTTTGGTGAAGTCTAGACCACCGCGTAGGCACTCATAAACCGCACGTCCGTAGTTCTTCGCAGATAGACCCAGCTTAGGCTTAATCGTACAACCCAAGAGAGGACGACCATATTTGTTCAGCTTGTCCCGCTCAACGGTAATTCCGTGAGGAGGGCCTTGGAAGGTCTTGAGGTAAGCGATAGGAATCCGCAAGTCTTCTAAGCGCAGGGCACGCAAAGCTTTGAAACCAAATACGTTACCCACAAGTGAGGTGAGCAAGTTGGTAACGGAACCTTCTTCAAACAAATCTAATGGGTAAGCAACATAGGCGATGAACTGATTGTCTTCCCCACGTACTGGCTCGATGTCGTAGCAACGGCCTTTATAGCGATCGAGGTCAGTCAGCAAGTCTGTCCAGACTGTTGTCCAAGTACCTGTAGACGACTCAGCCGCAACCGCCGCACCGGCTTCTTCCGGTGGCACCCCAGGCTGTGGGGTCATGCGAAACGCTGCCAGAACATCGGTGTCTTTGGGTGTGTAGTCCGGAGTATAGTAAGTTAATTTATAATCTTTTACCCCGGCATCGTAACCAGCTTTTGACTGAGTTCTGGTTTGTGAGTAAGACATGTTTTCCTTCCTTAGGAACTCTTGAATATTGCAACTACTTCCGCTGCTTTTTGGTGTTGTAGATTTTGACCTAAATTGTAGGTACGAAAATCCTTAAAAAGGCTTGTACAAATAGCCCCTTGTGGATGCAACATCACACCCATTATCCCCCTGCAAATCACTCATGCCTGGGAGTACCTAACCTATGCTATTTGACCACAAAATTGGCTTTATGGGGACAATTTTTTTTGGCAAACCAAACGGCTGAGGTATTAAATAATTTCTTAATGCTTAGTTACTATAACAAGAATTCGATAAGTTGAAGTTCAATTATTCTTTACGAATGTATAAACTTTTTTTATATCTAAAAGTAATACAACTTTTTGTAAATTTTCGTGAAATAAGTAGAAAAAGTGTCCCCTTTAAAGCATTGACAAGGAGAGCAACTTTCTATGGCAATTCTCATGGAATGGAACACAGAAAGCTTGCCTTGGACAAGAAAAATAAAGAGAAAGCTCTTCATTCCTCTCTCGGCGTCCCTGGCTTATTTTCAATCACAGTGGCGTAGAAAGTATTAAATGGAATCCTAGGAACACAAGTAAGGAGAATCACTATGGCGTTTTTGATTACCCGTATAGGTCTTGTCTTTACTGCAATGCTGTTGTGCTTGAACTTACTAGTCCCAAACGCAAAAGCTCAAAGGCAAGGACAAACTGATAGAGATTGGCTAGTGGCACAACGTGAAACTAACCAAGATGTGTATAGCCCCACCTATGTAGATGAACCACCCCCACCCTTAAACGAACCGCTACCTTCTGAACGCCTACGGCAAGATACTCAACGTTTATCACCAGATTTTCGTGTAAGTGCCTTACAACCTGACTTTACAGGTGACCTCTGGATTGGTTCATGGTTAGGGTTATCGAGAATCAACCCCAATACTGGAAAGGTGTTAGCTCGTATTCGCCTACCGAACTATACTGTTGGTGCTTTAGCGCAAGACCGAGTTGGACGGATTTGGGTGGGAACCTATGAAGGGCTGTTGCGTGTAGACCCACGTAGCAATGAAGTGACTGCACAAAACTTCACATTACCCTCTAATCGAGTCCTGTCGATGTTGATTGACCGTCGAGGCTATCTGTGGGTAGGAAGCGATCGCGGTCTTACCCTAATCAGCCCCGATCAGGGATTATTAATGACTACAGTCCAAAAACTTCCTGGTGTCAGTGCCAACGCTCTTACCTTGGATAAAGAAGGTCAGCTATGGGTGGGGACGCTAAACGGCATCGTGCGAGTCGATACAGCGAGTGCTTTGCCTAGAGGACGAATTGAAGGCATCCCTGGAACTGTTGTGCAAACCCTTACCCTTGGCACAGATGGGATGCTTTGGGCGGGGACTCCCAACAGCTTACTCGTGATTAATCCTGAAACGTTTCAAGTTATCCGCTCTGTAACACCACTTCGGGGACGTAATGTTACATCTATACGCTTTGCTCAAGATCGTAGTGTTTGGGTTGGCACCGATAATGGCTTGTTGAAACTCAAACCGGATAGCGGCGAAGTACTCGGTCAGATAGCCAACCTTCCTTCTGACAGTATCCTGTCTCTTTCGCCGGATACTGGCAACAAGTTATGGGTTGGCACAAGTGAGGGATTAGCTTGGGTTAGTTTAACGAGTGGTCGCGTTCGTCCTCATTTTGCCTTTATTCGCGAACCTTCTCCTCAATAAGTCGTTACGATTCAGTTGTGAATCTGCGAACCCTAGACATTAATAGTGATGTCTGAGACAACAAATTTCCTCAGATTCGTGCAAACAATCAAACCTCAACGCTAAACCAAAATGGCAGTCACCACTCAGCAATTAATCCAATGGAAGCGGCAGTCTCGTCCGATTGTGACACTCACGGCTTGGGATTATGCGATCGCGCAACTATTGGATGCGGCTGGAGTGGATGTCATTTTGGTAGGAGATTCCATGGCGATGGTGACGTTAGGCTACCAAAATACCTTGCCCCTAACACTAGAGGAGACACTGCACCATACGAAAGCGGTGCGTCGGGGTGTTAAACGAGCATTAGTCGTTTGCGATTTACCGTTTTTAACTTATCAAGAAAGTCCCCAACAAGCGATGCACTCCGCAGGTCGAGCGTTGAAGGAAACGGGCGCACAGGCGGTAAAGTTGGAAGGCGGGTATCCTGCGATCACACAAACAGTTGCACAACTCACAACTGCGGGAATTCCAGTGATGGGTCATGTCGGGCTGACACCGCAATCTGTTCATCAGTTAGGGTATCGCAAGCAAGGGAAAACACAAGATGCGGGGGGGCGAATTCTACAAGAAGCGATCGCGCTTTCTGAAGCAGGGGCCTTTGCCATTGTTTTAGAGCATATCCCTGATGATTTAGCCTTGCAGATTACCCAAAAGGTTCCTATTCCGACGATTGGAATTGGTGCAGGTCCACATTGCGATGGGCAAGTGCTAGTCACATCTGATTTATTGGGACTTTCAGAATATAAGCCACCGTTTGCTAAGTCTTATGTGGATTTGCGGCAGATAATTACACAAGCCGTACAGGAGTTTAGTACTGAAGTCCGAGAGCGACAATTTCCAGAACCGGAACAACATTAGATCAGAAGCCTCTGTCCTGAATAGGCAACTGAAACTGGAGCTATGCTTTAAAAATATTGGCTGAGGAGGAAGTCATTAAAAATGAGTAACTTTTACGTAACTGATAATGCTTCCGCTGCTTATGAAGAGGATTTTCATAAGATGATGAAGATTTTCCTTCTGAATGTCCCTATAACTTGGAGCAATTGTTAAGCTCTGTATTTCTTCCAGGGGAAGGCATTGACTGTTGAAGATAGCCATAGCTAAGTAGACTGTTGCTTTAGTTCATATAGATGACTTTCCTGTAAGCGAAGCTTCCGGAGCATTAACTATTGTCACACCAATCATGCTGTCACGGGTGACTAGCGCAGCGAGTGCTTCCTCATCCATCCCCTCGGTTGATGCTGGACGCTGGGGTAAAACAAGATAACGCATCGTCGCCGTACTGTCATGTACGCGAACTTCGACAGATTCAGGAATATGAGTCCCAAATTCAGCAAGCACTGCACGCGGTTCTCGTACAGCACGAGAGCGATAGGCTTTACTCTTGTACCAATCGGGTGGCAATCCTAAAATCATGCGGGGATAGCAGGAACAAAGAGTACAAACGACGAGGTTGTGGACTTGTGAGGTATTCTCGACTACGACTAGCTTTGTCACCCCCACTTCTATACCTAGTTCCGTAGCGGCTGCACTCCCGTCCTTAAGCAATCGGGTTTTGTAGTCTGAGTTAGTCCAAGCACGGGCAACAATTTTAGCTCCAAGGGCAGGACTACGTGCATCCATTACCTCGACGGTTCGACGCACTTCGTCAGCAGTAATCAGCCCTTTCTCAATGAGCAACTCACGCACAGCGATTTCTAACTTCTGGTAGTAGGTTAGAGGTGCATCATCGTCGGGTCGCACTTCATGATTAGAGTGGTTGTGCATCGTCCTAGATTTAGGCTGGCTCTAGCCAGTGTTCGGAAATCTCAATTACAAGTGTGTCATTCTTGGAGCCTGTGTACTCAGTCCAGACATCACTCTGCTGAAACCGTACCCAATAGAGAGGCTGTTTTGGAAGTCCATCACGTCCGTAAGCAAGTTCTTCTGGATTGGCAAACTCTCCACAAATGCGTTCAACAACCCCAATCTTGCCGCGAATGTAGAACGGTGTACGAACATGACCAGGGGGATAAGCAACACGAACTGAAACGCGATCGCCAACAGTAAAACGTGTACTCATCGTATAACTATTGCTCACGCTCCTCAATCTCCGCTAACTTGCGTCCTAGTTCATCCACTGTCAGAACACCTTTCTCTAAGAGGACTTGAGTAAGCGAAGCAATCCAGCGCTCATAGTAGCTCAGCTTTTCGTAAGCCTCAGCACCAAGAGACTCAATCCCACGCCGCAGTTCATCATCACAAATTAATGGGGGATTCCTATTTGATAGGAGTACGACAAGAGCATCAACACGCTTTTCCCATAGCTCATAGTTGTGTTCAGCGCGTTCTATTGCTCCAGTCGGCAAACCCCCAACATCGTGATACCCTCTCATGACTCAACTTGCTCACTTCTTGCTTAAGGATTAGCTTTCGAGACTGGCTACTTGTCCAGATTTATCAATTGTCCAATTATCAGGTCATTGTGGAAGTGAAATCAATTGGTTGAAATGCGATCGCTTGCAAATAGTTAACAACTGTGCGTCTTGATGATGAATCAAAGTCCCTACTCTGTTTTCTTAGACAACCGACTTGTTTAGGGTTCAATGAAGAAGCAGAGAAATTAATCAAAGGGGGATAATCGGCATGGAGACAAACAAGGACGTAGCAATCGAACACCAAAATGTACCTGTTGAGCATCGGGGATTGCATGATTTTTTGTACAGTTCTCCAGATGAACACGATACTACTGATGTAACTGATAAACAGGAACTTGAAAGTAATAGCAATCAAGTCTTATCGCTTGAGGCTTGGTGCGCCCTTTCGCAAAATGCAAAGGTTGCTGGCGTATATGCGGTGCTGAACGATAAGCAACAAACACAGTACATCGGCTACTCGCGCAATGTGCTACTCTCCCTCAACAGCCATGTTGCCCAAAATGGGAC
The DNA here is from genome assembly GCA_019358875.1 of Symplocastrum torsivum CPER-KK1. Classification (GTDB taxonomy): domain Bacteria; phylum Cyanobacteriota; class Cyanobacteriia; order Cyanobacteriales; family Coleofasciculaceae; genus Symplocastrum; species Symplocastrum torsivum. Next base: position 37,098 of record JAHHIF010000034.1, read on the forward strand.
GGCAGCTTGTGCCTTCGTGCGAGTGCAGACGTTCAAGTTCCCGAAGCGCCAAGAAATGGAAGACTTGCGTGAAGCGTGGCTTTCCGAACTGGACTACATTCCTCCAGGAAACAGTGAGGAGAGTGCAAATTGGGCAAGTACAGTCGGTGAAGCTGCAAAGGCAACGATGTCAGCAAGTGAGCGTAATGCTTATGAGGAGAAGAAGCTTAAATTGCGTAAAGCGATGGCTGACACTGCACTGGTTAAGGAACTAGAGGCAAAGGATAGGAGTACTACCGAAACTCGTCATCAGATTGAGGCAGCAGTGGAGAATGACGATTGGAGTACTGTTATAGACGGACAGACGCAGGAAACCAAGCCTGAAAACTGAGATCGCGATCGCTTTTCCTTCAGTAACTAGTTTCCATTGGGCATTCAATCATAATAATGCCAGAGTGTCCCAACGTTAATTGGATGAAGTGCAGACTGTAAAAGTCTCTTAATGTAAACAATGCTGTGATTGGAGAAATGTGAGAGCGTGAACTTAAGTTAACGAAAGACTACAAAATATATCTTTCCTAAAATCATGTGTTTTTTTCCTTGCTTTCACGGTCAGCCACTTGAGATTTGAATTACTATTTCGTCTACCATGTCCCTGTCACTAAAGGATGTTGTAGATGATAGAAGCAGAGCGATACTACAGAATCCTTGAGCTGGAGCCAGGAGCTTCACCAGAGGAAGTTCACCAAGGCTACCTCGATTTGACTTGGGTTTGGCATCCTGACCGCTTTACAGGTCATCCCCGGCTACAACAGAAAGCTCAAAGTAAGCTTCAAGAACTTAATGAAGCTCATGAACAGTTGCGATCTTTCCGATCAACTCCTCGAACAAGAGATTTACGCACTCAGACCAAATCCCAAACCTCCCCAGCTTCATACGACCAATCCTCTACAGAAGGCTTACACCAATCCAACGTGCATCGAGCTTGGGTAGCAGAAGATCAACAAACAACCAAAGAATGTCGGCGTCCGGTTAGTTTCAAAAGCCGCGATGTCAATGAGTGGTTAGATTAATCAGGAGGTTGAGGAGAGTGCTTTCACTGATGGTTGGGTGATATATGTCTACGCTGGGGCAATTTCGGTTTTGCCCTTGCCCCAAAGTGTCATTAATTTCTAATGCTTATAGATGATGCCTTCTGGCTAACAATAGTGCTTGTCACCTGAGTTATGTCAGGAGGCATTTAAGGTATGACCATCGTACTCTGTGCCAGAACCTAGAGAATGTCATCAATCAACGAATCATTGTGTTGCGATCGCCTTTTGGTATCCTTAGGGCTGTGATAAACCTTACAGAATGTTTTGCCAAGGCTTTCTCCTTAAAATCCCGTTTTACCAGCAATAGAGAATTAAGGCAGGTGAATCGGCTTCAGTGGCAGGATTTTGTGAATCAGCAAAATCCCGTAGTAAGTGCCTTGATGTCCAAAATGAGGATAGATGCTCAAGAACGGTTTACAGTTAAGTTAGTATCGCTGCAATTGTTGGCTAGTTTGGGACTGAATCCAGCACAAGTGCAGCTAATCTCTGGATTTATTGATACTTACCTCAAGTTGAATGCCGAGGAGGAAGCAATGTTTCAGGCAGAGCTTGCTAGGATTGAACCAGCTAGAGCAGAGGGAATTATGGAGATTGTCACTAGCTGGATGGAACAAGGTATTCAACGGGGACTGCAACAGGGACTGCAACAAGGATTACAACAAGGAAGGCAGCAGGGAGAATTTGCACTGGTGATGCGTCTACTTACTCGCTGCCTTGGTGTAGTAGCTCCTCAGTTACGAGAGCGTATTGGGATGCTGTCTATTGAGCAGTTAGAGAATTTGGGTGAAGCGCTGTTAGACTTTACCAATATTGCTGATTTAGAAGCTTGGTTAGGTGGGCAGTAAGCGATCGCTTCTCCCTTTGTGAACTCATGGGTTGTGCTTCTAGTTTGCTCAAGAATCTCTGGTCAAAACTCAAAGGGATTTTTCGTTAAGGTAATCTATGAGTGAATTACAGACAAAAGTGGCTAGTGATACCTGGGTTGTAGCTAGCTGGGATGAGTATATTCAGGTAATTGAAGACCCTACTTATGGAAAAGCTAAGGGCTACTACAACAAAGGGCAACTAAGAATTGAAATGCCACCAGTCGGAGCTGACCACGCTGATAATAACGGAATTGTTGTTATATTAGTCAACCTCTTTGGAATTGCAAAAGCTATAGCACTCAAGCTATTTGTCAACTGTAGCTACCGGAAACAAGGTCTGCGAGAAGCTCAACCAGATGCGTCTTATTACATTGGAGAACGAGTTCAATCAGCCCCAACAGGTAGTTCTGTAGTTAATCTAGATAACAACCAAGCCCCAGATTTAGTGATAGAAATTGCTGACACTTCTTTATCTGATGACTTAGGTGAAAAACGAATACTGTATGAAGATTTAGGTGTTAGAGAATACTGGGTAGTAGATGTAAAAAAAGCACGAATTACTGCCTTTAAGATGATTGCTAATGGTGGTAGTCAACGGATTAGAGAATCAGAGATGTTGCCAGGATTAGCTATTTCCTTGCTAGAGGAAGATTTACGGCGTAGTCGTGAAATGGATAACACTGAAGTCGGTACTTGGTTTTTGGCTCAGGTACAAACATCAGGGTAATGATAATTAAAGGACACCTTTTGCCCTTTGCCAGCTTGAGAGAAGCCTTACAGTTGAATCAGCCAGTTTGAGTCTTTACCTAAATGCGATCGCCCTCACCACCAGAGATGAAGCGCGATCGCAAGTGCTACTCCGATTGAGTATGGGTAGTAGCATCTGTTGCAGAGGAAGAGTAAAAGGCTATTGAGTTAAGCAATTGTCACTTCCGTAGACAAGTAGACATCCTGAATTGCGTGAAACAGCTTCACACCTTCCTCAAATGGTCGCTGGAAGGTCTTGCGACCAGAAATAAGACCTGAACCACCAGCGCGTTTATTAATCACAGCGGTGCGAATTGCTTCGGCAAAGTCGCTTTTCCCTGATGCCCCGCCGGAGTTAATTAAACCAGCACGACCAGCGTAGCAGTTGAGAACCTGATAGCGCGTTAAGTCAATGGGGTGGTCAGTACTGAGTTCAGAATAAACTAGGTCATTGGTTTTGCCGTACACCTTTGCACCAAGCGTTTTCCCAACCGCACCGTAGCCATTGTTACATTCGGGCAACTTCTGCTTGATGATGTCGGCTTCAATGGTGACACCCAGATGGTTTGCCTGACCTGTCAGGTCAGCCGCAAGGTGATAATCCTTCTCATCTTGCTTAAATGCACTATTACGGAGATAGCACCAGAGAATGGTTGCCATACCGAGTTCATGGGCGCGGGCAAAAGCGCGGCTTACTTCCTGAATCTGGCGAGTAGATTGTTCAGAACCAAAGTAAATCGTTGCCCCCACAGCAACAGCCCCTAAATTCCAAGCTTGCTCAACGCTAGCAAACATTATCTGGTCATATTGATTCGGGTAGGTGAGTAGTTCATTATGGTTGATTTTCATAATGAACGGAATGCGGTGGGCATACTTACGAGAAACCATGCCCAGAACACCCAAGGTAGTAGCAACTGCATTACAGCCACCTTCAAGGGCGAGTTTAATGATGTTTTCTGGGTCGAAGTAACTAGGATTCGGCGCAAAGGAGGCACCAGCCGCGTGTTCTATCCCTTGGTCTACTGGGAGGATGGAGAGATAACCGGTATTGGCAAGACGTCCAGTTGAGTAAAGCTGATAGAGACTGCGTAATACTTGGGGGTTGCGATCAGTATTGCTAAAAATTCGCTCTACCCAGTCAGGGCCAGGTAAATGTAACAGCTGTTTGGAAACCTTAGGCTGGTACGTGAGTAGGTCTTCAGCTTCTCCACCTAACCAGGCTTCAATCGATTCAGGTGCGGATAATGTAGCAGTCATACTACTTTTCCTCAAAGTTTCACTAGGAAGTATCTATCCTTTGATTGTGACAGCCGCTTACGGTAAGAGCCGTCTCTACAGCGACAGAGTAGTTACTCGAATTATTAAAGAGCTTAAGGAAAGCGAGTGTAACAGCGTCAGGTCAAACTCAGAGCTGACTGTAAAGAAAAACTAAAAATTAGCGATTTAGGGAAAGTTTTGCTGATCGCGGTTTTCTATTGTGTTATTCGCTACATTGCAAATCACTCTGTCTGAACTATTGAGTTCCAATGTGCCATTTGCGATCGCCCCTAATGCCCCCTGTTCAAGCATTGCGATTTCTAGAATCCGACCCTAATGGGATATAAGCCGCTTATACACAAAGATTTAGCTCTTTGTGATGAGGGCAGTTTCACCAGGAAATATTTTTAATTTCTATATGAGAAATGCTCCAAAACGATACCAAAATGATCAGGCTCCTCGTTAAGTTTTTAAAAGCTCTTTTGAATACCTTTTATCGCGATCGCATATATCCGCGATTTTTTGTGTTAGAGACAGTTGCTCGTGTCCCTTACTTCGCCTATACCTCAGTCCTCCACCTTTATGAAACAATGGGTTGGTGGCGTAAGGCAGATTGGATAAAAGTTCACTTTGCCGAATCCTGGAACGAATTACATCACCTGCTGATTGCCGAAGCGCTTGGTGGCGATCAACATTGGATTGACCGCTTCGTTGCTCGCACAGGAGCTTTTGTTTACTACTGGATTATCGTCTTGGTGTATATGGCTACTCCCCAATCTGCCTATCACTTCATGCAATTGATTGAAGAACACGCTTACCACACCTATGACAACTTTCTGCAAGAACAAGGAGAGTTTCTCAAAACCCAGCCTGCACCGGAAGTTGCAATTAGCTACTACCGTGATGGCGACCTCTACTTGTTTGATGAATTTCAAACATCTCATCCAGGAGAAGAACGTCGTCCTAAGATAGAAAATCTCTACGATGTGTTCGTTGCTATCAGAGATGACGAATTAGAACACGTCAAAACAATGATTGCTTGCCAGAAACCCAACGCCCAAGAAACCTTTCAGAGTCCCCACAACGCCAAAAGACCAGCTATGCTGGAACCCACGAAGGGTTCCATTGACTCGCATTCAGTTGACATAGCGCAAGGGGCAGTCGAGAGAGAGCCAGTAGAAATGTCCTAAAACATCGCTAAGTAGTAAGTTAAGTAAATCACTTCAAATCGGTTTTAACCAAAACTTGACAGGAGCGATCGCGTTTTTTGCGCTTGAGTACTGAACCTGTACCTAAAGCACCAATAGCCAATAAACCCATAGCCGAAGCGGGTTCAGGAACACCCGTAGGATCTTCTGCATTTAGTGCTGCCAAGGCTAAATCTCCCACGTATTGATGCGCTGCTGTTGTTGGGTGTCTATCGTCCCAAAATAAATACTGGTTCTGCTCATCTGGGTTAGCAACGCATGATTGTACTAATAGACAAGGAGTAGTTACATTCGTAAAGCCAAATTCCTGGGGTGCAGCAAAAAGTTGATCGATACCCTCACTAACATCAAACAAGATAAGGTTAAGAGCAGGATCGAAGCTTTCGCTTAACTCTTCAAGAGCAGCATTATGAGCATCTACCAAAGCGCTAAGCTCCTCAGATTCCGGGGTATTGAGAGAAACTGGAGTCTTTCCCAAATCCGGTAGGTTAACGACCATGATATTTTGCGCTCCAACATTAGCAAGGGATGTCACAGCTTGCGATATGTTGACAATAGTTGTGTCAGGGTCTTCAAAGGGTACAAAAGTTCCATCAGTGGGTCCATAATCATTAGCACCTGCCCATATTATGTAGAGTGCATCCGGATCAGCAACAGGTGGAAGGTTTGTAAAAAAGTCAATCTGCTGCTCTAATCCTGGTAAAGGAGGTAACTGAGGAAAAGTCAGAGAAATCGTATTCTCCACTCCCGTAGTTGCACCCCCAAAAGCAAAGTTTATGCCTTCAGTTAGGTCAACATTTCCAACGAACGGATTAACTTCTAATCCTAGATCTTGGGCAAGATAATCTACCCAAACCAATCCATTGGAAAAACTTCCCTCAGAGTACGGTGGGCTTGGGGGGATAGCTCCTCCAGTCGCGTTAAATACATTACCCTGATCGGAAAGACTATCGCCAAAGACATAAATATTACTAAAACTTGCTGCTGAAGCTCTAAGCGGAAACAGGAAAGATAATAGGAAAAACCCAGTCGCTACAGCTTTTTTGTTCATAGTAATTTTGTCCCCTGATAGTCTTGGTTAATTTTTGACTCGAACACATAGCATCTGAGCGTTTTGGCTTCAATCTGAGAAGAAGCTATACGGAAATTCAGTACATGAGAGTAGAAGTTGAAATCACTCCTCATATCACGTTCTAACCACCGCTCATACCAAGTCGTATTTAAATAGCGTACCTGAGTCCGAGTGATTAGCTCAAAACTAACTGTTCGCTAACGGCTACTTGGTATTAAATTGCAAAGTGTGTTTCTATAAACCGTAAGTTTACAGAAACAATTATTCTCTCAGTAACAGCAAGTAAATCGACAGAACTAACTTAAAGATTTTGTGAACTATTTTCAGGCTTTTTTCCTAAAGCTACAAAGACCATAATCTTTTAAGACAACTACTGCTCATCAGAACTTGATGGTGATGGCGTTGGTGTCTCTGATGGCTGAGCGTCTTCACGTTTAAGTTGCTGTGCTTCTTTTGCTGATAGCCCTTCACCTTGGGAGCCAAAGTACCAAAGAACTGATGCGGCTTCAGCACGAGTTACAGGCTTTTTGGGCTGGAATAGCGTTGTATAACCCAGCATCCGGCGGATGTTAGCGGACTCTCCATTCTGAAAATCTGCTAATACAGCGCGTAACGCCTTTGGTTCAACCTTTGCGGCATCTTGGAAACCCCAAGTCTGTTTCACGGCATCAACCGAAGCCGAAGGCAGAGACTGACGGGTATCCAAAGGGACTTTCCACAAAATGAGGTTTTCTCTGGTTAAGGGGGCATCTGGACGAAATAAAACGGCTGTAGCGTCGCCAGTTAAGGGACTAGGAATCAAGCCAGCTTCCGCTAAGGCTTGGATGCTTTGGAAATCGCGATCGCTTCGTGGAACATCCCGGAAGGCTGGTTGAGTGGTTTCTGATGCCGAACGAATTTGTTGCCCTGGACGATTGGCATAAATCTGATTATTCGCCGCAACTAGCCAACGCGCATACTCCCGACGGGTAATTGTTTTATTCGGCTCAAATGTCGTACCACTAGCACCGGCATTAGTTTTAGAACCAGAGGAATCAACGGTTAAAACTCCTAAAGTCGCCAAATCTTCAATATATTGGCGCAACTCTTTAGGGGCTTTATCAAGGTCAGTGAAATCTTGCGCTTCCCCTGCTGATCGGCTAGGAACGTAAGACGGGACTTCTGATTGTGACGAATCCTGTCCAGATTGCTCAGAAGCTGCCTCGCCTTGATTACGGATGTACTGAATCTCGAACTCTGTAACAGCGTTGGAAGTTCCACTGGTAGATGGTTCTCTTGCTGAAGATGTTTCCCCTGAGTTGTTAGTTGCTGCACTTGATGGAATAGTTACAGTCACTTGTAAACCATTTCGACGTGCGACAAATGTGCCACCTGCTTCATCAGTGGGTTGAGACGTAATCTGCCAGTTATTCGACTCAAATTCTCTCTTATAAAAGCTCTGAATGGCATCAATCGGGTCAGCGGATGACCAGCTTGTTTGCTCACCTTGAGCATTTGGCACAGTCAACGGCTCAACGTTCTCTAGCGTTGCCTCTGGATACAGTGGAATCTCTGAGGGGAAACCCTCTGGCAGTTTTGCTGTAGTTTGACTCGGAGAATTTCCCTGTGATGAACCACCTAAAGTAGTTGAGTTATTCCTCAACTTGGGGTCTGCTGCAAAGGAACGCTCAAGCGCCTCACCCGTTGAGCTGTTGGCACAGGAGGTCAACAACCCTAGGAGGCAAGCAGCAAAACCAGTAAGTAGGACAGGGCGTTTATCAAACAGCACGGATGTTCTTGACAAAGAGTCTCACTTCCTACGCTAGCGCAAATTGACTAGCGATTATTGGCACCGCGCTTTGCCGCATTACCATAGGCTTAGAAACCTTATTAAGCGTGGTATCTTGGCTGAGAGCCAAAACTGGCAAAGACTTATGAAGTGCTGGTGAGGTGAAGATACTATACCAGCTATTTTCCGTTCAAACTTTTATGGCTTTAGAGAAAAAAAATGCTTCAGCGGCTAGCCAGTCTCCTGGATTAGCGAATTCAACATCAGAAAAAATCACATTAGGTCAAGCAAGCGCTGCGACTCAAGAGACAGAAAAGGTAAATCGTCAGTCAAAATTCTGGCAGCAAACGCGGGAAAATCTACAAATTATTGCGATCGCACTTGCCTTAGCTCTGTTCATCCGTGCGTTTGTTGCAGAACCTCGTTACATCCCCTCGGATTCGATGTTACCGACGTTGGAAGTAGGCGATCGCTTAGTTGTAGAAAAAGTCTCCTACTATTTCCGACCACCTGCCACTGGTGAGATTGTTGTCTTTGACCCACCTCAACAACTCCAAATTCAGGGTTATGCCAAAGACCAAGCTTTCATCAAACGAGTGATTGGGACACCCGGACAAACGGTTCAAGTTCAAGACGGTAAGGTTTACATCAATGGTCGTTCGTTAAATGAGAACTACATTGCTGAACCACCTGCCTATCAGATGGAACCTGTGCAGGTGCCTGAAGACCAACTATTTGTTATGGGAGATAACCGTAATAACAGCAACGACTCTCACGTTTGGGGCTTTTTGCCTAAGCAAAACGTGATTGGTCACGCTTGTTACCGCTTCTGGCCTTTCAGTCGTATTGGTCGTGTTTGATGAAAGTGCTGCCGCTTTGAAATCAGAATCGCAAGTAGTACATTAGCTCAGAGATCAACTGAGGGTTTAGAGAAAGACGCTGTTGGAAATTGGCAAGATTACGATAAGCGCCCAACTCATGACGATTTTGTACAATCGCTCTGGCAAGAAATAAGTCAACTGCTGGGATTTTCGTGAGTTGTTCTACCGTTGCTGTATTTGGGTTGATTGGCTGAGGTGTTAAAAGACTCTCCGCGTCGTAATAGCAAAAACTCAGAATCGGCTGTAACGGCATAAGCCGCTGTACGGGTACACTCAGAGCTGCCGCTAAGTCTTCCATACAGCAAAACTGAACACCTGCCTTAGTGAGTTCAAAAAGCGATCGCGCTTGATGAATTGATAGTCCTGGTAATCTTAGCCAATCATCGACACTTGCTTGATTAACATCAATTTTGATGCCTAGTGCTGCGGCTACCGCAATTTCTTCTGCTGATTTCAGCCGATAGTAGGGGTCGCTCTGGAGCCGCGTCCGGATGGCTTGCCAATTTGGATTAAGTCGAGCAGCAGGAGTGAGCCAGTCAAACAGTGCCATTTTCCTCATGCAATACGGTCAAGTAATTGGCGACGCTTTTGCTCAAACTCATATTCTGACATCAAGCCATCCTGGCGTAGGCTATCTAGCTGTCGGAGGGCATCTGCGATCGCTCCCACCTGCGCTGGGTCAACTCCCACCGATTGAGTCTGTACCGACGCACCTGCGGGAATTACATTCAGATTAAAATTACGGTCAAACTCATCTTGACCTTGTGCCAAGTACCAAAATCCTTCAATTACACTAGCGACCTTAGGAATGGGTGTCCAGCAAAGTAGCAAATACAACATTCCCCAAAGTGGCTGCCCCAAATAAAACTTGTGGAATCCAGCGATCGGTACCACTGCCCCACTAAAGGCTAAGATTGCCGCAAGTTTTCGATTTTTTGGCTTGCTCAACATATTTGCTCCGACCCGTGATGTAGCTCTGTTTGCAGAAAGAATCAGCGATTCATTTTTCTATGATATTGACTTACGCTGTTTGTCGTAGAAGCGGTAATGACTTTATTCGTTCGTGACCAAGCGAACCTAAACAGTCCCTCTTGCCTTTGTTGCGTTGGAGAGCATCTCCCCCTCCTGTAGTAATACGGAAAACCGAATTATACGGAAGCTTTACGCTCCACTAAAATGTGACTATGACGACGCAGTAGTACAACCTACTTGGTTGATGAGGAGCAATGGGGTTCTTTGATTCGGAAATCGTACAACAAGAAGCCAAGCAGCTGTTTGAAGATTATCAGTCTCTAATCCAGTTGGGAGGCAGCTACGGCAAGTTTGACCTCGAAGGGAAAAAAATCTTTATCGAGCAGATGGAATCCATGATGGAGCGCTATCGCATTTTTATGAAGCGCTTTGAGTTGTCTGACGACTTTATGGCACAGATGACTGTGGAACAACTTAATACACAGCTTGGTCAATTTGGCATGACGCCTCAGCAAATGTTCGACCAGATGAACATGACTCTGAAGCGGATGAAGTCAGAGATAGAAAAGCAACCTTAGCGATCGCCGATCAGTAGTCTATCCATTATTCGTCCTTGAGTGACAGGTCAATAAAACGGCACCGATGACAAGTGACGAGGAGGAAAAGCTTGTCGTAGGGTTTTGCTGGATGCTTTGAGGAAAACAAGGGCTGTTTTTCCTACTCATGATTAGGGAATTTCGACAAATCAGGTAGACAGCCGTGCTACCAGAACTTGCTATTGATAACCTTGTCCAGAAACTAGAAGTTCTACAACCCACTGAATCTTAAGGGATGCAGTGGATATTAATACTTAAAAAGAGACTCTTGTTAAAAATAATAAACGGAGCAGAAAGAATTTTTTCTAAGATGACTTGTGTAAAAGTTACACACAAAGCTCATAATAATCTGTGACTCTCAACTGTCGTTTGTATCCAATCCAGAACGCCGGAAGCTTACTGTAGAGGTAAATCGTAGCATCTACCGCAGGATAGGACTAAATAAACCATTGACTTTCTTCACAAATTCTTCACACTGAATTTAAGAAATCTACTAAGTCTTAAAAATCATAACTGTACACCATTATTGATACTAGCTGACTGAGGGGAGGTTCACTCCCATCTTCCCTGCCTTCCCTAAAGTTATCTATACTTTATTTGAGTTCTGAACGGCGTACCCTTATGGAAACAAGAGGGTGTTTTCAGGCGCTCGTGCATTTAATTTGCTATGTGAAGCCAGTTAATTTTAAGAAAAAGCAACGGACGCGAATCGTAAGAGTTTACCTTGTTCCCTTGCTTCTTCCCCTGTAACTGAATGCTGTAATAGCCCATTTGAAGGCACAACCGCTTATAAGCTGTTCTCACCCCAAAGATGGGCAGCTATGTGCTGACTCTACATATTACTAGACCTAACAGGAGTGCATTAGTTCATGCCAAACTACAAATCAGTTGATGATTACACACAAAGAAAAGCTCGTTTAAAAGCCGTTCAAGACGCCCAGGCAAAACTTCCAGAGGTGAAAGCTAAGGTAGAGCGTTTAAGGAAATTGCACTCTGAGCTTTGCAAAAAATGTGGTGATAGCGGTAGTGTCCGACAGCAGCTAGAGGATGCTGAAAATTCTTTAGAAGAACTACAAAAGGTTTTAAAACAGCCCGTCAGTTCATAAAATAACAGCGCACAGCCTAGTATTAGAGCTGTGCGCTGTTTAAACCTCCAAAGCTTGGCAACTCAACACGCCATGAAAATCACGTCTCAAGAAATTCCTTTGTTCAATTTATAAATTTCTGGTAGTTGCCACCAAGGAACATGAGGATACTCGTGATGTTCTTGATGGTAGCCAAAGTGATAACAGGTTATAAATGACCAGAAAACTGGTAATTGATTGCTTTTAGCACGACAAGCGTTCGTGTAGCCTTCTTTGGGTTCTTTGTGAGGCAGGAAGCTACCAAAGTAAAATAGCTGTACTGAACTCAAAATAGAGGGTATTACCCAAAATAATGTAAGATTGGCATCTGGAATATGTAGGGTGTGTGTAACGAGATTAAAGATTGCCATCAATCCTAAAAGTCTTGTCCAGCTCCAGTACTCCGTTGTGAATTGCCAATACCAGGCGAAAAAGTTTTTGTGATTGCCATCATGATAATCGGGGTCGAGTTCACTGGCAGGATGGTTATGATGTTGCCAATGCTTTTCTGATAATTTCTTAAACGAAAACAGGGCATAAACTAGAGCAGCTACTGAACCGACGAAGTTATTAATTTTTCGGTTTTTTGGAAATATGACTCCATGCATGGCATCATGAGTTGTGACAAACAAACCTGTATAGACAAAGGTTTGCCAAATCATGGCTGACACTATCCAATAAACTGGAAGCTTATCAACATCTAAGGAGACTAAAAAGATTAAGCTAATTGCCCAAATGGCAAGGATTGAAAGAGCAACTAAAAGCCCGTAATTTGTATCTTCACTTCTCGCTATTCGTGTAGATTCTGCTTGCAGTAGAGGTACGTGGTCAAGTTCGATCATTCGTTTACTAAGGCGTAACGTTGTCGTGAAGATTTGTAACGTTACAAATCGTAACACTATTTATCTTCTCACAAATGCTACCAAGGCATAATCATTCCTTTGAGATAAATCTGCAAAAATCAAATGATTTCGCCAATTTGTCGCAAGGAGTAGGCAGAGATTCTTGCAATCCCCTATTAATAAAGCTCGTATTTGAGGAGGGTACAGGCGATCGCACCATTGTACACAGGTATCCGGCGAGAGGCTCTTAGCCCCACCCGTTTTGCCAATTCCTTATTCCCAGTCAAAACAAATGCAGTCCAACCTTTAAAGCGTTGCTTAAGGACATCACCAAGTAGTTTGTAAAGTTCGCCCAGTTCTTTAGCCTCTCCCAGACGTTCCCCATAGGGAGGATTGCAGATAAGAACTCCACTGTCGGCTGGTGCTTCTAGCTGTGATAGTTCCCTTTGAGTAAAGGTGACTTGATCAGCAACACCACATTGTTGAGCATTGGTGCGGGCTTGACTGATGATATCAGCATCGCGATCGCTTCCTAAAATGGGGGCATTGAGTTCCGGCAATTCGCTTTCATTCGCTTCCCTGAGCAACTCATCCCACAACGCTTCGTCAAAATCCAGCCACTTCTCAAAGGCAAACTGCTGACGAAATAACCCAGGCGCAATGTTTAACGCTTTTAAACTAGCCTCTAGGGGTAGGGTGCCAGAACCACACAATGGGTCTAAAAATGGTTGACTTGGCTCCCACTCAGCCATTTCCAAAAGCGCAGCGGCAAGCGTTTCTTTAAGAGGAGCAAGTCCAACAGCAGGGCGATACCCCCGACGATGCAGGCTTGTACCCGAACTATCTAAACTTAGAATGCAACGGTTTTCATGGATGTGGGCGTTGACCAACACATCAGGATTTTCGGTATCAATGCTAGAGCGTTGGTCAAATTGGCGACGCTGTTGATCAACGATCGCATTTTTGACTTGTAGCGCTGTAAAGTGAGTGTGATTGAGTTTCTGATTGCCCCCTGTTGCATTTACTGCTAGGGTTTGGTGAAGTTGGAGGTACTGCTCCCAATTGATTTTTTGGACTTCTTGGTAAAGGCGATCGGCATCTGGACAGGGGAATTCCCGCAGCGTCACTAACACACGGAAAATGGTTCTCGCCCAGAGATTCACGCGATAGAGTAATGCCACGTCACCCACAAAATGCACCCCAGTGAAATCAGGACGTACTTGTGTCGCACCCAGACGTTTCAGTTCTTGGGCAGCAATTGGTTCTAGTCCACGGGCAACCGTAGCAAAGTAGTGGTTCATTCGTTGTAGGCGATCGCGCTATGCTTATTAACCTATTCCAAGGCTGTAATCAAAATTGCCTTCCCCTACATTCTCACGAAGCGTCTTGAGAATGTTGTTGGGGTCGTCATAGGGGCCACTGACGTAAAAGGGCTTGCCATTACGACCACACTGGATTTTCAGTTTTCCACTCCACTCACCTAAATGCGATCGCGATTTCTCAAAATCAGGATGAGGCTTAAACCCTAACTGCCCCGCATAATTTATTGCGCTGAAAACTAATGCTTGGGCTTGTTCTAGAGTAATTTTCTGTGTTTCTTCAGCAAAGCCACGATACACAGCATCTATGAATTGTAGATACTTCATCCGATTCATCTGGCGTGGACCAATGGTATCTTTAACACCCAGACACCATAAATCCAGCATATACGTGCAGACAGTTAAACGATTGTAACCAACTTGTCGGGTGACTGAAACAATCGCTAACCCACCGTTCATGTCCTCGTCTGATTCTGGCTCTTGGGTAGCGCTATTTTCCAGAAATTTCTCAGCACAACTAGCATTCACTAGGCACTCCACTACTGGATTTAGTTCTCCTGTAGCTGCACGGGTAAGTGTTGTTTGCTCAGCTTGTTCTTTAATTGCCACACTTACCTCAGCCACCTTCAATCCCAACTTTCGGGCAATTTGCTTGGGTGTCAGCTTCTGAACTCGTAAATTGATAATTTCTTGCTGTTGTTCTGGTGTCATCGGTTTCTCCTAACCGTTTATTCTCATGCGTAGAGTTTAAAAGTTGTTCTATCTCTAGTGCTGAGCGAGTTTTACAATAAATTGGCGCAATATTTAGCTCGAACTTAACTAATCAATGTCAGATTCCCTCAGACTCCCTCAAAAATTTATGCTCCTTGGTTCAGGAGAACTCGGCAAAGAATTTGTGATTGCGGCTCAACGACTGGGCAATTATGTTGTTGCTGTTGACCGTTATGAGAATGCTCCAGCCATGCAAGTCGCTGATTGCTCAGAAGTTATTTCTATGCTAAGTGCTGAGGATTTGGAACGAGTTGTTACCAAACATCAGCCAGATTTCATTATTCCAGAAATTGAAGCCATCAGAACTGAGAAACTGCTGGAATTTGAGCAAAGAGGAATCACGGTAATTCCTACAGCGATGGCTACTAACTACACAATGAACCGAGACAAAATTAGAGAATTGGCGCATCACCAGTTAGGCATCAGAACGGCTAACTATGCTTATGCAACGACTTTGGATGAGCTAATCGAGGTTTCTCAAAAAATCGGTTTTCCGAATGTTGTCAAACCCGTGATGTCCTCCTCTGGCAAAGGTCAATCGACTGTTAATTCTCAAGCTGAAGTAGAAAGGGCATGGAATTATGCCATAGAAGGGTCAAGGGGCGATAGTCAAAAGATTATTGTTGAAGAGTTTATTCAATTTGAGTTAGAGATTACTTTACTCACCATTAAGCAGTGGAATGCACCGACAATATTCTGTCCAGCGATTGGGCATCGTCAAGAACGAGGGGATTATCAAGAGTCCTGGCAACCTGTAGCAATTTTTGAAAAACTGATTCGAGAAGCAGAGGCGATCGCAAAAAAAGTTACTGATGCTTTAGGTGGTGCTGGAATCTTCGGAGTAGAGTTTTTTCTCACTAAAGATGAAGTAATTTTTTCTGAACTTTCTCCCCGACCTCATGATACAGGCATGGTCACTCTAATCTCTCAAAACCTTAATGAATTTGAGTTACATCTCAGAGCTATTTTAAGCTTACCCATTCCTAAGATTGAACAACTCGGAGCTTCTGCTAGTGCTGTAATCTTAGCCAAAGATTATTCGGATTCAATTGCGTTTGAAGGTGTAGCTGAGGCTTTGTCAGAACCCGATGTCGATTTAAGATTATTTGGTAAGCCAGATTCCCGCCCGTTCCGGAGAATGGGAGTCGCTTTAGCTAAGGGAAACGATACACAAGAAGCCAGGGAAAAAGCAAGTAGAGCAGCCAACAAAATAAAGATTGTGAGTTAATCTAACCTGTGGTTTTGCTTGGAGCGATCGCACTAGTGCGGTGCGGCAAAAATAACCCACCAGTCTAGACCGCTTCTGGGTAGCCTTCATACTTCCACTCAAACGGTTTAGCCAGGGTTAGGTTGAAATATTCGATAAATGCCAAAATGCGATCTGCGCTAGCCTTCGGCAACGCCAAGGGCGAACGCAGCAGCGCTTCGCTATCACTTAAATCTTGAGTGGAAGTGAATCTCCCCCATCTCCCCAATTTCTCTAACGACAATAAATTAGTCCTGCTTACCAAGCAGGGCTGGGGAGTTCTTCAATCATCCGGGATTCGTCGGGAGGAAGCGTCTTTCGCAGACGGTTCTGTGTACTCACAAAACACATTGAGTCCAATTTTAAGAATGTAAAGGACAACAACAGTTGCGATCGCTCTTTCAAGTGGAAAGCCATTAGTGGCTGCCACCCCTACCAAAGAGACAATCAACCCCGTAAGCAATGGTACACTCCTGGGATTCTTGTTGTAATCCGAGACTTGAGCGCGAAACCCCTCATTCCCACAGACTGCCTCTCGTAGTTGCTTGAGTGTTATCTGCAACAACGACTTGCCCTCCGGCATATCCGGTAGGCTTCCGAATTTCTCGCTGTAGATCTCATTCAACGAGTCATCAAAACTACCGTTATTTTTGTCCAGAATAGTCAGAACCTCTTGTGCTGGGTCATCGTTTGGGAATATCTCCCGATAATCATTAATTTCAGCCGTGCTTAATTGAGCAGCCATAGTAAGATTGGTTGTTTGAGTAAGCGATGTTCCCTAACCCTATCTTCAGCGATAGAGACTGTTATGTCTCAAAGTCATCTAGAGAGAAGTCCGGCATATCCGGCGGAACAACAACACAATCAACCGTCACCTTATGGCTTTCTCGTTGGCTGTAGATATCAACTGCGATCGCCTCAAACCGGATTTCTGTCGTGCCAAATGGGATAAGCAACTGAGTCATCGCCTCCAGATTTCCTGCACCGTCTGGTAACAAATCCACCAACCAACGGGGGCCATCCAAAAGCGATCGGCTTTGTCGATCTTGCAGCCACAGCTTGATACACAGCCGCGTCGGATGAGGCGGTAACTTGATACGGATAATTACAGGTTCTCCAGCCGCCAACTCAGTCGAAGGGACGAAGAGGACAGGGGCTGGCAATGGCGACTCCAACTCCTGCGGGGAAAGCGGTTCCGGTTTCGGTTCAGAACTAACCACCTCTGTCGGATAAGCCATTCCTGAAGCATCATGCTTGACTTCTGGTTGTTGAGTTAATTCTTCTTCGTCTTCTACAACAATTTCTTGAGCCGTCCAGTCTATTGGCTCAACCTCTACCAAAGGTGGCTCAGCTAATTCCTCCGCTTCTGAAGCCGTCTCCTCTTCAAAATTTGGTGGTTGTAGTTGGTCTACCTCCGCAGGGACATTCCCAACCTCGTCAGAACCTTCCCACATCGATTCATCAAAATCAGCCAGTAGCCCATCAGAATTCGGCTGTTCTGTGACTTCAAGGTTGTCAGCGAGTGGAGTGTCATTTTGTGGTGGTACGTCCTCCTCATCCGTTGGAGGATGAGACGGCGATAGCTCAAATTTCAGCCATTCCGATAATTCAGCATCGGCTGCCAGAGAATTCAGCCGCAACCAGAAACGGTCTTGTAGGTTCAAGGCTTGAAAAGCACTATCCACAGTCGTAGAGTCATTGGCAGCAGGTGCCTCAGTGGATTTCTCTAATTCTGGCGCGTCCGACTCACTCTCCTGGGAATCAACATCTGGCGTAACAGTAGCTGGCACATCAATTGTCTCTGAGGTATCTAACTGAGAATTTGTCAATGCTGAAGGCTCAAGCGTTTCAGTTACCTCTGGAGTATCTAGCCCGGAATCTATTACAGAAACGGAGGAATCTGACCAGGCGATCGCATCCCAGGTACTCGCTGAAGAATCTGCCACAACGATATCGTCCTCAGACGTTCCCTCCTCAAATAGTTGTCCAACGTCCTGGAGTGAAGCAGCTTGCTCCAAAGCCTCAACTGGCTCAGGAACACTTAGGGCAACGGGTGGCACCTTGGGGAGTTTAGGCAGTTGCAAAAATTTTGAGGCTTTGGGAGTAGGTGCAAATTTCTCAGGTGCAGATTTGTTAAGTTGTGGCGGTAGGGGCTGTCGAGATGCTGGCTGCAAGGATATAGGCTGATGGCTTTTAGGAGCATCTACCAAGTCAAGTAATGCCTGATTGAGCGGTGGTGGTGCGGGTTCGGACAACTCTTCCTGAAGTTCTTCTGCAGCAGCAAGCTTGTTAGAGAGAACTAGCATTTTCGCGACAGGCATTGCCTTACTCGCCGGGATAATTGCTCCGAGTAGCTCATCCAAATCAGCCGTCACACTAAACGGTTGACTTGCCAAAGCCCTTGAACTTGACCCATAAAGTACAGCTTTTCCTAATATCAGGCGAGTATTGCAGTCTGGCGGAATCTCTAGAGTATGGCGAAACGCTAACGGTAACTCCTGTTCCGGTAAGGGTTGTTCGACATTGAGCAAAACTTGTAGGGTTTGAGGGTCACGCAATTCATAACGCAGGGTGCCATGAAAAATAGAGTTCAAGGGACTCGACTGCTCACCGTTACTGAGCTGATTGACTTCCAACGCATCCACTTGCCCCGTAATCGTCAAAGGCTCACCCCGTCTCGCCACTAAAGCGTCTTCGTTAAGGGTTAACATTACCCCTTGCTCATTGACAACCTCTTCTGAGAAGTCGGCATCAGGCGTTTCTGATGTCTCCTGACTAGAAGGCTCAGGTCGGTCAAATTCTTGCAAGACTGGCTCAAGCACCTGCTGGAGAATTTGCTCCAGCATTTGCAGCGACTGGTCTAAAATCGGGTTTGCCGCCGCTGTCACCTCTGCTGGATTGTTGCTGGCTGCTACTGGGGTTTCTGGATTGTTGTTTCGCTCAACTGGATGAAGGGGAATTATTTTGTCTGTTGTGGTGGCTAGCTTAGCCTCATTAAGTTGGGGAGTGGGGACTGAATCGACCTCAGAAATTAGAGAGGTTAAATCCTCCATCAATTGATCCATCTCAAGGTCTAGCTGTTCTTCCGTAAATTGTTCCTGATTCGCCCCTAAAGCCTTGGTTTCCTCCATTATCTCATCTTGGTTATTGGAAAGGGCTGAGGCTACGGGAGTAAGCGGACTAACCTCGGTTTCGATAGGGATAGGTTCAACAACTTGGTCAAAGTCAGAAGTCGTCGTCTGTTGGAGAGTGGGGAAAGCCTTTTGTGCCAAGATTGAAACGGGGCTAGGCTCTGCTATGTCCTGCTGACTGGCTTCGCTACCGTTTAGACTTGTGATTTCGTTACTCTCCCTTAGCTCCTGATTCTCTTTCTCCGACAGATGGTTAGAGGGAGAATTGGCAACCAGTTCTGCTTGGGTGATGTCTGTTATTGGTGCTACAGATTCAGGAACTTGTAATACTTCGCTGGCTTTGGGTAAGACTTCTAAACGAACCGCTTTCTTCCAGGATTTACCCAGCAAGTCGGACATAATATCACCACAGCAACGTAACTCCCACGACCCTGGTTTAAGGTACGTGAAGGGAATTACAACCATTAACCCTTCTGGATTGGTACGACGCGATCGCTTCTGAAACCGTCGCTTGGGTGGGTCTTCTTCGGTACACTCATGCATCACGCAAATTTCCACATCAGTATTGGTGCAGCTTGAGTGAGCCACTACCCGATACCGACCCGCTTCAATTTTAAATTTTGGCGACTTAATGGGACGCCAAGAGCGATCGCCTTCTTTCTGGAGTAGAAATTCCCAATAATCCATAGTTGTTAGTGGTTCTTCTCGTAGCCATTAGTTTAGACGTTGGAAGGTGCTGCCGCCCTTGAACCTAATATCATCTAACGTCCTTTATGAAAATAGGCAAGGGCGGAAGATTTTCATCTTCGATGGCGGCAATTTTCCCATACGCCTGTAATTTAATTTCTTAAGTTTAATGTCTACCAGAAGATCGTTGACTAACAACTAATCAGCTTGTTGAATGTGAGCAATCTTGCGGCGTAAATCCTCGGCTTTTTCCAGCAAGTCAGCTTGTGCGATCGCTTCCTGTTCCTTAGACTTCAGCCACTTCAAATTCACTGTTTGTTGCTCTGCTTCAGCATCACCCAAAACCAAGCAAGCGACTGCACCACTGCGATCGGCTCGTTTAAACTGCTTACCAAAGGCACTCCCACTCAAGTCCAGTTCTACAGCAAACCCAGCCTGACGAAGCTTTTGCGCCAGTTTCAGCGCTTGTGATTCTGCCGCTTCGCCTTTCGAGACGACATAAAAATCGAGGGCTTGGCGCGACGGTTGCGAGAGTTGTTGCAACAATAGTATCAAACGCTCTAGACCAATCGCCCAACCGACAGCAGGTGTTTTTGCTCCACCCAATTCCTCTACCAATCCATCGTAGCGACCGCCACCACAAACTGTTGCCTGCGCTCCCAAGTCATCAGACTGGATTTCAAAGGCGGTGTGGGTGTAGTAGTCTAAACCTCGTACTAAGCGAGGGTTGAGCTTATAACTAATTCCTAAATCACTCAGTAACTGCTTTACCTGCTCAAAGTGACGCTTAGAATCTGAGCCAAGGTAGTCCAAAATACTTGGAGCATTAGCTGCAATTTCTTGAGTACGTTTATCCTTGCTGTCTAATATCCGCATCGGATTACGAGTTAGACGCTCCTGAGAGTCTTTATCTAACTCATCCTTGTAAGGTGTTAGATAGTTGACTAGCGCTTCTCGATACTGCTGTCGGTCTTCTGGATTTCCAACGGAGTTGAGGTCTAAATTCAAGTTAGAAAGTCCCAACGTTTTCAGGATATCAGTGGCGATCGCAATCACTTCAGCATCTGCCCGTGGGTCAGCACTACCAATTACCTCTACCCCTAGTTGGTGAAATTGCCGCTGACGACCCGCTTGAGGTCTTTCGTAACGAAACATCGGACCTGTGTACCAAAGGCGTTGTACACCTCCGGCTGCATAAAGACTATTTTCGATAAAGGCTCGGACTACTCCGGCTGTCCCTTCTGGTCTTAGTGTCACAGAACGGGGTGGGGTAGCGCGGTCATTGAAGGTGTACATTTCCTTCCCAACCACGTCTGTCGCTTCCCCAATCCCCCGTTCAAATAACTCTGTTCGCTCAAAAATCGGGGGACGAATTTCCTGATAAGCCGCCCTCGTGAGAATCTGCCGTGCGATCGCTTCGACGTGCTGCCAATACCCAACTTCGTTTGGCAGTATGTCTCGTGTTCCTGGTAAAGCCTGAATCGAACCCATTAAATTTTCGCTTCCAATCTACATCTCACGGCACGACTTCAGTCGTTACGTCTTCCCAAGCACCATAGCGATTTTGATAATACGCCAAAATTTGGTTCACCCGTTCTTGATTCTCTAAATCAACAGCCTCGGTGTACTGAATCAACAAGCCACCAATCTGACTGTCTTTGTAGTCAAACTGCTGTGATGTCTGAGGAATCAACTCGGCTTCCACCCCTGTGACTTGCCGTAAATGAGCCGCCACCTCCCGATATATTGCCAAGGGTAACCCAGGACAACGGATTTGCGATCGCCTTTGAAGCTGCTCATTAGGCGATCGCGGCTGTTCGTTCACTCCCTGCTGCACGCTCTAAACTCCTACATCCAAGCTTTACAGGTAGTACTCACACTTGAGACTAAACATTCGGTCGAACAACTGGCGGGGGTGGAGGTAAAGCGGCACTCGGTGACCCTGCTCCTTCAGCAGCCTCTACTGGGGCTTCTCCAACTGCTCTGCCAACCTCAATACCGTATTGCTCCAAAATCACCACCGGAGTAGGACCACGATTCAGTTCAATCCGCTTGACTAACACCTGTCCATTGGCTAACCGCTGTCCTGCTTGCACGTAACGGCTAGTTGGCTCATTCGGTACTTGCACAATGGCATTAGTCCGACCTCCAGCTTGAACAACTCCTGTTACTGCAATCGCCCGTGCAATTTCTGGTTCTGGTAACGGCGGCAATTCTGGTACTAATCCTGGCAGAGTTGGAGGTGGGGGAGGCAAAATAGGATTGCCATTTGCATTATTAGGACGACCTGGCGTAGCGGTAGGACGGCTAGTTGCTGGAGTTCTTGGTGCCGGTCGAGTCGTGCGAGGGACAACATTTCCTCTGGATGCAGTTGTTCCCCCTCTAGCTGTTCCCCCTCCAGATGTTCTTGGTTGATTCGTCCCGGTATTTCCACCACCACCGGGGCGTGGAAGTTGGGGAAGTACAGGCACGGGTCTAGCGGTAGAGCCACCCCGACCCTGACCAGTTTGCGTTACTTCTACTTGCGGTTGCACTGGAACTACCGCAAATGGATCAGTCCGCCCTTTAGGAATCTGACCAATTCGTACTTCTGCTGGTAGAGATGGAACTAAGCCTGTCACGGCTGGCGCACTTCCCGGTTGCCTGGGTGCTACAGGATTAGCAAATGGTGTTGCGGCAGGTGAGGGTGAGGGTTGAGCAGTACGTTGGCGGCGAACAGGCGATGGGCTAGGTGTGATCTCACTAACATCCTCACCTTCGTTCCCTGCTGGGCAGCCCCCGATGAATAGAGCCACACCCACTAACACAAATAATGAAGCTTTACGCATTAATCCCTCCCCCCAACCTTTATTACCAAGGCTGTCGAAATTACCCTATCAGAAATCGATCAATCAGCAGATATGTCAATAATCTATTATAGCTTTGTCGTGTTTAAGGAATAGTTGCTTTACTCTTATTCCTTTTCCTTACCGTTTAAGTGTCAAGAGCGAAATGCTAAGTTGAATGCCTATTAGCTTGGTAAAAGCTGTGCTAAATAACTCCAACTAATCAACTATCAAAATGTAGGGTTTTTGTGCGATCGCTTATGTGAGTTAGCACTTACCAAACCTGGTGATACGGTGACTGGCTGTACCCTAGTGGCTAGAATCCAAGGATGAGTTGCACCGTCTTTCAATTTTAACGTTCGCTTCCAACCATTAACTTTTTCAGTGAATCCAGTCCTTTTTTAACGCGACGGGAAACCGTTACAACACTGATGTCCAATCGTTCAGCCACTTCTTTTTGAGTTAGGTCGTGTAAAAACACGAATTCTAAAACATCACGGGTACGCTGTTCCAAGTGGGCTAAAGCCTGTTGTAGACGAATTTGGTCTTCTTGCGCTAACTGGAAACTCCGATAGCGAGGATCGGGGACAAGTTCGCCTAAGCTAGTGGAGCCTTCGTCTGCATCCCCAATCGGTGTATCTAAACTTAGAGGTTCCCTGTTTTGATGAGCTAGCTTGATTTCTTGCCATTCCGCCAGAGAGATATCTAAAGCTGCTGCTATTTCAGAATCTGTTGGTTGTCGATTAAACTTACCCCGTAGGTTTTGGGTAACTTCCACAGACTGCTGTCGTAGTGCTAGCCAACGTCGCGGGATACGAACTGAACAACCGCGATCGCGTAAGTAGTGCTGAATCTCGCCACGAATGTAAGGAATGGCGAACGAACTAAAAGCGCTTCCCTTGGTTATGTCAAATCGCTCAACGGCGCGAATTAGACCAATACAGCCAACTTGAAGTAAATCTTCATAGCTCTCACTACACTGATTAACCCAGTGGTGAGCCTCTTTCCTAACCAGTCCGAAGTTGAGATGAACTAGTTGATTGCGGATCTTAGCACAATTGCCTAATTGGTACTCTCGCAACAACCGTAGACTTTCGTGCTTCAGTTCATGGGTGACAGGAGTGGACATAGCATTAATTGGGTGGTAGAGCACAGTCTGATCAAAGACTCTTTTTCTAGTAGGAGTCCTCTTTAAAGGTAGTCGCTGTGATTTGGAACACAGCCATTAGCTATTTTGCACCCATGAAATGACGGACTTAAGCCGGGAAAAGATTGACGGCTTTTTAAAGTCTTCAATCCTATAACTAGTAGAGATGCTGTTTGACTAATCTTAACATTCAATCAAGATTTATTAAAACCGCAATTTCACTGACTTGAGTCCTAATAAAAACGGTATTTTTACTGAAACAGTCTTATCGCTCCCCAACGCTTACTGGTGGTTCTTACAGCGATAGAAGAACAAGCTAATTACCATATAGCGGTTAACCGAGATTGTCAATAGCCATAGATTATAAAGTGGTTGAAACCACCAAAAGAGTGATTGTCGGTCTTTTGTGACCTCTAGGAGTGAGATTATTTGAAGCACCGAGCCTTCTTGCAAAACTGTTGAGTTGAGGTACGAAAACTACATGAAATAAGGCTCAATTTATTCTCTCTACAGAGTGATTAGCAAGCGTTACCTTAACTAAGTTTCCTATTGAAGGTCTGTGCAATAAAAAAGGGGCATTTGCCCCAGTTTGACTATTTTTTTAAGCAGCCAGTCAGCGCGTTACTCACCAAGGGAGTTAAACAGCGCTAAACTCTACACTTGTTCGGGTTCAATTCGACCATAAAAGATACCTCGAATTAGTACTTCTTTTGGCTCAGCCGCACCTAAGTCAGTATCTGAGGGCTGTTCGCTCTCAAACGTACCAGCAATTTCTCCAGTACGGCTATCGACCTTGGCGACTTGCAGGGAGATAGAACCAGGGATAGTTTCCACCCGCTTAACATTGGCACGAGTTAAGTCTTCCCGGTCAGCTTGAGAGGGAAGGGCGATCGCATTGTCGTATCCAGATGCCACACCACGACCCTTCGGATCGAGGAAAACAGCGCCCCGGTAAGAGGGGACTTGAAACTCGCCTTCAAAGTCTGTAGAGGTGTTGATGCTGTCTAGACCCGATTGAGTCTTGGCAACTAGGTTTTTAATCGTGAACAGGAATGGTACTCGTTCACCACCCGGCAACTGTACTGTAATCGGTTGAAAGTCTAAACCATCTTTTTCAATAAAGGTTAGGCTTCCATCTCCACCAACTTTTAAGTCTCCTCGAACTTGGTCAAGGCTAGACGTGTACCGTGTCAACAACTTGCCTGGAATAAATTCTGCCACTTGCCGCTTATTGGCAGGCTCTTCCTTGACAAAGAAGGTCGTTGGCTGTAGACACACATCCAGCAGTACATAGGACTGTCCGGAATCTAAGGGAATAGAACCGCGAGTGGTTTCTGCCAGTTGTGGACAGTTATTCGCAAGTCCAGTATTTCTAATCTGGTCATAGGTTAATTTCTCAGTGCTGGTCGCATTAGCTGAACCATCACTACAAGCTGTTAGCACTCCTAAGCACAAAGCCAGGAAGGCAACAATGAAAGCGCGATACCTCATGGTCAACCTCAATCGTCAATCTCTAGATCTGAAAATTTCTGTTAGGGTTTTGCTATGAATTGGGTTCCAATGAATCGGAGTGAAACAACTGCTGTCCTCAAGACGCCGACAAGAGATGCCCACAATTCACTTTCTACCCATGCTATATTTTGGGGCACACGAATACTTTCGGTTAGCGCATACGTTCAGTTGAACTGCTGCGATAATTGAGCAACGTTCTTAGAATGGCACCGAATGCGTGAGCCTCTGTTCTTCTAAGAAAGCATTGTACACGGGAAGGGTCGCCTTTACTCGCTTGACTTAGCTCTCCCAAAGCCTCAGCTAACTTTATAAGTCAATCTTAATTTCTGTGAAATTGATCGCATGAACGGTGACAAAGATTTGGAGTCGCGGCAATTACAGGTCAAACTGCAAGCCATTACTGCCGATATTCGGACTTTAGCCGATAGCCATCAGGGTAACACTCTAGCGTTGCTATCTTTACTTCGGGCTTTGGAGCATTCACATCGGGAGATTCGAGAAAACCTGTTTCAAGCCTCGCTGCCAGATAATCGACAGGCGCTTTATTCCCTCTTAAGAGATATTGAGGAAACGGGAGGCTGGCCGTACATCGATCGAATGAAGCTGCAATTGCTCTTGTGCAATCTTCTTTTGGAAGCAGAGCCAGAAGTGTTGACGACTGACGTGAGCAAAGAGGGATGAGCTTCTTGAGCAGGGGAGACTCTTAGGGAACTCTATAAATAATCAGTAACGTCAGTTAGCACGAGCAAGACAGTGGGCATCACAAGTGCTAAGATGCTGCCGTTGGTCTTGAAAGTTTAGAAAAACAGTACCTTTTTGTGATACCGGTTGCCGTGCAATCAATTAAATTTGGGACAGACGGCTGGCGAGGGCTAATTGCCGCCGATTTCACGTTTGAGCGCCTCGCTTTGGTCGCACCTGTGGCTGCAAAAGTCTTGGCGGACGTTTATGGTGATTCCACGGGTAGCAACACGCTAATTGTGGGTTACGACCGACGCTTCATGGCAGAAGATTTTGCCAAAAAGACAGCAGAGGTTGTGACAGCGGCTGGATTTGATGTCCTGTTCTCAGAGAGTTATGCTCCGACTCCCGCATTTAGCTGGGCAGCGAAGCAACAAAACGCTCTAGGAGCTTTGGTTCTCACAGCAAGCCACAATCCTGGAGGCTACCTGGGATTAAAAGTAAAAGGAGCGTTTGGTGGGTCAGTTGCCCCAGAAATTACTCAGCAGATTGAAGCTCAACTAGATTGGGAACCGTCCTCAGTTACAAAACCTGGAAGTCTTCAGACATTTAACCCCTGGTTGAGTTACTGCGAGGCACTGCGGGCAAAAGTCGATCTAGCTCAAATTCAGGAGGTGATTCGACAAGGAAAGCTGACTGTCTATGCTGATGTGATGCATGGGGCAGCAGCAGGTGGTTTAGAACAAATATTGGGTGTTCCGATTCAGGAAATAAATAGTTCACGCGACCCTTTATTTGGTGGTGGTGCCCCAGAACCATTGCCGAAGTATCTTTCTCAGCTATTCCGGGTAATGCGAACTCATCGGCGTAAAGAAGGTACGGAGTTGGCAGTGGGGCTGGTGTTTGATGGTGATAGCGATCGCATTGCTGCTGTCGATGGCGAGGGGAACTTCCTAAGCTCTCAAATTCTCATCCCTATTTTGCTCGAACATCTAGCAGAACGGCGTCACTTTACTGGTGAACTTGTCAAAACGATTAGTGGTTCAGACTTGTTTCCGCGTGTAGCTGCCTTGTATCAGTTGCCAGTCTACGAGACTCCTATTGGCTACAAGTACATTGCTGATCGGATGTTAACAACTCCCGTCTTGCTAGGTGGCGAAGAGTCGGGAGGAATTGGTTATGGGAACCATATTCCAGAACGAGATGCTTTGCTTTCAGCACTGTACATTTTAGAAGCGATCGCCCAATCAGGACTCGATCTGAGTGACCTCTACAAACGCCTCCAGGAGCGCACAGGCTATTTCTCTGCCTATGACCGTATTGATTTACATCTGTCGGGGATGGACGTGAGAGCGCGGTTGCTGGAACAATTACAAACTCAGCCCTTAACCGAAATTGCTGGGCAGTCGGTGGTAGATTGTCAGACGACGGACGGATATAAATTCCGTTTAGCTAATGACAGTTGGCTGCTGATTCGTTTTAGTGGCACTGAACCTGTATTGCGACTGTACTGCGAAGCTGCCACTCCTGAGGAGGCACGTCGCACCCTCAACTGGGCGAAGGATTGGGCAAATTCTGTATGATTTGTCTTTAGTCATTAGTGATTTAGTTGAATACAGGGCAACTATCAACCAAGAATTAACAACCAACGACTAATGACTAAACTTGTTGTAGCGACAGGAAATCCTGGGAAGTTGCGGGAAATGCAGCTCTACTTGGAAGCTTTGGGGTGGGATTTACAGCTAAAGCCACCTGAATTGGAGATTGAGGAAACGGGTAATACATTTACCGAGAATGCTTGCCTAAAAGCGTCAGAGGTGGCGAAGGCAACTGGAGAATGGGCGATCGCAGATGATTCCGGTTTACAAGTTGATGCCCTCAATGGGGCACCAGGGGTTTACTCAGCACGTTACGGTAAAACAGACTCAGAGCGGATTGAGCGGCTGTTAGGGGAACTTGGCAATGAGCTGAATCGGGAAGCGCAGTTTGTTTGTGTTGTAGCGATCGCACATCCTGATGGTGCGATCGCTCTCCAAGCAGAAGGTATCTGCCGGGGTGAAATCTTACGCGCTCCTCGTGGAACGGGTGGCTTCGGCTACGACCCAATTTTTTATCTACCAGAGCCAGGGTTGACGTTTGCCGAGATGAAGCCGGAGATGAAGCGGCAATATAGTCATCGCGGCAAAGCCTTTGAATCTCTACTGCCTCAGTTGAGCCAGTTGGCTTAGTCTTGGCTGATGCTGTGGATATAACCAAGCAGCGCTAGAAGCTGAGGCACTAACTAGGGATAGTACCTCAGCTTCAGTAATTGGGATGAGATTAGTTAAACAGCTTCCAGATTCTTTTCTCCTGTCCGAATCCGAATGACCTGATCGACAGGACTGATGAAAATCTTGCCATCACCGATTTCACCCGTTCGAGCAGCGGCAATGATTTTTTCTACCACCATGTCAACCTGATTGTCCTCGATCACAATTTCTACCTTGAGCTTTTGTAGGAACTCAACGGTGTACTCAGAACCACGATAGCGTTCAGTCTGACCTTTCTGGCGTCCAAATCCCCGGACTTCAGAAACTGTCATTCCCACAATACCAGCGTTGACCAAAGCGATTTTCACTTCGTCTAGCTTAAATGGACGGATAATTGCTTCTACCTTCTTCAAGGTCTTAGCTCCTCACTAATTTGTCTATCTATGCTTTGTAGAACAAGCATGACATTTTCTAGCACCGTCAAGTGCGAAAGTTTTGTAACTGCTGTTACAGTTTGTTTTAGGGAGCGATCGCCTTGGTGTTATACCTGGAGAGTCGCTAGGCTGATTTTCCTAATCTAGCGCTCCCCTATAAACAGCAAATCGAGTACTCTCCTTTATCTTGGCAATCTCATTGGGTGAACCCTCTATTGTGTATTGATCCAAGATAGACAAATCCTTACGAGTACCCACGGATTGAATACAAGCGGCAGCAATCTGGAGACCTTTTACGGTAGGATTGAACGCAAGCCAGCAATCTACAATGGTTAAAGCTCGGCTTTTTGAAACGTGCCGTTTTTCAAATTTGTCTAGCCAGTTAGTAACTCGCCATACACCGTTTTCCTTTGCTGCCAACTCATCCAGTTCTTGAAGTAGGTCATCATTGGATGGGTAATACTCCTTTCTATGGCTTTCATTAAGTTTGGTAGCAAGGTATTTCTGACCCCATTCAGGAACCCCAAGTTGTTGACAAATTTGCTCTAATAGCCATAGTTCACATTCATCTAGGTAATTCAGGTATGGCACCAGTCTTTCTAAATGCTGTACAGTCAGATAATCCTTCTTTTTATGAATCGAACAACCGAAGGTAACACTGATACCTTTAAAGACGGATACATGACCCAGACATCGGTTAATACTGAATGTAGCTAGATTTATACATCTAGATGTACCAATATACAGAGCAGCTTGGATAAATGGAGGACTATAACCTAGATATGCCCAATACTTTTCTAGAAGCATTTCTGCATCTTTTAAGGGAATCAGAGTAAGTAAGTTTGATAATGTGTAGTGTTCATCTAACCAACCACCTGAAAAATCTGTTGGAATGTTATCCTTAAATGATTCTAAGTAAGATTCTGCTGCGGTCATAACCTCATCACACCACACCTGATGAGCAAACTGCAACCAGCAAGTATGCATTGCTATAAGAGGGAGAATCTCCTTGACAACGGTTTGATCTCCTAGTTCTATACGCTTTTCCAATGCCTTGTAGAAAAAGGTTGAATTAGATTGTACAGCTTTTAAGTCTTGAAGCTGGTTATTATCAGCGCTTTCAATCCATAGATCAAATGCTTTCTGCTTCAAAAAATCCTCACTTTCTAGGCTTTGCCACAAAATTCTGAGTCGCTCCATAGAAGTTTGTGATAATTTCTGTCTATTTGAATTGGCAGAACGGATACGAACCCAGAGGGATGCGAAGATATGTGCCCAGTGTGATAATTCGTCAGAATCTGTTTCAACTCTTTGGATGTCAGCTACAGTTTTTAAAAGCCACTCAAGGACATCTGGGTGTTCAATAGCAATAGGAAGAAATATATTAGCGATTGACCAGTGCAAAGATTTGTGGACATTGCACTGAGCAATAAAGTAGTTTATCACTTCATCATTGAGTCCATATACCAACGTCCAACAGAAAATGCCATATAAATCTTTTTCATCAGATAACCCCGCCCAATACGTCACCAGTGGGTCTAGTAGTTTTTTAAACTCAGTACTACAACATTGAATGACAGCCCAAATCGCTGCAGGAAGAACAAATGTCTTGTCTGTCGCAAGTTGCCAACACGTCTCGATATCATCTTCTAGCTCAGGAAAACCTAAAAAACCTGCTAATGTCAGAGCACCATCCCGCAATTCATCAGTAGCATCATACGATTTCAGAATTTGCCTGAGTTCTATCAGAAGTTTCTCTTTATGATGGTGTTTTGCTTGTTCCAGTATCTGCTCGCGTAGGCTATCTTTACAAGAAGGTACAAAATAATATCGATTTTTTTCATAGATGCAGTAGCGAACACCACTGACAGTACAACCATTTCGGAGACGAGCTAGAAGAACAGGTCGGTAAGCAGGGAATTTTTTAGTTATTTCTAGCACTGCCGAAGAGTTTGTTTCTCGCAAGCTCCAACATATTGCATCAAGAACTGATTCTGGAACAGAGCCAGTTGTGGCACTGCTATTTGCCCATTCTTTAACTTCTTCGATGATTGCTTGATGATAATCAGTGGTGGGAGTGCCAAAGCACCGTGTTGCTTCCACTAAGGCTAAGGGAAGCTGATTTCGCAGTTCTCTCAGAAACACCTTACTTTGTGGAGAACGTGCGATCGCTCGACCAATTATTTCTGCATAGAATGGCTCATATAGAATGTCTAAATCTAGATTAGTGTCTGTCAGTATCTCAATCATGCTCTCCACTAGAAGAGTCTGTTGGATGCGATCATGACGAAAAATAAACTTTTTTTCTGGCGTTAATCGGCATAATTTCTCATGTCTGGTTAACTCCCTCAATGCAGTCAACTCATCGGGAGATTCCCTGAACCAGTTCCGAATCTCTTTCCACTTTGGAAAGAGCCTCCGGTTCTTTAGCATGAAAGTGGCTAGGCTAGATAAAGCGTCTCGATACTCGATTTCTAGAAGGGTGCCTGGACTAGAAGATACTTGTTTAATGGCAGTCTTGATAAATCGCTCAACAACGTTTTCAGTTAGACTATTTAACTCACAGGGCTGAGTGCTTGATAATAGTGAAGCAAACAAGCCAATAAGGATAGGGTCGTTTCCCAGACTTGTAGCTAAGGAAATAGCTTCTGTATTTGTGATTTCCATACCAGCGTCGGATGTAGTGGTTTGAACAGCGACCATGCCCTCTGCTGAAGTCATAGAGCTAATGAAGACGTTATTGACCCAGGCTGTCTCATTTAAATCACGGCTTATAGACCCCAAAATCTGAGACCATACAGGACATATAACAAAGTACGGTGAGAATGACGATGGTAAATCAGATGGCTCTGACTGCTTTGGTTTAGACCAGTTAACGAGGTTTTCCACTTGTCTTGTAGGGTTATTCGCTCGGTTCACATCGTCAACAATTAGCAGCAGTCGTGAACCCTCTGGGATAATTCGCAGTGCAACTCTCCCGGCATCAGGTAGCAAACTTGGATAAAGGTCTCGTAAAACTCTATCAATGGCGGTTTCTAGGGAGGTACATTCCCTAAGCCATTCGTCAGATACCCACAAACCATATCCGCCAGAGCCTAAGTGCTTTTTTAATATTTGATAAGCCGCCGCACTTTTGCCAGAGCCAGATTCACCAATAAGGAGCTGAATTGTGTATGTGTTAGTATGCGTCCCTTTTTCAATCTGGCTTTCAATCTCACGGTAAACCCAACTATTAGGACTCGTTAGGAATTGCTTTTCGTAATTGGCTAAACTCTGCTCACAAAGCCTACCTAGCAGAGACTCAGATAACATTTGAGCCTCAATATGAAGGTGCTCCTTACGAAGCCAGTGACCTTCAGGAGTAGAATCTAAAAAGTCAACTAATCGTGATTGCTCCCAGATATCAACATCAACTCCAAGTTCTGCTGCCTTCTTGTACACCTTGTTTAAAAGTTCAACTCCTTTAGATAAATGCTGGTTTGTAGTCAAGATGACTGTAAATTTAGCATCAGGAAAATCTTTTCTAACTTTTTGGGCTTCACGACCAGCTTTCAATAAGTCGCCATCTTTACTTTCAGAAACGTTAGTGCTTTTAGCAGTGCTGTGGTCGTACAGCCACTTTTTCTCTAGCCCGTCTCTATCTGTAGTGGTGTGTTCCACAACTATGAAGCGAGGAGGAACACTTTCAGGAACTCGACAAAATCCGTCTAATGGCGACCTGATTGTTTCCCCTTGAGCATTGATACCAGTATGTATAATAGCTGCGTAATCTCTGTTATCTTTACGAAGTACTGAAGTTACTAAAAGCTCGAACTTTGCGCGATCAGTTATTTTTTCGAGTTCTTCTGCTGTCTTCAAGTGCCTATCGCCTTCTCAAA
Source organism: Symplocastrum torsivum CPER-KK1 (assembly GCA_019358875.1). Taxonomy (GTDB): domain Bacteria; phylum Cyanobacteriota; class Cyanobacteriia; order Cyanobacteriales; family Coleofasciculaceae; genus Symplocastrum; species Symplocastrum torsivum. Next base: position 69,384 of record JAHHIF010000034.1, read on the forward strand.
GCATATTTCCCTGATTCTAGACATTGTTCGGGCAGCGCCGCGAATCGATGTCAAATCGCAACTGAGTGATACCACTCAATTCAGTATTTAGATCCGATTCGTCATAATCGAAAATCACAATCCCTTTTTGGGATAAAATATCCATAAAATCCAGCCGATTCATTCCTGCTAATTCAGCCGCTTTACCCAAGGAGAGTTTTTTTTCTTGAAAATAAGCGATCGCTTTTAGATAGTCTGCCTCTAACGGCTTATCTCTAATAGCAGTGGTCGGCTGTTAGGAAAGCTGGCAACCTAAATTTATAACAAATATAAAATCATAAACCCACATTCCGCCCTTTGAGTGTCACAAGCAGATAATTTAGTGGAGCGCAATCAAGGCAGACGCAACGTAAGTGGAGTTATAGATAGCCTTGCCAGCTTTTTTGCCGAGATAAGATAATTGAAC
>JAHHIF010000035.1 GCA_019358875.1 Symplocastrum torsivum CPER-KK1
CGCTTGGGGGTTGGGCATGGACTCTAGTTGTCAACTTGCTTGTCTTTTGAGCATTTGGTTATTGGCAGTTTACCTCAATTTTCACCCCTGTCTAGGCTGGTGGGTTACTTCTGCCGAGCTGGTCTAGCCACTAAAAACTGGTAATACTGGTTGCTCGAACTTTTGCTTTCTGCTTGTACCAAAGCATCTTGTAATTCTTTGCCGCGCAGTAATGATGATTCATCCAGGCAGCCAGAAGCTAACCAGGCTGTCATATTTTCAGCATAGAATGGCAAGTTTCCTAATTTTTTTTCTCTCTACTAACCCAATGACCATTAAATATAGATTTATAAATACGGTTGGAAACTATTAAATTATGATGTTTATTGCTTACTAAACCTGATAGAAGTAATGCTCTTTGTTGAGAACTATCATCAGCTTGTACTGGTGCTGCCTTGTTGCTTTGTGAATCCAGAATTTGCTTATATAGCTCCAGCAGCCGCCCAGCTCCCTGTTTATCTCTTAGAATGCGATCACGAATCGTTCTCAAATGCTCTGACTCATCTTGGGATTCCCAATTCGTTATTATCCTTGACTTTACTAGGTTCTCAATTACCGTCGTTTCATCTCCATCTGGAATTGAAGATTCAGAAGTGATAACAAGTTGGCAAAGTTTTTGGGTAAGAAAGGGTTGTCCCCCTGTCCAGGACAATACCTGTTCTAGAACTGCATAAGGGTTGCTAACTTTTCTCTCTAATCCTCTTGCTAACGGTTCGGCTTCTTGCAATTCAAATCCATTCAGATGAATTGCATCACCGATATTAAACGGTGTGCGATTTTTATCTCGAATCAAGTACGATGGTGTCGCCACTCCCAACAGTGCAAAAGTGAGTCGTCTGTATTCTGCTTTGTCAGAACGTTTATCGCAGCAAGACCTGAGCAGAGCAAAAAAAACATCAGACGAAAAATTCAGGCTGAGAACACTGTCAATTTCATCCACGAAGATAACAATTTTTTGGCTGATCTCGACCAGCAGCACGTTTTCTATAAACTCTCCCAATCGTTGTACTGGTGAAAGATCATCGTGTTCGCGCCACCAAATACGCGGGTTGAGCTTTAGCTCTAAACTGCTCACTACCTCTTGGATAATGCCCCTGTACCACTGTTCACTTTTATTGGGCTGTTCTTGTACCCTGTAAAACCCAATTAATAGTTGGTAGATGCACCCTGTTCTTAATCGAAGAATATAATATATCACACCCGAAAAATTTCTACAATCTTCCTTTAGGAATACGCGGAGAGTCGCTCTACCGAGTTATCGTCATTGGTCACAACTCATCCAGGAGGAGTGACCAATGATAACGAGCGATAACTTCTAAGAGCGTAGAGTTCTTTTTGAACCCTTAAAGAAAGCGATCGCTTAAAGCCCCAGTTTTTCCAGCACAGGTTGAGTCGAGACGATGTGTCGATCTAAACCTAACTGCTTAGGGCTAATCCCTAGGGCAAGGGCAACTAATTGAGGTAAGTGCAATACGGGTAAACCCAAGGAACTGCCAATCACCTTCTCTACCTCTGGTTGGCGGGAATCTAAATTAAGGTGACATAAGGGGCAAGGTGTTACCAGACAATCAGCACCCGCATCAAGAGCTTCCTGAATATGTGCCCCTGCCATCTTGAACGACTGCGTTGGCGCATAGCTAGAAATTGGCCAACCACAGCACTGAGTCCGCCCTCGGTAATAAACAGGTGTCGCTCCAACTGTCTTAAACACAGTCTCCATCGACTCTGGATTAAAAGGGTCGTCAAAGGGTATGGACTTCTGCGCCCTTAGCAGATAGCAACCATAGAACGCCGCACATTTGAGTCCACTCAGCTTACGGGTTACTCGTTCCTGTAAAGCCTCCATTCCATAATCAGTCACCAACGCCCACAGTAAATGCTTGACCTCGGTGCTTCCTTGATACGGTGAACAGCCCTCTTTTTTGAGCAATCCATTAACCTGCTCAACGTAGGCGGTATCCGTGTGTTGCAATTCCTTTAACCGCTCATCCACATGACCAATCACACCCTGACAGGTACTGCAATGGGTTAGAAGTGGCAGATTCAGTTGCTCTGCTAGGGCAATGTTGCGAGCATTAACAGTGTCTTCCAGCAGTTGGGAATCTTCTTTAAAGGTACCAGAACCACAACAGGCAGCTTTTTTCAGCTCAATTAATTCAATACCTAATGCCTGAGTGAGTGCGGCGGTAGACTGGTAAAGTTCCCGGCAAGCCCCTTGGGCAACGCAGCCAGGAAAGTAAGCATACTTTAAGGTTTTAGATGGCATAGCAATTGATAAGTTAGCCTCAATAGAGCCTGAGGTCTTGCTTCTATCTACAGAGATATCGGTTTACGACCACTCGATACTTCCACTTATTCTCTAACTCTAGCTATTATCAACCAGTTCTGCGGTAAGTCCCTCAGTGTTAACCTTCTTAGTCGTGTTGGTTCCTCTGGACTAGGTTCTGAGTCTTCCCAAGTTTTGAATTTTGTAAAGGAGTTGCTCCACGTTCCAAGGAAAACAGGGAGAACGATATCAAGAATGTGGGGAAGAGTGTAAATTGGGATTGGTTTTCCAGAGCAAATAGAAGCGAGTGTACTGCAACCCATGGCAAGGAAAACTCCTCAAGATTCACAGAAACACCTGCCACCCGTTAAAGCTAGCCAGCGGGGAAAGAAACCCTCTGGAAAACCCATAAGGGCAAATGGCAAGACGAGGGTACCGCTCAAAAAGCAACCATCCAAGCCAAAGTCGCGGTTAAATGGCGGCTTGGTAAAATTAGGTGCGATCGCGATTATATTCGCTTCCGGTGGTCTGGTTGTCGGTGGCACTTGGCTTGCCATCCGTTTGATGATTGATCCAAACACTGTTCTTTGGCTCAATCAATTTTTACCAGCATGGACTCGCATCCCCGTTGCCGCCAGTTCATCGCCACAGACTCTAGCGGCAATCCAAGACAAGATTCGCCAAAGCGGATTAATTACCGGAGAACCGCAGTCTCTCAATTCTGAGCTACTGTTGCCAATCTTGGCATCGAAGGCAGATTGCCAGACTGATTGTCAACAGATTGTTGAACTGAGAGTTTATCAACCGATTGGACCTGGCGGGAATGAAACCTACTACCAGCTTGTCGCAGAACTTCCCATCGTTGGGCCAGAAGAATATTTTGTTCTCTCTACCCCAGTCAGTGCCAAGGCGGATAACGCAGGGGTGTCTCGTTCACTACCTCTAACAAAACTGACTCGCTTTGACAGCAAAGCTCCAGGAAAGGGATTTTGGTTCAACCTTTCAGGTCATCAGTCTACTGGTGATACACCCATGACTTATGGGCAAATCATTCACTACAACCCTGACCAGATGCACCTGAGTATCATGTTGCAGTGGACTAGTCCGAATGAGTCCCAACCCTACTGGCAGGAAATAACTGGCGGTTCATCCGCTGAACTAGTTGTTGATCGGATGGTGGGTTTGGAACCCCAGTTCAAGGTTTACCAGATTAAACCCCGCAAGTTTGTGCCTGACCCCATATTTCTGGAGGAAGTTTCCCTGGCACAACCAGCACTGGATACTCCAACCTATCGCAATGGCATGATGCTTGCTCGGCATGGATTGTGGTCACCCGCTCAACAACTGTTGAAGTCTCAGAAGTCCAAAAAGTGGTCAACTACCGCGCAAGCGCAATTGGATTTTGTTCAACTGCACGCACAGGTCACTGAGGCTCAGTCTAAGCAACCTTGGGCAACCCCCAGTCAACAAATTCTTGCCAATCTCATTGATGGTCGTTGGGCAGATGCTTTACTAGTGTTTCAGTCGTCTGCGCCAGGTAGCCCGGTACAGGAGATTGCCACTTTCCTCAAAAACGATTCTGGCGGTTTGTGGGAGCGTGTTGAAGCCGCTCTTAAGGTCAATCCCAATGATGAAAACGTAAAAGCTTGGGGAGCCTTGATTCTAGCAGCTCAGCAAAACCGTGCAAAAGCGATCGCCTGGTTAAGGCAGATTACCTTCTCCAATACCTTCGTATCAACAGCCGAGACATTTACAATCAATAGCCAGTTTTACGAACTCCTCGACCACCTAGAAGGCACCTTTACAACTGCCTCCGGTGGTGATTCGAGTCAAATTGTCGGCACTGCACAAGTTATTCAAAAAGTCAATGAAACGGATTGGCGTCCACCAGAAAACAAAAACACCGGACTCGCAATCAGAAACATCTCGTCCCAATCCCCAACCTTGCAACTAGAGCCACAGCAAGTTTGGTATCAGGTACAGGTAGCTGCTTTTAATGATGGTCAACGCTGGAAGCAGCCGCCGTTTTCTGATTTGCCAGTTCCAACTGTTGCCTATGGTTCGCAGTTATGGAATTATTTGGGCTTAGGCGCAAACTCCCGCATCCAGATTACAGCCTGGACGGTTGAGGGAACTCAGGAATCAACAATCGCAACAATCAAAGCGGCTGTTTACCGAGACGGTAGCCTTCAGCTATTAGCATCCGGTGAACCACTGCTTTCGACAACGCAAGGCACTGCCAACAAGACTCGCCTCCTCGCTCACACAGAAAGCTCACTTCGTTGGTTAGAGCCAGTGTCCCTTAGTTTTTGGGATCTTAACCAGCTACAGCCTCAATGGGTATCGGCAATCCTCCCAGTACTCTGGCGCGAGTTACTCAAGAGTGGTCAGCTCAAATCAGGAGAATTTCCCAGCTTAACGGCAATGCTCAGCGAAATTGGGCATTGGTCAGTTCGACCAATTGATTTAACAGGGAACAAGCAGCCAGAAGCGGTGCTAACGCTTTACGAAGACCTCTCTGGAGCCTCCCAAAAGCCAGATGTTACACGACCGATCAACGACAACCAGTTGTACAAGCCCCGTACACTAATCTTTTCTGATACAGGCAGCTTAATCTATAGCGAATTTTCCAAAGATGCACAAACCTCACTAACCGCGCTCGCAGATTTAGGGGATGGTGGTTCTGCGGCTTTAATTCTCAATAGTTCAAACGCCTACAACCTCAAGCGCTGGTCAGTTGAGCGTCAGCGTTTTGAGTAGGACGAACTCTCCTTAGTCATAAGTGGAAGAATCTCAATCATCTTTAGGGATTTCGCCCTCGCTTCGTGGCATTTGCCTCTGTGGGGTTTTTATCGAGTTCTGTAGGTATAAACGAAGGTATGACAACAAATGTTAAGAGAATAAAATCCTCTTCCCTTCTGCCTTCTGCCTTGCCTCAATAGCAAATATTAATGCCGCCCTTCTTAAAATAATTAAGCACCCCCCAGTTTACAAAAAAATGAAGGGTGCATTTAGATTAGTTACAGAGTGCTTTGTTGAATCTTTTACACTATCGCTTAGCGTAATAGTCTTCAAAAGTCTGATAGCATTCCTCAGCAGAATAGAGATGACATTGCTGAGTAATCTGCCTCATGAGAGACCAAGAGAAGCTACACTCCCGCAGTTCACCACCCCACTTTTCTTGGAGACTGCGATGAGCTAACCGTAAGTTATAGGAAGGAATCGCTGTAGATAAGTGATGAGGGATGTGAACATTGATGTCATGGCACAGGAATTCTACCCAACCCGGATAATCGCAATGGACAGTGCCAAATAGCTGAGATTGAGCAGCGTTCCAATTTTCAGCCGGAATGAATGGAATGTCAGGTGCTGTGTGGTGGACGATTGTAAAGGTACTCATCCAGAAGTGGTAAACCATCCAGGGTAATAGCCAGAATTTGACGAATCCCCAAATGCCAGTTGTAGCAATGAGTAGAGGAAATGCGATCGCAGCACAACCTAGCACAACCAACACCGAAAACTTTACCTGAGAGCGCTGTTTACCCTCAAACTTAGTCCAATTAAAGTGCAATCCTGCCCAATGCACGATTGAACCTACCCACCAACAACCATTGAGAACGAAGCGATACAGCCACTGCATCCAGGGAACTTGGTTTGCGAAAATCTCTGGTTTAACCGGTTGCCATGCATTGTCTTCATCTAGCTTGTTGGTATGAGCATGATGGTGATTGTGCAGAATTCGCCAACTGTGGAAGGGATAAATGAGTGGCAAAAATGCCAAATGCCCCACAAGGTCATTAACCCAACGTCGGTTAGCAAACGAGCGATGACCACAATCATGACCAATCACAAAAAAACCAGTCAGTGCTGTGCCAGTGAAAATCCACAAAGGGGGTAAAAGAAACCAGGGGGCTAATGCCAAACCCCAGTAACCCAAGCAAACCATTAAGACATTCACAATCAACAACGTCCAAGCTTTGCGACGGTTTTTCTCAAAAACCTCACGCGGCAGAGTCCGCAAAATGTCTTTCAAGCGCAGGGGATCAGCATTAGCTGTAGAGGCTGAGCTTGGGATTGTTTCTCTATTTACCGATATAGTCATGAAAAGGTTAACTTCTCCAGCATTCAGTTGAGTAAATCACGAGTATGTAGGTACACAAAAAACCTGCCAGGTTACACACTCTGGCAGGCAGTGTTTTATTATCTGCCTGATAGTTGAGTCAGTAATATCACGAGCAAAAACACCCAGCAGGGTTTCCAGGGTTAGGGGTAGTACATCTGACGACAAAATCTTCTACTGCCCCTGAAGACTAACATCAGGCTGAACGGAGTCCAGCCGTTGCTTTTTGAGTATTTGCAACTGCCGCAATAGGGATTCAACCTCTGCTTGTAAATGCAAGTACTCAACTTGTTGGTCAGCCTGATAGAGAGATTTCATTAATCTAATCAGGCGGGGGTCGTCAGTTGCGACTGTCGAGCTATTTCTTATGGCTTGGGAGTCACCGATTGAACTTGGCGAGTCGATTAGACCAGATGAACGAGTTGACATTAGCTCTTTATAGTTATTTCTGCTTACTCACACCACTGGTCATTGTAGTTCAAACATCAAGCTTTGTTACATTGAATATGCCGATTTTCTAGCTGCTTGAATAGGGAGTAGGGGAGAAGGGGAAACTTGGTTGGCATGTTGCTTAAGATCTGAAGTGCAATGCTACTTGACTGGATTCGTTCTTAAGTTAGCCAGCTTCGTCTTTGCTCAAGCCAGTGTGAAGTTTTTGCATATCTCCCTTGGAGTGAGAAATATAAACACCAGTAAATAACCTAGATAGTCTGGCAGTACCTTATGATCAGATGCCTAAGGCTGAGGTACAACGTCTTGAGGATGCGATCGCTCTAATTGACTGACAATGAAATCACTGTCCTCTACCAGCTACATATACCGACTCGACCAGATTGGGAACCCGTTGCAAGTGCCATTACTCGCTGGTCTTGCGGATGTCTACGTTGATGGCAAGTATATACTATCTACCAACATTGCTACGGGGCCGACCAAAGGACAGATGGAGTTAAGGTTAGGGGTTGAGCAAGCTATCAAAGTTGCCCGGAACATGAGCTATCAGGAAGCTCGGTACGGCGAAACACTTGTTGCCTTCAATGAATTGCACCACCAGATTCAAATTGATAGGGCTAACTGTCTATCTAGAGAGGCTCGAATTGAAGTACGGGAACGCCTCCCTATCTCTGGAGAAGATGCAAAAGTGGATATTCAGAGCGATCGCGTCTTACCTGAGTGGGAGAAGTATGAACAAGAGGAGCGGGGTGTACCAATACGGGGTGGTTATCGCTGGCGGGTGCAACTACCTGGTGGCGAACACAGAACGGTATCGGTGCAATACACCATTAAGACATTTGTAGATAGTGAGCTAGTTGATGGGAATCGACGGGAGTAAATGTAGTACACCTTGAGTGATGTTTTTGAGAACTATGGAGCATCGAAGAGAGACTTTTGCTATGCAGCCAGAACCCTTACAGCAAATCATGGGCTACTACATTGAGGATGCTAAAAAATATCTCCAAGTGATCGAGCCGCATTTGCTAAATCTGCCAAGTACCATTGAAGACCCAGGAATAGTGAGTGAGCTATTGGGTGCTACTCGTTGCGGTATCGTTGGCGCAGCAAACTTACTCCCTATCAATAGCCTTCACATCAGTAGTATTCATAAAATTGGCTTTTGTTTAGTAGACTGTTTCACGGTTTTCCAGCACGAGAGGCGACTCAGGGTTGATCAAAAGCTAGAAGATTTATTAATGCAAGTGTTTTACACCCTCAATTCATTGATCGAGCAACTGAGGGAACCCTCTCGCTTAACGGAGGCTCAGGCTAAGCAAGTTATGTCAGAGATAGAGTTGATTAGAGAGGCTCTCATGGCTCACGTCAATTGGTTAGTGAAAGAATCGCGTAGTGATAACTCCCTAGAAGTCCCGCGCTTGCCAGATTCAGCAGATGATATTTCCTCTCTGGAAGATTTGGAATCACTGATCGATGAACTCTTGTTAGATAGTTCGTCAGCCTAAGTTATGGCAGACGGCAGACGGCAGACGGCTTTTATGTTTATCACAAGTACGTGGTTGTTTGGGTCCTTAAATCTGTCCTAACCTTTATGGCTACAGCTATATTCAAAAGCGATCGCACAAGCACTTGTTAACCCAAATTTGCGATCGCTCTTAACAATTCAATAATTAATCCTAGATGCACCAGTTTCCATCGTTACACTTCTAGAAAACCGCCCTTTAGTGCGGCGAAGTGGCAAAGCTAGCTTGTCTCAAGGGTTAGTGAGTCAGCCGAGAGAAAGTGGCATCTGGGCTTTGAGATAAATCTCTTCGTAAAGTATGTAGTTTTTTTTTCACTTCCAAATGAGCCTCAAGCTTTACACGATAATGGTTAATGTTCCATCACCCTATCAGTTGCCAAGCATTAGCTATAGATTATCCCCTAGCCTCGGTTCAGAACGATTGTAATTAACTTTGCTACTGTAAGTAGGCAAACCTGTTATCAAGCCAACTTAACTCAGACGAAATTAACTAACTTAACTCTTTTTCTTCAAAGTCTTCTTAGAGCATCGACTGCGGCAAACTTTGTAGAACTCGATTCTTTTGCTCAGTTGGCTCAGAGTAGCTAAAAGCCTTAGAGCTTTGTTTTTATCTACTCTGAGCCAAAACTCTGGAAACAATCTTACAAAATAACTGTATTAAACTATACAAGAAACTTCAGAGTCTAAATAGGCAAAACTTTAAGTTATTTGAAGCTAAATCTATATAGCGCGTCTAAATCATTTGTACAACCAACTGGCTTCATTACCTAATACTTGATGTTTGTGAAAAGTTTTTGGCTTGTAACTCTTAAGTTCTGACCTTTGCTTTTTCTGCTTTACCTGAGTTGTACGACTCAATTAGACGCGCTATAGTTTTTGTCTACCTGAGTGCAATGGCTTCAATTTATGAGTAAATTCAACTACGAATTAGTATCAACTACTACATCCAGTCAAGCTATTAGCATACTTGAAACTATACCTGTTGAAGTAAGGACATGGGCGGCAAGCATCCCCTTAAATCAACGTCACTATATTTTATCGCTATTATTTCATTTAATATCTGAAAATGCTCCAGAAACCAAGGCTGAGATTCTAGATGATTTTACAGCAGATAACTTAGTAGTAAAAATCCTTCAAGACCAAGTACCAGAACGACTAGTAAAACGATATTTAAAGAAGTTCCATATTAATAAGGAGTTGGATGAATATGTTCTAAAAAATTATGTTAAACAATTTTATATTCATTCTAGCCGTGATTTAAACCAACAGCCTTATTTTTATTTGGATTCGGTTATTCAATTAGTTCACAATGCAGAAGAACGTAATAAGTTCTTCTATTATATTTTAGGCTGCGAAATCTTAAAAATGATGTTTCAAATGAGTTGGTTGCAGCATGAGCAATTGTATCAACTACAGAAGCATCAAGAGAGTTTTTTGAAGACATATATTAAACCGATTCAATATGCTCATAAAATCAATAAAATCATTGTTCCTAGACATGAAAATGTGTTTTTTGCTAAGCGTGATTACTTTATAAAAAAACCAAGGATTAAAAGTGAAAAATTAAATAGCTTAGTAATAGATACGTTTACGACCTATACGGTAACTAATTTAGGTTTTTTAATTATTCATCACCTCAATTTTTTGGTTTTTGATTATGACTATATTTATAATTCTGAGCCAGAAGGCATTTTTACATAATAGTTTGAATTGGGGGCGGAAATCCTCTAGCTCTAAGTCTTGGTAGGTTCACTAGCTACACATGGAACCTCCTCAGAGTGTTGTCCTGAAGACGGCATCGGGCGGTGTAGCCCCGTAGATACAGGGAGCCAAGCCTAAAAGAGAATTAAATTATCGTGTGAATGTGGACACTTGAGAGTGTTTTTGATAGCTTGATAATGGGTGTAAATGTGAAAATCAGCAGCCTACCTAGAGTGCATCTTTAAAACGCTTAAAACTGACTGCTCCATTTGGGCAGAAATCTAGTCTCTAAGATAGATAGAGTTTGTCGCTTCTACCACAACACAGCTTAACCTAACTTCTGCCTGAATTCACTCCTGACTAGCCTGTAAAAAAAAGCAATATAGATGATTGGCTAAACACTGTAAGCCACCGATAAGGTGTACGCTGTCAGTACTGACTTAGCAGCAATTTGGGAACACATTTTGGGTGTTCAATGCAACTTAGTCATGTATCGAAGTGTAGTGACTAAGGCACCACAGTCTAGCAATCCTTTAGAAATGCTTGAACTATCACTGACATAAGGTAGTCACTTCATGATGGACTAACAGACTTAAGCTTTCAAGTTAATCCAAACAATGCTCATCCGCAGGGTGATGCAATCAACTCTCAATGGCGCAACTTCCTAAGAGTTTGCCCCAGTCTATATTGTGCAAGGATTTTGAGGATAACTACACATGAGTAAAATATTGCTTGTCGAAGACAACCCTTCTCAGATGGCGTTGATGGAGAGTTACCTACGTGAGAGCGGTCATATCGTCATTCGTCTATCTGATCCCAAGAGCGCTTTTAATAAAGTAATAGAACAACAGCCTGATCTCATTGTTACAGATGTTGTGATGCCTGGAATGAGCGGATTTGAGTTGTGTCGTAAACTCAAAAACAATACAGCTACGGCTAATATTCCTGTTATCATTTGTTCTTCTAAAGATCAGGAAATTGACCGCCTCTGGGGTATGAAGCAAGGGGCAGCCGCCTACTTGACCAAACCCTTCTCACGAGAACAGCTACTTCGTACCGTTCAATTAGCTGTGGTGTGAACTACCACTCATCCTTCGGCGCATAGTCTACTTGTTTGGAGTGATTAACAGTTTGCCAACCATAAAAGGTTGAGATTTTCACTCCAGAGCCATCAACAGAAGGAATACCATACGGGATTTCTCCATAGTTGTCATTCATGTGCGCCATGAATACAGGTAGCGTTCTGGGTTCGTAGTCTTCTGGTTTATCTGCCCTGAAAAAGGCTAACTGACAAGGCATAATGCTTAGGGGTAAGTTTAGTCCTAGATTTGCCAGAAGCAATTGCGTCCAACTACCTGTAGTAATCACCAACTTGGCAGCAGAATAGGTTTCGAGTTCAGTTCAGACTTCGACGCGATCGCTTTTGCACGATACTTGAATAACCGGGGTAGTAGCTTGTATTACCGCCCCCCTTTGCCTGTGCCAAACGGATGTGAGCGAGACACCGTAAGATTGTGCCATAACTTAACGGCTGCTATGTTGCTTAATCTGTAGTTCTATTTCCCAGAATTTAAAAGGTTTTCAACCCGCCGAGAAAGAACTACCTGAATATGCTTTTTCCTAGCCTGGGTTGACAGTTCACTAAGCTGTTCATTTAGAGAAACACCAGACCTCAAGTTATTTAGAAAGCCTGTAAATCCTAGAAAAGCTAGTTCACAGATTGCTTGATGGCTAAACTTTCCATAAAAATAACCACCGTGAACATTTATGTTTTCAGAGCCACGTTTGAAAAAATAAGCATTAATTAGCCGAAAGTAATCCCAATAATTCAGAACAGGTTTTCTAAGCGCATAGCTAACTATCCCCTCCGATTGGCTTCCTTCTTGAAGTGTGAAGTCCGTATAGTCTGTGCAGTCAAAATAGGTAAATAGATCTGCAACTGGCAAATCTTCAACTAAATTTGACTTATCTTTTTCAACTGTATTTGGAGGTCGTAGTTCAGTTAAATTTCTATGTTCCTGATTTGAAACACGAATTTCAAGTTCTAGATAAGGCTTCGTAAGCGCTCCATTTTTTAAATTGACTATTCCATAGTCTTGCTCTTCCAGTTTCCGAACTCGACGGTCATCTTTATTCTCAAAACGCCTAGCTGTTAAATTACCTAGTCTATAACCACTGAAGCGGGTTCTTGCTGGAAAGCTGAAATAATTTGCGGCTGTTGAGGCAAGACGTAATGCTAAATCTCCCTCATTACTGAAGACATAAGCTTCCTCACATCGACGTAGAGAAGACCTTAAAAAATTGCTTCTCCGAGGCATGATCGATTCTGTGGGAATATCAGGCGCAACTAGAATTAACCTACCCAGAGAAAAAACACGACCAATCTCTGAAGAGGGATTCTTTTGAATTGAGTTTGGATCAAACACGTCAGAAAGGATGCGTATCGTGTTTGTAACTACCATGCATCCCATACTATGACCGATGAAATTTAATTTAATCTTAGGAATTTGGTTGATGATTTCTTGTTCTATTTCTGCTTTCTGGTTTGCCTTCTTCCAGAGTGCCATTCTTTTGGCTCTATCTGCAGCTTGCCATGCTTCCTTAGTTTCTCCAATCTCATTGAGTAAATCTTCTGTTAGGTTTTTGGTTTCAATGAGATCAAAAAGTTTAGTTTCAAATACGGCTTGGTCGAGTTGCCTCAGTAACTCAACTAAATCTAGAACACCATAGTTAGTTGCTCGGTAATTGTCGCGCAAGTAGGTAGCCAGTCTTAAGGCAATTAGAGCTAAAACTATAGCCAAAGAAGCGACAAATAGAATGAGAAGGAGTACTAGTAAAGTTTGGGGAATAACTGGACTATAAATTGCAACTGCACCTATTAATAGTCCCAGGAATAGTACCCAAAGCGGCAATCGAGGCAGTAAGGGAATAGCATCTCCTAATTTCAGGAGAACTAGCGTAGCAAAAATCGCAAAGATGCCAATCGATAACAATACGGCTAAAGCAGAAAAGGTACGAGGTTGTACAAGTATTAATACGGTTGTAATGATGCCAAGTACTAAGGCACTACTGAAAATCCCTGTTAAAAGAGTCGGTAGCGACTTAAGTGCGTATCCTAGTTTATCTTTAAACGCAATAGCTTTTTGGTTAGAAGGCTCACGATCAGGCTCATCTTTCATCGGGTTTTCAGAGGGCCAACAGTACCCAAGAAAAACTGAGCTTTTTGGTTGACAAATACTGGTAGCGTACTTGTGAATAATTCTAAAACGCTCTTTTGCATCAGAGCGTTTAGTCCCATAACCATGTATTGATACCACAATTTGTGGGTTGTCACTTTCTGCCAAATACCGCGCCATTTCTCTAAGTGACTCTTCTACTGAAGTATTTGGATAGGTAGGTTCATCTTCGACGTTAATGGATGCCGTACTTGTTACATAGTATCCAAGAAGATCTTCGGTAAAGCCCTGAATTGGATCAATAGAGAATGCTGAATCGGTCATCGGTTTATTCTTGCTGCAAGTCTAGGTATTGAGTTGATGAAAGGAAAGAAGATAAAGACTACTCAACTTAGCTTGCCAGGTTGACCACTTGCTGCTACCTAGTTGACTAAAAGTTTAAAAGAAAGCTTACTTAAAGCAACCTGGAAGCGTGAGTTGATTTACCTTTAGTCACCCCTTTAAAAATCCTGAATGAGCTATACAATAGCTTGGATTCATTTAGACATAAAAACCTACGCTATAGCAGATTTGAGACATAATTTAGCATAGAAATTTACACAGTCTAAACTCGCGATCGCATCTTCTAAGGTACTCCCAAAAGAAGCGATCGCAAAATCCAAACCGTACCAATCCCAGTTAGCATTGCCAAAATCAAGTTGCCACTTCTGATTGCTACTACAACTGTTGCTAGTGCGGCACCTACCTCAGCTAGACTCTGCGTTAGTACGGTTGGTGCAACGATAGAGATAAGAACAGCACCGGGAATCTGATTTAACCAACTCCTCATCCGATTGGAAAGAGTGACTCGGTTCATCAGCCATAGCCCAGCAATACGGGTGGCATATGTCACTACTGCCATTCCCAAAATTACCAGAAGCGTTGTTGAATCAATCTGCATCACGTATCGCCCCCACAGAACTCCCAGCGATTCCCCCTAGCAGGATGTACCACTTACCTGGTAACCAGTAAGCCGTAGCCACAGCAACAATTGCCGCCACAGTCCAAGGTAAAAAATTGGATTTACCCCGCCACAGCGAGACTAGCAACACAATAAATACGGCTGTAAAGGCAAAATCTAAGCCCCACTGTGCTGGATCTGTAATCTTACTGCCAAGCAGTTGCCCAACAACTGTTGAACTAACCCAAGCGATAAACGTCATTAAGCCAGTTCCTAGCAAAAAGCCAGCATTGGGTTTTCCTTTGGCAAACTCAGCCATCGTTAGCGCCCAACTTTCATCGTTGAGGAAGAAGAAACAACCGTAAGCTTTCCAGGTAGGCAGTTTCAAAAACCAAGGGCTTAAGGAGGCACTCATCAAGATGTGTCGCAAGTTAATCACCAACGTGGTGAGAAGGAGTGTTGCAATCGGTAGTGGTGAGTGCCATAACTCCACCGCAATAAACTGGGATGCACCTGCAAAAACCAAACTACTCATTAAGAACGCTTCAACTAAGCTTAGTCCCGCCTGACGCGCAAGCACACCGAATGAAACACCATACGTGAAGATAGAAAGCGCCAGGGGAAGACTTCGCTTAATCCCAGCGATAACACCACTCCAATCAGCGGCTACTGGTTCTTTCATGAGACTGCAAAGGTTAAGTTAAGTGGATTACATCTTGCAGCTTAGGTAGTCTAAGTTAAGCCGTCTTGTACATTATTGCTCCCAAGGTAGTATTGCCTTAGCGTGACTTAAGAGCTTAAGTCAGTGCCATTCTATTTATTTCACTCGTTGCAATATCGTTCGTTTTGGGTCAAGAATTTTTTGACCAACACCGGGAAACTTAACAGCAATACTAATCTTGCTTCCTGAACCGAAAACATGCGTCACTTCGCCAGTACCAAAGAAATCATGAATCAGCAACTCACCAACTTTCCAGTCTGCTGATTGTTTTGTTGAGCGTTTAGTCGTTTGCTGTCTGGGTTCTGTAGCTGAAGTCAGAGGTTCACTACTGGCTTTAACTTTTACTAGTGTGCTGCTGATGAGTTCTTTCGGTATTTCTCCAAGGAACTGAGAACGTACAGCCGCTTCACGATTACCATAAAGCCGACGCTCACGAGCATGGGAAAGATACAGTTGTTCTTGAGCGCGGGTAATGCCGACATAACACAAACGACGTTCTTCTTCCAATGCCGCAGGGTCATCCATTGAGCGGAAGTTAGGGAATAACCCTTGCTCTAACCCTACCAAAAAGATTACTGGAAATTCTAATCCTTTAGCTGAGTGGAGTGTCATTAGAGAGACGGCTTTTTGCCCATCTTTTAAGTCATCCAAGTCTGAGGCAAGGGAAGCGTTGGCGAGAAACCCTCCTAAGCTTGTATCTTCGTTCTCTTCCTGAAATTGGAGAACAGCGTTATAAAGTTCGGAGACGTTTTCTAGTCGGTTCTCAGCTTCATCAGTGCCTTGTTTTTGCAAGTCCTGAACATAACCTGACTCTTCCATAATCCCTTTGACAATTTCAGCGGCTGAGAAGTTCTCAACTTGCTCTTGCCACCGTGTAATTAAATCAGCAAAGCTATTAACACCCTTGGCTGAACGTCCCGCTAGAGTAGCCACTGAGGTTTTGTCGCTGAGGATTTCCCACAAGGGGACACCTAATTGTTGTGCAGCACCAACAAGGTTATCAATCGTCGCTTGACCAATGCCGCGTCGGGGGGTGTTAATAATTCGCAGAAGGCTAACCGTATCATCCGGATTTGCGATCGCTCTTAGGTAAGCCAACGCATCTTTAATTTCTTTCCGGTCATAGAACTTTAACCCACCAACAATAATGTAAGGAACTTTACCTCGCAAGGCATCCTCAAAGGGACGAGATTGAGCATTAGTACGGTAAAGGATGGCAAAACTTCCCCAGTCCAGTTCCGGGTTTTGTTCTTCCATTTTACGGATTTGGTTCACAACAAAGTGCGCCTCGGCAACTTCATCGTCTGCTTTGTGACAATAAATTTGTTCTCCGATACCGCGTGTTGCTTTCAGTACCTTATCAATACGCTGGGTGTTGTTCTCAATCAAGTAGTTAGCGGCTTGGAGAATGTTTTCTCTAGAACGATAGTTTTCCTCCAATTTCACCATTGTTCGAGTATCATCATCCGGCAAGCCATCACCAAAGTCTTCTTGAAATTCTAATAAGATGGTGTAGTCTGCCATCCTAAACGAATAGATGGATTGGTCAGCATCTCCCACTACAAAGATTGAGCGATTTTGCCAATTCCACTCACTCTTTCTCGTTTCTCCATTGGTAACAAGTAAGCGAATCAAATCATATTGAATTCGATTTGTATCTTGATATTCATCGACCAAAATGTGTTGAAATTGTTGATGCCAATACCCTAAGACAGATTCATTCTGTTGGAATAGCCGGACGGGTATCAAAATCAAGTCATCAAAATCAAGAGCGTTGTTAGCCGCTAGTTGGTCTTGGTAAGAACTATAGACTTGAGAAAGCACTCGCCCTTTGTAATCAGGCTGATTTTTCTCAATATCATTAGGTGTTAAACCTTGGTTTTTCGCGTTACTAATGGCGTAGCGCATCGAACGAGGGTTAAATTTTTTATCGTCCAGGTTTAACTGTTTAGTGACAATATTTTTAACGAGACTCTGGGCATCTGATTCGTCAAAGATAGAAAAACTACGTTTCCACTGATGTCCTTTGTCGTCTTGATATTTATTGATATCGAAACGCAGAATCCGCGAAAATAGGCTGTGGAATGTACCAATCCACAACGGCTTGATGTAGGTTTTGTAAACACGCGATCGCAACTGGACTTGCTCCTCGGCTGGCAGTAGTTCCAAGCGTTGACCGTGTTTTGAAAGCGCCAGTTGTTGAGCGAATACTTTCTCAATCCGCTCTTTCATCTCCCGTGCAGCTTTATTAGTAAAGGTTACCGCGAGGATATTTTCCGGAGCGACCTTGTGCTTGAGAATTAGATTGGCGATTCGATACGTTAGCGCCCTCGTCTTGCCGGAACCTGCGCCAGCAACTACAAGTAAAGGTCCGCAGTAATGTTCGACAGCGCGACGTTGGGAGGAATTGAGGTGGCTGAGGAAGTCAGTGGTTTGAGTCATGGCGACGCGAGGCGACTGGGTACCGTCTTTGGAAGAGAGTCTGTTCTAGTCCAAGGTATCGTATCTTCTCACAATACTGTATGGAAAAAGGCGATCGCCTAGCGCTGCTGCAAGCAGAACGCTTCTCAGCACAGGTGTAATCCCTACCCCAGACGTGTTTGTACATCGGAGTCGATAATAGGGATGAGATAAGTAGATTAACTTAAAAAACAAACATATTGACCTAACCCCCCAACCCCCTTCCCTACCAGGGAAGGGGGAGTCAGGTTACCCACTCAAGAGCAGGAGAGGGGCTAGGGGAGAGGTCAACGTTTAACGTTCTCTTGAGTTGAGTTACTTACCAACAAAAAAACGCACAGATGTAGAGTGCTAACCAGGAACACAAGAGCCAATTCGTAGGGAAGCAGCACAAATTGTGATGATTTCTACACAAGTGAGTGAGCTTGAACTGGAAGACTTTCAAGGCAAGGTTACCCAAAATGTTGTGCTACCTAATGTAAGTTGGCAGACCTACAAAGCCTTACTAGCTGACATGGGCGACCATCGTGCCACCCGTCTCACCTACAATCGGGGAGTCCTCCAAATCAAGCTGCCATCCAAGCTTCACGAAATTATTAATCAGTTGTTGGCAAGAATTGTCACTACTTTAACTGAAGAACTGGATTTGGATGTGATCAATTTGGGTTCGACAACCCTAGAGCGAGAGGAACTCGATCAAGGCGCAGAACCAGATACGTGTTTTTATATTCAAAATGCTAACCAACTCCAAGGACTCGATCCTGAGATTCCTGAAAATTTGCCACCCGATCTGGTGATTGAAGTCGATATTACGAGTCCTTCCACCCGCAGAATTGAGGTTTACCAAGCGTTAGGTATCCCTGAAGTTTGGTGCTACACGAAAAAACAGGGTTTGAAAATCTATCACCTGCAAATCGATGAGTGCGATCGCAACTATGTCGAGTCAGCATTTAGCCTCGCCTTTCCAAAGGTGTCTGCTGCGGTACTCAACCAATTTTTGCTTTCACGCCAAACTCAAAACGAAAATACGGTAATTCGTGCTGTCCGAACTTGGATTCAAAGTCAGGTTTCTTGATTCGTGCACAAGGTCTAATATTCTATTTACCTTGCTGTGGAATGGAAAATCTAGTAATTATAATCAGCACTAAGACTTGTGGCAGGACTCTGAGAATAAGATGATAGACACACCAACGATTAAATTCACATTTGCGGTTAATGACCCAGAACTAGACGATGAGGAACGGCAAGAGACAGCGCGAAAGCTTCTGCGTGAACTGCGCCAACTCGATGAAGTAGAAAATGCTGACTTTGCCAAAGACTCGGACTTAGAACCGGGAGCTAGGTCAGTCCTAGCAACTATAGTGGGAGTTCTAACGGCTGAAGTTAGTATAGAAAACATTCAGAAGGTTTTGGGCTTTATTGGCGATCGCATTCCGAATAAACCCGTCGTTATTAAAGTAAAAGTGGGCGAACAGGAAGTCGAGATTGAAGCGAAAAGCCGTAAGGAGTTAGAAGACGCCGAGCAAGTTGTTCGTCAACTTTTAGAACAGATGCAAGAATCTGACGATGCCTAAGAAAGTAGCACTGCTGATTGGGGTCAGTCAGTACGAGGCAGGTTTGCCTGCACTTCCGGCTGCTCCCAATGATGTGGAAGCAATGCGGCGTGTGTTGCAAGACCTGAACATCGGTGGTTTTGATGAGGTGGAAACCCTGATTGACCCCGACCCAGTTACCATGCAAATAGCCATTGGCAAGCTGTTGAGAGGTTGTCAAAGGGAAGACCTTGCATTACTTTTCTTTTCGGGTCATGGCATCACTAATGATGATGGCAGACTCTATCTGACAACTCGTATCACTGATGAAGCCGCATTCAAGGAAACGTCTGTACCCGCTAGTTTCGTACATGACGTGATGAATGACAGTCGGTGCAAGCGACAGGTCGTTATTCTCGACTGTTGCTACAGTGGTGCGTTTGCGGCAGGCTGGCAGCCTAAAAGCGGTGGTGCTGTTGATATTAAACGGGAGTTAGGGGGCGAAGGACGAGCAATTCTCACCTCTTCAACTGCCTTGCAAAAATCCTTTGAGCATGAAGGGTCGGGAATTTATACTCGCTTCCTAGTTGAAGGGTTGGAGACAGGAGCAGCAGACACAGATGGAACGGGTACAATTTCCATCTTGGAGTTGCACGACTATGCCAAGGAGAAGGTGCAGGCGGCTAAACCCGCGATGAAGCCAGAAATTTACTCGCACAAAGAAGGCTTCAATATTACCCTGACTCGTTCGCCTGTAAACGACCCTGAATTGGAGTATCGCCGAGAGGCTGAGAAATGGGTTAAGAAGCGTCAGGGTGAAATTTCTCGTATTGGTCGCACAGCTTTAAACAAGTTAGCAACAAGGTTGAAGGTATCGCCGGAAGTTACCAAAAGGATTGAAGCGGAAGTTCTAGCACCCTACGAGGAACACAAGGCAAATCTCAAGGAATACGAAGAGGTATTGATTGAAGCACTAGAGCAGGAATCTCCTCTGAGTGAAGTGACTCGCGAGGAGTTGAAATATTTTCAGCAAGTTTTGGGTCTGACTGATGAAGATGTAGCGGGAATTGAAGAGTCAATTCTTTCGGAGCAAGAAGCAGAAGAAGTAAAAACACATCCAAAAACATCTAAAAGCTCTGCTTTTTCTGATGAAGACACTCCAAAATCCCAAATCCCAAATCCCAAATCGGATGATCTTAGTTCTGAAAAGAATGTAGACTACACACGACTGCGGAATTTACTAGCAGATGGGAAGTGGAAAGAAGCAGATCAGGAAACTCTCGCTGTAATGCTTAAGGCAACAGGACGAGAAAAAGAAGGTTGGCTAAATATCGAGTCTATTGAAACGTTTCCTTGTACAGACCTCCGCACGATTGACCGTCTTTGGGTAAAATACAGCGATGGGCGCTTCGGTTTTAGCGTACAGAAGCGCATCTGGGAGAGCGTAGGGGGAAAACCGGGCAAGTACGATGAGGAAATCTACAAAAAGTTTTGCGATCGCGTGGGGTGGCGCTTGAAAGGAGAATGGTTAACCTACTCCCATATTTCTTTTTCCCTTTTCGTTGCCCATTCGGGACACCTCCCTTTTGTGCTGCTGGGGTTTGGTGTGGGAAGGAAGATTCTCTTCTCTCGCGTCGAGACTTGTAAAGTGTAGCATTTAAGGGTTTCAGTTTTTTATAAAGATTTGCTACTAAGACAAATTCCACGAAGCAACGCCCTTTCTAGCTTTCCGTTACCTGGCACCGCAACCGCTGCGAAAGCATGACTCCTGCCGCAGGCTGGTTATAACAATTAGCAAAGACAAACTTTTCTGCAACGGCTTGCACCTCCGAATCGGGTGCTTTCCACTGCGCCCAAGGTAAAGCCATCTGTCCCGGAGAAGACTTTTTCGGCTTTCCCTTAACCACTAATCTAGCTAATAACTGACTCCCCCAATGATTTTTTGACTCAGGCTTCGGCTGGGTTCTATATTTTTTACAAAATCCTCGATACTTGGCAGCACCTTCCTCCAGTGTCTTTCCCAACGCCAAAAATGCTGGATGCCACTGGGTTAAACCCTCATCGCTCAATCGGTCGTATATCCCGTAGTTGCTGAAATCATAGAAAAATCCTTGTTGCATTCCAGCCGCTTTTGGGTTGGCATGGATGTATCGCAGCGTATTTAATGCCCTTCGCTTATCAGTATTGGCAAACCCTGTACTGTGATAGCGCTTTTCCCAAAAATGCCCCGTCCGATTGAGCATTCGATTGAAGCACATGGCAGTGTACCAATTCAGCAAATGCATGATTTTGGGTAAATCTTCGCTTCGAGTCGGTTCCATCAAATAATGGACGTGGTTGCTCATGATGCAGAGAGCATAGAGTTTAAACCGCTACTTGTCTTGTGCTTTCTTAATCGCATAAAGAAATACCTGTCGGCACTCCAAGTGGGTTAGGCGAAACTCCCGATTATTGCAACGAGTCGTGATGTGGTAACAATATCCGGGTTGAAGCTGACGGGATTGGCGAGGCATTGGTAAAAGCAACACATCTGGTATCAGTACAAGAAGATAGCAGCAAAGTGTTTGTCTCTTTTGCGATCGCCTGGAGTCAACGGGAGCGATCGCACAACTACCCACAACACCTTACCGTTTTCTACCCGTTCGTTCTTTAGCTTTTTCATAAGCAGGGTCATGCTCATCAAAGCTAACCACATAAACCCGTTTAGGTGATGGGGTTTCGTAGACACGATACACCAACCGAAAAGAAACACCTTCCCAATCTATGTCCAAGGTACGATAATCCCTCAGCCGTCCTGTCAAAGCATGATTAGGCAACCCACTACAACCGTAAGGATCGGCAGATAGAATAGGACGGTATTCATTGAGAAAATTTGTTCTGAGTTCCGGTGGCAATGCTGGTAAATCTTCACTTATTACCAAGGCGTGAGTCTGGAAAAGATACTTAGATCTAATAGCCAATTTGCCTCCAGACCTAAGTTAACTTGAAGGAGTATCAGACTTTCCAGCAGCCAGTTGCTCGACATTTTGTGCAGCCTGACTCACCGTCATAATTTTCCAACCCTGTTGCCTCAAAGCTTCAATTTCCGGGTCAAACTCTTGCTCATCTTCTACGATAGTAATCCCAAAAGTTGGGTCATCTACGTCTACATAATCGTTAGGATCGGGTAGCCTAAGACCGCGTTGGGCCTCCCTGATAATGCGGCTAAACAAATCCCGATGCGCTTTGTGGTCAGTCGGAGCAACTTCAAGTTCCATCCGCAGACTCTGCAATAGAGACTCTAACTCGTCAAGCGTGTAAAAATGATGGCGAGTAATCTCTTCTACCTGCGAGTTACTGACTTCCATAGCTTTATCAGATGGTCTATTCAGTTTATCGTAGCAAAGTCAACCCATCTGCCTTTCAAGCTAAATCAAGGGACACACTTACCGTTACCTCTGAATCCTAAAAGAAGCGAAAAATTTGCGGCTTCCATCCGAATCCAACATAACCTTGCTGCTAAAGCTTCCATTGGGTAAACCAAACGCTCAGCCGCATCCAGACTTTTAGGTGACTGAAGTATGACAACCGAAAAAATTGCTCTAGTAACTGGCGCTAACAAAGGGATTGGATTCGAGATCGTCCGACAACTTGCACAAGCAGGATTTCAGGTATTTTTGACAGCACGCGATCGCCAACGTGGAGAGGAGGCGAGGCAAAAATTGCAACAGGATGGATTCAACGTCGCATTCCTGCAACTCAATGTGGCAGATGAAACGAGTATCGATCAACTAGCAAAGGAACTCGCATCGCAGATTGACCATCTAGATGTGCTTGTCAACAACGCAGGTATCCTTCTAGATGAATCAAATGCCTCAATCCTTGACGTGGAACCAGCAACAATTCTAGAAACCCTGCAAACAAACACAATGGGACCACTTCGCTTAATCCAGAAACTTGTCCCCCTCCTTACCAAAAGCGATGCCGGAAAAGTAGTTAATGTCTCCAGTGGTGGTGGTCAACTAACAGACATGGGTGATTGGGCACCTGCTTATTCCCTATCGAAAACCGCCTTAAATGCCGTGACAGGCATGATGGCATCAGCACTTAAGGATAAACACATCGTTGTGAACTCGATTTGTCCGGGTTGGGTTCGTACTGACATGGGTGGCTCCAGTGCTTCGCGCTCCGTTGAACAAGGGGCTGACACTGTAACGTGGCTAGCGACGGAAGCGCCCTTCGACTTAACGGGTAAATTTTGCGCGATCGAAAGGTCATTCCTTGGTAAGAATGAGAGGCTAATCGAGTCGCTTGGCGTAAGGCGATCGCAATTAAGATGACTCGATACCATGACGGAAATAAAACAATCAGGAGGAAGACGAGTGAACAACGTTGTTGGTTTTATCGGTTTAGGCAGCATGGGTTTGCCAATCGCCACGAATCTTGTTGATGGCTATAAGCTCCGAGTCTATAACCGAACACCTGAGAAAGCCCAATCGCTTGTAAATAAGGGTGCCGAATTAGCAAATAGTCCGGCTGATGTGGTGGAACCGGGTGGGGTTGTAATCTCAATGCTGGCAAACGATCAGGCTCTCGAAGAGGTTGTTTTGAGCGAAGGTGGCATCCTGGAAAAGCTTGGTTCTGGTGGCGTTCATATCTCAATGAGTACCGTTGCACCCGCTACAGCTCAGCGTTTAGCCCAACAGCACGAACAACAAGGCTCATATTACCTAGCAACACCTGTATTTGGGCGACCTGAGGCAGCAGCAGCACGGAAGTTGTGGATTTGCCTCTCAGGAAATGAAGCGGCTAAAGAACGAGTGCTACCGCTTTTGAATGGATTAGGGCAAAAAGTATTCGATTTTGGAGAGCAGGTTGGTGCGGCAAATGTTGTCAAGCTTACAGGCAACTTCCTCATCGTCTCAGCCCTCGAAGCGATGGCAGAAGCCTTTACTCTTGCTGAGAAGAATGGAATTGAGCGAACTCAGGTGGCTGAGCTATTTGGTCAAACCCTCTTTGCCTGTCCTATTTATCAAAATTATGGACGTGCGATCGCTCAAGAGCAATATGAGCCAGCAGGTTTCAAACTGTCTCTGGGGTTGAAGGATGTTGACTTAGTTTTGCAGACTGCCCAGGAAAGCCAGATGCCAATGCCCCTCGCCAGTTTAGTTCACGACCGTTTGATAGCAGCAGTTGCTAAAGGACGGGGAGAGATTGATTGGACAGGACTAGCGCTGGGTGTATCTGAAGATGCAGGACTCAAGTAAGCACTTCAAAATTCAAATTACCAAATTAGGAGAAAAAACTCATGATTGAGCTTTACTACTGGACAACACCAAACGGTCACAAGATTACGATGTTTCTTGAGGAAGCTGAATTGCCCTACACCATCATTCCCATCAATATTGGTACTGGCGATCAGTTTAAGCCCGACTTTCTCAAAATTGCTCCCAATAATCGTATCCCGGCGATTATTGATCGCGAACCTGCTGATGGTGGTGAGCCGATTTCGCTCTTTGAATCAGGTGCAATCCTGCTGTACTTGGCAGAAAAAACCGGGAAGCTGATTCCTTCTGATTTACGCGATCGCGTTGAAATTCTCCAGTGGTTATTTTGGCAGATGGGGGGACTTGGTCCAATGGCGGGACAGAATCATCACTTCAGCCAATACGCTCCAGAAAAACTCCCCTATGCAATTGACCGCTATGTGAATGAGACAGGACGCTTGTATGCTGTCCTGGATAAGCGACTGGCAGATAGAGAATTTGTGGCTGGCAACTATTCCATCGCTGATATTGCTGCCTATCCTTGGATTGTGCCTTATGAACGCCAAGGGCAGAAACTAGAGGATTTTCCAAATCTGAAGCGCTGGTTTGAGACGATTCAGGCACGTCCGGCGACGGTTCGTGCTTACGAGAAGGCAGAGGCATTTAAAAATCAAGCACTCGATATCGAACAGTCGCGCTCGTTGTTATTCAATCAGTCGGCAAAGACGGTGCAGCCCTAAACTTCGCGGCGAAATCCCATCAGTTTTGGTTTCTATGTGTGCCAAAAGACGGAAAAATGAAACCGTGAATTACTTCTTAGGGGACACGTTCCATTGCAGCAATAGTTTTAAGGTTAATACAATAGGGGCGCAAGGAGAAGAATAGAGTGAATCCACCTGCAACTATGAAGAAATTGCTAATGACTGCGCCATTTGTACTGGGTGTGATCGCTTTCGTTAGCTTTGATCTGCCTCAGTCAGCGGTTCTCGGCAAACAAAATCAGTCAACTTCAGCACAGCCGAAAGTAGCAGAGCCAAAAGCGGATGGTTTATTTTTATATGGCGAAGCTCCTCAGCCTAAGCAAACAGGTAAAGGGTATGTGGTATTTCAACGTGAACAGGGAAAAGTGGTAGGAGCCACGTACTTCCCTAGTTCCGAGTTTGAGTGCTTTACAGGTTCCGAAAAAAATAACACGTTAGATGTTAAGTCGGTGGGAGTTGGTGAACCCCAAATTGCGGCAACAAAAATCAATCTGTCAAACCTGCATCAAATTAAATCGATTAGTGCTGATGAGGAACGCTTAATCTCTGTCTGTAAGCAAGAAACAGCTTCACCTATCAACAAGTAACCTCGCTAATTAGTTAACCACTCTACACCGAGTACATAAAGTGAGCAGCATTGCTGGTTCGCTCCAGGCGATCGCATCTCACTCTCTGTGCAACTTGAGCCTCTCCATTAATCTCAGTACTGAGAGAATTAAATATTGATCCAGATACAATTTAATACAAATTAGCGATCGCTAAATCGTAACGGCAACGGGTAAGCGAACTGTAAAGGTAGACCCCTCGCCAACCTGACTTTTGACAACAATATCACCACCCATCATCTGGCAGAAATGGTGTGTTATTGCTAACCCCAAGCCAGTACCACCATACTGGCGGGTTGTCGAGGCATCTCCTTGGGTAAAGGCTTGAAATAAACGCTGTTGCTGCTCATCTGATATACCAATACCTGTGTCTTGTACACTAAAGTCAATCCAGGCTAGGGATTCTAGATTTTGGCTTTGCTCCTGTCCTATTGTTGATGAAGAGTGGGATTGTGAAAGACTGCAATCTTTGTCAGCTACAACACTTTTTAATTCTTGACTTGTAGAACTTACAAAATCATTTGGCTCATGGGTAATTGTCAGCGTTATTTTGCCCTGTTTGGTAAACTTAGCCGCATTGCTCAAGAGATTAAACAACACCTGCCGTAATTTCGTTGGGTCGCTGTACATCGTACCAAGCTGCTCATCACAATGAATCTCTAAGGCATTGCCATTGTTCTCCATCAATGGCTTGACTGTGGTGACAACGTTATTAATTAGCGTCTTTAGTTCAAACGTCTCTAGGCAAAGTGCCATTTTTCCGGCTTCAATCTTCGATAAGTCGAGGATGTCGTTGATCAGTTCCAACAAATGTTTACCAGCCTCGTTGATTGATTGCAGATCACTGATAAACTCTTGGTCATTTATCTCTAAATCCTGGACATCTAGTTGGAGAAGTTGACTGTAACCAATAATTGCATTTAAAGGGGTACGCAGTTCGTGGCTCATATTCGCAAGAAATCGGCTTTTGGCATGACTTGCAGCTTCAGCAACTTCTTTCGCCTGTTGCAGTTCTTGAGTACGCTCAGCTACCCGCTCAATGAGTTGATTAAGAGAAGTCGCGAGTGATCCAATTTCATCGTTAGTGGTAATAGGCGCTCTGAGACTAAAATTAGACTCCCTGGCTACCTCCTGAGCAACTTGAGTAACCGTAACAACTGGCTGAGAGATCGCACGACTGGTACGAAATGCTACAACAGATGCGATCGCAACCGATACCAGCATACTGAGGATAATAATCAGTTTCTCAAGCCCTTGTGCCTCCTCCATCACATTCCCCCCTTGCCGCTCTTGTGCTTGAGCTGTATTGAGGATAGTGGTCAATTCTGTACAGAGGCGTTCCAGGTTCATCGCCTCTTCCCCATGGATAATCAGCAATAGCTGCTTCTGTACAGACTCAACCTCCTCTGGCTTTGTTGGTTGTTGGTAGATGGGTTGTAAACTCGACTCTATGATTTGAACGTAGGAGTTTAAGCTCGCCACATAAGCTTGCAACAAAGCCTTTAAAGTGGTGGAGTCTGTTGCTAACCAGGCAGGATCACTTTCTATAAATCGTTCAATTTGAAGTCGTAGCTTCTTACTTCGAGCAACATTTCCAAGGAATTGAGCTTTTTCTGATTGCAAGTGTCCTGAATTCTCTACTACAGAAGCGAGGTGTGCGCTATGCAACTGCGCTCCAATAACCGCATCTTTGAAATTTCCCAATAGCTGTGCTTGCACATGGGCATCATTCAGTTGCTCAACGCCTTGTCCTTGGTAATAGTCCGCGATAATCAGTCCAGTAAGTGAGCCGATAAATCCAATGCCAATTGCGAGGAAATACCCGTAGCCAATTTTTTGGTGGATACGCCAGGAACCGGCTTTAGGTTTCCAACGTGATGTTAATTCTGAGGTTGGGAATTCGTTTGAGGGCTGAGCGGGGCAAAGCTTGTTAATCTTTGTGTTTCTGTCAGAAGCCGTTAGCTCTTGAGGTTGCATGGCGCAGAAATTCCTTACCCTCTTGTGAAAAGTGGCATCAATCCAGCCATTAAAATCGAGCTAAATCTAAGTTAAGATCTAGCTCAACTTCCTTTATAGCAGCAGTGAATCCTCCGCTACGAGGGTCAGGTTTAGTTTCGTAGTCGATAGCCCACACCCCTAACTGTTTCTATGCGATCGCTACCTAATTTCTTTCGCAACTGACCGACATAAACATCAATGATATTGGAACCCGGTTCATAGTCATAACCCCAAATCCGATTAGGAAGTAACTGTTCGGTTTGATACAAAAGCCTTCAGAGCTTCTCAATACACTGAGATGTTCTACAGAGGAAGCTTCAAATCCTAGACGCTCACTAAATTAATGGATTTGCCCAATGTACAAACCTACCTGCGACCTGCTGATCTAGAGTCAGTAAAAGACTGGCAGCAAGGATGGGCATGGTTAAGCGGAGGAACGTGGTTGTTTTCCCAAGCGCAACCGAACATCACAACGTTGGTCGATCTAGAGAAGTTTGGTTGGTCGGAGATTGAAGTTACACCCGATGGTTTAGCGATTGGTGCGGCTTGTATTCAAAATCAACTATTGGAGTTCTCTTGGCCAGAGAATTGGCAGGGGACAAAAGCACTAGAGAGTGCGGTTTCACATCTGGGTTCCTTCAAGGTGTCCCATATCGCAACAGTGGGCGGTAACATCTGTTTAGCTTTGCCTGTTAGTACCTTTGCCCCAGTGATGATAGCGTTGGGGGCAACCTATGAAATTTGGCATGGAGGTTTTGCCTATCGGGTTCGAGCTTTGGAATTCCAAACAGGTGTTCAGCAAACTATTCTGCAACCTGGGGAAGTATTGAGAAAAATCTGGATTCCTGCCTCTAACTTGGAATGGCAGACAAGCTTTCAGCGAATTTGTATGGCTAGTGATGGTTATGCGTTGTCTACTGTGGTAGCGGCGTTCAATTCTCAGTCAAACCAAGTGCGATTTGGGCTAGGCGCTTGTGTATCTACTCCTCGCTTAGTGGAGTTTACCTCTATTCCCACAGCCGGAGACATTGCTGATGTTCTTGATGAACAACTTCCCCTGCATGATTTTGTGGAAGATGACCGGGGAAGTGCCAGTTATCGCAGACAGATAACGCAAGTATTAATGGAGCGATCGCTTTTCGAGTTATGTCATCCCTAAACTTCCAAGTTAATGGTAAACCTCATACGGCTACCTGTTCTCCTGGCACTAGCTTGTTGAGTTTGTTACGCAGCCTTGGCTGGGTTGGGGTACATCGTGTTTGTGAGTCGGGGGATTGTGGTAGCTGTACTGTTTGGCTGGATGACAAAGCAATTCATAGTTGCATTTGCCCTGCTATGCGAGTGGATGGTCATACCGTTACCACCATAGAAGGACTGGCTCAGGATGGTCAACTTTCCCCAATGCAACAAGCATTTCTGGAGGGACAAGGGTTTCAGTGTGGGTTCTGCACTCCCGGCATGATTATGAGTGCCGAGAAGATAAGCTATGAGTCGGAAGCCGAACTTCGAGAAGCATTGAAAGGAAATTTCTGTCGTTGCACAGGTTATCAGGCAATTGTTGAAAGTATTCTGCTGTGTAAGGAATCAGAAGTAAGTAGGGGGGCACATCAGTACGCCCTTACATCTAACTCTCCCCAAGTTGGGCAGAGTATTCCTAAGCAAGATGGCCCAGCGCTAGTTACAGGAAAACCGTCTTATACCGCTGATTGGAGTCCATCGGGATTACTGCATCTTAAGGTTTTGGGATCGCCTTATCCTCACGCTCGTATCCGTAAAATCTATACGGATAAAGCAAAAGCGCTTCCTGGTGTGCAGGCTGTTTTCACCCATGAAGATGTTCTACGAATCCCCTATACTACAGCAGGTCATGCCGAACCCGTTCCCGATCCACTTGACCATTACCTGCTAGATAATAAAGTCCGTTTTGTAGGCGATCGCGTTGCGGCTGTTGTTGCAGAATCTCCTGATATGGCTACCCTCGCGTGTCAGTTAATCGAAGTTGATTACGAAATTCTGCCCCATGTAATTGACCCCGTTCAAGCAATGCAGGGGAATGTTGTTATTCATGATGAGCCAGAGTCGTACCAAATTCCCGATGCTCAACACAATATTGCTGGAAAAGTTGTTCTAGAACATGGCGACATTGAACAAGGATTTGCTACCGCTGATTTAATTGTTGAAAACACCTATTATCTTCCCGCCGTTCAACACGTTCACTTAGAACCTCATGTCAGCGTCAGTTGGTTGGACGAAGAGGAAACATTGGTGATTCGTTCAAGTACCCAAGTCCCATTTCATGCCCAACGAATAGTTGCTCAAATCCTTAACTTACCACTAGAGAAAGTTCGAGTTTATAAAGCTCAAATTGGTGGAGGATTTGGTAACAAACAAGAAATTCTTACAGAAGATTTGTGTGCTTTAGCAACACTGAAAACAGGCAAACCCGTGCAGTGGGAATTTACTAGGGAAGAAGAATTCACAGCAACTAATAGCCGCCATGCGATGCAGATTCACCTCAAAACGGGGGTAAAAGCAGATGGCACACTCGTTGCTCAAGCGATGGAAGCGATTTCTAACACAGGTGCCTACGGAAATCATGCCGGAACCGTGGTATTCCTGACAGGTTGTTTTCCTCTTGGTTTATACCGTTGCCCTCATCAGCGCTTTTATGGTTGGGGAATCTATACCAATACCATGCCAGCCGGAGCATTTCGCGGCTATGGTGCAACGCAAGGAACGTTTGCTGTTGAATCGCAGATGGATGAAATTGCCCAAAAATTAGGGATAGATCCTTTAGAACTGCGCTTGAAAAATATTATTCATCCCGAAGATGTAATCAAGCTCGGACGTGAAGAAGCGCATGATCATTTTCACTTAATTGGTAGCTACGCCTTACGAGAATGTTTTGAGAAAGTCATTGAAGCGTTAGATTATGTTCCTGGTACGCCACCTGTGGTAGATGGCTATCTTCGACGTGGGTTAGGGTTTGCCGTTTCGATGCAAGGTAGTGGTTTAGCAAAAATCCATAAAGCGGGTGTCAAACTATCTTTAAAAACTGATGGTCACTATGAACTAAGAAGTGGTTCTGTTGATGTTGGTACGGGTTCGGATACATCTTTGCGACAAATTGCGGCTGAGGTCTTGGGCGTTACTGTTGCTGATATTGAAATTATTACAGGTGATACGCACCAAACTCCTTATGATTCAGGTTCTTATGCCTCAGCTACAACGTATATATCTGGTCAAGCTGTGAATAAAGCGGCAAGAGAAATGCGATCGCATCTTCTCAAACTAGCCACAAAACGTTTGCAAACTCAACCCGAACTCATCACGTTTGCTGGTAAAACCGTGAAGGCAAATGAGCAAGAGATTTCCTTGCAAGAACTAGCTGCCTATGCTCAAACTCAGCAAGAATCTCTAACTGTAGAAGTTGAACACGCTGCCGATGAATCATCCCTAACTTTTGCTGTTCAGGGAGTTGAAGTTGAAGTTGATACTGAGACAGGAAATATTAAGGTATTGCGATGCATCCAAGCTATTGATATTGGGAAAGCGATTAATCCGAGAATTTGCCACGGGCAAGCAACGGGTGGGATTGTGATGGGATTAGGCTATGCATTATCGGAAGAACTGCGAATCGATGAGCAAGGACGAATACTCAATCCTACCTTGCGTACTTATCGGATTCCTACAGCAAAGGATGCACCGCCGATGGAAATCATTTTGGTAGAAAAAGACGATGCCTATGGGCCGTTTGGTGCGAAAGGGATTGGGGAGATTGGCACTAACTGTACAGCACCTGCGATCGCAAATGCTGTTGCCCACGCAACTGGTGTCAGGTTGACTCAGTTACCGATGACACCTGAACGAGTTTGGAGAGCGGTTAACAGTGGTTAGTCTTTAGTTAGTAGATTCAAACGTGCTTGAGAATCCGGCAAAACGGCGTTAGCAACTGGAAAAGGCAACTTGCTAGCCCGGAGGCAGACTTGCGATCGCCCCTAGGCTTGTCCTCCGTCTGCTACCAACCAATGATAGCGACACAGTATTAGAGCTAATACCAATATGGCAACGCTAGGAGCTTATCTTCGCTTCGTGTCATCACTTGCGTTAGTGAGTTGAACACAGAAGAGGAGTGTTTGCTGAACTTAATTAAAAAGTCGCACCTTCAGTATTGACTAGGCGAGTCTCGGTAATTTTGCCCTCATTCACCTGTACAGTGGCATAACTCCCATCGCCCAAAAATGAATTTAGGTATAAATCAGAGCCATCCTGGGCAAATAGAGTATATTCTCCAGGAGGTAAGCTCACGAAGAATTTTCCCTCAGCATCAGTACGAATCCGGTCAACTAAATTAGGGTGTTTTTCAGCCTCAGTGATCGACCAACGGGTGCCTTGACTTTTGATTCGCCCTGAGAAAATCCAAACTTGGGTTGAAATGGGACTCGGAGCCGTTCTTGGGCTACTTCTGCCTACCATCGGCATTTGATTGCCCTGTAAACGTGTTACCAGCCCACTGACTCCTTGCTCTTGATTGGATGGCGGCATTCCTTTAAATGATTGAGATACAGGAAGACTCATTGCCATGAGACTCCCCAGAACAAGACAGATAAAAATGCCAATTAATACAGGTTTAAAACGGGAAGTGGACATAAACCTCGTCCCTAAAGTCCCTATCAGAATTTCATCCAGTGTTTTAGCAGGGAGGAAAAATCACTTCTCCTCCCTAGCTCTTGTTAACTCCTATTAAACAATAATGCCTGTCGAATCGGCTGTTGCAGTGAGGATACTTTCTACTTCATTAGCCGTTAGGTTAGGATTAGCGCTGAAGATGAGAGCTGCAACACCTGCCACATGGGGAGTAGCCATGGATGTACCACTGAAGTATTCGTAGGTATCACCCGGAGTTGTAGACAAGATATTAACTCCTGGAGCAACAACATAATCTAAAGGTATTGAACCCGCATCGTTAGAGAAATCAGCAAGCGTCTTAGTGCTATTTACTGCTCCAACTGCGATACCCCACTCATTAGCAAAGTTACCTGGAAAACCAGGCTGACCTGCGTACTCATTGCCGGATGCCATTACAACAACAGATCCCAGTCCGGCTGCGTATTCAATAGCTACTGCCACCTCATCAACTATCGAAGTTCCACCACCCAAACTTAAGTTAATTACATCAGCTCCATTATCAGCCGCATAAGTAATTCCATTGGCAATATCCGACCACGAGCCAAATCCATCTGCATCAAGTACCCTCACAGGCATGATTAGAGCATCGTAGGCAACGCCCGTAACACCGAAGCCATTATTTTCAGCGGCGATGGTACCTGCGACATGGGTTCCATGACTGTCCAAATCCATGGGGTCATTATCTCCATCTACAAAGTCCCAGCCCTGAAAATCATCTACATAACCATTGTTGTCATCATCCAGTCCATTGCCAGCAATTTCACCGCTATTGACCCAGATATTGTCATCTAAGTCACTGTGATTGTAGTCAACGCCACTATCAATTACAGCTACCACTATTCCTTCACCAGTAAATCCTTCCTCCCAGACTTCTGGAGCATTAATCATGTCTAATCCCCAATTATCTCCACCAAGATTCGGGACATTAGGGAAAGGATTGTTCTCTCCAAGGGCACTGGCTACTGCTGCGGCGGCATCAACCAAACCATAGCCATAGTTGATGTTATAACCGTCAGGAAGTGTGAAAGAACTAGTTGTAATGGTGTAATTGCCAGTAGCCCCCGCACCATAACTGGTAGCTTGGATGATGTAGTCAATTCCCTCTTCTACTGTGAAGCTCACTTGGGCGTTTAAGCCATCAAAGTCATCGTTGAAGGTGATAATATCTCCGGTGTCAGCATTCACTACTTGCAAGTAGGTATCGAAGGCAGAGGAGTCGAGGCTGACCTGCACGACTTCACCAACATCGGCTCCTGTCAATAGGTAGCCATCGGAGTAGCTACCATCACGGTTGGGGTTATTCGGGTCAGTAACGCTTAGTGTGCCATTGAGGGTCTGGTTATCGCTAATTGGTACCCATAAGCTGTCGTCAGTGCTACTAGTAGTTAGCGTGTACTCACCAGTAGCCCCTGCACCATAACTGGTAGCTTGGATGACATAGTCAATTCCCTCTTCTACTGTGAAGCTCACTTGGGCATTTAAGCCATCAAAGTCATCGTTGAAGGTGATAATATCTCCGGTGTCAGCATTCACTACTTGCAAGTAGGTATCGAAGGCAGAGGAGTCGAGGCTGACCTGCACGACTTCACCACCATCGGCTCCTGTCAATAGGTAGCCATCGGAGTAGCTACCATCACGGTTGGGGTTATTCGGGTCAGTTGTAGTTAATGTACCGTAAAGCGTTTGATTGTTACTGATGGGTGTCGCGGGTATGGCAAAACCCGCATCAGTCTCAACTGGGTTTGAACTTCTTAGGAATTGTTGTGATTGACCTAACATTATGCTTACTCCTAGGTGGATGAAGTAACAGGTTAGGCTCCAATGCGTGTGGAATTGATTTTCACATCTAGTTGAAGCCTTGAGTGACAAAGATTCAGTGCTTCAGTTTGATGCTTGTCAGTGTGAGCACAAGACTGATTACTGAAAAGTTGTTCTATGCCGAAAGTCTTGCACCCCTATCAACTGGTCAGGCACTAGCAGAAGAATTATGCAAGTTGTTGCGAAACTTTACATAAAGAAGGAGTACGAGTCTAACTGTGTCTTCACGCTGATTTGATAGCAAGTTGCAGGTTGTTGTGTAAGGTTAGCCACGAAAAGAAGAAGGTGTTTGAGGATTCTACTTTCATCTTTCCCCTAAAACCCAAAACTAATATCTTTGAACCCTCGTTCCGCACCTTCGACTGTCACACAGACGGCATTAGCTAGTGGCAGTAAATAATTCCCGGAATTGCTAAGTAAAAAGACTCGGCACTTGCTCCTGACTAGAATGATAATCGCAATCAGAAGGGAGGGCAGCGCTCTCGCCTCCCGTCTGGCAGTATGCCTTAACTTATGATCTATTCAACTTATAACCAACAACTAACCACGATGCTTGAGTTTTATCAGCAGTTGGCGCAAGCAATGGTAAAAAGTCCTGTGGTGCTTGCCACTGTAACCCATATCAAAGGGTCAGTACCCAGAGAAGTGGGAGCGAAAATGTTTGTTTGCTCGGATGGTTGTATTGGCGGCACGATAGGGGGTGGTGCTGGGGAGGCAAAGGTTATCACTCAAGCGCTGAAAGTATGGGAGACTGGCGAAAAGCAATTTATTGAAATTGACCTATCAGGCACACAGACTCGTGAGACGCAAGGGGTTTGTGGAGGGAGGATGCAGGTTTGGCTGGAACGTTGGGCAGGGAAAGATGCGATCGCACTCGTTCATCAAATTCTTGATATCCTGAATTCTGGGCAAGCTGGGGTACTCGTTACACCATTTGATGCAGTTGGGTTTCCCTATGTACGACTTTCTTACTCAGATGGAAGGCTAACACAAAGCTTGGAAACAACTATAGAGATGTTATACGCAACATCTTTACATCCCACCGCACTGGTTGAACCCCTCCTTCCTCTACCAACACTGTTAATTATTGGTGCAGGACATATTGCTGTACCATTAGCAAAAATTGCTAAACAAGCTGGCTTTCGAGTCGTTGTGCAGGATGATAGACCAGAGTTTGCTTCAAAAGAGCGATTTCCTGAAGCAGCATTGCTCCTTGCCCTACCGATAACCTCTGCCCTAGATACTTTACCTCCAGCACACCAGCTTTATATTGCATTAGTCACACGGGGAATTCAGCAGGATTTAGAAGCGTTGCGGATTCTGTTGCAGCAACCAACCCAATACATCGGCATGATTGGCAGTGAAAAGCGTGTTCGTACTGTATATCAAAAACTACAACAAGAAGGAATTTTACCAAATATCCTACAGTCCATTCATGCTCCAATTGGTCTAGATATTGGTGCTTTAACTCCAGAAGAAATTGCAATTAGTATTTGTGCTGAATTAATTAAAGTTCGTCGTGGTGGAACGGGTAACTCCCTGTCTCAGAGAAGGCAATTACTTGGTAATAACTTGAGAGAATCGCCTTACATCCAGACGCTTCCATGACATCCATAGAAAAAAACTTTGCGATTATCCTAGCAGCAGGTGCCTCAACTCGTATGGGTACTTGTAAAGCCTCTCTAGCATGGCTTGAAGGGAAAACGTTACTCTCCTATCAAGTAGAGAAATGGTTGATAGCTGGTATTACACCAATTGTAGTGCTTGGTTCTCACAATGCTCATCACCAAAATGATTGTCCACAGGGTAGCCGAGTTGTGATTAATTCTTTTCCTAATCAAGGGAAAACGAGTTCAATTTTGAAAGGATTAAGATTACTTCCTCAAGATTTTGAAGTTGTAGCAGTCTCCGCTGTTGACCAACCTCGGTCAACTGAGGTTTATCAGAAATTACTTAAAGAATATAGAGACTATGCTGCAATGATTACTGCACCCTCATATAAGGGTCGCTTGGGGCATCCATTATTCTTCTCGAATAAGCTACTGCCTTATCTGGAAAACATTCGAGAAGAAACCGCAGGACTTCGCCAAGTTGTACAAGAGTTTTATTCTGTGATTCAGAAAGTAGAATTTGATACTCCAGATGTTCTTGCTGATCTTAATACACCTGAAAGCTACAAAACCTTTTTGGAAAAACAGAATAAAAACTGAATCGGCGTTTTATTCTCGTAACAGATACTGAACAGTACCAACTAACTCCTGTGCTTGGAAAGGCTTAGAGATGTAAGCATCGGCACCTTGCTTGATTCCCCAATACAGATCGAATCGTTCTGCCTTACTAGAGCACATAACCACAGCGAGGTTGTGGGTTTTTTCATCAGATTTGAGCCGACGACAGACTTCGTAGCCATTCATCCGAGGCAGGATGATGTCGAGAACAACTAAATTGGGGCAGGATGATTCAACTTGCTCTAAAGCTTCGACACCATCACGCGCAAAAACGACACTTAGTCCACTGTTCTTGAGTAAGTCTGAAATTAGCTCCCGTTGCGTAAGGCTATCTTCCACCACTAGAACTGTACTCATAACTGTTTAGCTCCTGTGTCTTCTATAAGTAGTTATCTCCAGTTAGGGTGGAAGTTATGCAGCTTTTTTTACTTCTTTCCGCTAGAAGAAAACACTATTCGTATTCCAATCATTGTTAGATGAGGGAGAAGGATAAATGTATGTACCCCGTTTCGATTAACGTTTCAAACAAACTTTACAATGTCCAACCATCTCTAGTCAGTGAATGACAGTACTTCTGCAATAAAGCGATCGCGTCCTCGCTCCGGTCGATCCAGGAGTAGGAAGTGCGTACCCTCTGGAATCGTTACAGTCCTGACATTAGGGGCATTCACCAACTCAGCTTCTAGTGTTCTTAAGTCTTCTGGCTGAAGGGGTGACGAGTAAGCTGAAAGCTTGATTCATCAAGGTTTCTCCTCCATTGACCGACACAAAGATATCAGCTTATTGACAGGCTTGTTGAGAATAGATGTCTCGCCAACAGAGAAGGTGAGAATGATAATCATATCTAAGGGGGAGGGGGGCAAGGTGTACCTTGCCCCCCTCCCGAGTTTTTTAGAATCCCGCTCAAACTTTCATGATAAAAAAGAGCGGTTCGTTGTTCTCAACAAAACCGCCCTTCTAAAAATGCTTCCCGAATTGTATCTCAACTGTCTGGAGCCTCAACTAAATGCATCTCAATTACTGACCTTAGAAATGCTGGTGTGGCTGTTGCAATTTCATAAACAGATACGAATTGAAAGATTAGCCGCCTGTTTACCTTTGCCCATCCTGTATGAGAGTCGTCGCCGCCATATACAAAGGTTCCTGATTTTACCGCAACTGAGTATTCCTTTGTTATGGTTTCCTCTAATTAAAAGGATTCTTCTCACTCAAATCCAACCCGGAACTCAGGTGATTGTTCCCTTAGATAGAACCCAATGGAAGCAAAACAATTTGTTCGTAGTCAGTGTGATTTGGGATAAGCGAGCTTGGCCAATTTATTGGCAGTTTATGGAACATTCTGGGAGTAGCAACTTAACTCAACAACAAGCCCTACTCCGTCCGGTCTTACGCTTGCTAAAGTCTTATGAAATTGTAGTTATCGGAGACCGAGAATTTCGTAGCGTGGAGCTAGCCTATTGGCTCAAGCAGAAGAAGGTATACTTCGCTCTACGCCAGAAGCAGGGGAGTTATATCAAGCTCAGGGGGAAAAATTACCAAAAATTGAGCGAATTGGGTTTAGCTCCAGGTATGAAATTGTTTTTCACGCTTGGTCAAGTTCACCAAAAAGAAGGGATTTGGTCAGTTTTCTCTGGCAGCTTACTGGAAGCGCAAGTATCGAGGTAAATGTCCAGATGAGGGATGGTATATCCTGACTAACTTGAAGAGTTTAGAGGCAGCAATAAATGTTT
The DNA here is from genome assembly GCA_019358875.1 of Symplocastrum torsivum CPER-KK1. Lineage (GTDB taxonomy): Bacteria > Cyanobacteriota > Cyanobacteriia > Cyanobacteriales > Coleofasciculaceae > Symplocastrum > Symplocastrum torsivum. The sequence goes on from JAHHIF010000035.1 coordinate 38,003, forward strand.
ATAAAGCCCGGAGTGGCATTGAGGCCATGTTCAAAGATTGTAAGAGTGGGGGTTACAACTTGGAAGAGTCAAAAGCTGGCGTTGAGCGGTTGACCAACTTAGTGCTTTTAATAGCAATCGCTTATACTTGTGCTGGGTTGCAGGGTCAATTGATTAAGTCCTCTGGGCAGCAAAAATATATAGGTCGCTTGAAAGAATTGAACAGGATAACTCGACGGCACAGCAATTTCTGGGTAGGTTTGTACGGACAGATGTGGATTGCCGCCCTAGAAACCTGTAGCGATTGGGTCAAGAATTTAATGATTATTCGACCGAGTAAGCGAAAATTCTTTCAAAGAGGCTTGAGGGCTATGGCTGTGATCCAAACAGCTTTCTAATTCCCCGGTTGCGTGAAGAGGAAAAAACTCAATCTGGGAGGGCGAGGTATACCTCGCCCTCCCTTCTCTACCGAATGATTATCATTATCAAGAAGAGGGGGTTCAACAGCTCATTCTCAATAAGCCTGTCAATAAGCTGATATCTTCTCGCCGGTCGAGGGGGTAGAAAGCTTGATTTATCAAGCTTTTAGCTTGTTTGTCACCCCTTCAGGTCTTCTGGTCTTGACCAGTGATCGAGTTCGCCTCGAATGTATAGCGTTGGGACACGGATATCTGATGCATCCCAGTACTTTTGCCCTCGTGAGAGGTTGTAGGCTTCCAGTCGAAATGCTCCTGGAAGTCGGACACTCGGCGGCTGGCGAGTGCCACTGGTTGGATCATTATCCAGAGTAATTTGTTGATAGGCTTGCGCTACGGCAGGGTCGCGCCACTGGCTTTTGTCATCTGTCGGAATTGCTCGTGTCCAATTTGCAATCAGTCCATCTGCCGTCGCCTCTCGGTATGCCGCAGCAGTGCGATCAAATTCACCCGGTCGTTCAGGATTCTCAAAGTTTTGGCGATAGTCCCAAGCAGCATTGACCCCATACAGACTATTGAGCATCACCAAATGGCTTACCTTGTCATTATTGCGGCTGGTGTACATCCCTGCCCAATGTCCTCCAGTTGCCCAGCCAACAAGCGCAACACGTTGACTCTGATTTCGAGTACGAATCCAATCCACAACGGCATCAATATCTCGAAGCGCTTCCTCTGAAGTCACGAGTGGTGGGTTTGCTTCTGGAGGTGCATCCAATTGTGCTATCCATGTTGAGCGCTCAAACCCTCGAATATCCATGATATAGATCGGGTGTCCATCCCTTGCCAAGTCCTCAGCAACAGAATAGCCAGGTACATTAACATCAAACGAAGCAAGACCAGCCCCACCTCCACCATGAAGCAGTAGGATAGGCACACGAGTATTGGTTGGGCTACTAGTTGCTCGAACTTCTCGAACAAAGATCTGGATACCAGGATCGCTGGTCACAAAAAAATCTTCTCGTAAAATCTGAGACGGCATTAATGTTGTCAATCCAGCCTGAGAATTTGCCGTTTTTGTCGTAGAATCCTGAGCCGTTATAGCTTGTGGCATCATTTCTACCATGCCGTAAGCGAGTCCACCCAGCAGCACCAGACTGAGCAACCTGGATAACTGTAAAAAATTTTGGGAACGTTTTGGTAATTTCATTTAGCCTCTCCTAATCTCTTGGCAGTTTGTTAATCAGCAATAGGAAACCAGTGAAGCTAGGCATCTACCAGCTCCTGTTAATCAAATCAATTGGCTCTTAAACTTTGGTAATTCAGCTAACGCCAATTGCTTTAGTTATTGAATCGAACTCTCAGCAGTTGGCAACTGACTTATTATGCTAAAAAGAAGCTTTGTGAATGTCCAACACACAATTGATCAACAATTAACACCCTAAAAGTTCAAATGGAATTGCGACATCTCCGTTACTTTGTCGCTGTAGCTGAGGAACTTCATTTCAGTTGGGCAGCACAACGACTTCACATGGCTCAGCAACCGCTCAGTCGTCAGATTCGTGAATGAGAGTCCCAAATTGGTGTAGAGTGCGATCGCCCCTTACCCACATTCTTTCAACTACTCTCCCACCAATAATCTCGATTTCCCTACAGACCATCTCGAAGTACAAGCCCAGTCCTTAAAACGCAACATCCACAGCAATCTCCTGCCAGCGAGTAGCCAAATCCTCCGCAGTAGAAACCTCAACAGCGGCAAGGTTTAACGGATAGTCCACATTGTCTCGTTCGATCCAGCGCGCGGCTGTGAATTGACCATTGCTTGCCCTCAATATAAATCCGGACTCTCGGCATTCTGGAGAAGCGAGATATAACACTCCGGGGGCTACTTGATCGGGTCGCAACTCCTCTGGCTCATCTTGGATGTTCCACATCCGCGTTTTGGCTACCGGCGAAATCGCATTAACGAGAATTCCATGCTCTTTGCCTTCAACCGCGAGCACATTCATCAAACCGATCTGTGCCATTTTTCCCATAGCATAAGGCGCGAGACCACTGAGTGCATATTGCTGATAAATAGCTCTATCCGAAGTCGTAAGCACAATCCGTCCGTAGTTTTGCTGTTTCATAATCGGAAAGGCAGCTTGAGCCAGCCATGTTGGTGCCTCTAAATTAATGCTGATGGCGCGCTGTAGAAAATCAGGAGTCAGTTCTTGCACTGACTGATAGGCGACCCATCCCGCATTGTGGATCAAGATGTCGAGGCGACCAAACTTCAAGAGCGTAGTTTCCACTAGACTTTGGCAGTTATCTCTACTATCAAGGATTACGTTGTTCGGGAACGCAATTCCGCCTGCTTCTTGAATTCTCCTTGCGGCATCAGTCGCCACGTTCGGATCGAATCCGGTTCCATCTTTGTTAACGCCTGCGTCATGCACAACGACACGCGCTCCCCTTTCCGCCAGCAGACCGGCATAGGCTGCCCCCAAACCTCGCCCGCTTCCAGTAATAATCGCTACTTGATCGTCGAGACGAATCACTTAACTTTCTCCTGACTTAAATTCTGCTTCTTAGTAGGTGTATGCACTTCCAAAAACAATGAGACGCGCCTCATATTTCTTACGATAGGAGACAGCTATGTGACTGTCCAATATATATTTGACTAAGATTAATAGGTTAGACATATAAGTGTGATAGAACTACGGCATCTGCACTACTTCATCGCGGTGGCTGAGGAACTACACTTTAGTCGAGCAGCACAGCGGTTGCACATTTCCCAACCCCCGCTCAGTCAACAGATTCGCGGTTTGGAAGATGAACTAGGAGTCAAGCTGTTTGAACGAACGAAGCGGCAAGTGCATCTAACTGAAGCAGGCAAAGTGTTTTTAGAGCGCTCCTATCTGGTGTTAGCGCAACTCGAACAGGCGATCGCAGTGACACAACGGATAGGGCGGGGTGAGGTTGGACAGTTGGCGATCGCCTTTGTCGGATCTGCAACGTATACCGTACTGCCAGATATTTTAAGTGTCTTTCGAGAACAGTTTCCTGCTGTAGAACTGCGATTGCATGAACTGACGACGCAAGAGCAAATTCAAGCCCTGCATCACAAACAGGTTGATGTCGGCATTGTTCGTTCTGCCATCATCGAGCCAGGTTTGAGTGTGGAATGCATTTTGCAAGAATCATTGGTATTAGCATTGCCAGAAACCCATCCGCTCTCTACCCAGACCAAAGTGTCTCTCTCCACTTTGGCTTCGGAATTATTTATCCTATTTCCTGCCAAAATGGGACCCATCTTTTACGAGCAGATTATCAACATTTGTCAACAAGCAGGATTTCATCCGAAAGTCGCTCAAGAGGCAGTTCAGATGCAAACTATCATCGGCTTGGTTGCAGCAGGACTGGGCATCGCTTTCGTTCCCGCCTCCTTGCAAAACTTCCACAGAAGCGGAGTCATTTACAGACCCTTACAAGAGCAGACACCTAAAACCGGACTTTATCTTACTTGGCGGCAGTATGATTCCTCTCCAGTAATAAGAGCATTTCTCAGCTTGGCGCGGAAGACGACACAATCGGAGTTATATAAATCGTGATGATACGTGAGCAGTTAGGGATCAATCACCTCACCTAATAGCCTCCAAGTAATGTCGAGAGCAGTAACCTGAAGCAGCCTAAGTGTTTATTATGCGGAAACTTTCTATATAACTACCCCTTCAGTCGGTGATTATACTTGGCAGTAATCTAGCGAGAGTAAATGACACCTGACGTTCAATCTCTACCTCGGCTTGAGAGTAGCACAATTGTTTGTCTTTTTCGCTTAGGGAGCTTTAGCTCTTTACGACTACATATCGTGTGTCTGCGTAAGTCCTGACCTCTCACTCAAAGGATTTTTGACTTTTGAGTTTTGACTTCCGCAAAGCGGTACTAGTTGTTGCTTAGTTTAATATCCCCCAAGCATTCCTCGCCGTTTTGCCTGCCGCTCTGCGAAACGGAAAACTAGTAACCCTACAGTAAAATACCCAATCCCATTAAGCAAAGCCAATCCAAACTGAGCAAGGTTCAACGCCTCACCTCGTGCCATTAAATCTCGTAGTAACCCCGCACCTGCTGTCATCGGTAGCAGCCATCTAAATACCTGCAATGAACCTGCCCAAGTTTCTGTAGGAGTTGCAATCAAAAACAACAGTCCAAACTGGATGATTCCGATTAGCTGCTGAACCCGCTTGAGCAGTAGCGCTAAAGAACCCATGATAAACGCTAGACCATATGCTCCTAGTAATACTGTAAATAGAGGAAGCAACAATGTTGGCGGAAATTCCAAGCGGCTTCCGGTAAGCGCCATAATAATCAGCACAATGCATACGATAATTGTCAATTGCAGCATTAAGCTAGCGAATGTTCGCATGACAAAGACTTTTGGCGCACCAAACGGTGAGAGAAATAGCTGCTCTAAGGTGCCAGTCTGAGCTTCATATTGTAAGCCCCCAGCAATATCGGTCATAATAAACAGCACCAGACTCCAAAGCACATACCCAACAACGATCGCATCTAGGCGATCGCCAAACTGCAATGAGGGTCCAGCAATATAACGGGCGCTTAAGAATAATCCATAGAAAATAGACGTGGTAATTACGACTCCCCCAATCGCCTCCGTTGGGTAGCGAATAAACTGAATCCAGCTACGCCGCAACTCAGCGAGGAACAGTTCAAGCATTACTTTCTTCTCGCACTAATTTCAAAAAGATTTCTGTGAGGTCAGGCGTGTCCTTTTTCACCTGTACCAGTGGTAAGGGATTGAGGACATCCAGCACTAGATACAGCCCTTCGGGGCTACCTGTGTAAATAACTTTCCCGGCTTGGACTGTTGCGCCCACTTCGCTGAGGGCTTGGACTCGTGAGGCGTTGAGTTCACCTTCTACCTCAATTGTGTAGGCTGTGCCAGAAAACTGTCGGATCAGGTCACGAGTGGGTGAAGAGGCAATGATTTCACCTTTTTGGATAATCGCTACTCGATCTGAAAGCTCCTCTGCAATGTTGAGTTGGTGGGTAGTCAGGAGGATAGCGCAACCTTCTTGTGCGATCGCTTTTACTAAGGCTTTGACGTTCTGAGTCGCTTCCACATCCAGCCCCAAGGTTGGCTCATCTAAGAGTAGCAGTTTGGGTTGATGGATTAATGCCACTGCGATCGCAAGCTTTTGCTGCATTCCTCGCGAAAGCGCTTGAACCCTCGTCCGACGCTTGGCTAAGAGGTCAAATCGCTCTAAAAGTACCCTGCCACGCCGACGAACTTCAGCGCGATTCAGCCCTTTTAACACTCCAAAATATTCCAAGTTCTCCTCTGGTGACAGCCGCCAGTAGAGGTTACGATTACCTTCTAGGACAGCACCCACGAGACGTAAGGTTTGCGGGTTCCCGTGAGGGTCAAGTCCAGCAATTCGCACTCGACCAGCATCCGGTCGAATCAATCCCGCAATCATTTTAATTGTGGTTGTCTTGCCTGCGCCATTGGGACCCAAAAACGCCAGCACTTCACCAGCCGCTAGGGTTAGGGAGACGGAACGCACAGCTTCAACAAGCTTGCCCCCGTATCGGTAAGTTTTTTTGAGGTTATCCACCTCTAGTGCTTTCATACCACCATTATCACTTGGAACTATTAAATAGTGTAAAGCTCTCTCATGATATAGAGGGCAGATGCAAGCTGATGACTTTTGCCTCTACCAATAGGGTTGGTACAAAATCTCTAACGCCCAAAATTTAGGGCATTGCACAAAATCTGTTGAGAAGATAAAGACATTGATTCGTCTCTCTCAAGAAAGAGGTGGAGAACTCTAGAGACGGTAAAAATTCAAGAATAACATCTTGACATAAGAGGCTTGTTGTGTGGAATAAACAAGAGGCAAACTTTGGTAACGCCTTTATGTGGTCAGGCATTGATCCAAAGAAGGTTAAGCAAAGAATACAAATGATTACTAACCAGATTGAGGCGGTTCTACTTAAATTTGAAAGTCAAGTTGACGATACCTCTAACAATCGCAAATAGCTATGTCTATGTTCGGGTGCATCTCCTCAATCGCATGAACGTTAAGACTCTCTATTGATAGTAGTAAGACTTGTTAGAAATCGGTTTACAAGTCTTGTCTGTTTGATACCTCATCTGTCCATTAGACTTACTGTTATCAGAAACTTTCCCTACCAAAATTCATCAGTTAGCTGGAAACGCAAAGAAAAGATTTTAACTTATGCGGGGCAAAAATGCGATCGCACCCTCCCTCTTCAGCAGCGATAAGAGCAAGCCTCAAGTAGTGTAATGACGGATACGCTGGGCAAAATCAAAGAATTCGTTAACTATGCTCGTTCCCTCAAAGGCTATGAAAAGGGTGAGGCACAGGTGTTTTGCGATCGCCTTTTCCAAGCGTTTGGTCATCGGGGATGCGTTGAGGCAGGAGCAAAGCTTGAATATCGGCTGAAGTCGAAAGGGAAGCACACAAAGTTTCCAGATTTAGTGTGGCGTCCAAGGCTTCTTCTAGAAATGAAGAGTCGTGGTGAGAATCTTGAGGAACACATTCAACAAGCTAGGGAATACTGGGATGAGCTTGAACCCAAGCCTCGATATGTTGTCCTCTGCAACTTCGATGAATTCTGGATTTACGACACTACGCTTCAGGTTGAGGAACCCGTAAATCGGGTGAAGTTGGAAGAGTTACCGCAACGATATGCTGCGCTGAATTTTCTCTTCGCAGGAAATAGTGCTGTTGATGATCGCAGGGGTAATTATTGCGAGAATATTCCTCCCAGTGGTGCAGTGCAGTTATTCGGGCGCGAACAGGAACTTGAAAGACTGCATCAGTTGTTGAATCCCTCTGCCCACCTTACCAAGGAGGGAGAACAACAGAATAAGCTGAGGATTGCGGCAATTGTAGGCATGGGCGGCGTTGGCAAAACGGAACTGGCGATGCGATATGCGTGGCAGCATTTACAGGGTTTGGGTGATGGTGCAGGTGGTGTTTGCTGGGTAGATGGCAGAGATAGCGATGTTGGAATTCAACTGGTTAATTTTGCGCGTAGTCTCTTGAACCTGAACCCGCCAGAAGATTGGGATTTACCAACTCAGTTGAAGTACTGCTGGCGAAATTGGCAACCGGGAAACTGGCTGATAGTTATCGATGATGTCACCAACTACAGGCAGCAGGTAAATCCTTATAAGCCGCCAGAATCATCCCAGTTTAAGGTGTTGCTCACAACGCGGGAAGAGTTGGGGCGACCAGTGGAACACTTACCGCTCTATAAATTGCAACCAAAAGCAGCACTGGATTTATTAACGTCTTTGGTTGGTGTTCAACGAATTCAACAGGAATTAGAGATTGCTGAACAACTCTGTCGTCAGTTGCTCGACTATTTGCCCTTGGGGTTGGAGTTAGTGGGGCGGTATCTGGAGCGTGACCCAGATTTGTCGCTCAAGGCAATGCTCTCACTACTGGAGAAAAAGCGGCTCAGACACAGATCGGTTCTCGAAGCTGACTCGACTATGACTGCCCGACTAGGGGTTGCTGATGCCTTTGAGTTGAGTTGGGAGCGATTAGATAAAAACGCCCATGAATTGCGCTGTCTACTGAGTTTGTTTGCCTCTGCTGACATTCTTTGGGATTTGGTGAAACTGACATACAGCAATATGCCTTCTTCGGAAGATGAGGAGATTGAGCTAGACATTCTGGAAGAAGCAAGAGCTGATTTAGTGCGTTTCAACCTGCTACAACGCACAGGAGAGGGAACCTACCGACTGCATCAGCTAATTCGAGAGTTTTTGCGGGAGAAGCGAACACAGTCAGCGCAGGAGAATGACCTCAAACAAGGGTTTGTAGCGGCAATGGTGGAAGTAGCAACACAAATTTCTGACCCCCCAACTCGTCAGCAAATTCAGAAATTTGCTCCTGCTGTACTCCATGTAGCAGAGGTAGCCAAAGACAAAAGTTTATGGAACTTACTGCACGATGAAGATTTAATCGAACCTTTTGCAGGTTTAGGTAGGTTCTACCAAGGTCAAGGATTCTACAAGCAAGCAGCATATTGGCTTGAGCAGTGCTTATCTGTAACTCAAGTCCGTTATGGCTCAGAGCATCCGGATGTAGCAACCAGCCTGAACAATCTAGCACTTCTCTACCATTACACAGGCTGCTACAGTAAAGCTGAATCAATGTATTTACAAGCTTTAGATCTCTACAACCGCTTGCTAGGAGACAAGCATATTGCTCTGGCAAACAGCCTGAATAATTTGGCTGGTCTTTACGCTTCTCAAAGCCATTACAGTGAAGCTGAACCTCTCTACTTAAAAACCTTGGAACTCTTGAAAAACCTGTTGGGCGAGGAGAATCCTAGGCTAGCAAACAGCCTCAACAATCTGGCAGGACTCTACGAGTCTCAAGGACGCTACGTTGAAGCCGAACCCTTGTATCTGCAAGCCTTGGAACTGAACCAGCGTTTGCTGGGAGATGATCATCCGGATACGGTACTCACTCTAGGTAATTTAGGTTCTCTGTACTATTCTCAGGAACTCTACAGTCAAGCTGAACCTCTGTTGGTGCAAGTCTTGGAACTGAATCAGCGTTTGCTAGGAGAAGTTCATCCCCGTGTAATAGCCAGCTTGAATAATCTAGCAGAACTTTATCGTTGCCAAGACCACCACGGTAAAGCCGAACCTCTATTAGTGCAAGCTTTGAAATTGAGCAAAAGTTTGTGGGGAGAAGAGCATCCCAGTGTTGCAATTACCCTGAATAATCTAGGATTATTGTACGAATCTCAAGGGCTGTTTAGTAAAGCTGAACCCTTGTATTGGCAAGCTTTAGCAATGAGGAAACGTTTATTGGGAGAAGACCATTCCAAGGTAGCAACTACTCTGAATAATTTGGCTGGTCTCTACTACTTACAAGAGTTCTATAGTGAAGCTGAATTCTTGTGGATACAGGCTTTAGAAATTTTTGAAAGACGTTTAGGGTCAGGTCATCCTTACACTATTGAGTGTCAAAAAGGTCTTGCAATGGTTCGTGGTGTCCTCAACTCCACAGCAAGAGACTTGCCCAATTTTAAACAGAAAGCAGAGAAAGGTGGTTCCAAAAAGAAGCCCAAAGGTTTTGGCAAAGGATAAGCGCCTAAATGAAGAGGATTGGGAAGAATAGCACTATAGTTGATCGCATATCCCCATCATCAGATTAAAACTACAACAACTGGCTGGTGAGGCGTTTTCCCAACTTTGCCGGGAATCTCAACAGTGGGATTTGCCTGAATGCGATCGCACTTCCTTCTTCAGCAGCGATAAGAGCGATCGCACCCTACTCTTGAATCGCACCCTACTCTAGCTCATCCGGGTCAATATTTAACTCACGCAGTTTTGCCGCAAGCCGTTCAGCTCGTTGCTCAGCTTGTGCGACTCTAGCTTGAGCAGTGGCCGCTTCCTCGCTAGGAGTTAGAATCAACTCTCCTGAAGCCGTAAACCACCTTAACCACAAACGCTCAATATTTTCATAACGACCTTGCCACAAGCCTAAGCGTAATCCTAACTGGGTAATTAGCAATCCCTCATCTCCCACATCTAAAGACTCGTATGCACCCCCAACTAAGCGAAATGCTTGGAGTTCATTGGTATAGCGACTGAAAACAAAATAGTAAGGAACCCGCAAAATCTGCTCGTAAACTTGCCATTTAGTTGGAGGTTTCCCCAGTTGACGAACAGTCCGTCCCAAATCCTCATCTTCTGTACCTGGTGATAATAACTCAACCACCACAAACGGACTAACCAACTCTTGCCACATTACATAACTATTACGCAGCTCGCTACCTTCATAAAGCCGGGAAACTCCCACCACGGCAAACCAATCTGGGCGTTTGTACCAATTGAGATGGCGAAGATCATAGTAAAGATTGAGATCAGCTCCGATGAACACCTCATCTGGGTCACAATTAGTAGGCTTGAACGTGTGCCGCAATAGCAGTGGTTGGTATCCGTGATACTCGTCAGGCAAACCAGGCTCCTCTGGATCTTCGCTCTTGAGATCGTACATGGTTGGTAAGGTCAGCCGAGGTGAAAGAGGTGGATCGGATTGAGGGGGTAGACTCTGAAAGCTAGTCACGGTATAGTCTCCAGGTTCAAGGGCTTTCAAGATACAGGATAATGAGTGAGTTGTCTGGCTTATCTCCCTATGGTGAGTGGGATGACTCAGTAGAACACCCAAAGGCGAGAATATACTTGGCAATTATCTCTGGTTGCTCAAATTGAGGAGCGTGTCCGCAACCTTTGAGTTTATGCAGAATGGAGTTAGCGATCGCTTTATTAAATCTCTCCCCATCACCTTTACCCAAGAAGTTATCCAACTCTCCCCACAAAATCAGCGTTGGCTTGTCAATTTGGGCAATCTGTGACTCAGTTAAGCTATAACCTCCCGTTTTTGTAAATGTGAGAATCGATTCATACCAACCTGGCATTTCTAGAGGCAACGTGGTACACAGTACGCCATCCACATAGGCAGCATCTCGGTTACGCTCTACTTTCGCATTTGCCAACGTCTGAAGTTTTAGGAAGCGCCACCATTCCATTGCCAAAGTGTCAAAGGGAGGAAACAAAAATTGACCAATTGGAAAGCTCCCACTGAAGCCAACGCTATTAATCAGAACCAGTTGCTTGACACAGTTTGGGTAAGTCAGGGTAAAGTCGATTGCGGTTGCTCCTCCCATTGATGCCCCTACCAGAATTACTGGCTGATTAATCAACGTTTTCCAGAAGCTGTTGAGGTGCTTCTTGATTGCCAGAGGACTAAATGGGGTTCCCGTCACCCGTTCTGTAAAGCCGAAGCCTAATAAATCAACTGCCCACATCTCGTTATGAGCGGCAAGCAGTGGTATCAGGCGAAAGAACTCCAAAAGAGAGCTATCAAAGCCGTGGAGTAAAAGAATTGGTGTTCCCCCGCTACCTTGCTGGATATAGCTTGTAGCAACGGGTTGCCCAAGAATAGGTGTTGCAATACTCTGACGAAGGAGACTTTGGGCAACTGTAATACAGGTAGAGTCTTTGAGTTGGGTAACAGATGATGGGAGAAAATCAGGAAACATAGACTAGACGACAAAAAAGGGCAGGTACAAGACCTACCCTTACGAGTATTGTGATGTTGTCAAACCGTTAGACCAGTTTCAGGTCTGGATACGCAGCCAAGATGTCATCAGTAGTTAGAGTGTCACCTTCAGCTTGTGGAGTCCAGAGAATTTCTACAGCCAATAAGCGATCGCTAGAAATGCTACCCATCTGACGAATCGCTTGACGTAGCTCATCGGAACTGTTGATGGTTGGGAGTTCTAGCTTGCCTTCAGTACCCACCAAAATCGTAACGATGATGTACTCACCAGGTGCGTCTGTTGCCACTAGCTGCCCACCACTACCTGGTAAAGCGGCTTTGGAAGTGCCTTCTCTAAGCTGATTGTTCACGTTCGAGAGGGTTTCTTCAGTGAACTTGCTACGCTCAGCCAGTGCTAGTTGATTAAACTTTGCTTCAGCGGCTTCCAGTGCTGTTTGTTGGGATTGAGCCGCACCGTAGACCCAGTATTCAGGGTGACGTAGTAAAGCTAGAGTAGATTCTTGGAGAAGTTGCGCTCTACCTACCGCAGAACCTGTATCGGCACCAAGACCTATCTCATTGAGTTCTTTTTGAAGACCACGAGCATTGGCGAGTAAACCCACTTGCAGACGCGCTACCGAAATCTTAGGGTTGCTGTAACCGGGAACGTCATTGTCACCACCCTGACCCACGCGACGGAAAGTCTGCACCAGGAAATTGGCAAGCGCAAAGAAAATTAGGATACCAAACAAACCACCGAATCCGCCTCCAATGCCAAACAAGGGCAACAGAAAGGGAAATCCAATTCCACCACCATATCCACCACCATATCCACCACCATATCCACCACCATATCCGCCACCGGGTGCGCGGTAGCCACCACCAGGAGGCGAGTAGGTACGACTGCTAGGTGCCCGGAAGGAACCGCCACCCATCCGACCCCCAGTACGAGCCGCGAGGGCATTACTAGCGTTGCCTAGTACTAGGGTAAATATAAGCCCAAAGACCAACAGGGATTTCAAAAGTGGTTTAAAGGCTGAAAAAAGTTTTTTACTCATAAGAAAATTGTTCCTGTCCAAGCTGAGTTATACTTTAGCGGCTCTGATCCCTTAAAACATCTTTCGACCGACAAGTCTTAAGGAAGGAAGCCGATTCAAGGGAGGGTAGTAAGAGTCTTAACCTCTCCTTCTTTAATTTAGCGCTACCCCTTATCCGCTCAACGTCACAGACTGGAGAGATTTCCGAAGATTGCCGTACTTAGGCGTGGGAATTGGGACTTGGGAATTGGACTTTCTCGCCTTGATGCACTAGCCGCCCCCAACAATCGTGACAATTTCAAGATTGTCGCCTTCCTGCATCTGAGTTTGCGACCAAAACTGCCGATGCAGAATCTCACCGTTGTATTCTACAGCAATCAAGCGTGGATTCAAGCCAAGCTGTTCTAGCAGTTGGGGTAAGTGAGTTTGTTGTGGGCAGGTACGGGATTCCCCGTTGACTTGAAGGGTAATTTGAGTAGTGTTATTCGACATGAGATTGAGAAACGCGGGCTTCAAGACTACGGAGAGTTTGTACGCGAGTGAGTTGGGAGAGAAAGTACTGGGTTACGAGAGTAGGCTGTTCTGCCTGCATAATTGCCCGGACAATTGCCACGCGCTGAGCACCCGCCCCTAAGACATCATTAATATTACTGGGGTCAATTCCCCCAATCGCAAACCAGGGAACGGAAGCGTGCTTCGCGGCATACTGTATGTACTCCAAACCCGCTGCCGCTTTACCAGCTTTTGTGGGTGTCTCGTACACGGGACCAACACCAATGTAATCTGCCCCTTCTGCGATCGCGCGTTGCATTTCATCTGGGTTAGTCGTAGAGCGACCGATAATACGCTGGGGTCCGAGTAGCTGCCGTGCTAATGCAACAGGGACATCCTGTTGTCCTAAATGAACGCCATCTGCATCAACTGCTATGGCTAAATCGACGCGATCGTTCATGATAAACAACGCCCCGTAGTGGTGGCACATTTGGCGCAGTTTTTGGGCATGAGAGAGTTTTATCGAGTCATCTGCCACTTTTTCGCGGTACTGTACCAGCGTTAGTCCCCCTTGGAGAGCCGCTTCTACAGTGAAAAACAATTGGTCTGAAGCCGAAGTGACTAGATAAAGACGCGATCGCTCTAATAACTGATGACGGCGGTAGGCAAGTAAATTGCTCTCCAGGATATAAACCTGATAGCGCATTTGCTTAAAAGCCGTACCCATATTCGGGTCATAAAGCTTGCCATATTCTTCCAAAACCCGTAGTGCCTCTTCAACACGGCAAAGATTTGCCTGTAATAGGTCCTGAATACTAGAACGTTGTTCTTCCCTAGGATGAGTCAACTCAGTGCCTGGGTCGCCTGGGGTATCCCGCGAGGCTCGAAGTTCTTGACTATGCCAGCTAGCTAGTTCCTGGCGCATTTGCTTACACTCAGCCGCCATTGAGGCGCTGTTTAGACCAAAACGACACCATTCTTCGACAATTCGTAACCCTTCTCTGGCTCGGTCTAAATTGGCATCTAAAATACGGCAAATCGCTGGCTCTTGCAATCTACGACCGTTATACTGATCGCTCATCGCGAACTACTCCATGATTTTTAATCGTGACAGTGCTTCTCAAGAAGATTCTGACTAGGTTAGTTTGCCGCACTTCGTCGAGCCGATCAAACATCCCAAAGATGTTTGTGTACTACTGACGATACTCTTGAACTCGTTATTTTATACAACAGGAGAAAAAAAGACGACGGCAAATGATAAGTTTCATCGTACCCTCAAGGTCGATTAACCTTGCTCTGCACCCATGGCTTATATGAGAACAGTTGAGTTTCTGGAATAAAAATATAGTGTAGATGCTATTGGGGTATCAAACCGCTCTCGTGGAAAAACGCATCGGCTTTGGCTTAATTGCCTCCTGATACAGAGCAGTGGAGAAGGTGGCGGTCAACTCTTACTATTCACAATCGCTTCTGAACAATCACCTAAACAGCCTATTTTTCTACGTTCAAACTATAAATACTTGATGAAAGTTGCTTAAACTTGTTGCTGATTTCCGCCGATTGAAATAACATCTATATCAGGTGTAATACGTGTCATACAGTGTATGGCAAATTGAAAGGTATCGCAGGATGAAAGGAGTAGGCTGACAACCACAGTCTTCTTGATTCAGCCGTCCTACGGGTTGCATACACCAGGGTTATCTCTTTTTTTAGCTTCAATTTCATCAGTTATCTATTCGCTTAATTCTTCTCTAAATTTTCATTAATGAGAAAAGAAGTCTAAAGCGGTGTTTTGCTTAACTGATAAGCTTTTTATGCCAAAGCAGATCTACTACCCCCTTTTGCAGAAGCTAACAAAAACTGATAGACACATTCTTGTGTCTATTAGGGAAGCACAGCTATAAAGTTATATCCAAATCTAACTTGGAAGTAAATTCGCTCTTTTTTATCTAGGTAGTAGTCCTGTCAGCAAAAGTCTTCCCACGCACACCACGTAGAGAGTTCTAAGAATGCTAACAGCATCACAGTATCAAGCTGGGCAATTAGAGAATTTGCTCCGGGATTTACAACATGAGCGTGCTAGTAGCCTCATTTATATAGATACAACCGCCAATCCCGATCAAAAACCAAGGTCTCGTGTTCTAGTTTTGAAAAATGGTGAGATTGTTTATGGAGGCTTAAGGATTCCTGATAGTAATCAAGAATTTGTCCGAATGATTGGGGTAAAGTCCAGTTATAGCTGGGCTGACACTGCTATTAAATATACCGCGCAAAAGTTAGTAAATCCCTCATCCTTTCGAGAACTTTTAGACCGAATTGTGCGGATACGAGTATTCAAATGGGAGGACATTGAAACCGTTGTCCATGCTCAAGTTGTGCAAGTGCTAGAGCAATTATTGCCTCATCCTGGACAGTTACGGTTAGATTTTACGGTAGAGTTTGACCTTAGCTATGGCAAAGACGGTCATGGTTTGGACTGGTCTAGAGTCATGCAAGATGTCACGTCTCGTCAACAGGAATGGGCTGCACTTGCTCCTGTTGTCCCCTCAATGGATGCTGTTCCTCGACTTTCACCACGCGGTCTTTTTGTAGTTACAGACAACAAGGTACAGCAGCATTTACAGCAGTGGGTGAACGGGGTGCGATCGCTAATTGATATTGCCGAGAAATTAGGCGAAGACCCTCTGGAGTTGGCGCGGTCTTATATGGCGTGGGCAGTATCAGGCTGGGTCGCCTTTGGGGAAGATGCACCTGTAACCCAAGAAATTGCTATAACCCAAAAGCAACGTCCGATTGTTCTGAGTGTTGATGACTCTCTTATCGTGCAAACCATGATCAAGCGGACTTTAAGCGATCGCTATCAGGTGTTGTTGGCAAGTAAAGCTGTAGATGCCCTGAAGGTAATTAATACTAATGCGATCGCGTTGCTATTGTTGGATGTCACGATGCCAGATATTGATGGCTTGGAATTCTGTCGCACGGTACGCAGCATTCCAAAATTCCAGAATCTGCCCATTATTATGCTCACGGCACGAGATAAATTCTCTGATAAACTCCGAGGTCAAATTGCTGGTGCAACTCACTATTTAACCAAGCCAGTTGAACCTAATCAATTAATCAAAATTGTAGATGAATGTGTTGGGAACAAAAACATTACTGTTTGCACTTAAATTTAGAATATCTTGAGCATATCTTCATTTGTCAAAGCCCTATCTTTATGTCTTCTAGTTCAACCAATAAATATACTATTTATAAGCTATTCATTTCAAACTGCAATTTATTTTTAACATTTACTCACTTCCTGAACACTTCAAAAACGCACCATGAAAAATAAGCAATACCTAACATTTCGCTTGCACAATCTGCAATATGGAATTGAGGCGGCGCTAGTTCAGGAAATCTTCCCACTTCCGGAACTGACACTCATTGACAAAGCTGTCACTAATATTATCGGAATTCTGAATTTGCGAGGGCAAATTGTCCCAATCCTGCATCTAGATTTACTCCGGCAGTATTCAGCCAAAAGTTGTCATCTTAGTGATTATATTATCGTTATGGAGTGGGAAGGCTTACAGTTTGGCATGGTAGTTCACCAGGTCAATGAAGTGCTAGACGTGAACATAGAGGCAATAGAAACTGAGCCTTTTTATGAATTAATTCGTGATAGTGACGCTGAATTCATTGCTGAGGTTGCTAAGTTGGATGTGGGCAACATTGTACTGCTTGACCCTAAAACATTAACCAATCAACTCGATGATATACTTCCTTTAATTTGGGATGCACAAATGCAACTAGATGCAACCACATCATCTTCAAATAGTGATGTTAAACAGCAGCTAGAACAGGATGTATTACAGCAGAATGAAGAACTCCAAACTCATGAGAATTTTACTAGCTTCTATGACCTATACTGCTTTGAAGTAACTCCTGAAGAAAAAGCGATTTTCCGGCAACGGTCTGATAAACTCAAGCAGTCTGTTGAAAGCTTACAGGTAATAAATGAGCTAATACATTTAGCAGTAATTGGCTTTGATAACGAATACTTTGGACTGAATTTAGAATTAGTCCGGGAGTTTATTGATATTGACAACTTGATACCTATTCCCTGTTGTCCGAACTATATAGTCGGCAACATGAATTTGCGAGGAGAAATTGTCACTTTAGTGGATATTCGCAATATTTTGAATCTTCCTACCCCTCCAGTCGGTATTGGTTCTCCGGCAGTGGTAGTTCAGGTTGACGATATTGTTACCGGATTGCCTGTAGATCGAGTTTTGGAGATGGTTGAGCTGAACTCTGCTGACATCACACCATTACCCACAGCTATCTCCGATGTTGGTGAGCAGTATCTCCAAGGTACTGCTTTTTTTCAGGAAAAACTGCTAAGGGTTTTAGACTTACCCAAAATTTTTACAAAGGGGGAGTTAATAGTGGATGAAGAAGTCTAAGAGCAGGCTTCTGAAAGTAGATGCCAAAGAGAATCATTATTCAAACAGACAAAGAACATAGGAGAAGTTGCAATGAAAATTACTACACAATTACAGGCTACTGTTGTTGGAATCTTAATTCTAGGTGTTGGCAGTGTTGCCACTGCTTTTTTCACGACTACAGGTAAAGAAGGCACCGTAGTTAACCAGACAGGTATTGTTAGAGGTGCTTCTCAAAGGCTGGTGAAGTTAGAACTTAGAGGTAAAGAAAGTGATGAATTAATCCAAAGGATCGATAAAGTAATCAAGGGATTGATTAATGGCGACAAAGACTTAGACTTACCCAAAGCAACTAATAAAGAGTTTCTTGAGCAAATGAAGCAGGTTGAAACTAAATGGGTAGCTCTTAAAGGCACAATTGAGGAAGTTAGACAAGAACCAAAATCGCAGAATGAACTTTTTACACAAAGTGAAGATTTTTTCAAAACTACTGATGATGCAGTAGCAATAGCTGAAGGAATTACGAAGGAAAAAACGCAAAGCTTAAGAACAACACAAATCGCTATTTTTGTTATAAACGTGCTGATTCTGGTCGCCGTCTGGCTGCTCGTTCGCAATATTACATCAACCTTGCAAAGCTTTGTTGGCACTATTGGTACCACATCAAATCAAATCGCCGTATCAGTTGCACAGCAGGCAAGCGCAGTTAGCGAACAGGCGACTTCAGTCCATGAAACCACGATAACAATAGAAGAATTAGGAGCTTCCTCATTGCAATCAGCAAACCAAGCTGAAGCGGCGGCTGAGGGAGCGCAGAAAGCCTTAACCTTTGCTGAGGAAGGAACTAGAACAGTTGGTTACACGATAGAGGGAATCGTTAATCTGAAAGACCAAGTAACAGCGATCGCTAACCAAATTATCCGCCTTAGCGAACAAACCGATAAAATCTCCACAGTTTCCGACCTAGTGGCAGATTTAGCGAACCAAACCAATATGCTAGCTCTCAACGCTGGGGTAGAAGCTGCCCGTGCGGGCGAACAAGGAAAAGGCTTTGCGGTGGTAGCTGGCGAAATTCGCAAACTGGCAGACCAAAGTAAGAAATCAGCCGATCAGATCAACTCTCTGGTTAATAAAGTGCAAGCGGCGATTAACTCAACGGTTATGGTAACTGATGAAGGCACGAAGAAAGCAACGGCGGGTATTGAGCTGGCTGAAGAAACAGGTGATATGTTCGCAAGTATCGCCGATGCCGTTAACCAGGTGTTCCTCAACACTCAACAGATTGCTCAGACGGCTAAACATCAGGCTGTTGCTGTGCAGCAAGTTGTAGCCGCCATGAATGTCACTAACTTAGGAGCAAAAGAAACAGCCGTTGGCATCATCCAAGTGAAAGACGCGACCAACGACCTCAACCAAGCGGCTGAGAATCTTGAGGCTGTGGTTTAAACAATCGAAGTTGTAAGCAAAGTTGTTTGTTGTTAGAAACCCTACAGATGCTAATGATGTATTGCTCTAGGTTACTACGGGTTTGAAATAAGAATGCTCTACTTATTAGGAACGTTCGCGTCTCTCTCCACTTTGATGTTTTCTTTTTTTCATACTCAATTATCGGAGCCTGAAACTTAGTGTCGTTAGTTGTTAAAAAAGCCGCTCCTAACAACCAACAACCAACAACTAACAACTACTTCCTGAAAGTCATGATGATAGAAGACGAAGAACTACGCAATCTTTATAAAGAAGCCAGTGCCGACCATATCCAGAAAATTGAAGCTGGATTACTTTATCTAGAAAAAAATCCTCTAGATCAAGCCAAACTGGAGCAATTACTGCGAGAAATGCACTCGCTCAAAGGTGATTCCCGGATGTTGGGTGTCAAAGATGCGGAAACCCTTACCCACCAAATGGAAGACATTCTAGGGGCGGTTAAGCGGAGTGAGCGAGTTCTAACCGCCCAAGTGATGAACTGTCTCTATCAGGGACTGGATGCTGTTCGTAAAATTGCTCAGGAAGCTGTCACGGGACAAGCGGCAGGAGTAAGCGTCTTTCATGTCTTAGCTCAACTCATGGGGGCTGACTCAGACGAGGCATTGCCGGAAGTTCAGGAAACGGTTGCCCAATCCAATGTTGATGCTTCTACTCAGTCGATTGCGGAGCAACCTTTGGTGTTTGATGAGGCAGTCCAGGATAGTGAACTAGGGGAACCCACAGCAGAGGCTCTTACTGTCTTGAGCGATTACCAGATTGACACCATCCGTGTTGAATCTCAAAAGCTCGATAAATTATTGACTCAAGCTAGCGAACTAGTCGTTACCAAAGGTCAAATTAGAGACCGAGTTGCTGAAATTGACCAAATCATGGCTCTCTGGGAAGAGTGGAAAGAGGAAGCATCTTTTAGCCGTTTGACATTTGACGAGTTGGAACGACAGTGGCAAGCTCCCGAACTGCAACCCCTGCAAAATTTCTACAACCTGGTTGAAACCCGTATGGATCAACTGGGAGTTTTGCTGAATCGACTCCGAGCGACAACATCTGAATATAACGCCAAACTGGAAACCGTCGCCAATGAACTAGAGTCGGGAATTCACTCTCTCAGACTGCTACCCTTTTCGACGATTTTTAACCTCTTTCCCCGTACAGTAAGAGATTTAGCTAAGCAGCAAGGCAAAGAAGTCGATCTCCAACTCGAAGGTGGAGACCTCAGTGTAGATAAGCGGATTCTAGAAGAAATGAAAGACCCGTTGCTGCACCTACTTCGCAATGCGATCGATCATGGCATCGAAACACCCCAAGAGCGTCAGAGTCTTGGCAAACCTGCGATCGCAACAATTCGCCTCCGAGGTTATCAAGTTGGCAGCACCGTTGGCATTGAAATCATAGACGATGGGCGTGGTTTGGATGTCGAAGCCATTAAACGGGCGGCGGTGGAGCGTGGGATTCGTCCGGCTCAAGAACTGGCTCAAATGTCAGCGGCTGAAATTCAATCCTTAATTTTTGCCCCCGGATTTTCCACCCGCACGGCTGTCACTGAGATTTCTGGTAGGGGAGTAGGCTTAGATGTCGTGCGGGCAAACGTTGAACGCCTTAAGGGAAGCATTCAGGTGGAATTTACACCACTACAGGGATGTTTGTTCCGCATCATGCTCAATAGCTCTTTAGCTACTACGGATGCTTTGATTGTACAAGTCGAGCCTAATGCCTATGCCATTCCTGTGGCATTTGTGGAATCAATGCAGTTGGTGTCTCCCCAGGAAATCTTTACCACTGCTAGCGATAGCGAAGCGTTAGCGAGTCTTCGAGCGTCAGCGGTAGCGACGTTAGGAGCGTCAGGCAGCCAAACGCTTCCATTCCAGGGAGAGTCTGTCTCGGTTGCTTGGCTAGCCGATTTATTAGGCTTACCCGTAAAAGCGCCAACATCCACTAAAGCCCTGCACGCTGCCTCAAAAACCATACCCTGCATTATTTTACGGATTGGCTCCGAACGTTTGGCACTGCTGGTAGATGCAATCTTGGAGCAACAAGACATTGTATTGAAGCCTCAAAGTCAGTTGCTCAAGCGGATTCGCAACATTTCGGGGGCAACCATCCTGAGCACTGGAGAAGTTTGCATGGTGCTGAATCCGGCTGATTTATTCAAGTCAGCACAGAAGACAATTGTGTCTGTCACCGTTAAAGAGTTAGCCCAACAAGCACAAGTCAAACA
Source organism: Symplocastrum torsivum CPER-KK1 (assembly GCA_019358875.1). Classification (GTDB taxonomy): domain Bacteria; phylum Cyanobacteriota; class Cyanobacteriia; order Cyanobacteriales; family Coleofasciculaceae; genus Symplocastrum; species Symplocastrum torsivum. The sequence continues at coordinate 59,147 of JAHHIF010000035.1, forward strand.
CAAGATTCTCCTAGTTGAAGATTCAATTCCCATCCGTACCCAGATGAAGCGGATTTTGGAAGGTGCTGGTTACGAGGTTACGGCGGCTGTAGACGGTGAAGATGGCTTCAACAAACTAAGAATGGGGAGTTTTGCGGCGGTTGTCTCAGATGTGCAAATGCCCAATCTGGATGGACTAGGACTCACCGCTAAACTTCGCCAATTCCAGGAGTACAAAGATTTGCCTGTCATTTTGGTAACAACCCTTGCCTCCGAGGAGGACAAACATCAGGGGCACCAAGCAGGCGCAAGCGCTTACATCACTAAGGGTGATTTTGAGCAAGGTGTTTTGTTAGATACATTAAGGAGATTGATTTAAATGGCAGCCAACAAAGTGGTTCTCGTTGAAGATTCCCCCATTGCTTTGGAAATTCTGCAACGCTTACTTAGTTCTTCAACAGAGGTTGATGTCGTCGGTACAGCACGCGATGGTGTTGAGGGTCTGGAGGTAATTACTAGGACGAAGCCGGATGTCATCTGTACAGACTTTCACATGGAAAATATGGATGGTCTGGAATTGACTAAGCGCGTCATGGCTGAAGACCCCCGACCCATTTTGGTCATTAGCAATTTTGTGCAAAAGACAGATATTGATAATGTCTTTCGCCTGCTGCAAGCCGGAGCTACAGATGTTTTTCCTAAACCTAGAACTGATTCCCCTACCGATTACGAGGGGCTTAAAAGTGCGCTGATTACCAAGATCAAAATCCTTTCCACGATGAAAGTGACCCAAAGACGGCAACAAACGGCTTCGCTGACTGCTCCTGCTAAGCCGATCGCATCTGGGGGATTTTCAGGAATGCAACCGCTGATGACGAATGTCAGTCGCGTTAAGGTGATCACGATTGGGGCTTCCACAGGTGGTCTGCCAGCCATCCAGAAGATTATCTGCCAACTGCCAGCGAATTTCCCATTGCCAATCATTTGTACGGCACACGTCAGTCAAGGTGTCTTGTCAGGAATGGTCAATTGGTTGTCTTCTGAGTGTGGGTTGAAGGTGAAAATTGCCGATGTGGGCGAATCTCCCTCACCAGGAACCGTTTATTTTGCCCCAGAAAAAGGCAATCTAGAATTAGACAATCGGGGCAAGTTCATTCATTCAGACTGTCCAGAAACCAATAAGCATTGTCCCTCTATCTCAGCGACGTTCCGATCAATCGCTAGGTTCTATGGCAAGGCAACGGCTGGCGTGTTATTAAACGGGATTGGTCGTGACGGTGCAGAAGGCTTGCAGGCAATTGCTCAAGCCGGAGGCATCACAGTTGGTCAAGATGGGGGGTTTGGCATGGTCAAAGAAGCGATCGGTCTGAATGCTGTGCAACAGGTGCTTTCCATTGAAAAAATTGCTCCATTCTTGCTGAAGACCATATCGGGATAATTAGGTGACTCGCTTGGGGGTCGTATCAAATCAGATTCCAACCTTTGTAATTGTCACAGTAGATATACTTTGACCCCCAAAGCAGCATTGAGCAAAACAAATAGCAACTTGGGTTAGACCCTCACCCAATGGATAAAGTCAGGCTTGGTAGCATTGAAAACATCTTTATCCTAAAAAAGGAAAATTGCTGTGTCTGCCAAAAACCCCTTGCTCAATTACATTAACGGAGAGTGGTGTCCTTCAACGGCGACTGAATTTCTAGATGTCGTGAATCCCGCTACGACTGAAGTTTTAACCCAAGTTCCTTTATCGCCCAAAGAAGATGTAGAGGCAGCGACTGTTGCGGCGCAGACTGCCTTTACCAGTTGGCGGCGCATTCCACCAACGGAACGAGTGCAGTACTTATTCAAACTGAAATTTCTCTTAGAGGAACATATTGATGAGTTATCGCGCACAATTACCTTGGAGTGTGGGAAAACTCTAGCGGAATCCAAAGGAGAGTGGCAACGCGCGATCGAGAATGTGGAAGTTGCCTGCGGGATTCCTACCTTGATGCAAGGTTATAACTTGGAAGATGTTGCTCGTGGGATTGACGAAATCATGATTCGTCAACCTGTGGGAGTCACAGCGATTATTGCGCCGTTCAACTTTCCGGGAATGATTCCCTTCTGGTTTTTGCCTTATGCGATCGCGTGTGGCAATACCTGTATTATCAAACCCTCAGAGAAAGTCCCTCTAACCCTACAAAAAGTCTTCGAGTTACTTGAAAAGACTGGCTTACCAAAAGGTGTCGTTAATCTGGTCAATGGGGCAAAGGAAGTCGTGGATGCCATCTTAGAACATCCAACGATCCGAGCGATTAGCTTTGTCGGTTCCTCACCTGTCGCTCAGTATGTCTACGGGAAAGGCGCAAGTTTTGGCAAACGGATGCAATGTCAAGGAGGAGCAAAAAATCCGATTATCGTCCTCCCCGATGCCGATATGGAAATGACCACCCGAATTACTGCCGATAGTGCCTTTGGCTGTGCGGGACAACGCTGTTTAGCGGCTTCTGTAGCGGTGACAGTAGGAGAAGCACGTCATCAGTTTACCGAGGCAATCACCAATGCGGCTCAAACACGAGTCGTTGGATATGGCTTAGATCAGGCAACACAAATGGGTCCGGTCATTACTTCACAAAGTAAAGCTCGAATTGAACAGTTGATTCAGCAAGGCGCAGACGAAGGTGCGACTGTGTTAGTAGATGGACGTGACTCGAAGGTTTCAGGTTACGAAAAGGGTAACTTTATCCGACCCACAATCTTGCAAAATGTCAACCCCAAAAGTGAACTTGCTCGGACAGAAATCTTTGGACCTGTGTTGGGTTTGATGCACTTGGAAACCATTGAGGATGCGATCGCCTTAGTAAACAGCGGACAATGGGGCAACATGGCTTGCTTATTTACCAACAGCGGTGCCGCAGCGCGACAGTTTCGCTACGAAGCCGAAGCGGGCAACATTGGCATTAATATTGGTGTCGCTGCGCCCATGGCATTTTTTCCCTTTAGCGGTTGGAAAGATAGCTTTTATGGAGATTTACACGGACAAGGACGACACGCCGTAGAGTTCTTTACTCAAACTAAAGTTGTTGTTGAGCGTTGGCCGAAAACTTGGTCGCGTCAGTTCTAAATTGAGTCAAATAATTGAGGCTGCCGAATCGGAATTTTAATAAAAAAGTCTGTACCTCGTCCTAACTCAGACTTGTAATCGAGGTTACCGCCATGATGCTGCACAACGATTTGGTAAGAAATAGACAACCCTAAACCTGTTCCCTTGCCGACTGATTTAGTTGTAAAAAAGGGGTCAAACAAGTGTTTTTGAGCTAGCTCTGTCATTCCTGACCCATTGTCACTAATTCTAATGACGACTTGGTCAATTGTTGGTTGTCCATTGTCCGTTAGTTGTTGGGACTGACGCCTAATAACCTGAGTGTGGATGGTAATACAAGGAACGTAGGACGATGCCAAAGATTCTGGTGCGTTGTAAGTGTTGAATGTTGACTCTTCGTCACCCTGGAGGACTGCTGTTTGATCGCATACCTCCTCTAGAGATGAGTTGAAAGCTTCTAATGTGGCTACGGCTTCTTCCGTAGCCATTGCGCTATTTTTCTGGGTAAAGGATTTCACATTAGCTAGCCTCTGCTTGGCATAGGATAATTCTTCTAAAGAAGTCTCTCCGCTAGAATTGGGCGTTTCAGTTTCCTCCACCAAGGTTCTTTTCTTTCCACTCGACGCTTGCAGTGTCATTCCTTTGTACTTGATCGCATCGATCGCATTATTCAGAATATTTAGAAACACTTGGTTCAGCTGTCTGGGGTAACATTCTACCTGTGGCACGTCACCGTATTCCTTGATCACCTGAATTGCAAGCTGCTGTCCCTTTGCCTGGAGGCGATGCTGCAACACTAAAAGCGTACTATCAAGACCTTCATGAAGATCAACAAGCTTCATCTCTGCTTCGTCCAACCGGGAGAAGTTCCGTAGGCTAAGCACGATCGCATTAATTCGAGATGTTCCACTCCCCATAGATTCCAAAACTTTTGGGAAGTCTGATGCAATAAATTCGCAATCATTCTCCTCGGCATAATTCTCAATCTCTTCTCCTGGATTGGGGTAATGGTTTTGATATAGCTGCATCAATCCTAAGAGGTGGGTTAGGTAATTGGTTGCATGGGCAAGGTTTCCCTCAATAATGCCAAGCGGATTGTTAATTTCATGCGCTACACCTGCCACCAACTGTCCAAGCGAGGACATTTTTTCACTTTGCACCAGTTGTACTTGAGTCCGTTTCAAATCACGTAGAGTCGAGTTGAGTTGTTGATTGGCTTCACTCAAATCCTGCTGGTACTGATACAAGCGCAAACCCGCACGGACTCGTGCCAATAACTCATTCAGGTTAACAGGCTTACTCAAAAAATCATCAGCACCCGCATCTAACCCTTCGACTCGATCTGCGATCGCCTCACGAACGGTCAGTAAGATAAAGAATATATTTGCCAGCTCCGGTGATGCTTTCACAGAACGACAGAGTTCCACTCCGTCCATCAATGGCATTACCCAATCACAGATAATTAAAGCTGGATGCAACTGCCTCGCTTGTTGTAGTCCTTCTTCCCCATTCCTGGCTACAGATACCTCATAGCCAGCCAAATGTAGCTCTCGTCTGAGGAGTAACCGCGTGACGGAATCATCTTCAACCAGGAGAATTTTTGACATAGTTGCAGCTTTCCAAATTGACAAAAAAAGGACGTCAGTACCTTTGACTTCTTCCCGATACATTCAGCTTGCTAGTTAACTGTGCGATCGCTTAACTTTTGTCAATGAATGCTTGAATTCGATCCAGAATCTGCTCTAACTCATCGACCAGCGTTGCTGCACCCACTAACTGGTTTTGTTTCGCCTGACTTTCTAGTTCGGCAGAGAGTTCTGGCATCTTGTAAATAGCGAGTGTAGCACTTGAACCTTTAAGCTGATGAGCACGACGAGCAACAGCGACACTATCTTCGGCTGACAAGGCTAGCTTAATTTCTGCTAAGTAAGTTACAGCATCTTCCATAAAAACCTGCAAGAGTTCTTGCTTAAACTCGACATCGCCTCTGGCTAGGTCATCCAGGTGTTCCAGATTTAAGGGCACCTCGTCAACGTTTCTAGGTGCAAAAGGGGAAGAGTTTGAAAACATAGAGAGGCGAGAGTTATGCGAGATCATCTGTTGTGAGTTTTGACTTTTCTCCAGCCACGGCTCGATGGCAGTTATGCTGTACCGAGAGCTTAGGGGTAGCGAGTCATCGAAAGAGGATTGGGCACTAGAAGGATGCGGAGCATTCAAAGGTTGGTTTTTCAGCTCTGTTTCCCCAGAGAGGGTATAAATCCAGCGCTCTAAAACCAACTCTAATTCTTCTAAGGTTACTGGTTTACTAATATAATCATCCATACCCGCTGCCAGACACTTTTCGCGATCGCCCAGCAGAGCATTAGCGGTCATGGCAATAACGACAGTACGGTGAGATGTCCTTTCAAATTCCCGTAAAAGCCGTGTCGCTTCATAACCATCAAGGACGGGCATCTGGCAGTCCATCAAAACAATATCGTAGTGCTTACTAGAGGAAGAGGCGAGGTTGTGTTCACTCACCCTCTCTTTCCAACTGCCAGCATTGCCTGTACACCCCAGCAACTGGTCAAGAGCTTCTTTCCCATTAACTGCACAATCAGCCTGATAACCTAGCACTTTGAGTTGATTGAGGATGACTTTCTGGTTAATCGGTGTATCTTCGACCAAGAGAATTTTCACCCTTGAGCGTTGGGCAATCGCGGCGAGGTTCATTGGTGAAGATTGACGCTGACTCAACGGCAGACTAGTAGAAACATCCGGCTTGGATACCTCATCATCAGGCATCAAGACTTGCCTCAAGCAACCTAACAGCTTAGAGGCTTTTAAGGGCTTAGTAATACAGCCACTAAACCCCAGATCCAAAAGGCGTAGGGTTTGCGATCGCTGATTGACAGCGTTCAAGATTACCCATTTCGGCTGCATCTGTGTAGAATCTGTGCAAATGAGTTGAGTCAGACTTTCAGAATCTCTCTCTAACAAACTAATATCAAGAATTGCTACATCAATATCCTGATGCTTATTCCTCGTAGACTGCAACGTTGTCAGTGCGTCCGCACTACTTGAGGCTTCCTCCACCTGCATCCCCCAGAAGCTTGCTAGGGTCGTCAACACACGGCGAATCGTTTCGTTGCTACTGATAATCAAGAGTTTCCGTTCTGCCAACGCGAGACTCGATGTCATTAACGTTGGGACAGGGTGGGGCAGTTTTGCCAAGGGCACTGTAAACCAGAACGTTGCTCCTTGCTGGGCTAAGAGAGGAATTGATTCACTACCTTGTCGAGATTTATAGAAACCGCTCCCCAACTCCTCATCTCCCTGTCCTCCCGTTACTGACCATCGACCCGGTACAAAGGCAGCACCTCGACTGGCAACACCAATTTCACCCTCCATGAGTTCCACTAGCTGTTTGCAAATCGCTAAACCTAAGCCAGTCCCTCCATCTTGCCGAGTTGATGAAGCATCCACTTGTGAAAAGGATTGGAACAGTTTCTTCTGGTTTGCTGGTGCAATACCAACGCCTGTGTCGGTCACAGAAAACCGGATGGAGGCATAACTCGATGTCTCAAATTCAAGGGAAGCTTGGATGACAACTTCGCCAATGGGCGTGAATTTAATCGCATTGCCAACCAAATTGGTAAAAATCTGTCGTAGACGACCTGCATCCCCTTGTAGTTGGCAAGGAACATTTGGGTCAATCAAGACAGCCAGTTCAATCCCTTTATTCAAGGCTGATGTGGCGAGTAAATCAGCGACATCTTCCAGGCAACTGTTTAGATCAAATTGCTGGGTTTCTAGACGCATTTCTCCAGCTTCTAGCTTGGAAAAGTCCAGGATATCGTTGAGCAGCGTCAGCAGGTTCTGGGCGCTCACACGTAATGTCTGCACAAAGTCAAGTTGCTCCGAGTTTAGGTCTGTTTTCAAGAGCAATTCAGTCATCCCTATCACTCCATTCATCGGAGTGCGGATTTCGTGGCTCATGTTCGCGAGGAATTGAGACTTGAGTCGGGAGTTTTCGAGTGCTGCTTCTCTGGCTTTCACCAACTCATTAATCTGCTCGGTGACAATCACAACGCCACCCACTGATTTTTCCGGTGTGTACCAGGGTTGTACCGCCCAACGGAGGTACATCGTAGAGCCGTCGGAGCGCTCCCACTTATCTTCTGGCTGAGATTGGACTTCTCCCTTAAGGGCGCGTTGCACAACGACTTGCCAATGTGGAGGGAAGTCAGAAAACCCATTAGACAAACGACCACCAATGATCGATCCCTCCAAGCCATAGTCTGTTAGCCATTTCTGAGAATGGGCAACATAACGCAACTGGGTATCGAACATTGCCATCGCAACGGGGGCGTTGGTAATAATTTCCCGCAGTTGCTGACGCTCTCTATCCAGTGCTTGCTCAACTTGCTTGCGCTCGATACCCAAAGCAATTTCATCGGCAACAGAACCAAGTGTATTAAAGGTAGCTTCTGTCAAGGGATGGTGGGCGAACATTGTTATCACTCCCACAAGCTGATTTTCGACAATCAGAGGGTAACCTGCAAAAGCAACGAGTTCCTGCAAAAGTGACCATTCGAGAATGCTAAGTTGCGGGTCATCCAGCAGGTTATTACTCAGATGCGGCTGACGTTCTGCGGCGATGCGACCAACCTTGAAGCGACCAAGAGCAATGCGTTGAGGCAGTTCACCCAGGTGAGCAAACATCCCAGCACTGACTTGCAGTTCCAACATATTGTCAACTGGATTGAGCATCCAAATGCGTACCAGGGAAGCGTCGAGGTGGCGCACGATCGCTTCTGCACAGTCTTGCAGCATGGTTGATAAGCTACTTCCCTGAGTGAGAGCAAGCCCGATGTCTGCCGCTAATGCTGTTTGACGCGATCGCTCAATCAGTGCTGCTTCGGTCTGCTTGCGATCGCTAATATCTAAGATCAGACCATCTAGACAGGACACTGCCCCGTCATCCCCGTAAACAATCTGACCTTGTTCATAGACCCAACGGATGCTGCCCGACTTGTCTATGATTCGGTATTCCAAATGGTAAGACGTACCAGCGACCAGAGCATCCTGAATCGTTTGTTGCACTTTTGCAAGGTCTTCGGGATGGATAATACTGGCAAAGGTTCGCACCTGATTAGTGACAAAATCGCTAGCAGGGTAGCCACTAATATCTGCGATCGCCTCGCTAATGAACAACATTGTCCAATCCGAGTCGAGGATAGAGCGATAAACTGCACCAGGTATGTTATCGACTAAAGTCCGGAAGCGCTGCTCACTAGCTTTGAGCGTCTCTTTAGTTGCAACACGCTCTTGCCACAGTGAAATCGCTGAGGCGGCTGCCTGTAGCAAAGCAACTTCTGAAGAGTCCCAGGCATAGGCTGTGGTGTAATTCTCAAACCCAATCAGCCCTCTAAACTCGTCCTTTACCATCAAGGGCAAAATCAAGATTGAGAGAATGCCTTGCCGCTCTAAAATAATTTGCTCCGTCTCTGGAAAATCTGCAACCACTCCAGTAACAATCTCACCCCGTCCCAATACCTCTAACCAACGCCCAAAACAACCATCGGTAAGGCAAGGGAGAGTAGATTTATTCGTTCTGGCAGCGATAGTCTCGCTCCACCACTGGGCAGACTGACTCAGTTTTAATTGACCAGTTGCCGTGTGATCGGTGTTAAAGGTATAAACGTGGCTTGCACCCGTTGCTTTTCCCAAAATCTCTAAGATCGACTGGTAACAACGATTTTTATCCTGATCTGCCAGCAACCGTTGCTGCACGTCCACGAGTGCCGCTAAATAACTTTCGCGTTTAGCAATATGTTCCTCAGCTTGTTTTAGCTGAGTGATATCAATACTTGACCCAGCAATTCGATAAGGTTTTCCCTTGTCATCCCGGAAGGCTGTTCCGCGTGAGAGTAGCCAGCGGTAACTGCCATCTTTATGCAGCAGCCGATGTTCAATTTCTAGATAGGAGGTTAAGCCTTCCAAATGAGCGATCGCGTCTATAAGAAGTCTCTGCTGGTCATCAGGATGTACACACTCTAGCCAGTCGTCTGGAACAGTACCAATTTCATCTTCGGTATAGCCCAAGAAGGTTTTTAGATTAGGCGCAACATAAATCTCACGAGTCAGGAAGTTTACCTGCCAAACCCCCACCTGACTACCACTAATCGCCAGTGCGTAGCGTTCTTCGCTCTCCAGTAGCTTTTGCGACATTTGGGTGCGCTCGATCGCGTAACACAAAGCACGAACCAGTAAAGGGCAGTCTACCTGGCTTTTGATGAGATAGTCTTGTGCGCCTGAGCGAATCGCTTGGATTGCTAGGTCTTCATCATCAAGACCCGACAGCACGACAATCGGTATTAAGGCAGCAGACGATCTCGTTCGGGAAGCGAGTCCACTCGCCGATTGGGCGGGTAAGGAGGGAGAAGACTCAGTGGTCGCGATCGCACTTTCGCCAGAACTCGCACAGCTTTGCTCATGAAGTATGCTTTCAAGCTTTAGCCGCGATCGCATCTGTTGTTCTGGGACTATTTCCTGGGAGTTGTTGGGATGGCTGTCTCGAAGGGCAAAACATACACTCTCTAACGTTTGCAGTCCTTGGCTGTCTGGCAATGACAAATCCAACAGAATCACATCAAAGGTGTCTTGCCGCAACAGCTCAAGCGTTTTGTCAAGCCGTTGAACATGGCTCGTCTCAAAGCGAGTGGCTCTAGCTTCTGACAATAACTTTTTGAAGAGTTCAGCGTCTTTTAAGTTGTCCTCAACCAGAAGAACTTTGAGCAATTGAGCGTCCATGGTTGTGTTTATTATTTCCTTATCTTGAATCCGAACCCAGTAGCCTCTTCCCGACTAGAGCAACAGTTGTTGTCCAATTTAGAAGAAGATCTAGCTGTTGTTGTATGACAGTGCTTCGATTCCTTGCACGCCTGAGCTGTTGAGCAGCCACACGGATGAACTGGCGATCGCTTGGCTAGCTATCACTATCATCGTTGGTGTAATCATAATAACCAAGCCATATTTCAAGCTCTGTTATCAGTTTAAGAAAAAATTCTGTAGTACAGCTAATTAATCAATCTGTATTACTCAACAGGTACTAAACCAACCTTGATTTCCTCTTATTTAAAATATTAAGTTGAACATTTAGTTTTTACTCATTTGTCGAATAATAAAATATGTTCGTTTAACGTTTGAATTTTACTTAATCCACAAACTTTTGCTATCCAGATTCCCGACTTCTTCAAAAAGTCGGGAATCTTAGCGTTTACGAAATGCATAGAGAAACTAGACCTAGTCCTTAATCGAAAGCGGAGAGTTATGTTTCATTCTTTCTACTTACATACTGGCGTTTAGACTAATGCGCTCTAACTCAGCTTCGCTGAGTGGAGCGTAAGCAAACCCGTGCTGGTTTTTGGAAATTAGACCAATGACAAATTGACTCAGCAGCGCTGAGTGGAGGA
>JAHHIF010000049.1 GCA_019358875.1 Symplocastrum torsivum CPER-KK1
TTAATGTCAAGGAGGGAGCTACCTCCTGCCTCAACACCTACCCCAATTGCACCACCTGTGATGGTATTCTCCACAACCTCTACAATTCCTTGGGCTGTATCAACTAAGCCAACAGTGATGTTCTCCAGATTATCGGTGAGGGTGTTGTCGTTAATCGTGGCATCAACTTGAGCTTGCTCAAGAACCTCAACAGCAATACCTGTCCCTGTCGTGTCTTCAACAGTGTTGCTGCCGACGTTAATGTCAAGGAGGGAGCTACCTCCTGCCTCAACACCTACCCCAATTGCACCACCTGTGATGGTATTCTCCACAACCTCTACAATTCCTTGGGCTGTATCAACTAAGCCAACAGTGATGTTCTCCACATTATTCGTGAGGGTGTTTTCGCTAATCGTGGCATCAACTTGAGCTTGCCCAAGAACATCAACAGCAATACCTGTCCCTGTAGTGTTGTTGACAGTGTTGTTGCCGATGTTAACGTCGATGAGAGAGCTACCTCCTGCCTCAACACCTACCCCGATTCCCCCGCCTGTGACGGTATTCTCTACAACCCCTACAGTTCCCACGGCTGTATCAACTAAGCCGACAGTGATGTTTTCCAGGTTGTTAGTTAGCGAGTTTCCGTCAATGTTCAGGTCAACAGTACCAATATTGTTGTTCAGTGAAATGCCCGCGTTACTATTAGTAATGGTGTTATTAGCAACGGTAGTTGTTCCAGTTACATTACTAAGAGAAATACCGCTTTGAGCAGCACCAGTAATCACGTTGTCACGGATAGTTGCGTCACTGACATTGGTTCCTTCAATAGCATTGCCTGTCGAATTGAGAAATCTGAATCCAGATAAAACCGTGTTGTTTCCCAGTGCAACGGTACCTGTGATGGTTGGTAGCAGACCAGTTCCAGAGAAGGGTAACTGTACATTGCCAGCTTCTACGGTGTCAATGATCTGTGCGGGTCCAGTCGAAAGTATCGATACATTATCTGGAATCCTAAAGGCGGCAATTCCTGGATCTATAGTGGCTCGTACATAAACAATGTCATTGGGTTGAGCTATTGCCAAAGCTTCTTGGACGGTTGCAAAGGGACTCTCAAAGGTACCATCACTGTTCCCAATACCCAGGTTTACGTGTTGGAATCGGTAGGCTTCATTGGTTGTTGGGTTGGTTGCTGTAATGGTTTCAAATTCCTCCTGCTCATCAACTGTAATTGTTGAAGTACGCCCAACTGACTCTCCAATCCGAGCCAAAGTGCTATTTCTTTCGGCACCACGGGGTCGAGTTCCTGGAAAGCTAGCCCCCAAGCTCAAAACTACCCTTGTATCGAATAGTGGGTCATTCTGCACCAGTAAACCGACTCGAAGGTTATCGGATGGACGGGCTTCCAGTCGTCCTCGAATCCCAAAGCCATCATCACCACCTGGGGCATTGTAGTAATACACACCCCCATAGCCTCGTAAGTCTCCCTCTCCAAGTCGCGCTAGTTGGGTACCGACTTCAAGATCTAAGCCTCCCACGGCTGCCTCAAACCGTCTATCTCGATCTAAAAGTAAGAAGTTTCCCTCAAAGTTAGGATTGGAGAAGGATTCGGCGACCTGTTGGCGTCGATCGCCAATAGGAAGGTAGCCATTAACTCGGAAATCTAATTTATTTGTCAGTAGCTCAAAACCAGCACCAATCTGATTAAAGAAGCTATTACCAGTGTCACGGAAGTCATAAGCAATGTAGCCTCCTAGAATTTGATCTTGAGATGAACTGTAGAACCGCTGTCCTAGCACTAGATTTCCGCCCATAGTAGAGTCAGTCAAGTACAACAATTTTCCTTCTAGGAAGGTAAGGTTGTTTCCTGGACTCTGTTGTAGAGGAATAAAGCCTTCAAGGCTAAAAAATGGCTCTTCATAACCCGGACCTGTGGTGGTAAAGCCTACTCCACCTCTGGGAGAAACTCTAAGATCGTCGGCTGAACCAGTTTCTGAAGGTAATTCGGGTTCTGAGTCCGGTGTCTGAGCTACTACTGGCGTTATGAGTGTGGTAGCCGAGATTAAGCTTACGCCTAGTGATAGCAGTGACAGCTTTAACGTCTTCATGTGCATCCTTATAAATTTTGTGGCTTCTTGAGAGGCGAAATTCTGTCTCTAGAGCAAAATGCTTTTCTGTAGATTAGTGGCTGTTGTGAGTTACTAGGATCAGTAAGATCCAGGAAATAAATAAAGAGATTTAAAGTGTTTCTCTAGTGAAATCACGGAGGATTTTTGAGAAATATTTGATATGTTGGTGTTTTCTTGGCGGCTTGGAAGTTGATATTAACCGAGCGCTCAAAACAGAAGCCTAGACTAGGGTTTCAAAAAGCGTCCATCACTGTCCAGTTGGATTCTTTGCCGATCATGTGCGTCGAAAATCGCCCTCGACTGTCAGTTGAGGCGATTATCTTTAGCAGGTGGCTATACCTAGTCGTCGGGTGATCTTCACCCAAAACTCTGTGGAATTACGGATTAGAAAAATCAAGAAATTTTGTAGATTTAAGGTGTCATCTCTCTTGTGGGGTCGAAGAAATTGAGCAATAACGCCTTACTGAGGGCAACTCTTGCCCCAATGGTAATTACAGTGTCGCTGCGGCAGCCGCACCAATCCACTCCACTACAAAAATGGACATTTGAGAACGAACCGATTATCAGAATCGGTCGTGCGGTTGATAACCATGTCGTTCTCCACAGTTCTGTTGTCTCACGTCATCATGTTGAAATCCGGCACATAGCCAGCTACTGGCAAGTGATTAACGTTGGAAATAATGGCACGTATCTCAATGGGGAACTGATCACAACTATTCCTGTAGTTGACGGCATGATCGTTGCTCTCGCTACCTCTGGCCCTCAACTTCAGATTAACTTAGGCGATACCGCTCAAAAGCCTAGGCAAAAAACGCTGCTAAGCCAGCATCCTGCGTCTCAAGAGAATCAAGCAAAGGAAAGAGACACCTATCTCCAAAAGCCAAAGTTCTCAAGTGAGAGCTTTCTTTAAACAAGAGCGATAACTACCAAAAAAAGTAGGCTCCATTACTAAAGATGTTCTTGTTTCGTCAGAGTTTTAAACATTTTCACTGGCCGATCGCATTTATCCTGCTGGTACTCGTCGCGGGCTGTTCCTTCACGCCATCCCCAACATTGCATCCAACTCCACCTACTCCAAGTGCGATCGCATCTAGCCCCACGACTTCAGCGAAACAAGAAGATATTTGGTCTTTGCTTCAGCAAGGGGAACCCGGTTATGTAGTGATGATGCGCCATGGGATCGCACCTGGAACGGGCGATCCGCCTAACTTCCGCGTTGAGGATTGCACGACACAACGAAATCTATCAGCAGAAGGTAGGGCGCAGGCTGTGCGAATGGGTGAGGCATTCCGCCGCCGTAACATTCGGGTTGCGAGAATTTTATCCAGTCAATGGTGCCGCTGTTTGGAGACGGCGAGGCTGATGAATTTAGGCACAGTGGAAGCGTTTCCAGCGATTAACTCATTTTTTAGCGATCGCCTTACTGAACCCATGCAAACGGCACAAGTGCGCCAGTTTATTGCTGATAACCGTTCCACTCCCGGCGTGATTATTCTGGTTACCCATCAAGTCAACATTACTGCGATCGCTGAGATTGCACCCCAATCTGGTGAATCCGTTGTGCTGCGGGCTAATCAGCAAGATCAGGTAGAGTTAGTCGGACGAATTAACGCCTTGTAAACCACACAATCAAGGCATAAAAAGAGTTTCAGAGATTGAAGCCGACTTGCTTTAAAAAACTTGATAAGTCGGGCAAGAAACTCTTTGAGCCTCTAAAATAGTATTTATGTACTACTTGCTGGGATATTTGGGTTCAGTGTTAATTGAGCCTGGTTCCGGCAAGCTTACCTATGACTATACGACTTCGATGAAGTAGTTTTCTCTCATGCCAAGAGCGACCTTACCCAGAACAACTGCACCCTTAAGTAGCGAGGACAAGGGCACAATTGCTGCTGTGTTGACGTGGGACTTGTGCAAGCCAGTCACTCCTGAAGAAATCGAAGCCATCCAGGTAAATGGGGAGTGGGTAGCTGTGCGCCTAAGCTGCCAGCGGGCTGTACCTATCCATCGCGACGTCTTCCGCTCAATCCGGCAACAGCAATATTTAGGCTAGACAATTCTTTGATTGGCACTAGAGTAAGCTTCTCACCCATTATGAAGACTCCTAGGGACGCAAAGTTAACTCTTTTGAAAGAGCAGGAGTTACTCTCCTGATAGAGTGTTTAGCTCCCTTACCTTAGCTACTTTGAAAGCAGAGTTGCTAAACAGTTCTAAAAAAATGCGGGAAGATCAATCATTCTCTAATGTACTTGTGGTGATGCTTGTGGGAGCCGCATTTGCTGCTGGAGCGATCGGCTTTCAACCTTGGAGACATCAGGATTCTGCCTCAGTGGAAGTAGAGCGCACTGCCCAACAGAATAGGTATGATGCAGCTCCTGTGTCAGAGTAATTTCAGAGAAATACCCGCCTTGCCAGGAAGGCGGGTCTGAGTAATATCTTTGTTAAATGCTGCTCAAAGCTAACATCATCAAGCTTGGCTCTTCTCTTTCAGTAGGCTGAGAATTGTGTAAAGACAATTTGTATAAAAAAATACGGTATAAGGGTTTGATTAAGTCTGTGGTGGTCATTGCTATCTCTTGAGCAGATATCAGTACATACAGAGACAGCCAGTAGTTGTATGCCTAATAACACGTTGACTTAACGTAAACACTTTCATGAGGTACAGGTTGACTTAGACCATTGCCATTACTTTGGGAATTGTAAAAACACGAGTTGAATAAGCGATCGCCCAAACTCCAGTACGGGCGATCGCTTTTTTTGAAGAAACACAGATTCAAGATACATTCGTGGTAACAAAACGTTTGCTTCTTGCTGTTGTACTCTTAACACAGACACTGGGAGACAATTTACCTTTAATGTCGGCAGAACGCTCCCGTTATAATCAGCGTGGACATATCGAGCCAAAGCGTGAATACCACGCTTTGATTTAACGGCTTTCCGGAAAGCCGACCAACAACCAAGTGTATTTTAAGTGAGTTCAATGAACTGAGAATCACCTTTTGGTGAGAATCCCTCGCTATAATGCATAGCATTTAGCGACGGGAGTATGTCAATTTGAGTCTCAAGCTTTATTTCTTACGTCATGGGCAAACAGATAGTAGTCGGAATAATGCATTTTGCGGTTCAACTGACGCAGACTTAACGTCAGATGGGGTGGACATGGCGAAGGCTTTTGGGATCGCTTATCGTTCTACACCTTGGACGGCGATTTTTTGTAGTCCAATGGCACGAACCGTCGCAACGGCTAAGCCTCTATGTGAAGCCATTGATATGCAGCCAGAACTGCGGGATGGCTTAAAAGAAATCCACTACGGCAAGTGGGAAGGTCAATCAGTTGATATAGTAAGTCGTGATTACCACGATGACTACATCCGGTGGACGGCTGACCCCGCTTGGTATCCACCAACTGAAGGAGAACCCGCTGTTGCGATCGCGTCTCGTGCTTTGCTAGTTATAGAGGAAATCAAGCAACGGTTCTCTACGGGTAATGTTTTGATTGTCTCCCACAAGGCAACCATTCGCATTATTTTGTGTAGTCTTTTAGGAATTGATGTTGGACGCTTTCGCTTTCGTTTAGGATGTCCAGTTGGTTCAGTGAGCATTGTTGAATTTGGTTCTCATGGCCCATTACTTCATGCTTTGGCTGACCGTACTCATTTGGATGAACGTTTGCGTACTTTACCAGGAACTTAAGGTGAATGGTACTGGCTTAAGGAAGATGGGGAAGGTGGGGAAGAAATTATTCCCTCATTTCCCTTAACGAGAGTGACATTCAACTTAAGGTAAAAATCGTTGTTCACTTTAGGTAAGTTGCTTAACAGGTACCGGACTTAATTCCTCGGTAACAGTTGGCAAAGAAAGATGCTGACGCAGCACCTCTCGCGTCGCCGCTAAACTACACGCCAAAGTCACTCCCTCCTGTTCCAAGACACCCAACACCTGACTCGGATCGTCTCGTTTAACAACAGGTAACTGATGTAGACCTCTTGCCCCCATCCGATCTACAGCCTCTGCAATCGCTTCATCAGGGTAAGCGTACACCATATCTCGCGTACAGATGTCACCCAGCAGTAGCTTCGGCATCTGAGCGGTAGGAAAGTCCGTTTTGGCACGAATAAGCGATCGATTAATGTCCTGCAAGCTGACAAGACCAACTAGGTGTTCAGCATCATCGACGACCAAAGCACTACGAGATTGACTCGTTGTCAAAGCAAGAGCCGCTTCTAATACAGGCATTGAACTCAATAGCATCAAGGACGGCTGATGCATCGCTTCTGCCACAAGCATTTGCTGCATAATTTCCCGCTCTGGGTTTGGCTCAACACTAAGACCAAGAGTTGCCTGTAGCTGTGGTTCTTGGCTTGGTGCGGGTGTGAGCATTTCCATCAACCAAACAGATAGTCCCACTGCCGCCATCAGAGGTAGCACAATGCGGTAGTCCCGCGTTAGCTCAAACAACAACAGGATTGCTGTCAAGGGTGCCCTGGCGCTACCAGCCAGAACGGCTGCCATCCCAACCATCGCGTAAGCTGGGGGGGCAGCAATATTCACCATTCCTGCTGGAATGATTGCTGCTAGAACTGTTCCATAGGTAGCTCCCAAAGCAGCACCCAGGAACATTGCGGGCGCAAAAATGCCACCGACCAAGCCACTACCTAAACTAATCGCTGTTGCCACCAGCTTGATAACGAGCAGGGTAAGCAACAAGGGTAGAGTAAACTCAACACCCTGGAGCATGGCTTGAATCGTTTCATAGCCAACACCCAAAATTTGAGGTGCATACAAAGCTGCCAAACCAACGCAGAAACCACCAATTACTGGTTTTATCGGTGGCGGCAGTTGCCCCAGCCAGCGCAAACCGACAACTTCTCCCTTAAAGCAACGCCGTGCTAGTTGAATGGACTTGGTGTAAGCCAAAGAGACAAGACTTGCTAGCAAACCCAATCCTAAGTACAGGGGTAATTCTAAGGGGCTACGGACTTCATAAACGGGTAGTGTAAAAGCGGGTTGGGCACCTAGGACAATTTGGGCAATCAAAGCCGACACAACGGCGGCTAGTAGCACAACACTCACGGCAGAAGTCGCAAAGGTCGTACCCAAAACCACCTCTAAGGCAAAGAAAACACCAGCAATAGGAGCGTTAAAACCAGCCGCTAGTCCTGCTGCTGCACCTGCACCTAACAGTAAACGATGCCGCTCTTTCGAGACTTGTAGCACCTGACCTAGGAGCATCCCAATATTAGCCCCAATCTCTACACTCGGACCTTCTGGGCCTAAAGAAGCACCCGTGCCTAGAGAAACGGCGGCGGCTACCATTTTGGTGACAGGTCGCAAGGGTGAAATTTTCTGGATACCTTGAGCTGCCGCAATGAGAGCGGACATACTTGGCCCAAAGTCAGGTCGCGCAACGCGCATCAAACCAACAATTAATCCGCCAAGCGTCGGGACACAGGCTAAAGTCCAAGCTCCCCAAACGGAAATAAACCCCATCAAGTCTCTCAGCATCCAGGTGTGGATTTGCTCAATTAAGAAGTGAAAGGTCACGCTCCCCATGCCTGTAGTGACACCAATGGCGAAAGCCAGGAAGAGGACAACGGTTTCCGGTGATGGTTGTAAACGATTCAGGATGCGGGGGAAACGATATGGTAAAGCAAGGGCAGACGAGTTCGGCTGCAGCACCTTGGCGGGAGGGATGGCAGTCATTGAGGGGCAGCGGCTGGGATGATTAGAAAATGTTTAACTTTTGTTTCATTTTTATTGTGATTGATTAGCAACAAATTTGCCTTCTTTGGAAAGCGACTCGTGATAATTTGATGCCTGATGAAATCTTCATGAAGAATTTCCTCAGCTACAGCAAATTTTCACTCGTTCCAAAGTTCATCACTGAACCAACGAGCAATGAGGTTAATGAAAAGGTATTAGGTGTTAGGTAAAAAGTAAAGACTAACCAGGCACAAGCGATCGCAAACTTTTGATTACTCCTTAGAAGCACATAAAAAATCTGCTTGGAGTTACGGCGAACACTTAATGATTTATTCTTTACACTCTCCCAAATTCCCAAATAGGGATTGACGCCTTTCTTGCTGCGCTTGAAGGCAATTGTTTGATGGCTCAACCAGGTTGGATTCTGCTGGAGAAAAAGCGGAGAGACGGCTTGATAACACCTCTACCTTAATCCGAAAGGTCAGGACTCCCGTCCGGACGCCCATTGATCGCGCCATTTTACGGTGCCTTCGCTGGCGATTACCCAACGACGAGCAACCAGATTCTCTCGCAAGGGAGACTGACCTTCACGCCACATTGCGTATTTATAAGCAATGAGCTTACCAGCACTTTCATTGAAGGGAATTTCTGCAAACCAGGTGTTGGTGTTGATGAATTCCAGGGGATACGCCTTCAAGATATCCCAGTTCCCCAATTCTGGACAATCGCCTGTTACGACAACAATTTCACCAGGATTAGTCTGGACACCATTGAGTTGTACGCGGACAATGGTTTGCCCCTTGATTCTCTCAGCAACGTGACTGATTACAATTACTTCCCGTGATTCTAATTGTAGATCATGAAGATGCCCGTCTTTGACTTCAAATTTTTGACGGGATAAGACATCCGTATGTTCTCCGTCAGGTAACTCAGTTTCAACCGCCTCAAGCTTCACCGCTGCCCCTCGATTCATTGCCACAAACAGCAGTGAATCCCGGTAACGCCGGATATAACAATAAACATCTGGAGTTAGGTACTTTTGCCACTGACTACCCATTGATACCGCTGGGTTCAATCGCCGCACTCCTGAAAGAAGCCGGATGTCTCGGTAAAGTGGTGTTTCAGTGTCCCAGCTTTCCATCATTGGGCGATTGTAGGGATCGTTATTACCATAAGGGTCACCGTCTGCGTTCGTATCATTATGGAGATACTGCTCTGTACCGTAGTAGATGCAGGGAATACCGCGAGAGGTCATAATTAATGCGATCGCCAAACGTAAACTCTCCGGGTCAGCATTTAACGTCTGGAAGCGATGCATATCATGATTGTCGATAAACGTAATCAATTCAGTAGCGCTGTTGTATCGATAATCCTGGTCAAGAACATTTTGAACTAAGTGAAATCCTTCAGAATTTCCTACACCTAACGCCTCTCGAATTGCCATTGCTAGACCAAAGTCAAGAATTGACATCCCAGAGTCATTAGCAAATTCAACTGAACGCTCATTCAAAGGGCTACTATAAATCCATTCTCCGAAGATAAAAACATCTGGTTTATAAGTTTGAATATCAGCCGTAAATTCTTGCCAAAACCAGACGGGCATATGCTTTACTGTATCAACTCGTAAAGCATCAACACCTCGATCAAGCCATTGCTTAATCGCTGACTTGATGTACTCTCTATATTCCGTATTATTTTCATTAAACGTGGCGAGTCCTGACAATTCACAGTTTTGTACCTGCCACTCATCTTCCCAGTTAGTGACTTCACCATAATGGTGATACCAGTTATCCTTATCATCATTGAAATCAGCTATTTTTACACCGTCGTCGTAGAGTTCTCCCTTTTTGCCACTAAAATCAGGATTGCTATGGTTACACACAATATCTAGAATCAGCTTCATATTCCGTTTGTGTACCTCATCAATCAATTTATCGAAAATTGTATTTTTCGATTCTTGGGTTTTATTGAGAGATGGGTTGTCATCCTTGTGAATAAAACGAGGATTTAATCGTTTAAAATCTTTCGTCCAGTAACCATGTATTGCTGCACTGTCAATAAACAAGTCTTCGACTTGCTCAAATAAAGGAGTAAGCCAAATTGCTGTTACACCTAATGTCTTTAAGTAGTCCAGTTTGTCAATAATTCCCTGTAAATCTCCGCCCCAGTATTTCCCCCAATCATTTTTATCTGGATCATAAAGCTCTGGGTTTGGTCCCTCACTATTTTCGGCATCACCATCATTGAAGCGATCCACAACAATGAAGTAAAGGGTTTCCTGACGAAATTCGATATCTCTGGTATAGAGAAACTCTAAATCTAAATCAGGTTCTGTTGGAGTTTCTGTTATAAGAGCATCAACTGTCTCGTTAACTTTTGCATCTGACATTTCATACTGAGATGCCGAAGATTGAGAGGGAGGAGTGGACACCATAAGAGTTACTTAGATAGTTGTAGAGGTTAGTTCTAGTCCGTGAAAGCTGATGCAACACGCCTGGATTTGTGAGTTATTCATGCAGACTATTCAAGATTTTACAAAATGTTTTATTTTTTGTATAGATGCTTGCCAAAGCAATGGTTTTTTGTTGAAAGCATTACCTTGTTCAGTGAATAATAAAAAGTAGATGTTCGGGTTAGAAAATGTTTACTAAGTAACCAATTACCTCTTCCTCAAGCTGATTGGGGTCACCTAAGGTAGAAAAATTCTCAGAGCGAATTGTTTATTCTATATCTATAGATAGAGCCAGGATCGCACACTTTCTGCATAGAAAATAGTAAATTGTGAAGAGAGGAGTGCGATCGCACGTTTATCAAGCAGCTTCTCATCAAGATTGCTTAACTTAAAGAAAATAGTGCAGCTTTTGAGTTTCTTAAATTAAGTACTATCTATCCTCCTGCATATTTCCTAAGGGGAAATTAGCTTAGAGAAACTCTATCTACGGCACGATGGAGTTACTGAAGAACTTGAACAAGATTGAATGGAAACGTTGCATCTTTGCTGTTGTCGTTCATCTGTAAAAGCGATCATACTCCCTAGGGAAATTAACTCAATAGACTACTGGTTTTGCAACAGCGCAGGTTCACAGACGCTTCTACATCATTCATTCGATTTCGGAACATAGGGTGATTCAGGAGATACGATGAACGCCATTTCACCAAAGCCTCAAAAATTTTTACGTCCCACCGCGTGGTTGCTGTCCGTTTTACTAGGGCTTCCCTTCTTTGCTGGTTGCGCTAGTCAGCAGACTGCCGCTCCGCCACCACCTGTTGACGATACGGTTACGGGAACGCAAAACTATCCTGCCCCCGGAGCCTCCCCGCAAGCCAAGAAGGGATTGTCGAACACACAGAAAGTAGCCATCTTGGCTGGAGCGGCTGCACTTTACTACCTCTACAATCAGCACAAGAACAGACGAGGACAGGGGGCAGAGGGGCAGTATTACCTCTCTAAGAACGGGCGTGTTTACTACCGTGATGCTCAGCATCGTGTTCATTGGGTAACACCACCACCTGAGGGAATTCGAGTTCCGGAATCAGAAGCAGCCCGCTACCGTGACTTCCAAGGCTATAACAACAGACCTTCAGGTCGTGATTTGACTGATGTATTACCACCTGAAGGGCAGACTGCACCTGAACCAGCTCCAGCGTACTAATTCGTACTAAGTGCTGCTTCGTACAACTCAAAAGTCAAAAATTATTTGAGTGTAAGGTGTTTACCCACCTGAAGCTGGTCACTTATTTTCACCACGCTGTACTAGTTACGACAAGCGCTGAAGCAGAAAAACAAAACGTTGAATAGATTTAGAGCTTTTACTCATTTACTCAACGATTTCATTGACGAGTTTAAAAAGGAGATTAATCATGGTAGATGGATTTTTGAGAAAAATGCAGGATGCCCTCTCTGAGGCTACCGGTCAGCAATACGATCAGGATGCCGACTATGATCGGCAAGTACGCCCAGCAAGTGAAGATCCATACGGCGACCCAGCCTATCAGGATTTCGGCGATGTCCGCCCAGCAAGTGAAGACCCTTACGGTGACCCTGCCAGCTACGGTCCCTTCGGTGATGTCCGTCCAGCAAGTGAAGACCCTTACGGTGACCCTGCTGACTCTGGCTCGTTCGGTGATGTCCGTCCAGCAAGTGAAGACCCTTACGGCGACCCTGCCGATTATGGTGCATATGGAGATGTTCGCCCAGCGAGTGAAGACCCATATGGTGACCCTGCTGACCAGTATTACAACAACGACCGATGAGGCGAAAGTAAAATTTGATTTGGTGCGGTGATTTTAAGGTGCAATAAAACTGGGGCTTATCGTGAGGAATAACCGCACGGAGTATGTAAATAAGGCAGTGGCGAAATGGGCTACTGCCTTTATTTTTATTAGTATTTCATCAGGCGATCGCAACTCAACTAATAAGAAATTTAATTTCAGGAGTTACGCACTTGCCCCCTAAATCCCCGAATTCTGGGGGACTTTGAACTCCGATTTCCCCAAAGTTGGGAGGGTTAGGGGGCAAGATTGACGCTCAGCTAAAAAGCTTAACGAATCGCGTAGCCTACTCTACTATCACCTTGCACCTAGAAGCCGCAGTTTCGATAACAACGCCACAACAACCTTTGGGGTTACAGGTTCAAGATACTTGGAACAAAGCTACGCGATCGGTTAGTGAATTTACCACAGGCTTACTCAAATTAGGACTGTGGCTGATGGCATATAGCCCTTATCTTCTTCTGCTTGGTGGCGCAGTATTGTTTGGCTACATCCGCCTCAAAAGGAGATGGGGTGGTAGGGAGGCAGGAAGCTAACATACATAAACTTTGGAAGTTTTTGACTCATTACCTCATCACCCAGTCTCTACTCCCCAGTTTGAAGATTATCCGTTCGATGCCCATTCGGATAAATCGTTGAACTGTCTAAGTAGGCATTGGAGAAGTCAACATTTTGGGTGCGAAACAGATTACTTCCACTTAACTGAGCTTGGGATAAGTTTGCCCTATCTAGATTTGCTCCACTCAAATCAGCATTACTCAAATTCGCACCACTGAGGTCAGCGTTTCCTAGATCTGCTCCTTGTAAATTGGCATTTTCCAAAATTGCTCCTCGTAAATTGGCACGACGGAGAGTCGCTCTAAATAAATTTGCTTGCCTTAGGTTAGCTTCAGATAAATTGGCTTGGTAAAGCTGAGCATCACTCAACTGAGCTGATTGAAGTTGAGCTTGCTGTAACTCCGCTTGACTCAGATTAGAGTAGGGCAGATAGGTTTTTTGAAGCTTGCTGCCAGTTAGATCAATTCCTTGTAGATTGGCTTCAAACAAGTCAGCCTCGCTGATATCTACTTCACTAAAATCTCGTTTTCCACTGGCATATTGAGCCAATAACTCGGCTCCAGAAATCTTCTTCATCGGTGGCGCTTTTAATCTGGAAGCCTTGACTGGCTTCTTCGGAGGTTATTTCTACTGCAACATCAATATGTATTTATGCTTAGTACTTCCTTAACAGTAGAACACTGTAGCAAAAGACACATTTGTTCTAACTTTTTTTTAATCTTTGCGAAGATTTGCTAAAATTTTCCTATGAACCTTGACAAAATGCGCTGTATTATGTACTTAACTTCAATTGGTTACAGACCTGCGTGATCGTTTTCTGCTGCGCTTCATCAAATTGATATAACAAGTTCAGCGCCGTGAAATGTCAAGATGAAAAGCAAAGCTCCAAATATATAAAAACACTATGTCAGAACTGCGAGTATCAATGGCTCAGCACTACCACGAGCGCACCAAATACGATCCAGAGACGATCGCATCTAAAAACAAACAACTGGACTGGGAAAATCAGCCTGTCCCTTATAAAGAATACAAAGTCGGTACCACCTTTGACCTAAAACCCTACCTAAAGGAAGACTATGAAGCTTATACCGATGAACCGGGTAAAACTTGGCGGAGGCTGTCGCAACTACTTCTTCATAGCTATGGTTTGACAGCAAGGATGCCGACACTCAATGGTCCCCCCCTCTATCTCCGAGCGGCACCCTCTGCGGGTGGTTTGTACCCAGCCGAGATTTATTTAGTCTCCCGTGGCACTCCTATATTACCAACCGGACTTTACAACTATCAGTGTCGTAGCCACTCTCTCATTCATTTTTGGGAGAGTGAGGTTTGGTCAGTTTTGCAAGATGCTTGTTTCTGGCATCCAGTCTTGGGAAGCACTGACTTGGCGATTGTAATTACAGCCGTTTTTCATCGCTCAGCTTGGCGTTATGAGGATCGAGCCTATCGGCGGATTTTCCTGGATACAGGTCATTTACTGGGCAACATTGAGCTAGCTTGTTCGCTCACCGCTTACCGTCCTCACCTAGTAGGTGGTTTTTCGGATGAGACGGTGAATAATTTACTGTATCTTGACCCGGATGCTGAAGGAACGATTGCGATTATACCTTTAGCCGATAAGCTCAATCCCCGCCAAAACTTACCACCAGCCCCAACTGTTTTGCCCTCTTCAACTCAAATAAGCTACCCAAATATTCCTGAGGGAGAACTACTGGGCTACTTGCATCGGGCTACACAAATCGAGGATACCAGGAATTGGAACCTCGACAAGGATGACTCAAACACGAATGCAGAGAAACAATTAGAAGATAAGTACAACTTTCCCTTCTGCACTAAAGTCTCAACCGCGACAAAACCTATAGATTGGCAAAGTGGAGACTTACCCCTACAAGCCCTGTCGAACACTATTCTCCAGCGACGCTCCACCCGTGCTTACAACGGAGCTAATTTGACACTAGACGAACTGAACGCTGTACTAAATTTTACCTACCAACCGCAGCACTCCTTTGCACAAGGACTTGATAGTTCACCCGATTATTTTGATCTGAACTTAATTGAAACCTTTGTCGCGGTTTCTGGAGTCACTAACTTAGAGGAAGGTTGCTACTATTACGCGCCAAAAGCCCAGGAGTTGCGGCAGATTCGATTTAAAAATTTCCGGAGAGAGTTGCACTACCTGTGTTTAGGGCAAGAGTTAGGACGAGATGCGGCGGCAGTGGTGTTTCATACGGCTGATTTAGAGAAAGCTGTGACAAAAGTTGGCGATCGCGCTTATCGTTATCTACACATGGATGCTGGTCATCTGGGGCAACGAATGAATTTAGCCGCAATCTATCTAGGTTTAGGGGTAAGCGGTATTGCTGGTTTCTTTGATGACCAAGTGAATGAAGTCTTAGGCATCCCAACGGATGAGGCTGTTCTATATATCACTACTTTGGGGCGTCCAAGACGGCTTTAGTTTAGCCATCTACCGACAAAACTTACCAATTTGCATGAGAACATAAGAAACGTTGTCAAGGGCACTTTTAACTGGTAATTCGGGCTAAAGCAGATTTAGCTCTCGTTGCAGTCGGTAAAAAAAAACATTGGTCTCGCAGAAAAACACCATTTCTCATTAACATTTAATAAAGCAATCTAGGTGGGTATTTATGGGCACAGTTCTGGTGGTGGAGGATAGTCTGAGTCAAAGGGAGATGATTTCATCACTCCTGAAAGGAAGTGGACTGAGTGTAATTGTTGCTAGTGATGGCGTTGAGGCACTAGAGCAAATTCAATCATCTTGTCCTGATCTCGTTGTGCTGGACATCATCATGCCCCGGATGAATGGCTATGAAGTCTGCCGTCGGCTCAAATCCAACTCTGAAACCCAGAACTTAGCAGTAGTCATGTGTTCAGCTAAAAAGGAAGAATTTGATCGCTACTGGGGTATCAAGCAAGGTGCTGATGCCTACGTGACTAAGCCATTCCACCCGCAAGAACTAGTTGGTACAGTTAAACAACTCCTACGAGGCTAAAACGGCAATAGGCTGTAGCAAGAAATCGCTTATCACCAAGTTACCAATTACCCCAACATGGAATGGAATTCTGAGCCAGTCGAAGCCAAAATCGGCATCAACTTCAAGAACAGCGAAATCCTTTACCTTGCCCTCAGTCATCGTTCCTATGCCCAACAAATCAGCGAACCAGACAACAACAATGAGCGTCTGGAATTTTTAGGTGAAGCAATTCTAAATGTTGTTGCGGCTGACTACTTATATCATCACTGTCCTTATCTAGAAGTTGGTAACCTTTCAGCGCTGCGTGACAAGCTGCTGGAAAGAGAAAGGCTGACGAAGCTTTGGTTCCAACTGGGTTTAGGGGAAGCTTATCCATTTTTGGGCTTAGCAGAACAACGACATCGCCTCCGCCAGCAACCGAATAATCCTTTCGAGAGTGGTTTTGAGGCTCTAGTCGGTGCGATTCACCTAGATCGCGGTTTCTCGCAAACTCGTAACTGGTTGGTTAAGAACCTAATTGCGCCGTTGCTAGAACGTCATCTCAAAGACCTAAAGGAGC
This sequence comes from Symplocastrum torsivum CPER-KK1, assembly GCA_019358875.1. GTDB lineage: Bacteria > Cyanobacteriota > Cyanobacteriia > Cyanobacteriales > Coleofasciculaceae > Symplocastrum > Symplocastrum torsivum. The sequence continues at coordinate 16,194 of JAHHIF010000049.1, forward strand.
GTCCATCACCGAATAAGCAGCTAAAATTTCTGGGTGATGCTCTCCTAAAAGCGATCGCATCTGATTACCTATATCGCAACTTACCTTATGTGAGTGAACGTCAACTTATACAGTTATATAAGGAAATTGTCAGTAATGAACGGCAGGGTGAGTATCTTAGTCAACTCACGCCGGAAGATTTGGCAGGGTTCAATCTGGAGCAAGACATTATTCGTGTTAAGTCATTCAAGGTATTGTTAGGAGCGATTTATGTTGAGTGCAACACTTTGGAGGAGAGGCGTGGTTTCTCAAAAACTAGTGAGTGGTTCTCGAAATGCTTTATTGATGACGATGAAATTTTAAGAAAAGCGATCGCGTTATTACTAGAAGACGGTAAACCTCAAAAATGGATTATCCGTCATGTAATGGGTTACGAAAGCAAGGATTACAACGAAGGTAGAGACCGCTTTAATGCCGTAATCGAAGGGCAAAAAACATAACGCTTAAGGGTTAGAGAGAACGTCAATTGGTAATCTGGACGTGTAGAGCCTTTTCAGTTTATCGGGAGTGCATCTGTGACTTATCAGCTTGTTGGCGAGCGCATCTTGTGTGGGGGCGCACGCTTTAGCGCTTTGAGCAACGGCTTAGTTCGCCTTGAGTGGTCGGCAAAGGGTCAATTTGAAGATAATTCCACAGTAACTGTCCTGACGCGACCGGAAGCGATACCCTTTACCAACGTCACCTTGACAGACGAGGGAGTGCTGCACCTGCATACCGAGTTGATGCAAATCGTCTATCAGCTAAGTGATGAACCCTTCAACGATGCAAACCTGCAAATCCACTGGACTTGTGGAACCGAGTCGGGCACTTGGACACCCTCAACAGTTGATAATGAAAACCTCGGCGGAACTGTAGCAAGCCTCGACCTCATCCACCGCAACTTTCAACCCCAAGGTGTTCATCCCGCTTCGGTTTCTCAAAAGTATCCCTATACAAATGAATGGCTCTACACTCCTTTAAAAGCAGCCCATCGGCATTTACGAGATCGCGGTGAAACGACCCGGTTTGAAGAACCGCCCCTTTGGTACCTCGATGCTTACCGTCATGCTGACCTTCCTGACTCTGTCCAAGAGTGCTTGAAACAATGGCATCGCTTCCCTCCAGGAGTGCTTAGCCTCAGTGGTTATAGCATTCTTGATGATTCAACCAGCGCCACAATTAAGGATAGCTGGCTTGCCCAACGTTCCGACCCTGATTGTCAAGATTGGTACTTCTTTGCCTACGGTCGAGACTACCCACAGGCACTTTCTAACTTTGTACAACTGTATGGGCGTATTCCCATGCTGCCGCGTTGGGCGTTTGGTGTTTGGTTCTCGCTCTATGACCAAATGCACGATGACGATTACCGCCAACTCGTTAAGCACTTTAATGAACTAGAACTACCCCTAGATGTCTTAGTTCTCGATGTCGATTGGCACCTTTCCGGTTGGTGTGGTTGGGACTGGAATCACGATTTTTTTCCAAACCCAAGAGCCTTTCTTGAGTGGGCGCATGATACAGGCTTGCATATCGGTGCTAATGTCCATGTTGAAGGAGTATCACCCACAGAGAGCCAATTTCAATCTCTGTGTGAACGACGAGGACTTGACCCTGCCGAAGTTAGAGCGGGTGAGGTATTCGCGCTGAAGAACCCGACGGCTGGCTGGTTTTTTGAGTCTTGGCAACCCGACGACCAACAACCCAATAATCCAATCAACGCTGATTCTGAAGAAGGGTGGTTGCTGTTCAATCTAGCGTCTCAATCCGAGGCAGATTTGTTCATGCAGGTGTTGCACAGTCCTCGCGAAGAGGATGGTATCGACTTTTGGTGGATTGATGGCGCCAACGCACCTTACCCTGGTGTCAACTCCCAATTGTGGACAAACCACGTTTATTTCACGCACTTAGAAGCGCAGCACAATCGTCGCCCTCTGATTCTCTCCCGTACAGGTGGCATTGGTTCACATCGCTATCCCGTACAGTTCTCGGCTGATACCTACTCACACTGGGAAGTCCTCCGATTCCTGGTAGATTTCACAACAAGAGCGGGCAATGTTGGAGTAAACTATTGGTCGCATGACTTAGGGGGATTCTTCGGTCATGTCCCTGGTGTTCCAATTATTGACCCAGAACTCTTTGTCCGTTGGGTACAATTTGGCTGCTTTTGTCCGATTGTCCGGCTACATTCCGATCATGGTCGGCGTGAACCTTGGAATTACGGACGCTGGGTGCAGGATGCCGTGCGTAAGGCGTTGCAGCTACGGCTCCAACTTGTACCCTATCTGTATCACTTCAGCCGAGTTAACTATGATACGGGGCTTCCCTTATGCCGTTCTCTGTACCTTGCGTATCCTGAGGACAAAGAAGCCTACCAAGTGCCAACACAGTTTTTACTGGGTGAACAATTACTTGTCGCTCCCGTGGTTGAGGCGGGAGGCTACCGCTCAGTTTACTTACCTGCTGGAGGTTGGTGGGAGCGTTCTACGGGTAACTATTACTTAGAATCTCAGCATTTGAACTTGTACGCACCTCTCGATCAGGTGCCAGTATTTGTCCGTGCTGGAGCAATTCTGCCACTAGCGGAAGTTTCCCTCCGAGTGGGAACTGCCCCACCAACGACTCTCATCCTGGAAGTCTATGCAGGAGCAGATGGAGAACTTGACTTGTATGAGGATGACGGTGAAAGTGCAACCTACCGCACTGATGCGGGTAGCCGCCGCCTATTTACGCAACGTTGTGAAGGCGATCGCTTTTTTCTCACTTGTGAGCCAGTCCGAGGTCGCTACCAGGGAATGCCTGATGAGCGAAGCTTCCAAATTCTTTGGAGGGGATTAGTGGCAGTGAGTCACGTTGAGGTAACTGGTGTGACTATCAGTGAGCAGCATTGGCTAGGGGAAGTTTTGTCACTAACTCTTACCACGGTACCCCAAACCGCTTCTTGGCAGATTGTGGTGACACCTCAAGCAGTTATGTAGCAATTACTCCAAAAGTTTTTCTATTTTTGGGTTGCTGCCTGTCACTCGCCTGTTGTCAGTTGTTCTTTGCTGCTATCCATATCATAGGGTTGCTTAAAAACCGAATCCGGGTCGTTATCAGGTTCGTTATTCGTATCAGGTTTTGGTTGGTTCTCCTTGGTAGAAAAACCAATGAATACGGAAAGACCAAGAATAACAATTGCGACGATTTCCATTTTTGAGTTTTGATGATTAGTACTTCAACAGTGGTAAGACTTGGGCAAGCTAGAGAAACGTCAATAAGTAACGCTAAGATTAGCGAATGCTTGCCAATTATTAGGTTTAGTCCAAGTCTTAAAAAGCTTCTGAAGGAAGAAAAACAAAAGGAGAGTAGGTGAACGTTAATTGTCAACTCACTCTGCTACTAACTACATAGACTGTACACCTTTTCTGGGAAATACAACAACTCTTCTAGTTCTACTGAGGTTTTATTTAGAATTAATTAAACATATTTTTATTGGGAACAATCAATAGTGCTGAAGAGTCAGTATGTAAGGCTAGAGCATCAGTCTAGGAGTTTTTACTCAGTTATTTCTTATATTTAAGTAGACTTAGTGATTAAGAGGCAATTCCCTACAGCTCAATTGCTACTAACAGTAATATCAAGTCGCTGTATAACTACATTACATATAACAGAGGCACGAAATGTCGTGCCCTGGTTTGCAAGGATAAAGCTAAACAGCAAAATACTAATGCTATCAGCCCAACCTTGCTTATTGACTTTTCATTCTAGTTCTAGCTCAATTTAAACCCAAGAAAGCTAAGCCATTTGCTGCTTTGTGTTATTAGCGTAAGCAGCTCTTTTCCTAGCCCTTAAGCGTAAGAGCAATTTTAATGTCTCTTCCTTCGAGAGGTCGTGGGAATCAGCTACTTGTAGAATGCTAGCGACTTCCTCTTGAGTTAATGCATCTGGATTGTGTTTATGGCGTATAGGAAATAGGTTTCCATCGTCATGGTCTTCAATCTCTTTCATCTTTTCCACCCAACTCCTTATATTTAAATGATAAGGAATTCTTATTGTGTTAGGCGTTACACTATGCAACTAGCGCAAATGACTATCAGTTATGCATATTTTTTGAGTAATTCTTACTGTTAATAGAGTTTTTGAGTGGACAATCTACGAACTGGCACAAGTAGCTTTTGTCCCACGTTAATACTCAACCCTTCAGCAACACGATCGCATCCACTCAGCCAAACTGGGCGATCGCATTTTTATCTGGGTTGGCATTCGAGAGAGTGCGATCGCTCTTGCGATTAAGCTACAGGCGAACTCTGTACAGTAGCTCGACTCTTCCGGCGAGACGCTTGTTGAATTTTTCTCGCTGGACTAGACAGCCACGCTAATCCCAGTAGAATTCCATTAATTGCAAACGCTAACACAGCCACCGCGATCGCACCTGCCCAAATCTTGTCTGGGCGCCCTTGGGAAACGCCATCAAATAGCAGCACTCCCAATCCACCCGCCCCAAACTTAGCTCCAATTGCAGCAATTGCGATCGCCACAATCGTTGCTAGACGCACTCCGGCTAAACAAATTGGTAAAATCAGTGGTACCTGTACCCGCCACCAGCGTTGCCAGGGATTCATCCCCATACCGCGTGCTGCTTCGATGATGGCGGGTTGAACTGATTGCAGTCCTACTGAGAAGTTCCTCACCAAAATCACTTGGGTATAGATAATCATCGCAACAACCACTGACTGGCGATTCAACCCAAAAAGTGGCACCAGTAGGATAATGAGCGCCAAACTTGGTATTGTATAGAGCGTTCCGAGGACTCCCAGCACTGGCACATTCAGCCAACGGTAACGAGTAACCAACAATGCTAAGGGTAATGCGATCGCGACAGAAATCAGCACCGCTAAACCCGTCATCTGTAGATGTTCCAGCAGATAACCAAAGACAGTTCCAGGATTTTTCAAGATGTAGCCCATGCCAATTTCTCGTTACTGGTTGAAGGTTTGGGATTATCTGGGCGCATCAATCCCAATGACTAAAAACCCCTTAAACACCTGCGCCCATACTCGCAGAATCACGAATATGTTCCAGGGTAAGGACACCGACAGCATTACCACCATCCAGTACAGTGAGTTTCTGGGCACCCGTTCGTAGGAGAAGCGAGAGGGCTTGACGTAAATTATCATGTCGTGCGATCGTATGCTCACTTCGAGGCTGGTGGTTTTGAGGCACATCAATCATCGCTGTCTCAACGCGCAGCAAACTCAACTGACGCACCATATCATCCGCCCCCACCAGTTCATGCACAAAAGCATTGGCTGGTCGTGTCAAGATATTAAACGGCGTATCAAACTGGACAATCTGACCTTTTTGCAAAATCATGATTTTGTCAGCCAGACGCAGTGCTTCCTCAACATCGTGGGAAACAAAGAGAATTGTTTTCTTGAGTTGACGCTGAAGACGCAAAATCTCATTTTGTAGAGTCTCACGAGTAATCGCATCAATTGCCCCAAATGGCTCATCCATCAACATCACCTTTGGGTCACCAGCCAAGGCGCGTGCCAAGCCAACTCGCTGTTGCTGACCACCAGATAGTTGGGACGGGTAACGGTTACGGTAATCTTGAGGTGGTAGCTCAATTAATGTCAGCAACTCATCAATTCGAGGCTGGTATTGTGTCCTAGACCAACCCAAAAGCTTCGGCACTACAGCAATATTCTCAGCAACAGTCATGTGAGGAAATAAGCCCGATTGCTGAATCACGTAGCCAATCTGTTGGCGTAACTTCGTGACTTTCATCTTGCGGATGTCTGTCCCGTCAAGGTAAATCGTCCCTGAGGTTGGCTCGTACAAACGATTGACCATTTTGAGAAGTGTTGTTTTCCCACACCCGGATGGCCCTAGAATTACGACCAATTCACCAGCTTCAACTTCACAAGTACAGCCATTGACCGCCGGATGGGACGCACCCGGAAATTTTAGGAACACTTCCTCAAAACGTATTGCACTCACTCGTTTTTCCTCAGCAGATAAGAGTTGTTAGTGTTGAAGGTGTCGAGTTTTGACAAAATACCTGGCAAGATGCTCTGTGCAGTGACTCTAGGTTAAGAATTTTTCAAGCTTTTAACGAGCTGAGCCATTCTTGCTAATTTTGGCTGATTCCATACATACTGCCATAGATCAGTCCTGAGTTTAGCTGTAGGTGAATAGTTTTTCTGGTGTGAAGGAACTAGTCGATATCTCATCCCTTCGTACATTTCATAGTCTATAACACTAGGAGAAGCAGCATAACGACTACCACTTTGGTATTGGCTAGGAAGATAATGAGCCGTTAGGGATTTTCTTGAGTAGCTGAGATTTCTAATGTCTAAAGAACCATGAATTGTTCTGGAATTCCAAAAGAGTACATCTCCTTTCTTTAATGCCGGAGCATAGATATCGCTTTGATGAGAAGATACATAGTCTTTTAGCTTTTGTACATAGGGAGCATTAGAAACTTTTTCCTCCGTTGTCAAGTCAAAATCAACTTGATTAGACTTTGGCAACACGTAGAATCGACCAGCGTCTTCATGAATGTCTTCTAAGGCAAACCAACCTGCCAATAAATGACCATTTGGAATAGAGTCGAGATAGTACCAATCCTGATGAGCTGGCGTAGCCGCGTTCAGGTCGAACAACATGGACTGCATTAGGTTATGTTCGGCACTCCCTGTTAGTTGAGTTAGTGCTTCCCTTACCTGAGACAAACAAAAGATTTGTCTTGCTGCTTCACAAAAGCCTGGATAGTCTGGGTAATCATGAACGTTGAGAAAAGACTCCTCACAATATCCATAGTACGTGCGTTTATTTCTTTCCCAGCGATTGCTAGATTGCCTAAAAAAATAGTTACTTGATTCTAATATTTGTGAATTGTATATATCTAAAATTTTGTCAACTAGGTCTTCTGGAACAAGCTTTTGAAAAATACAGAAACCATTCTCCTCATAAAATTCTTTTAGCTTGTTCATAAAATTAATCCTCTGAGTAGACGCTAAATTTAACTTGATGTCAATGAACCAGCTTGTCCTCAAAATGATTGAACACGTCCTGGCTTTATAGCGCCTCTATCAGAAGTAGTAAGTAATCTGCTTCCAATTAAATGTTGAATTTAACAAGTGAAGTCAAACCCTTTTCGGACTTAGCTCATATCTTCAATATCTTTTTTACTTTCCTACTCGCTCGCTTGAATAAGTTCGGATCATAGTCAAAGAGTGTTTTTTGGGTAAACTTATCGGCTTGCAAATCACGAACGACAAAAGGCGGATGTTTTAAAGGAAAACTCATGGCTTCTGTTGCCATCTTGTTGTAAGGACTTTTTTCGTCACTGGTATGAGTAGCGTCTGCATCATGACCAATATTAGTAATTAAGTTTTCTTGTGGAATGATGCATAAACCATTTTGAATCCAGCAGTTGAACATCCATTTAAAATCCCAGGCTGGTAGATGTCCATCATAAAGAAGCTGAACAGTTCTTGCCCAAACTTTTACAGCATAAGGGTCTTCTAATATATCTCTAATAAAATTCCCGTCTCGAACTTCTGGCCAAAGTTTAACGTCGGCATCAAAGTGCTGCCATGACCTTCTCCAGCTTGCCCATCCCCAACAAAGTGTAAAGCGAGAGAAGTAGTAGCTGTAGTCTGTTCGCTTTCGTCCAAATAAAACATTTTGTCCAGAGACGTTCATGATTCGTTGATCATGTCGATAACGCTCTAGTAGTTCTTCGCAATAGGGAAAAAATGTGGGATGGGGGACACAATCATCTTCTAGGATAATTGACTCTTCAACGGTATCAAACACCCAATTTAATCCCTTGATAATGCGGGGATCGCAACCCAAATTAGTATCTGAGTAGTCCTTGAAAACTTCACAATCCCAATCCACACGCTCTATAATTGCACGAGCCGCCGCGCACTTTTCCTCTTCACCCGGTCGCTCGGCACGGGGACCGTCAGCAATGACTAATAGCTTAGGTGGTTTGGCTTCGCGAATGACCTCAAACACCTTCTCCGTCTGATTAGGTCGGTTGAAGATAATTAAGGTAACAGGGGTTTTCATTGTTGATTAGCTGGGAATCCTGGCTGTCTATAAGGTTAATCGGCAAGAAGCCTTCTATTTTAAAGTATTGCCATACACCCCGATCATTAGCGGCTGACCGCTTGCTTCAACGATACGCCTAATGCCCGATCGCTTTTTTTCGCATATTCTCCAAAGAAGACAGGTTCAGTTCCCTGAGAACTTGGAGGTTTGCTTGAGTTCTTGATAAACAGACTCGTAGCGACGCGCTTGTATTTCTAAGGTAAATTCTTGTTCGGCTTTTTCGCGGGCGCGATCGCATAATTTTTGGTGACGTTCTTGATTCTCAATCACCCAAGCAATTCCTTGAGCTAAATCGTCTATTTGGTAAGGTTGAGCAAGATAGCCATTGACCTGATGTTCGATCATCTCAGACATACCGCCGATGTTGAAAGCCACACAAGGGGTGCCACAGGCGAGCGCTTCCATTACAGTATTGGGTAAGTTGTCTTGAAGGGACGGTGCAACAAAGACATCGGCAGCCGCATAGACTAGCGCCAAAGAGATTTCATCGCTGAGTTTACCCAAATAATGAGACGTGAATCCCAGTTCAATCGGTTCTGTCGGCTCAGATGCCCCAAAAACCGCGAGTTCAATTCTGTCTTGCCATCCAGACTGACTTAGGCTTTGCAATGCTGGTTGAAGCAGATGAAATCCTTTGCGGCGAGCGCTACTAGCATACATGGCTCCAAACAAAACCAGATATTTGTCTTGAGGTAAATTTAAGAGTTCTCGCGCCATCTGTCGCTGTATAGGCTTGTACTTTCGTGTATCAAGTCCATTGGGAATCACCTCGACGCGCAGATTCTTGAAAAGAGAACTGGAACTCGCACACTTTGCCAACCAGGAACTAGGAGTAACGATTGTTAAATTCAAATCCTTCCAAGCTTTGGCTTTGCGCTGCCAGATCCAGCGTGATAAATCCCCGTTTCGATCGCTGTGTAGTATGGGACATGCCCCGCAGGAATCCGTATAGCGATCGCACTCTTGACTATAGTGACACCCGCCTGTGAACGGCCACATATCATGAAGCGTCCAAACCAAGGGTTGAGTAAACTTAGCCAAGGTTTCGATTTTTAGGAATCCATTGCATACCCAATGCAGATTAATGATATCTGGATTGTGTTGAGCGACTTTTGAGGCGATCGCATCGGGGAGTAACTCAGGGGAAAAGTCACCTGCGTCGCGCTGACGATAAAACTGTAACGGTAATCTATCTAGATACTCAGTCAGTTTTAACTTCAAAATGACCTTTTCTAAGCTACTTCTTGGAGCCAGAACGGTTTTATCATCACCAGACTTGAACTGCACTAAAACCTGAGAGTCTACACCCATCTTCCATAAACCCTGGCTCAATCGTAAAGCAGCTCGACCAGCCCCACCATCATCAGAATTACTAAGATGCAAAACCTTAATCATGAATAGCTTTATTTAGTATTTTTAATATTTAATACTTGTGACGAAATTAATACTCTTAAATTATCCATATTTTATAGGTTTTATTATATTTTTAATTTTCCTTTGTACTCGCTTGAATAGCCGAGGGTGATAATTAAATAAAATGTTTTCTGTAAAATCATCAGCTTGCTGATTACGAACAATAAAAGGTGGATGTTCTAAAGGAAAATCTATTGCTTCGGCTAGCATATTACTAAAGGGACTACTTTCATCATTGGTATGGGTTGCCTCTGAACCATGACCAATATTGGAAACTAAATTTGCATTCGCAATAATATTAAGACCATTTTGAACCCAGCAAGCAAAGGTAAATTGGTAATCCCAAGTATTGTGGCATTTTTCATAAGCTGACTGAAAAATATTTGTCCAACTTTTTGTAGCGTCAGGGTCTACTAATATATCCTTAAGGAGATTATTATCACGAATTTCTAACCAAAGTTTCATGTCAAAATCGTAGTATTGCCAAGCTCGTCTCCAAGTTGCCCATCCCCAACAATGGTTGTAGCGAGAGAAGTAGTAGCTATAACCAGTTCGCTGCTGTCCAAATTGGACATTTTGCCCAGATATCGACATTATCCGTTCATCGTGACGATAACGCTCCAACAATTCTTCACAAAAGCGAAAAAATGTAGGATGTGGAACACAGTCATCTTCCAAAATAATTGCCTCTTCAACTATTTCAAATACCCAATCCAAGCCTGTTGATGGACGCAGACCGCAACCCAAATTAATTTCAGAGTAGTTTTTTAAAACTTGGCAATTCCAATCCACACGCTCTATAATTGCACGAGCCGCCGCACACTTTTGGTCTTCACCAGGCTTATCTGCACGGGGACCATCTGCAATCACTAAGAGTAAAGGTGGTTTAGCTTGACGAATTTTCTCGAACACCTTTTCTGTCGTATCAGGTCTATTGAAAATCATCAAGACTACAGGCGTTTTTAAGTCCCAATTAGCCATACATATTTCGTCCTAAACTCTTTGGCAAGGGTGGCTTTGAGCCAAATTAAATATAGCAGCATAACTTGTATGATGCTCAATACTGCTTGCTAAACCTTCTCTAAAAAATCTTGGTTTAAAAAAATTACGCAACCCCAGCAGCTTTCATAACTTTGGATAATGAGTCTACGTTTACAAAAATATCTTCTCCCGATAAATGAGGATCTACTCCTTCAGGCGGACTTTGTCCTTCACCAAGTAAGTAGTAGTAGTCCAAGTTAACTTGATTAGCCAATGCCCAATAACAAACATTCACGTACTTAGGTGAAAAGAATTCAATTATTTTTGTTCCTGGTTGGCAGAATACTGTATTAGTAAGTCCCGCACCATGGGGTGCAACAATCACCTTTGCTGAATGAAAAAGCGCGGCTTGTTCAGCTACCGTTAGAGACTCTAGTGCTACGGTTTGAAATCCTAGTTGGTTTAAAAAACCTGCTACCTCAGCTTCATTAATCACCTGACGATAGCTGGCAGTAGCCCGACTAATGTAAATATGTTCTGGTTTATCAACATTAGGAAGTATTGTTCCTAGCTGAGCTGTATTTAAAAAGTTTTCCCTGAGAAAATCACAAACCCAAAGCGGAGGATTTCCAGGCAAGCTTGGTAGAGAAGGGGCTACTAGCTTATCTGCTTTTATATGTTGGTTCTTAGAGCTTTCAACAATCTTACTAGGTGAAATACCTAAAGTTGTTAGGGTTTCCTTCTGAAAAGGAGAATTGTAACTATTAACAATAAAGTTGTCTATACTATCTAAGGCAATACCACTACGGCGTAGTAACTCGATGCGTGGTAGCAAATCTGTCATCCAATGGAAATAGATATTCGCTTTAGCTGAGGTAAGAACAGCGGCTATTCCTTCGATGGTATGTACAGGAGGTAACTTCCATTCAGTAAAAATTGAGTGATTATTCGGCAGCCTCCCAAACTCGATAGATAACTCAGATAAAAGACAATCATCTGCCGTAATGACAGCAGTATAATCAACAATCTTTCCCTTATTAACCCAAACTCGTCCTTGTGGAATTACCGCAACAAAGGAAGGAGATATTTCACGTTCATATTCAATCTTGAATTTCCAATGAGCCTCTTTATCCAAGGTTCCTGGTTTTGCTCGACGGATTAGATGAACTGGATAAATCTCTTGGTAGCTTCCTTGAGAGCTATTTTGAGGAAGCTCATTTGTTGCTAACCACTTCTGTGTTGACTCGTAAAATCCTTTTGGAGGCCCAATTACTTCTGAGCTAATAGGTAAAGTTTGGATTGGTTTAATCAATAAACCTTTTCCCGTTCTAATCGTGTCTTTAAAGATATACCAGTAAGGTCTGAGTACAGATTTAATTTTTTTGTTCACTTAACACACTCCTGTAAGAATAAACTCTGAATTGATTACATCTTCAATAGTTTTGATAAACATTTTTCATAGACAAACTTAAAAGTTGAATTTTAGATCATCTATTAAATAATCCAACCAAGGTAATTGCTTTTGTTTGATGGATAAAAATTTTCCTTGTTCTTGGATAAAAGGCTCCAACAGCATAAGCAGAAAGAATTTGTGCCACTACAGTAGCAAAGGCAGCTCCTAAGCCCCCATATTTATCAATAAGAAAATAGTTTAAAACAACATTAACAGCGGCTCCAACTGCTGTTGTTGCTGCAGAGAACTTCATTAATCCTTCTGTTGTTAACCAAATCTCCCTGGCTACTCCTAGAGATACAAACAAACCACACCAAATATGCACATTTAAGATTGCCCCAGCTTCGAGATAATATTCACCATAAATCAATGTAACAATTCGATCAGACAAAAATGTAACCGGAATAGCAACAACATAAGCCAATACAGTTACTACATTAAAAAGTTTTTGCATCCGCTCATAATAAACAGTCTCACCAATCTGCCTAGCTTGTACTATCGACGGAAATACAGAATTCACAATGGCTGCTGGTACGAAATACCATAACTCTGATATCTTTACCGCTGCTGAATAAATACCCACTGATTTATCGCCAACCATCTGTCCTAGCATAATCTGGTCAATACGCATATAGATCATAATGACTATGCCGGATAAAATGAGAGGCCAACTATCTTTAAGTAATAATTTTGCATACCTAAGGTTAACTTGCCATGCCTTGATCAAATTGCCTTGAAGTTGGTAAGTAATGACAAAACCAATAGCACTTAAGGCATATTCTGTAGCCATAGCGATCGCAAAAGCTACAAGTGGTGCTTTTGTCTGAATTAAAATCACTTTGACCACACTTATCACTACATAGGCAACGTTCCTCGCCCAAACTGAATATTTTGCCTGAACTTGCGACTGAAACCAGTAATCAATAATTTCAAAGGATTGGAAAACTGCACCTGCTGCAACAATTCCTACTAACCACCGAGTTTCTATATTGTTAGATGTAGCAGTTGGGGTGGAAATTGTAATTACTCCAACTGTTATAAATAACATCACAATACTGCCAATCAGCTTGAGTACAAAAGCCGTACCAAGAGTTTCATTTTTGCAAGATGAGTCACGCGCTAGGTTTCGTATAACAATGCTATCTAATCCGAGTTTGGCAAACGGACTAAATAATCCCACTAATGCAGTTGCATAGTTGAAGCGACCAAATTGCTCTGGACCCAAATAACGAGCAACCCAAACTCCAACTAGCAGACCCAAACCCATCTGCACAATCTTTTCTGTAAATAGCCAAGCTGTATTACCAAGAATCTGTCGTAGATTAGGAGTTAGCTTTTGACTAATGGCAGTGAGCTTCTTTAACATTAAAACGTTCAATCCATTACAAAGAGTAGGTTTTCAAAAATGGAATACACGTAGCCACTAAATCACATTAATCACTCTTTTGAATTTGCTTGGTAACTGTTTAGTTAACTCCTCAACGGTTCACACATGCTTAGTTTTAGGCTATGCTCTTTCCCGAAGTATCCAACGTTAATCTTACCGTCGTCACCACATACCAAAACCAAATACTGTTTGCTCCAAGAAGCCCTGTTTCAGTTAAATTAGTCATTAGAGTGTAGGTCAACAATAAAAGCGGTAGTCCAGCTTCCGGTAAGCGAGTCCGACCTAAATAAACAACTGCCTTGGCAATATTGTTGAAGAAGGATAAAGCATAGAGTGATACTCCCAACCAACCTAACTCTAGACCAAGGTCTAAAAAGCCATTGTGAGAATGAGGTGGTTGAAACTGGGTAGCGGCAACAATAATCCCACCACCTGGATCATCTGCTCCTCGCCACGGTTGCCAAAAGCCAGCGATTCCATACCCTAACAAGGGACTTTGATTGATTTTATCGACAATGATTGGCCAGAAGTCTGTCCGTCCCGTGAGAGTCAAATCTTTATTAAGAGTATCGACAACAATAAATTCTAGGTTTTCTGTAACTAGAATTGTTATACAAATACTCAAAATCATAAAAAGAATCACAGACACAAAAGCCCATTGTACTTTCAGCTTTTTAACAAATCCGAAGTATCCCCATAGGCTAATTAATACTACCATTAAAACTTTACTAGCACCGCTGCCTCCTTTTTGTAGTGCAATTAATGACAAAGCAAAAAAGCCAATAGAAAGGCGACGTTGCTTCGGTGAATAAACAGCGTGCATTAACCACAACATTGCGCTTTGAGCCATGAAAAAGGAAAACTGGTTCTTGTGTCCTAAGATACCGCTCCAGTTTGCACCTGGGTCTCCTTTTAAGGATTCAAGAAAGCTGAGAATGACGACAATTATGTTAATCCAACGCCACAATGGATAAATTTCTTGCCAAGAATATTGCTTGCCCAAGTAAATAGCAAATAATGAAACGACTAGATAAACAACGCTCGTCTTTAAGGTGAAAATTGGCGCGTTTGACCACAAACAAGATAGCTCAATCATTAAGAGCAGCAGAAACAAGAAAGGTTCTTTAACAATAAGATTTACTAAAACCTGAATTGAATCCTTCAGGGTATAACGAAGACGCGAAATTATAATAAAGAAACCAAGCCCATAAAGACCTATATTTCCCGCTATTGTAGGTAACGTTGTACTGGCAAGTGTTAAAACCTGAGGGTTGAGTTTGTTAAAGGGAAGGATGGAGGCACCTGTAGCACCAGATATACTAATAATAAAAGTACCAAAAAAAACTTTTTCTAAGTTTGAAGCGATTTTTTTGTTGGTTCCTGCATAATGAAAAATAACAAGAACATATATTAAGCTAATTACTACTAGGAAAATGATAACTAGTGGACTACTTAAAATTAGTTCTTTCATGCTTTTTGGCAGACTGTATTGCTTACCGAGACACTGTGGTTGCAGTTAAACAGAGAGAGCAAACTGGGCTTGATTTGGAAGGATTTCTGAAGGCTAGCGTCTCTTTTCAGGAAAGAGAAAAATGTGAGCTTCCTTACTATTGAGTTAGTCGTTTCTCTAACTATACCAATGGTGTATTTTTTGTATTTTTCAGTCAAGGTAAGTACTCATAAAGTCGTTACTCGATTGTGTGCGGATAATACAGACTATCTAGTGATTTAGTCAGAAGTTTTTATATCTTTAGATAGATGCCGTTGTCTTCAAGGCTTGTAAAACAATCGTTGTTGAGATAAATCATTGCCGATTAGAACAGAATTATCATCCGGTTACTTTACTTCTATATTTACCAGCTCAGAACTATAACTAAAAACAAGACATGATAAAGAACCCTGAATCTTACAGACTTTAGTTGTGGGAGGTATCAAGTTGAAGCAGGGTCAAGGTATGAGTACCAACCTATAGATGGTTTCTCCTTTTGTCTCCAACATTAGATATCAGTCTGTCCTACCCATGAAATTAAATCTCTGAGCTATGCTGGAATCGCGCTTTTGAGGGAAGGGAAAGTTAGCCAAATGAATTGGGTATTTGCAGGCTCAGTAACTGTTGAGAAGATGACCATTGCGATCGCTGATTTACCAGCATCGTTACAAGGTACAAAAATTGTACAGCTTTCGGATTTTCATTATGATGGCTTGCGGCTATCAGAAGGTCTGCTGGCTCAAGCGATTGAAGCGAGTAATCAAGCTGAACCTGATTTAGTCGTTATGACGGGCGACTACGTGACTGACGATCCATCTCCCGTGCATCAGCTCGTACAGCGGTTGAAGCACTTACAAAGCCGCGTGGGAGTCTATGCTGTACTGGGCAACCATGACCTTTGTTTTCACTCGTCAAAAGCACAAGTGACTGATGCTCTCACTAGTATCGGCGTAGAAGTTTTATGGAATGCGATCGCCTATCCCTTGGGGCCAGAATTACCCTTGGTCGGACTGGCTGATTTCTGGTCACGAGAATTCGATCCTGTCCCCGTGATGAACCAACTCAGCCCCCAGACACCTTGCATTGTCTTGTCTCACAATCCTGATAGTGCTGAACCTTTACAGCAATGGCGAGTGGATTTACAGTTGTCAGGTCATACCCACGGGGGTCAGATCATCATCCCAGGATTTGGACCAGCCCCACTTGTGTTTAAAGTACTTGAGCAATATCTTCCCAACTCAGTGCAGCGCCGGATACCTTACATGAAAGAGTGTGTCAGGGTAGTGAAGCATTGGGAATGGACGAAGGGGCTGCATCAGGTTGGACAAAACCAGTTGTATGTCAATCGCGGCTTAGGCACCTACCCACCAGGACGCTTATTTTGTCCACCAGAAGTTACAGTAATTACTCTGGCGCAAGCTTGAAAGAGGGGAGTATTTAGAATTTGACTAATTTACATAGGTAGAAACAGAAGACGCGGAGAGATTTTGTAGTGAAATGCTCCGCATCTCTGCATCAGTTTTAACCGTTCAATTCAACTTGATAGACTACTAAGCAATATATTGCTGTACTAGGAGAACGAGTTCAGATGCCCAGTATTCAGCCACTTGGGCATCTGCGGCTTCTACCATGACACGGATTAGGGGTTCAGTACCGGAAGCACGAACCAGAATCCGTCCTTGGTCTGCCATCGCTGTCTCAGCTTGAGTGATCGCATTTGTCAGAGCATCACACTGTTGCCACTGTAATCTGCGATCGCGGTCTTCGACTCGGACATTACATAGTAACTGCGGGTAAGTCTGGAAGCTTTGGTCTACTAACTGCGATAAAGAAGCACCTGATTGACGCACCAAAGATGCTATGTGTAGGGCTGTCTGTAGTCCATCCCCAGTGCTGCTGTAGTGATGGCAGAGGATATGCCCTGATTGCTCACCTCCTAGCATCGCTCCAGTGCGTAACATTTCTGCCTGAACATACTGGTCACCAACGGCAGTACGCACGAATTTACCACCCAACTGTTCCCAAGCCCTCTCAAAGCCTAGGTTTGCCATAACTGTTGCCACAATCAAATTATCAGGCAACTGATCGTTTTGGCGCAGGGTGTTGCCCCAGAGATAGAGAATGTAATCTCCATCGACCACACGTCCTGTTGCGTCCACTGCCATCACTCGGTCGGCATCACCATCAAACGCGAAGCCCATATCAGCAGAGTGCTTGCCTACAGCTTCCTTGAGGGGATTCAGGTGAGTCGAGCCACAATTAACATTAATGCGATCACCATCTGGCTCGTCATGCAAGCAAATTACATCTGCACCCATTTGGGTAAACACTTGCCCCGCCAGTTGTGCAGCAGCACCCCAAGCTGAATCCAGCACAATTCGCATCCCTCGTAAATCCGTTACAGATTCTAGAGGACACAGCAGGGATTCAACATAAGCCGCAACTAACTCGCGTCTATTGTAATGCTGTCCACAAGTATGAATGGGCATGGCGCTGCCTACCCCACTCCTCAAGCCTGCTTCAATCTGCTGTTGCAACGCTGATGGTAGCTTCGTACCTTCTGAACTAAAAAACTTAATTCCGTTATCCTCCGGAGGATTATGACTAGCAGAAATCATAATCCCACCAACAGCATTGGTAACGCTGCTGAGATAGGCAACACCAGGAGTTGGACATAGCCCTAAATTCCACACCTCTAACCCTGCCGATGTCAAACCAGCAGAAAGAGCCATTGCCAACATATCGCTTGAATTTCGAGAGTCCTGCCCTAAAATCACGGGTCCAGGTGCTGGTGCTGAGGCGAGTAGCACCTGACCTGCCCAAAACCCAACTTGTAACGCCAAATCAGCATTCAACAAGTCTCCTACTCGTCCCCGAATGCCATCGGTACCAAACAAGGGTGTTGCTGGTAGCGTTAAGGGTAGGCTCGCTAGACCAACATCCGTTGAAGAAGGCTGCTGACGACGGCGCGACAATTCAAAACGACGTAAGCCCTGAGTCCGGGCGGGGGATGTAACCATAACTCACTTTTCCTCACACAACACACTCACTGTGGAGGATAGCACTTTCTGCTCTAGAGTTCCCCTACTCACAGGAAGGAAATCTTGAGCCCTTCTTGCACTAGACTCTGAAGATAGCCATGCCCATTAGATGAGCATCTCTTTCAGGATTGGTGGTTAATAGCGCTAGATTCAAAGACCCATCAGTTACTGTAGTCGCGTAGAGACCATATTTCACCCACTTATTAACCTCCAGCTTCGCAATACCTTTGTCCACTGTTTGACCGCCCAAAATTACATCCATTTCATGGTGATTAGAAGCGTAGTTTTCCATAATCCATAAATAGACTTCATAGCTACCATTAGGCACGCTCTGACTAATTTCGAGTTTATGCCTTTTGCAAACCACAGTATTCAACATTTTTTTCATACCACGGTTGACACCTGGTTCAGGTTTTACCCCAGTTTCAGTAGCAATAGAATCAGGCATAGATAAGCCTTCGGCTAAAGCATGACTGTAAGCTATCCAAGGATATCCATCGACTGTAATCGCTTTACCGTTAAAGTTAATCCCTTTAACGAAGTCTCCTTTGGTAGGAAAAGCTGATAAATCTTTAGAACCGAAGAAACGATTAAAAAAAGTGGTAACTGTCTGCATACTTTAGCTCTTAGTAAGTTTCAGAAAACTAAACTTTGACTAAGTTAGCAATTTCCTAGAAGAAAAACCCGTAAATTAGCCTGTCTTAATAGATATAGTCTTATTGAGGCGATCACTTTCCTCTAGCCATAACAATTAGACCACTGTAAAGTCTATCAGCTCTTGGCTAAAAACTTTACAGCGGCTTTCTACCTATGGAAACTATTATAAACTTTCTTCAACGCTGGAAATATTTATACTCTATCCTGAACTCTTGTGTACCCAAATAGAGAGGCAAATTTGAGGCGATTTATGAGCTAGCTAAAGTATTGAGGAGGCAGCTTTTCTCGATTCTAAATTCTATTGACCAAACTTTGCCCTCGGTATCACCTTCTTACTAGCAGAGGATGAGATAGCGCTTAACTCTTGTTACTCAAATCTCGTCCAAGCTATTAAATCCAGAACTGTTGAGTAGCTGATAAACTGTCATTCCTCCCCAGAACAAACCACTGCAAATCTGAATGACTACCAAGATGGGGATAGCAAACACTGCTACGCCTAAACTACAAAGTGCGATCGCTGCTCGTTCTGATAAGATGCCTGACTGCGACTTGACATCTGAGATAACTTGGTGGCTTGCAGAGACGTTGACGTTGTTTAGTGCAATCATCTTGGCTTCGGCTCTCATCGAGTGCTACTTGTTTAATTACTCATAATTATGCCGAGCGGCAGAGGAGCTTTCATCAAGAGATAATGTATTTTACTTCTGCCTGTATAAAGTTTTCGTAAATTTACCTCTAAATATGGTAAATGAGCCTTCTTCTTGAGCCGGAGCGCAAGAGAGTGCATCAAGGCGAAAGTTTCTGACCACTTCGCTACCTAGCTACTGGCGTAATCTGTCACACCTGCAAAATCAATAAAACGACTCTAGGTATGATCACAACATAGCCACTACTTATCCTTCTGGTAACCAAAACTTAACGGATATCAGGAAGGGCAGACTAAAAGCGAGATTGCTTTTCCAATGTACAGTTCAAAGAACAAAAAACACCCTTTTGACTATCAAGGGGTTTATCCCTGTCCCGTCTGTCGCTTAAACCAGCTCAAAGCGATGCCGTTAATGGACGCGATGGCTTGTGATTGCTGTCGTCATATTTTTACGGCTGATCTAGAACGACAGCTCATCAAAATGCCAGCTAGGCAACCGCCTCTAATCTGGCTTTGGAATGGCAGAAATTGGACGGGCGCACATCTAGAGGGAGTTGAATGGGGATGGGCTTACTGGCTATTCGCCATAGGCTTTGTCGTGCTGCCTACCACCTTGATTGGTTTATCCGCATACACTTTTCCCCCATCTCCTGGTAGTCGGTTGGCTTGGCTTCCAGCCGCTTGGACTGGATTAACGTTCTTATCCCATTTAGCGATTATTGGCTGGCTGGTGATTGAGTTTTATCAGTTCCCAGTTTGGGCGTACTTAAGAGTGAGGCGACAGCAGCTATTTAGTCGCTAAAACTTGCTTGGAAGTGGAACGTACAGACTAGAGAAGCGCGATCGCTGCTTATTCAATTCATAAGACGGTGATTCGTTTCAATATAACTTAGGTTTTGCAACGATTTGCAACGGATTTCTATATTGCTGGAACCTCATAACACCATTTGAGTTTGATTTTTACTGGTGTTTGAGGTATGCAAGATGACTACATAGGTTTTCTGATTAGGTGCATCCGTCTAAAGTGGTAGATGGTGATACTAATAGGGCAGGAAACTATGTTGGGGACTGACACTATTGATGAAATGACCCTGAAGAGACTATGGGGAGCTGAGCTAAATCAGCTTAAGCCGGAAGTGAAGGCAATTATCCTTTCCGCTTTGAGGAAGGCTAGAGAGAGAAGGGAGCAGAATCAGACCCCAGCGAGCGAGTGTCAGACCAGAGCTTCTAATCCGCAAGGGCAACATCAAGAGCAAGCTAGCACCTAGAGGTACTTATGTAGAAAGTCAGTGTCCTGAGGAGCTAAAGATGCCATTTTCTTAATAATTAAGTGGAAATCTTCCACGACACTCGCTGAATTCTCTGGAGTCAAAACAGGGACGTGGACAAAAATACAGCAGGTGTGCAGGCGACGCGATGTGCGGTAGAACCGCCTGCGGCATCGCAAATAGCTCAAGACCTCGTAGTACAGTCCTTCACAAACAAATTTACCTGCATCGTGACTAATCTCTGTACCAACTAACTCAGCTACTAATTTCTCCAAATCCACTGATGTTTTAAGTAAGTCATCGTTGCACGTTGCACAAGATTCCACTGTTAATTTTGTGCGGCACTCTGCCATACCACAGCAAATGATGACATCTGGTTGTAGTTCCTCAATTTTGTCAATTACGCAGCGGCTGGCTTTGGGAACATCAACGGGTAACTGTCTCAATAAAGTTAAGGCAGGAGAGAGAATATTTAACTGAGCAATTTCTTCTAATAAATCATCCGAAGCGTTAGATCTCTGATGCGGTAACCAAGTTTGAAAAGAGGTTAGGAGAATTTTTCCGTTCATAAGCTACCGTATATACACAAGTTTTACTGCTCACGGTCGAGATTGATAAGCCCCCTCGCATCCCCCAATTCTGGGGGACTTTGCTCGGTTGGAAGCCCCCAAAAGTTGGGGGTTGGGGGGGGCAAAAGGCAACATTTTGAGGTTGAGCAGGCGATATGTATACACAGTAGGTTCATAGAAGAGAGGCGGCAACTTAAAATAGAGGTGGCTTCAATAACAAATGTAAGGGGGAGCGGGTTAATGCCAATTATTGCCGTTGTAGATTACGACATGGGAAACCTGCACTCTGCCTGTAAAGGTCTGGAGAAAGCTGGGGCGACGACGAAAATTACCGATTCACCAGCAGACATTGAGCAGGCGGATGCTGTAGTTCTACCAGGCGTGGGAGCATTTGACCCTGCTGTGCAACATTTGCGATCGCGTGGACTTGAGGAACCGATTAAAAAAGCGATCGCTAGTGGTAAACCCTTTCTAGGCATTTGCTTAGGCTTACAAATTCTTTTTGACGGGAGTGAGGAAGGTACTGAACCGGGATTAGGAATTGTTCCCGGAATGGTACGTCGCTTTCGCTGGGAACCAGGAATTACCGTTCCTCACATGGGTTGGAATGAGTTGGAATTCAATCAGCCGAATTCTCCGCTTTGGCAGCAGTTATCCGGCACTCCACGAGTCTATTTCGTCCATTCCTACTATGTTGACCCAGTTGACCCCAAAATTCGCGCAGCAACTGTTACCCACGGTAGCCAAACAGTAACGGCTGCGATCGCTCGTGACAACTTAATGGCAGTCCAGTTTCACCCGGAAAAATCTTCCACAGCAGGGTTGCAAATCTTGTCTAATTTCGTGGCTCAAGTCAAGACGGCTGTTCTAGTGTAAATGAGAATCTACGGCAATCGGCAACTAAAGACTTTACCAGGTCAAGATACCCGCCCGACGCTAGCACGGGTACGAGAGGCAGTCTTTAATATCTGGCAAGGTACGATTGCTGATTGCCGATGGCTTGATTTATGTACTGGTACAGGTTCAATGGGTGCGGAGGCACTGTGTCGGGGAGCATCCTTGGTTGTGGGAATTGAGAAGTGGGCAAAAGCCTGTGCCGTTATTCAGCAGAACTGGGAACAAGTAGCTCAGCCTGAACAGGAGTTTCAGGTGATACAAGGGAACGTTGTTGGGCGATTAAAAATATTAGCAGGTCAGTCGTTTGACTACATTTACTTCGACCCACCCTATGCGAGTGACTTGTATCAGCCAGTCCTAAAAGCGATCGCTCAGTACCAGTTACTCGATGCTGAGGGTGAACTAGCCGTAGAGCATAGCCCAAACAATCGACTAGAAATACCACTTCCCAACCTAGAAATCTGTAGGCAGAAAGTCTACGGCAATACTGCCTTGACTTTCTATCGTCGCTGATGAAGAAGAGAGGGAGTAGGCTAGTGCAGTGTGGCGGAAATAACTATCCAGTTGAAAAAGGTTAAAAAGCTTACCTTACAAGCAATATTCCTTCTGCCTCCTGCCTCCTGCCTTCTTGCACTAGGGAGTAGGGAGTGGATAGAACCTCGTTTTGCTGTTTAGTGCAAGTTCCAGATTCTTGCCCTACTCCCCATTCCCTATTCCCTACTTATTGATACCTAGCTGGTCGCCACGCTTGTACTGCATATAGGCAGCGAAAAACAGTCCAGCAAGGGTAACTGGGATTAAGCCAAGGACAATCCCTGAAAGCAGCGGTTCTACCACGTTTGTTCTCCTACATTAATAAGTTTTTTTGCTTGTTTCTCATCGTACTAGCTCTCACGCCGCAACAGCTACAGACTGAACTGAAAGAATTAGCTGCATTGTGAAAGCCAAAATTCAACCGTAGTGCAAGTTTAGACTTGCTTACTCATTCTGTAAATTTTAAGCTATGTTTATTAATCGACATACTTTTCGACAAGCCGTTACGTTATCACCTTACTCGTATAACAAAATCGGTTTTTCGTTTCATATCGACAAAAAACGCTTAGTAAATTCTTAATTTGACAGGAGTTCGTTTGGAGAACCAGCTTGCCCATCCTGAAATCCTAATCCGGCGGATTACCTTAGTGGTGCTTGCGGCGCTGCTAACAATCGCTATAAGCATCTTAGGCTTCCACCTAATTCAGACTTCAGACCCTTACATCCAAAATGTCTTGTCACTAGATGGCGATTCACTGCGAGGTCGTGCGATTTTTCAAATCAACTGTGCTGGTTGTCATGGAATACAAGCGGATGGTCGGGTCGGCCCAAGCTTGCAGCATGTTTCTCAGCGAAAGTCCAAGATCAACTTGATTCATCAGGTGACAAGTGGCGAGACACCACCAATGCCGAAGTTCCAGCCTAGCCCTCAGGAAATGTCAGACCTTTTAAGCTACTTGGAAGATTTGTGAGGATTGGTTGAGTAGCCCTGTGTCTTGGTTAAGGCGCGTAGGTGGTAGGTTTTAGGGGAAAAGCTATGGCGCTCTCCTTGGAAAGATTAGGGTTTTGGGGAGATTCAAAGAAGAGCAGGGCATACCTGTAAACCTATTACCTAAGACCTAAAACCTGTCACCTAACTAAACTGTTGAGCATAGAATCGAGCATAGCGATCGCCTTTCTCTAAAAGTTCTTCGTGGGTTCCCGATTCCACGATTTGTCCTTGCTCTACAACAAGAATACGGTCAGCACGGCGCACAGTTGCCAGTCGGTGAGCAATGATAAAAACCGTGCGCTCTTTCATAATCCGCTCTAAGGCTTCTTGTACCAAGGCTTCGGATTCGGAATCTAAAGCAGAAGTCGCTTCATCAAGGATGAGGATACTGGGGTTGAGAAGAACAGCCCGCGCGATCGCAATTCGTTGTCTTTGCCCTCCTGATAAATTCACGCCTCGCTCCCCTACCCAGGTGTAATAGCCTTGGGAAAACTGAGTGATGAACTGGTGAGCATTCGCAATCTTAGCGGCTTCCTGAACGTCTTTAAGGTCAAATTCAGCTTGACCGAAGGCGATGTTTTGGGCGATCGTGCCAGAAAATAGTGTGGTTTCCTGCGGGACAATGCCAATTTGCCGCCGCAGACTCTTTAGGGTGACATCCTGAATATTTATTCCGTCAATGAAAATTTCACCCGATTGAGGGTCATAGAAGCGGGGCAGTAGATTGACTAGAGTAGTTTTACCAGCACCCGACGCACCAACTAATGCGATCGCTTCTCCTGGTTGTGCTAATAAACTTAAGTCTTTCAGCACAGGTTCATCTGCCTTGTAGGCAAATGACACATTCCGATACTCAACTTTACCCGTAACGCTTGGCAAGACACTCGCACCTGGTTTTTCCACCACCGTTGGCTGAATCGCTACCAGTTCAAATATGCGATCGACCGATGCCTCACCTTGCTTGAATTCGTTGTAGTTGCTGGTGATATGGGCAATCGGGTCAATAAGTAGCAATGCCGCAGCAACAAATGTGGCAAATTGTGCGCCTGTGAGGTTCCCCATAGAAATTTGCCAACCACCCAGGAGAAACAGCAGCAAAACACTCATCGCATACACAAATCCCACAACTGGGTTCTGAATCGCCCTCAGCCGTTCAGTTGCATACTTCGCTTGACGGTTTTCTTCTGCTTCTTGAGCAAAGCGATCAATCTCAAACTCCTCAGCCGCAAACGCTTGCACAAGGCGAATCCCACTAAACACCTCTGTCAGCAAAGCCGATAAGTTAGAGATGTGATTTTGACTGCGGCGGGAAAACTTCAGCATCTGTTCACCAAACCAGCCAATCAAAACACCCATCAACGGCGCAACGATGAATGTTGCCAGCGTTAGCTGCCAGTTGAGATAAATCATGTAACCCAGCAACACAATTAGCTGCAACACACAAGGGGTAAAGTCATGGAAGACTTTATTGACTACCTCACCAACCCGGTCAATATCTTCAGTGAAGCGGTACGTTAAGTCGCCTGTCTGGACAGTTTCAAAATAGCTGAGGTTGAGGCGTTGGATGTGGGCATAGACTTGCTTGCGTAAGTCTAAGGCGACAAACAGGGCAGCTTTTGCCATCAGGGTGTCTTGCCCATACATCAGGATTTTCTGGACGAGAAAAACTAGGACAAGGCTTCCAGCTATCCGCGCAAGCCCTAGCATATTGCCTTGTCCAATTAAACTGACCAGTTGCCCTGCTAGTGCGGCTTGTAGGGGCCAAAACACTGTAACACCTAGCGTGCAAACAAATGCCTGAGTAATGGTTTTCCAGTGAGGGCGAATATAAGGCAGTAGCTGCCAGTAATTAGAGCGCGTTTTCAAGAGGTAACGTCCAGAACAACATTTTCTTTTTTTGACGCTACCAGTTTTTAAGCTGTTTCTGAGCTTCCTTGTTTTTAGAAAGTACCTTAAACCCACCGTGAACTTAAGGATACTATTGGCGAATTCGGAAGACCTAACCCCCCAGCCCCGCAACCCTCGCAGTGGGTTGGGGGAGTCCGGAAGCCCCTCCCCGAAGCAGAGAGGGGCTTGGGGAGGGGTCACACACGAGAGCTAATTGATCAACAGTATCCTTGAGTCCCTGGTGGATAAATGCTCAGGTACAAGATGTAAAGTTCACCTTCCATTCAGTGGCATCTGAGCAAAATGCTCCTGCACTGAGTCGTCAATGAAGCGATAGCAGCCACCCTCCCGTTTCAAGAATCCCAGTTCAACGGCATGGTCAAGGAACTTAGCATAATTCCAAGGGATAGCCCCACTCTGCTTTAGAATCAAGCGCAGCACAAAATGTTGAAGGCAAGCTAAACCTCCAACATAGATGCCAAAAAACACTCCATTCCCGATTCCGTCAATTAGTAAATCACGAGGTTCCAAAGGTTCTCCCATCGCCAATAGGACTCCAACATAAAGTAGTACCCAGGCTACTCCACCAATAACTGTAAAAATTCCTGCATTTAGACCTGATTCTCTAATTCCTTGATTATTGACAGTTGTATTATCGAAGTCTGGAACCATTAGTCCCCAAATTAGTCCTTCGATTAGCCCCCAAACTAACGAATCAGCCATTCCTAAAATGAGTCCTTCAATTCCCCAGATTAACCAGCAAATCAGGGCATCAATCAGCCCATAAACCAGTCCCCACCACAGCCCTTCAATCACAGAACTCAGTAACTGAGCTTTGGCAAATTCAAGAGAAAATTTAAGACGATTAACTGGGAAAATTTCTTGAGTACGCCCTAAAATCAATCCGTAAGTGATGCCACCAATACTTGCTCCAATGAGTCCCGTCGTTCCCACGTAAATCAGCGCCACTATCAGCCCAGTTATCAGTCCTATAGAAATCTGATAGAACCACTTTTGTTGGGGAGTTCCTAACCAGGAAGATTGCATTCTTTCAATCAGAAACTCTTTAGCTTTGTCTTGTTTGAGCTGACGAGCAAGCCGAGCTAGCCAATAATAGGTTTGTTGTAGGCTGGGTTCAGTTCCTGGTAGATAGATTGGATTGTGAGCGTTGGGAACATCTAGAGGTGGTAAGGTGCCTCTGAGCAAGTCTTGTTCAAACGCTTCAATGAGGGGCTGACTGGAACTGAGTGGGGTATCGAGTTGACCATCGGATTTTGACATAGTTGGAGCTAACTCGGATTAGCTATCTGCAAAGCGTGGCTGATCTGAGTGTAAATCCCTACTCCAATTTTGTGACTTCTAAGCCTGTGATGAGAGGGCGATCGCTCTTTTGGCTTTGGCAACCTCACGCTCCAACTCTTCCCGTGTCTGTGTCGGAAACGGTGATATGTCACTGGAGTCAGCAAATACTCTAGGCATCTTGCTGTTGCTCTTGCCAAATTGCCTGCCGTTCTGTTTCTATGCCCTCCAGCAAATCACTTAAACCTACGCCTTCCTCTTCCATAAGGGCAACAATTTTATCTGCCAACTGGGGAACTTGGGGTTGTTTGGGGGTGAGTAAGACTAGAGGAACGCAACCGCCTTCTGCTTCGGTAACACCGATTTTAAGCAGTGTCAGCATCTGTCCCTCAGTAACATTAAGGTACTCCTGCACAGCATAGTTACTGATAACGTAAAGATTAAGATGCATTAAACCCAGTCCACAGGTAAACCAATGCAATTAGAAGATTATTTTGACTTTCTATCGCCAGATGACATCCGCCTGAAAGGACACCGCATCGGCATTGATAATGTGCTTGATTATTATTTGGAAGGATATTCACCAGAAGAGATTGCTGCTAATCTACCTACTCTGAGCTTAGAGCAGATTTACGGGACGATTACTTACTATTTGCATAATCAGGCTGATATAGATGCCTACCTATTACGTTTGGCGAGATGGCGCGAACAGCGTTATCAGGAATCGTTAGTCAATCCTTCACCGTTGGCGCAACGTATAATTGCAAAAAAGCAAGAGCGAGCTAAAGAGCGAGGAAATCCTTTGTGAAGGTACGTTTCTTGCTTGATGAGAATTTGTCATCTCGGCTTAAGGTAGCTGTCCTGCGTCTAAATCCTGTGATCGATATCTTGCGTGTGGGCGATCCTAATGCACCGCAACTAGGAACACTCGACCCAGATATATTAGGCTATCTGGAGTTATCGCAACGGCTTTTGGTAACAGACAACCGTACCAGTATGCCAGACCATCTGGAAGCACACTGGGCAGATGGCGGGTACATTTGGGGGTTACTTTGGGTACGTCCCAAAACATCAATAGGGCAGTTGGCGGAAGAACTTTTTGTGATTTGGGAGACGACTGAAGCTGAAGAATGGAGAGATTATGTAGATTGGATTCCGTTTCAGGGACAAGTTTAATTGCTTGAAGCGTTACAAGAAGCGATCGCAAGCGAATGGCGTTTTGAATGGATGAGGGGAGATGCGATCGCAAAAATTAGCCGCTAAACTTCGAGAATTGGATGTTGACCCGGATGAATTGTAAGTGCGATCGCTCTTTTCTATAATGCGATCGTCCAAAAATCTAAGGATTCTTTCTACTCTTGTGCAGCAAGCAGAGTCTCCTGGTATAGCTGTTGACTTATGCGTTTACCTTGGGCAATAAGAGCGTCTAGCACTTCTTTAACGCTAGGAATCAATCCTTGATCTTTGGCAAGTAACAGTGTGCCGATTGTACCGATAACGGGTAAGTTTCGAGACAGCGCCACTCGACGCGCCGCTAAATCATCTATCAATAGCTGATCTACACCTAACTCCTCAGCAAGGATAATCGCGGCACATTCACCCAAGTCAAGCTGGATACCATCTTGAAGAATAGGTACATTCTCAGCATTGGTAATTGAGCGCACCTCAATCCAAGTTGCTGATTGTACCGCACTTACTGCTGGATGCGTTCCGGTGGTTACTTCGTTGTAAACTTCTTCAGGGATGATGACTTGCCCAAAGATATCCCTCAATAAATTTAGCTGTCCAACCTTTGCCAATTCACTCAGGGGTGTGGTGTCTGAAACAACGATCACTTGGAATATTTCTCCAAGGTACGCTTGGCTTTGGCAACCTCACGCTCCAACTCTTCCCGTGTCTGTGTCGGAAACGGTGATATGTCATACACATCCATTAGGTCGGAAAGTTGCCAGCGATCAATGCCTAGAAGTTTTGCTGCCCGTCCTGCGCTGATATCACTATGTCGTAGCAGTGTCATCACATAGGCTTCCCGTGCTTTGCTTTCTGCTTCTAACTTGTGTGCTTCAGGGATTTCAGGAATAACTACTGTGAACTTGACTTCAGTCTCTGGTTGTTGCGTCTGCATCTGGAGGGTAGTGGTTGTTGGCTGTGTTGAGCTTGCTCTTATGTTGACTATATGTCACAATTAATGAACATGACTATAAAGCTTAAGATGGAAGCAAAACAACTGTCTCTTTTTTCTAATGTAGAGGAGCAAAATCTTGCATCTAGGCAGAAGACAGCAAAGTTAGGACGTTACGAACGTATCCAACGTGAACTAGAGACAGGTGAGTGCGATCCTTACAAAACATTTGTTGAAATTAGTTCGCTGCCCACACCTCCCTCCAACTATACATTTGTCGATCTTTTCTGCGGTGCGGGTGGAGTGACACAAGGTTTAGTCCAAGCAGGATTTCAACCTGTAGCAAGTGTTGAAGTGAACCCAATAGCATCAGCAACACACAAAAGGAACTTTCCACAATGTCATCACTTTAACGGTGATATCGAACAATTTAATCCAATAGACTGGCTTAATCAAATTGGTTCGCCTGAAGTTCATTTGGTTGTAGGGGGTCCTCCGTGTCAGGGATTCTCAGTTGCAGGAAAGCGCAACCCTGATGACCCTCGCAATCGTCTATTTCGTGAATTTGTAAGAGTCGTTTCAGAAATACGACCGTGGTATGTTGTTATGGAAAACGTGCCGGGGATTCTTACCATGCAGAAAGGGGCTGTTAAGAAAGCCATTTGTGAGGCATTTGAGGCAATTGGTTATCCTCATGTTTCTATTGCAATTCTTGAATCTGCTGCCTATGGAGTCCCGCAAATTCGCCCACGAGCCATTTTTATTGCCAACCGATTTGGCATGAAGAACCCATATCCAAAAGCTCAACTGTTGCCTCATCAATACAAACCGATTGAATCAGCAATTTCTGACCTTCCTGAGTGGACACCACTACCAGAAATTAATCATGAATGGACTCGGCATTCACCTAAGTACATGGAACGAATTGCTAAAGTTCCACCAGGCGGTTCTTTGTATAAAACTTATGTCGATGCCTTCAAGCGTCAATATCCTGGAAAACCTAGTATGACTGTCAAAGAGAATCATGGTGGTACTCATATTCACCCATATCTTAACCGTGTTATTTCAGCCCGTGAAATGGCTAGATTACAGACATTTCCAGATTCATTTGTTTTTGAAGGTTCTATGAAGAAAGCTATGTGGCAGATTGGTAATGCTGTGCCGCCTCGTCTAGCAGAGTGTATCGCTTGGGCGCTTATACCGTACTTAACTGATATTGCACTTAATATCCAACGTGGAGATACTGTTAATCGTCCTTTGCAGACTCAGCTAATCTTTGATTGAGAGCATCACGCCAAGCCTCAAAATTATACCAACCACATCCAATACATCCTTCCTCAGCCTCAGTACCGCGCTGATGTATAGAAGCCCAATCTTCACCGCCTTCATACCAAAACCTTATGCTAAAAGGTGTCCCTCTTTTCCCAGTTTTAATACAGCGTTCACAACTTCTCGATTTCAGAAGATTGTGATTACCAGAAGAATCCTTCTTTAGCAATTGAAATTTTTCCTTAATTTCATCCTCATTTATTGAGGTAAGATGTGGTGGCTCATTACTTCCCCAACGCTCCATGGGAAACCGATGGTCAATGACTAACTCATGGGTGGCACGTTGCCTTTGTTCGATTACATCTGTATAAGAATAAATTTCCAAAATTCTTCTTACTAAAGAGTTTGGTATTTTAGCAGCAGAATTTGCTGATTTTATCTCTCCTGTCCAGTGGTCTTGTTTGGTTATACGCTGGCAATTATTACAAGGTCTAGACTCTGATTCGATAACCAAACCAGGACGATTTTTACTACCACGTTGCAAGCCTTGAATGCCCCCACCTCCAGCATATTGCTCCGAGGCTACTTGTCGGCCCTCACACCTGCGGCAATGCCATGCTCGATCCGACAAAAGGTTAAAGACTTTCAGTTGCGTTGGGGCTGTTTGAAGTTGAGCCTTGATTTGAGAAACTAGATTTTCACTCACTTTGAATTCAAAACTCGTTTTCTAGATTATTGAGAAGGTCTGACACTGTTGTGTTTAAGCCACTAGCAAGACTTACAAGAGCAGTCAAAGAGGGATTTCGTACTCCGCGTTCCACCCCAGATATGTAGGTACGGTCTAAGTTAGCGCGTAGTCCCAGTTCTTCTTGTGAGATGCCAAGCTTAGTCCGGCGCTGCCTCACGAGGTAGCCTAAGGCACAAAGGATTTTGCCTTTTGCTTTTTCCATATACTGATTTTCAATGTCTACGGACTATCAGTCTACGGACGATGTGTCACATAGATTATCGCCCTAGCAAACCTCAATGACTAAACCTAACGTCTCAACCAATTGTGAAGAATCCCCTTGTGCCGAGAGAGCGATCGCTTCTGCTGGATCGATAAAATTTAGGCAGCAATGATCCAACCCTGCTTAAATTTGACTGTTCCCTATCTTCCCCTATGATCGGCAATCTACCGAACGTCAATGCTCTACGCGCTCGCCACACTGGCTGGGATAAACCAACCCCGCAAAATCTCAAAGACATTGGCACCATTGAGTTTTTCTGGCGGAATTTGTTCGAGGCAATCTTCTATCCCAACCAGGATAACTGACAACAGCAGTGGCAACAACTTTACGATCTAATTCTTGAACGGTGTCCCAACAACGATGAGCGTTACACCACCCTTATCTACCTAGAGAAGGTCAAGAAAACGCTCAAAAGAGACGAGGATCGGACAAAGCACTGGAAATCAGTGTTAATTTACCTGGAAAATACAAGAGATTGGGCAAGAAAATCGATTATTCGTGCCTAAGCGTTGGTCTTCTTCTGATTACCTTCTTGTTTACCCACCTAGCTAAAATGCGATCGCTTTCTTAGACCCCTATTCAAGGAGACGAAGCGATCGCATTAGTCAATCAATAAAACCCGACAACTCAAGCCGCAGACGCTCTCAGCCCTCTACTCCAACTATCAAGATCAGCCAAAGCGCGATCGCGATACATCCCATATCGCTCTTGCTTATTCTTAATTCGCTTACCCAGTTCTGGCAGAATTCCAAAATTCGGTGGCATTGGTTGGAAATGCTTCGGTGATGCCGAACTGATAAAGTCAAACAGCGCACCCATCATCATCGTAGTTGGCAGCGTTACAGGCTCCAATCCTAGTACTAACCGCGCTGCATTCGTCCCTGCCAGCCAACCCCCTGCCGCTGCTGCTGTATAGCCTTCTGTACCCACCAGTTGACCTGCCGCTAGCAAAGTTGGGCGTTTTTTAAATTGCAGCGTCGGGTGCAATAGCTGAGGCGCATTCAGGAACGTGTTGCGGTGCATCACACCCATCCGGACAAACTCCGCTTCCTCCAAACCTGGAATCAGCCGAAATACCCGTTTCTGCTCACCCCAGCGCAGATTGGTTTGGAATCCCACCATATTCCAAAGTTGACCCGCCTTATCTTCCTGTCGAAGTTGTACGACAGCATAGGGACGCTGGGATTGGTTTTCTGGAGCGCGAAAATCTCCCTTTCGAGCATCAAATAACCCCACTGGCTTCAAGGGACCATAGCGCATCGTATCTTCGCCGCGCCGTGCCATCTCTTCAATTGGCAAGCAACCCTCAAAGAACTTAGCCGTTTCTTGCTCAAAATCTTTCAATTCCGCTTTTTCGGCAGCACATAATTCCTGCCAGAAGTGCAGATACTGCTCTCGATTCATCGGACAGTTGAGATAAGCCGCTTCGCCCTTATCGTAACGCGAGGCAAAAAAAGCAATCTCACGATTAATTGATTCTCCTGTGACAATGGGACTTGCCGCATCAAAAAAGCTGAAGTATTCCATGCCCGTGAAGCGTTGCAAGTCTTCAGTTAAAGCAGGGCTAGTTAGAGGACCAGTCGTCAGAACAACAACTCCCTCAGTAGGAATTTCCTGAACTTCTGAGCGACGCAACTCAATCAAGGGATGAGTCGCAAGCGTTTGCGTTAAGTTGTGGCTAAACACTCCTCTATCTACCGCTAGTGCGCCACCCGCAGGAACCGCGTGTTCATCAGCCGTGCCGATAATTATAGAGCCAAGGCGACGAAGTTCTTCGTGCAACAAACCCGCCGCGCGATCGCTTGAGAGGGCACCAAAGGAATTACTACAAACCAGTTCCGCCAGTTCCTCGGTGTGATGAGCAGGGCTTTTTCTTAAGGGGCGCATTTCATGGAGTACCACTGGCACACCCGCCTTAGCAATCTGCCATGCGGCTTCTGTACCAGCTAGTCCACCACCAATTACATGAATCATTTGCTTCTCCATCATTCATCCTCCTCGTCTCTTGCCCCGTTCAAGGAAGTATTCTTGCCTTGCTACTTCCTCCATGGTCACTTGTTGAGGTTGGCGCTTGTACTCCCAAGACGTTTACTTTTCTTGTTCTTCTACCATGCCAGGGTCGATCAGTGTAATGTCAAATGGATCAAGTGGTCCACTCTTGCGATTGTTGCGTTTGAGTAAATAATAGGTAACACTTACCCCAGGCCCAAACACAACCTTGTCCTCATTTTTGAGGTCATAGCTTTGAATTTTGCGTCCATGAATTACGATACCATTGGCACTGAGTTGACCTTGAAGATTGCCATTGACAATTTGGTAGTAGTAGTTTCCGTCATCACGCTGTTGCCGGACTAACGTGGCATGTCGGCGAGAAACAAACAGTGAAAAGAGACGAATATCACATTCAGCGTCTCTCCCAATGGAATATACCTCTCCTCCCAAGGGAATTTCTTTCCGTCCCTGGTCATCTTTCACAATCAACCAATGAACCTCTTGCGGTTCTGAAGGGGAGATTGGCTTTGTAGTTGAACCAATAGGTGAAAGATTGTGTTTCGAGTGATGGAAGTGAGAGGTTTCGGCTTCAGGCATTTTCACAATCCTTGGCTTTACAGGGTTTGAATAAAACGTCAAGCGACTTCTCGTGACGAAGTGAAGTTTTGCAGGACAAAAGATTGGATGGCTGACAGTGCAACTTCGACAATTGAGCGCAGAAGACTGCCTATATGCGCTCAATTGAAGAGCATTAGTTCACGAAATCTTAGAGACGCAACCCTGAGTTTTGAATTAGATTAGCTTAACCATCTTCCATGAAATGCAACTTGAATACACATTAGCTTAAATGACTTTTTCTCCCTTGAGGTAGAACTTTACGAATGTGCAACCTAAAAGACGAATAGCTAATTACGCACTAGTCCTCAGCCTCCTAAACATTTAACAGCCCAGTGAGCGTACCTGGTGGCGGTAAAATGATACTTACTAAAATCAATAGAGCCAGAAATCCTACTAGATCACGCCAGTTGTCAAGTTCTGAGACATCGTTTAAGGCTGGTTCATCTGCGACTGGCAGGAATAATAAAATAATCGCCAACGTTAATAAATCTGACTCCTGCAAGGCAAGTACCAGCACCAGCAGGCGGGTAATCTGACCAATAGTTGCACCCGTTCTCTGTCCAAACATAGCATGGACGATGTGACCTCCATCAAGTTGCCCCACTGGCATCAACTTCAACGCGATCGCGATTAAACCGACATAGCCTGCCACTGCCACAGGATGCAAATTAATTGCCATTGTTGGCGTTAATTCATTACCTAATGCCAACTTACTGAGTAGGGTTAGCAAGAAGGAAAATCTTGGATTAAGGGATTCAAAATTTAACAGTCCTGAGGCATCTGAAATTGGAACGACTCTGGAGTGGATAAGCCCCCAAATTAAAATCGGTAAGGTGACAATCAACCCGGCTAAGGGTCCAGTAATCCCAACATCAAATAAGGCTTTACGATGCGGAACAGGCGATCGCATCTGAATAAATGCGCCAATTGTCCCTAGGGGAAAGAATTGCATTGGAGGCAACGGGATAAAGTAGGGCAGCGTTATCCGCATTTTGTACAGCCTTGCTACCCAGTAATGACCCAATTCATAGACACTCAAGATTGCTATCAGTGCTAAGGCATAAGGGAACCCTTTCACTAAAGTCGAGGGGTTAAGCTCTTTTTCAGTAAGCCCCGCAATCAGTGCGCCTCCCATTGTGGTGGTCAACAAGGTAGTCAACAGTAACCCCAACGCCAAAATTGGGCGCGACACAGGTTCCGACTCAGTCCCTACCTTGGCTTGAGTTTGCGTATTCGGAACTAAAGCAAAGAAGGGAGTCCCATTCAGGCTTTCTTGAAAAATTACAAAAAAGCGATCGCCAAATTCGGCTTCAATATTTTGCCGTACTGTCTGATAGGCTGCCTCTGGGCTTGTGCGTAGCTTTCCTCGACACAAAACAGCTTGGGGACGATACTCAACATTCTGAAGATAGTAAACTCCCCAGGGAAAGCAATTTCTAAGGTCAGTTTCTTCCTGTTTGCTAATTGGGCGTAGCGCTGACTCTTCACTCGCTATTGGAACTGTTGGTTTTGGCGTTAATGCTGGAGGTGTTGTCTCTGTTCCCTGAGTTGCTGGAGGGGTAGAATCGCGGCGTCCCCACTGAATCAAGAACCAGTACAACGGCAGGCAAATCACGAAAGGTCCAAATACAAGGGCAGGTGGCATCGGTGCATCTTCATACAGCTGATTCCATCCACTCCAGACCAGTGCAGGAGTCATCATTACCAGCCACAATAACCAGACTGGTGTCCGGGTAATGCTTGCCACACTACGCTGGACGATGAAGTAAGTGATAATGCCTAGTAGAATTAGGAGCAACAGTTCCATGATGATAGATCACAATTGGTGTAATGGAGCGATCTTGACCAAGAGGGGAGGATTTTATAGTAGATGCCTTGTTCCGTATAGGCACTGGCACCATGAGGCATAAGTCAAGATAAGCAAGTAGGCGCAATCAAACAGAACTTATCGTTTTGGGGACTGTGGGCTAGTGAGTAGTGGCTGGGTAAAGTTTCCCAAGCTTTAATCACTTAAACCAGCAATGTTTATTTCCAACGCTCTACTTAGTTCTTCTTCGGAATATCAATTGCCCCCTACTGGGCAGCATTTTCTTCCCCTCTCCCTCATCTCCCACTCTCTCCATCTTTCATAAAGGTTAGTACCGTTCACTCAAACTACAGGCAGACAAGCATTGTGCAACCTGATTTCCCCGAAAAGGGCAATATTACTCCTCCTCAAACCCCACCGTCAAATCTGCAACCTGCTGTACTCAAACCACCACGCCCTGTCCTAGAAACAATTTTCGCATTTCCACCCAATCGCGATACGTTAGGTGGTACGGCATATCTTATTGTAGGAAATTCCGCCAATCTCCTGATCGATTGTCCGGCGTTGAATGAAACCAACGAACAATTCATTCGACAACAAGGGGGAGTGTCCTTACTATTCCTAACTCATAGAGGTGGCATTGGGAGAGCGCAGGAAATTCAGAAGATGTTCGGCTGTACTATTGTGGTTCAAGAACAAGAAGCTTACCTGTTGCCGGGACTAGACGTAAGTCCCTTCCAATACGAGTTTACTCTCACTCCCAACTGTAGCGCTATCTGGACACCGGGTCACTCGCCAGGTTCTTCTTGTCTTTACTTCACCTGTGCAGGTGGTGTTCTGTTTTCTGGGCGTCATCTATTGCCAAATCGACAAGGCAAACCAGAACCTTTACGCACTTCAAAAACCTTTCATTGGCGAAGGCAAATTCAAAGTGTGCAGTCCTTAATTGAGCGCTTTACACCGACAACATTGCATTACATTTGTCCTGGTGCTAATACAGGAAGTTTGCGAGGCAAAGGCGTAATTGATCAGGCGTATGAGCAACTAACTCAACTGAATTTAGCAGCTTTGCGACATACTCAACCTTTGCTTTGAAGCTTTTCTGACATCTTTGAAGCTAACAACACGTTAACCTCATCCCACGCCCTTAATGACGTGGGAATTCAGTTTAGCGGGACAACAAGCTTAGTTACTTACAGCATCAGCCACTACGGAGTTGGATGCCAGAAACTCTATAGCTGCTTGATATTGACCATCTGCTGTTGTGCCGACTTGATTGAACGTTATTTGTTCTAACGGCACCTGAAAGTCTGGGGTGATGCCTAGTTTATGAATATCATGGTGGTTTGGTGTTTCGTACTTGGCAACAGTTACGGCTAATCCTGACCCGTCTGATAGGTCAAATAATGACTGGATTAAGCCTTTGCCAAAGGTTTTTTCACCAACTAGTTTAGCTCTCCCGTTATCCTGTAATGCTCCAGCGAGAATCTCACTAGCGCTGGCACTTCCTTGGTTGACTAAGACTACTAAAGGGTCTTCCGTTAGTGCCGGGCCATTGGCTTCAAAACTACCTAGCATTCCCTGTCGGTTAACGGTATAAACAACTGTTCCCTTATCCAACCAGAGACGAGCAATTTCGATACCAGCTTGCAACAGACCACCGGGATTATTTCGTAGGTCAAGGACATAAGCATCTGCGCCCTGTTCTTCGAGTTGATTAATCGCGTCAGCGACTTCAGTCGGGGCATTGGCACTGAACTGGGTCAGGCGAATGTAACCAACTGGGGTACTACCAGGGTGGGTATCTAAGACGGCATAAACTGGGTTGAGAGCGATGCGATCGCGTACCAGTTCGATTGACTTTGGCTTCCCATCATCACCTTGAATTCTCAGAGTAACCGTCGTACCAATGGGGCCGCGCATCCGAGAGGCGGCTTCATCGAGAGTGAGTTCTGAAGTTAGTACACCATCAATTTCCAGGATGCGATCGCGTGGGCTAATTCCCGCCTGATCAGCGGGTGACCCAGCAATTGGGGCAATTACTTCTAATTCTCCCGTCTCAGCATCCAGAGCAATTTGTAGTCCTACACCCGATAGTTCTCCGGAGGTATTGACCTGTAAACTGCGATACTGGTTGGGCTTCAAGAGTCGCGTGAAGGGGTCGTCAAGACTCTCTAGCATTTTTTGAATCGCTGCATAGGTCGCTTCGCGATTATCTAGCCGCTGTTTCAACGTTTTTTCTCGTAATGCCCACCAATTTTGATCATTAAACGTGTCATCTATATACGCTTGAGAGACGATTCGCCACGCTTGCGAGAAAATCTTTTGCTCCTCTGTAAAAGCAGATGCTGGTGCTGTCCACCATGCCGATGAGAAGATGATTTGGCAGATTAGTAAAACTCCAACCCAGAAAGCTCGTTTGTGCATGACTAAAATTTTCACTTCAGGCTTTAATTCCCTAAATTGTCAGTGTGGCAGAGCCTAGGGACGACGCGATCGCGTGAAATCAACTACCGTAGACTGTTGACGGTTCACCGTTCACACCTCAACATCAACCGTCAGTCGTCAACAGCATCCCCTCTTTAGTAACCCTTAAGGTACAGGTCGAAGGCAAGCTATTAAGAGTTACGGCACCGCAACGTCTACCTCTGACAAGCTATGTTACATTTCTTGTATAGCGGACATCAAACCGGGTCAGCGTTCCTGATCAGATTTGTGTAAGCTCAGCTTTATTGGTGTGTTTCCCCTCACCCAAAGCCATAATCAATTTCCTCGGTGGCAGAGTGCCGCTTGAGGGTTAACTACGTCAAAAACAGCAATATCCTTTTAGGAATTCTGGCTTCATGTTTTCAAAGCAGATAACCGACTCAAAAGCCTTCAACTGGTTTGAGGAGCGTCTAGAAATTCAGGCACTTGCCGACGACGTTACCACAAAGTATGTACCTCCGCACGTTAATATTTTTTACTGCCTGGGTGGGATTACTCTCGTTTGCTTCCTAATCCAGTTTGCTACTGGGTTTGCAATGACCTTTTACTATAGACCAACGGTCACCGAGGCATTCTCCTCCGTGCAGTACTTAATGACGGAAGTCAACTTCGGCTGGCTCATCCGCTCTATTCACCGCTGGTCTGCCAGCATGATGGTGCTGATGATGATTTTGCACACGTTCCGTGTCTACCTCACTGGCGGTTTCAAAAAGCCTCGTGAGTTGACTTGGGTGACCGGTGTAATCCTGGCAGTAATCACGGTTTCTTTTGGTGTTACCGGTTATTCGCTGCCTTGGGATCAAATCGGCTATTGGGCTGTCAAAATTGTCTCTGGTGTTCCTGAGGCAATTCCTTTTGTCGGTACTTTTATGGCTGATCTAGTACGCGGTGGCAGTAGCGTTGGTCAAGCCACCCTAACTCGCTACTACAGTGCTCACACCTTTGTTCTACCTTGGCTGATTGCGGTCTTCATGCTGTTACATTTCATCATGATCCGCAAACAAGGTATTTCTGGTCCCTTGTAAATTAACACGTTGCAGTTAGCGATTAGCCCTTACTTGTCTATTGTCTTTCCTGATAATCTTCTGCTAAGAGCTAAACGCTAACTGCCTCCTGCTTGCTGATCTTTTCTTTGTTGATTAAGGAGAATAATCTACGATGTCAATTCTCAAAAAGCCGGATCTAGCTGATCCAAAATTACGTGAAAAGCTTGCCAAGGGAATGGGTCACAACTACTACGGTGAACCCGCTTGGCCAAACGACCTTCTTTATACCTTCCCCATCGTCATTATGGGGACGATTGCGCTGTGTATTGGTTTGGCGGTGCTTGACCCAGCAACGGTTGGTGAACCAGCCGATCCGTTCGCAACACCTCTAGAAATCCTTCCTGAATGGTATTTATACCCAGTTTTCCAAATTCTACGCACGCTACCGAACAAACTGTTGGGTGTTGCTTGCATGGCTGGCATTCCTTTGGGTATGATTTTGGTTCCCTTCATTGAGAACGTGAACAAGTTTCAGAACCCATTCCGTCGTCCTGTAGCGACTACAGTGTTCTTGATTGGCACCCTTGTTACGATCTGGTTGGGTGTTGGCGCAACCTTACCAATCGACAAATCCCTGACCTGGGGTCTGTTTTAAGAAAGCGATCGCTCACCTCAATGCCTGTTGATGTTTTAGCTGTACGGATGTACTGCCAAAAGACATTAACAGGCATCAGTTTTTTGTAAGTTCTGAGTATCAACGTTTAAAAATTAGAGGGTGAGGGGAAGCACCCTTCATCATTCATGCTATCAAATTTGTTAGTCAATTCAAATTGAAAACATTCCTCTATATTTATTTTTATTAATATTCTTCTTTATACCTATTGAGGTAGCATTAAATTAGCGATACATAACTACCTCAGTTGGAAAACTATCCTACTTGAGAGGGAGCTGCTCTACAAAAAGCTCAGGGTGTCTATGCAAAATCAGCATCACTAGTATCCGTGCAGAATTTACTAAAAGCCACTTGATGGGAGTTTACAGAGCAAGCTAAGTTTTTTTGCTCTTATCTTTAGGTTAATAGTAATTATTTAAAACAATCGGTAATATGGTTGTTTACTTTTCAATTTCTAGTAAGCTGCTGTAAGGTAGGCTCAGCAAAAAGTCGAGCAAAGGGATGTTATTATTTGAGCGCCTCAAAGTCAAAAGCGATCTGAATGTCATCACTGACTTAAACGGATGGTTTGCACAAAATTGTTCAAACTATATCTCTCGGATCAACAGATCTTCTCATTCATTCGCTCACTTGAATTTAGCTCTGACAGAAGGATTTACTAATGCTGTTCGCCATGCTCATCACAAATTACCCTCCGAAACAGCAATTGAAATCGAGCTAGCTATCTGGGATGAGCGGATAGAAATTCGTATCTGGGATTATGGAGAGCCTTTTGATCCAAATAATTTAGTGGAACCTATGCCAGGAACTCTCTGCATTGGTGGGTATGGGTGGTTTCTGCTTAGACGCCTTGCTGATCACGTTATCTATGAACGCTGTCAAGATGGTAGGAATTGTCTATTGATTTGCAGTAGCCTCTAACTTGAAAATAAGGCAGAGGGCAGAAGGCAGAAGGCAGAAGGATTTTCATCCATTTGTTGTGAGCTTTCGTCTCATGGTGTCTAAGTTGAAGATAGGTGTTAGGTAGTAGGGAAGAAGAATTTTCATCGCAACGTTCGTGAGTAATCCCCATGAAAGTCTATCTTAAACAGTTAGGAAATTTGGAGGTCAGACGATTAAAGGCACAACTGACCACATCTTTATTTTTCTAGAAATTTTTAAGTGTGAAGGAGGCATTCAGTCCTATGTCAAAGATATTTTACAAGCCTACTTGTCCCTAACTTCTCAAACAGGACAAACTACAGCTGAGGTGTTTTTGCTCAGGGATAGTCCTAACTGCGAAAATCCCTTGGATACCTACTCACTTAAATTTCATTACCTGGAAACTCGGCTACCTCTACTAGGCCGTTTGAGGTTAGCCGTGGCACTTGGTTGGTGTTTGTGGCGGCGATGTCCTAGTCATGTTTACTGTGGACATATTAAGCTAGCACCACTAACTCAGCTATTGTGTCAATGGCGGGGTGTTCCCTATACAGTATTGACCTATGGGAAAGAAGTTTGGTATCGCTTGCCAAATCGTGAACATAGTGCCCTAGCAGCAGCGACAGAAATTTGGACAATTAGCCGTTATAGTCGCGATCGCCTTTGTGCGGCTAATGACTTGGATACCCAGAAAGTCCAGATGTTGCCTTGTGTAGTGGATGGCGATGTCTTTACCCCTGGCTCTAAGTCACCCGAATTAATCGCACGCTATAGTATAGCGGGTGCCAAGGTGCTGATGACCGTAGCGCGACTGTGGTCGGGTGATATTTACAAAGGTGTCGATGTTACCATTCGAGCAATACCTGCGATCGCAAAAGTTTTCCCGAATGTTAAATATCTAGTCATTGGTCGTGGCGATGACCAACCAAGACTAGCACAATTGGCGAAAGATTTGGAAGTTAGCGATCGCGTTATCTTTGCGGGTTTCGTCCCCACCGCCGATCTTGTAGAACACTACCGCCTTGCTGATGCCTACATCATGCCCTCCCAAGAAGGCTTTGGCATTGTCTATCTAGAAGCAATGGCTTGCGGTAAACCAGTACTGGGGGGTGATGCTGATGGTTCCGCTGACCCTTTACAGGATGGGCATATTGGCTGGCAAGTCCCCCACAGAGACCCCGAAGCGGTTGCTTCTGCTTGTATCGAAATTCTTAAAGGCGACGATCAGCGCTGTAATGGTCAGTGGTTACGAGAACAATCCCTTACCCGATTTGGGAAAGAAGCACTCACTCGGCAGTTAAAACAGTTTCTAAATAGGGGGAATGGGGAATAGGGAATAGGGAATGGGGAACTTCCTTGTTAAGGATTAAGCACCATGAGACGCCTCACGAACGTTGAAATAAAAATTCTTCTCCCCCTGCCTCCGGGAGCCTCCTCTGCTCTTCCTACCTATTTTCTTAGAGGAGGGTTGTTGACAAAGACTCTTGAAATTCCCAATTCCCAATTCCCAATTCCCAATCTCAGGTAAAGACGAATCTGAACTAGGATGGAGATATCTCCATACCGTCATGAAATCTTCGTTACTGTGAACCAGGACATCCCTAAAACTTTTCGGCTTAACCTATCTGGCATGGGCTGTTGGCTCACGCTCTTAACAACGTTTTTGTTGCTAGGAGCGGTTGGCTTGGGCTGGGTGGTCAACGGGTTCTTGATTCTGATTGGATTAGTACTGATTTCACCTGTAATTGGGTGGTTTGTGTTTCGCTGGTGGTTGAGACGCAATCTCGTTGAAGATAAGTGCCCAGTTTGTACCTATGAGTTTACTGGGTTTAACCAAACGGAATGTCAATGTCCCAGTTGTGGAGAACCCCTACGAGTCGAACAGGGGCATTTTAACCGTTTGACACCTCCCGGTACGATTGATGTTGAGGCAGTAGAAGTATCAGTTAAGCAGATTGAAGATTAGCAATTAATCGTTAGTAGGCTTCCCACTAACGACTAACAACCAACAACTAAGGTGATTTCCGAGAAAAAGCTTACCGCTGAGATCAGGTAGTAGGATTCTTATTAGTAAAGCTATAGGGGATGAAGCCGTGTCACGCTCCAATCAAGAAACTGAGAAATTAAGCATCAGCC
>JAHHIF010000036.1 GCA_019358875.1 Symplocastrum torsivum CPER-KK1
TATAGGCTAGTACTGCTAGCCTATACCTCCTCCCCCTCACTGTTTGATTATCATTCTCGTTAGCTAGAAAATTAAGTAT
Source organism: Symplocastrum torsivum CPER-KK1 (assembly GCA_019358875.1). Lineage (GTDB taxonomy): Bacteria > Cyanobacteriota > Cyanobacteriia > Cyanobacteriales > Coleofasciculaceae > Symplocastrum > Symplocastrum torsivum. Next base: position 80 of record JAHHIF010000036.1, read on the forward strand.
ATTGTCTCATTGACAACAATTACTTTGCCTTAACTTGTCACGAATGGGTTAGGACAGATGTAACGACGCAAACGACCACATACCAGTAATAAACCTTCTGCCCTCTGCCGCCTACCTTCTGCCTTTCTTAGTCAATTAATAGCGGATACGTGGGTCAATTAAAGCATTAATAATATCGATCGCGATACTCGCGACAACGACAATGGTTCCAAAAAACACCATAATTCCTTGCACAGTTGGGTAATCTCTCAGCTCAATTGCCTCATACAGCCGATTGGCAAGTCCCGGCCAAGAGAAGGTTACCTCTGTCAAAACAGCACCCCCCAGTAGAGAGGCAAAGGTCAAGCCCATAATTGTAATAACCGGAATCAAAGCATTCTTCAAGGCATGGCTGATGAGAATTTTGCCTTCTTGAATCCCTCTAGCACGAGCCGCTTCTACATAATCTGCTTGGAGTGTCTGCTTGAGATTTACCCGAACAATGCGCTCAAAAATCCCACTGAGAAGAATCCCCAACGTCAAACTCGGCAGAGTGAGATAGTAGAGCGTGGTGAAAAACTGAGCCAAATTACCACTGAGGAGACTATCAACTAAATACAGTCCCGTTGGCCCAACCGGAGCGACTTCTGAGGGGGGAAAACGCCCACCAATCGGGAACCAACGTAACTGTACAGAAAAGATTAATTGCAACACCATGCCCGCCCAAAAGACAGGAAGCGCATAGGTGATAATCCCAAACAAGCGTCCCCCAACGTCAAAAGCGGTACCAGGGCGAGAAGCAGAAAGAATACCAATGCCAACCCCAACAGTCAACGCCACAATCATGCTGCACACCGCTACTTCTACGGTAGCTGGAAAGTACTGCTGGATTACTTCCCAAACATCTCGACCCTGATCAGTAATTGAACTGCCTAAATCCAACCGCAGCAAATCTCCTAAATAGCTAAGGTACTGCAACGGCAAAGGTTTGTTTAGCCCTAAGCGTTCGCGAAATGCTTCTTTGACACTATCGGGAGCGCGATTACCGATAACGGCATCAATTGGATCGCCTGGGGTGGCACGTAGCAGCAGAAAGACAATCGTGACGATTGTCCACATCATGAGAGGGGCAAGAAGTAGCCGGGTTAGGACGTAATACTGTAGGGCGCGAGAACGAGACATTTTATTGGGAAGGTGAAGAGGTGGGGAGAGTGGGAGAGTGGGAGGTGGGGAGGTAGGAAGTTAATATACATAAACTTTGGGAGTTTTTCACTGATCACTCCATCTCCCCATCCCTAATTTTTAGGCTTGTTTATCTACCTCCCAGAAGGACAAACCAAGAACTGGGTTAAGTTCAACGTTTTTTATGGGCTTTTGGGCAAAGGCGTAGTCAACTTTCTGCAAAAAGGGAACATAAGGGACATCCTGTGCCAGTAAGGTTTGGATCTCAGCAAAGATTTTTTTGCGGGCTTCGGTGTTTTGTTCTTTGCGTTCAGCCTGAATCAACTGATTAATTTTTTCGTTGTAGTAGAAGAAGCCTTGGCTTTGACTTGCACCTTCCTCACAACCTGTTGCTGCTGACCCTTTGTTGCAGGCAAATAGAGGGCTAACGTAGTTATCGGCATCGCCAAAGTCTGGGAACCAAGCCACTAAATAACTCGGATAAATTCCTTTGGCAACGTTAGCGAAAAGTGTGGTCGATTCGACGGGTTGCGGTTTGACTTGCATAATCCCATCGAGTCTTTGGGCGGCATACTCTTTGAGGAGGGTTACCATCTGCTCTCGCTCTGAATTACTAGAGGAGTACCAAATCTCAAACACAAAGGGTTTTTCTTTAGAAAATCCGGCTTTCGTTAGGAGTTCTTTCGCCTTTTCTACATTGCCGTCGCCATAAGGTTCTTTAAACGCGGGTACGTTGGTTTCAAAGCTGTTGGGAACGATGCTGTAGGAGGGTTCAGCGAGGTTTTTGTAGACACGCTCAATAATTAGGGGACGGTCAATCATTGCCGCGATCGCTTGTCTTACTTCTACCTGATCGAGTGGCTTTTGCTTGACATTTAGCACCAGGTAGTCAACACGAGTACTTGGCTTGTTTACAACCTGAAATCCTTTGGATTGGGCATCATTTTTGAGACTGACAACCTGTGAAGAGTCCAAGTCTCGATAGGCAATGTCTAATGCACCTGTTGCAAAGGAATTATATAAGTTGGCGGAACTACTTAGAGATTGAAAGTCAATTCCTTGATTGGCTGGTTTTTCTCCCCAATATTTGTCAAAAACATCAAGCTTAACGAGGTTGGGATTAAACGAAACGAGTTTATACGGCCCTGTTCCTACAAACTCATTTGGCTTAAATTTCCCTTCCCCAATTTCGTAAGCTTTGGGCGAGACAGCAGACATTCCAGAGAAAGCTAATAGCGATGGGAAGGGTGCAAAGGGGCTTTTAAGTTTAATCGTAAGTTCGTAATCCCCAGTCGCTTCCACTGATTCCATAACGTCGGAGAGCAGTGCTGAGGGTTTACCGCCGTTTTTGCTAAACCGTTCTAGGGAAAATGCCATTGCTTTGGCGTTGAACGGTTCCCCATCGTGGAACGTGACACCTTGGCGTATAGGGATGGTGTAGGTTAGACCATCCGCGCTCACTTTGGGCATTGCGGTGGCAAGTTGTGGCTCGATCTTGTCGGTGTCTCCGACGTAGGTATAAAGGCGATCGCCTAAATTGGTGATGATGTCGCTAATTGCTACTTCATAACCATCGGCAGGGTCAAGTGTCCGTGGCTTCTCGATTGAGCCGACGGTAATGCGATCGCTACTAGCGCCAGTGGCTGGACTAGAGGAACCAACCGGGGTTGATGTTTTTGGTGCCCCACAACTGACAATTAGCGCACAGCAAGCAATGGATAAGCCTAAGAATTGCCCAATAGACTGCCACTGTCTTAAACCCAACTTTGGGGAAACCGAGCTTAACCCAGAATTAGGTCGCTTTCTACGAAACAGACGAAACCAGTTCATAACAACTTGCATTCAGATTTTTTGAAATTGGCGATCAGCTACAAACAACTATCCCTGGATATACATTAAAGCTGAAACCTTATCTTTGCGTACTGTTCGTCATGAACTCAATTCAATCAGCAAGGTGGATTCAATAATTTACAAAATTCAAAACCCTTAGGGGCAGTACCCTGCCATGCCCCTTTCCTAGGAATTAGCGCTCTTCTGTCAGTCTAGGTGATCGCAAAGGCTGTAATCCTGATAGGACGTGAGTTTTCCCAATTGGTCTACATTTTTGAGTTTCTGATAGAAACTCACCCCTCAAATCGTTATGTGGAAAAGCTCTCAAGCTTTTACTTTGAGCGTGATTTTCCGAGACTGACAGAAGAGCGTTAGAGATCAATAAATCCATGCTCCTAATTCTAAATTGAGTAGTGTAGGGGGAAAGCCTTAGCATCCTTGGGCTTAACATACACCCACTGCTGTGGCTCCAGCTTCAACTCTTTAAACCGTTCCCGCGACAAATGTGCTGTAACGACCTGACCATCTTCTAGGGTTAACTCAGCTTGAATTTCCCAACCCAGATGAATCACCCGCGTTACTCTCGCTTTAGCGCTAGCACCATTGGATGTTGTTTCTACAATGACATCGTGAGGACGTAAGAAAATTTCTGGATTAGCAGAATCAAAGCCGCCATCCTGGAAAATCCGGGATGTGCTAGGCAAGACATTTACCGGACCAATGAAACTCATCACAAACGCCGAGGTAGGGTTATCGTAAATCTCTGCGGGTGTCCCTACCTGTTCTACCTGTCCTTTGTTCATTACGACGATTTCATCCGCCACTTCCATCGCTTCTTCTTGGTCGTGGGTAACGAAAACTGTTGTGACATGGACTTCATCATGAAGGCGACGTAACCAAGCGCGTAAATCTTTACGCACTTTGGCATCTAAGGCTCCGAAGGGTTCATCCAAGAGCAAAACTTGCGGTTGCACTGCTAACGCCCGTGCCAAGGCAACCCGCTGTCGCTGACCACCGGATAATTGAGAAGGATAGCGATCGCCCATTCCCTCCAAATGTACTAGCTTCAACAATTCCTCTACCCGCGCCTTGACTTTTGCCTTGGGCATTTTACGAATTTCCATGCCAAAGGCAATGTTCTTGCGTACCGTTAGGTGCTTGAACAAAGCGTAGTGCTGAAAGACAAACCCAATTTCGCGGTCTTGCACATTTTGGTGAGTGGCGTTTTTGCCAGTAATCCAAATATTGCCGCTATCGGGCATCTCCAAGCCAGAAATCAGCCGCAGTAATGTGGATTTCCCCGACCCGGATGGCCCCAAAAGGGCAACTAAGGAGCCGCTTTTGATCTCTAAATTTACTTGGTCAACAGCTTGAAAACTACCGAACCGTTTGGATACATTTTCAACAACAATAGCCACGGTGATGAACCTCTTGATGAAGCTTTCTATTATCTTTGGTGGTGTGGCGCGATCGCCAAGAGCCTATCTATAGCAGTAGCCACTGAGGTTAGGACATCATCGGAAGCCGAGTTCCTTAACCGGAGCCTATTTCACTGGAAGCTGACCGCCCAAAGCTGACTGCTGATTGCTATAAAAAGTGCTTTCGGCTTGTTGACCGCTATGACAATGAATTACCGATTCCCTGAGAGGATTACTGTAGTCTTATAGCACAAATCAACGCGATAACTATTGAGTTTAGCCTTATCGCCTAGCTGCCTATGGCATAACTAGTGAGCGGCAGCATCACTGTAAACGTTGTACCGATACCCAAAGCGCTTTCTACAGCAAGCTGACCGCCATGCAAGTCTACAGACTTTTTAACAATCGATAGTCCTAACCCCGTACCTTGGATTGAGCCGACATTGCTAGCTCGATAGAAAGACTCAAACAATCGAGAGAGGTCTTCTGGCGGAATTCCCATACCCTGATCTTGAATACGGAATGTCGCTACCTCATCTTGACAGGCGAGTTCAAAATTCACTGTCTCACCTTTAGGAGAGTATTTAACCGCATTAGAGAGCAGATTGGTCAGAATTGGTCGCAGGAGGTTCTCATCCAGGCAGGCATTAGAGCATTCTCCTTGACAGGTAAAGGTAAGACTGTGATGACTGTTGAAATTGCTCCGGAGTTCTTCAACTAAGTTACGACAGAACTCTACTAAATCTATAGCAACGGGCTTAAACTCCATTTTGCCAGCCTCTGCCTTACCGATGAGCAGCACATCATCCAGTAACTGAATTGTCTGATTAATAGCAGCTCGAATTCGCTGAAAATGTTTGCTTTTTTTCTCATCCATGACATCCCGGCAATAACGCTCCAAAAGTTCTGCGGAGGAGCGGATAGTGGTTAGTGGTGTGCGGAATTCGTGGGAAACAACTGAAACTAAGTCTGATTTAAGTTGGTTGAGTTCGCGTTCCTGTTCCAATGCGTTAATAATTTCTGTTTCAGCTCGTTTCTTGTCGCTAATATCTCTGCCTTCCCCAATCAGCATCACCACTTTCCCGGTTTCGTCTTTTAATGGCTTAAGGGAAAAATCAACCCACACCATTACGTTAAGAGCGTCCCGCACCTGGATTTCATCGCGAACCAAATGACCATCACGGGCGTTGGCAATAGCTGTTTGCAACCACTCTTGACTAGCTTGGGAGTAATTCCAACACTTCATCTCCCATAGCGGCAGACCCAGACAATCTTCTTGATTAGCGTGACTGAAGTCAAGGGCAGCCTGGTTAAATTCCAGAAGATTTCCTTCGGGTGTCAACAGCACCATTAATTGAAAGGTTTGGTCAAAAACCACTCGAAAGCGTTGTTCACTCGCTTGTAGCTGCTTGAGAATATGCCCGCGCTCGATCGCATAACGGATAGCACGGACAAGCGATTGAGTAGTGATTTGCTCCTTAAAGAGATAATCCTGCGCCCCTTGTGCTACGGCTTGTAGGGCAAGTTCCTCATCATTAACCACCGTCAGCACCACAACGGGGATATCGGGTACGGCTGTATGGAACTCGACTAGCGTGTCTAATCGATCAGAGTCTGGGAGAATCAGGTCTAAGAGAACCACATCAACTGTGAGATTGCGGCAAGCCTGGATAGCATTACTTAGCCGCTCAACATGTACCAAGTCCCAACCTTCCTTCTCTAAGCGAGAGAAAACTTGGCGCAGCAAAGTAGCATCACTAGGGCTATCCTCCACCAATAGGATGCGAATCGGTGTGTTGGACATAGTAGGAGGGTTTTTAGCTTAGAGTTCACCTTGGGGAGGAGCTAGGGGTATTTTAAAGTAAAAAGTGGTTCCTAGTCCGGGCTGTGATTCTGCCCAGATACTGCCACTATGACTCTCTACGATCTTTTTACAAATCGCCAGCCCGATGCCAGTACCAGAAAACTCGGTACGGCTATGGAGACGTTTAAAAACCTCAAAAATCCGCGTAAGATACTTAGATTCGATGCCAATTCCGTTATCACGCACGAAAAAGAGCCATTCCTGATTTCTCAATTGTGCTTGAATGTGTACTTCGGGTGGCTCATCACGGTGGAACTTAACCGCGTTGCTAATCAGATTTTGGAATAGCTGTATGAGTTGAGTTTTGTCTGCCTTAATCGTTGGTAGAGACTCATGAGTAACGGTGGCGTTACTGTCAGCGATCGCTACTTCCAAATTTGCGATCGCTTGACGCACCACAGCATTGCAGTCAATCGCGGCAACTCCTTGATGGTCAGTACCCAAACGACAATAGGTGAGCAAGTCTTGAATCAACTGCTGCATTCGCGTTGCGCCATCTACGATATAACTCATGTATTCCTGAGCTGACTCATCTAGCTGGTTTTGGTAGTCTTGCCTCAGAAGTTGAGTGAAACCCGTTATCGCTCGCAATGGCTCTTGCAAGTCGTGAGAAGCGACATAAGCAAACTGCTCTAATTCCTGATTGGAACGTTTTAAATCCGTCGTTAGTTGCTCTAGTTTCTGTTCGGTTCGCTTGCGCTCAGTAATGTCGGTGGAAATGCCACAAACTGCATAAGGGACACCATTGGCATCAAGTAGAGGAAACTTATTAACAAGGTAGGTGTGTATCCCATCATCAAGAGGGGCAACTTCTTCTGTTTCGATAGAGAGGCATTGGTCGAGGACTTGTTTGTTAATGGTGGCGTAAGCCTCAGCAAATTCAGCACCCCAAACTTCATAGATGCTCTTACCAATTAGTTGCTCATGAGTCGTGGACAACAGGTTTTCGTAGCTGCGGTTGCTCAGTAGGTGCCTGTTCTGCTTATCGATTACGAAAATGAAGGTTGGTGAGTTATCCAGGATTGCCTGTAGCTGTTGTTGACTCTCCCACAAGTCTGCTTCTGCTTGCTCGCGCACTCTAATTTCAGCTTGCAGTCGGGCGTTAGTCTGCTCTAACTCCGTTGTCCGTTGTTGGACTCGCTGTTCTAGTTCTTGATTAAGCTGTTGAAGGGCAAATTCTGCTCGTTTGCGATCGGTAATATCCTGGGTAATCCCAAGAATTTGAGAAATTTCCCCTTGTTCATCTAGCAGTGGTACATAATTGACAACTATCGTAAACGAACCAACCCTAGGTAAAGTGATATCACATTCACCTGTTTGAATGGTTCGAGTTTCCACAGCACGCTCAAGAATCGGCAGATACTTGGAAGTGATTTCACCAGACCAGATTTCCTCGTCAGTAAGACCGATAAGTTCTTCCAAAGGCTTTTCGGTGCGCTTTAGTCCCTCAAGATTGACAAACTGAAACTGCCGCTTAGCGTTGTAGATGATAAATGGGTGAGAAAAGTTATCAACGGCTAGCCGGAATCGCGCCTCGCTTTGGCGCAGTGCTGCCTCTGTTTCCTTACGTGAGGTGATATTAAAGGATGCTGCCAAGTATTGAATCGGCTTCCCTTTGGCATTGAGGAAAGGAAAAATAGTGGTATCTAGCCAGTAATCTGTCCCATCTTTAGCCCGATTCTTGACTTCTCCTTTCCAGATTTTCTTCCTAGCAAGGGTTAGCCACGGCTTTTGAGCGAATTCTTGGAAATGATTATCGGCAGTGAGCAAGCGGTAGTCTTGCCCGATGAGTTCTTCACTGGAATATTGGGAGAGTTGACAAAAATTGTCGTTGACATGGGTGATTATTCCGTTGGGGTCAGTAATCGCTACAAGTGCCGACTGGTCTAAAGCGAGGTCAAGCCGTTGGGCTTGTTCCTTTGTTTGGAGGTAAAGGTGAGATTGGGTAATTGCGATCGCGAGTTGGTCAGCAACGGCTTGCAACAGTTCCTTTTCTCCATCAAGACTGAACCAATTGGTGTCTCTGACCAAAATTAAATAGGCTATCAGCTCATTTTCAGCACGAACGGGGAGAGCTAAATAGCTTTGAGCCTTGAGTTCTAGATGAATGGGTTGAGGACTTGGTTTGACTTCTTGGAGTTGTATCGTCTCACCTCGTTGAGTTCGCACCTCAAAATCTGGTGGCACAGAGAACCGTCCGACTTGCGGCAACAGATTTTCCTGACAGTAAACCCGCTGAATCTCCAAGGAAAGCTCTGTGGGTTCATACCAGCCAAAAACCGCTCGTTCTAGTTGCAGCAGGGTTCCCACTTCTTCCACTGTTGCTTGCAGAATGTGATCCAACTCTAAGGAAGCACGAATCCGCTCGATCAAGCGGTTGAGCAGGGCTTCTTGAGACGCACGGGCGCGAGAACGCTCAGATACTAGCACAAGCCGTAATCCTGCCAGAGTCGCGATCGCTAGTAGTCCCCCCACCACTGTTGCCAACAAATTGAGGGCACTCAGTTGGGATTCAATATTGTGTTTGGGAATCACCAACGCGATCGACCAATCCGCTTCGTGCAGGGGCAAATAGCCAACATAAACCCAATCGCCAGCTAGCTGCACTAGCTCAATTCCCCGCTGCTTGCCGATCATTCTTGTGGCAATGTGCCGTAAATTCGGGTCGCTCGCTTGCAAAAAACTGGGAGCTGGTTTTTCCCATGTTCCCATTACTCTGGCATTCGGATGGACAATTGGCATTCCTTCTGAGGTGAGGGCAAAGGCGTAACTACCAGAGCCATATTTCAGACGGTTTACTACCTCAACAATCCGATCTATTTTAATTGCCGCCCCAATTATCCCAATTGGTCGTCTCTGAGCAGGAGGAATTGACCACACGGGAGCGCCCATTGGCACTGTCGCCCCATTGTGGGTGCGGCTAATAACGGGATCGCTCACATATACTTGTCCAGACATTGCTCGCTTAAAGTATTCGCGGTCTTTTACATTCTTCGCTCGACCCTTTCCGGTGGTGTTTTGAGAACCATCGGGGTTAATCATCGCAAAAAAGTAGAAGTCCTTCAGCCGTGACGCTTCGGATGTGAGATAAGGCTCAGCTACCGACCAATCCATCGTCCGAAATGTAGGAGTATTGGCAAGCATTGCAATCTCAGCCTTCCGAGTGACTAGCCAATTATCAATTTCGTCAATTCCGACCTGAACTCGCAACAAGGCATTTTGCTTTAAGTTGCCCAAGAGCAACTCTCGCACGACTTGATAGCTCAAGATAGCGGTTGTGCTTACTGCCAAAGTTGTGCTGCCGATGATTAGCAGCACCAGCAAATTCCGAGGCTGCCACCCTTGATGAGAGCGGCTTTTCCACAATTGGGTTAAACTCTGCCACTTTGACATTGTTAAGCCCCTTCTGATTTGACCTAAGTATGCTTCAGCTAGCCATAACTAGGAGTTTAGACTGTTCAATCGGTTCAGAGGAAAAAAGCTCTGGATTACTACGCCTGTGTTTGAAGATCACTGATTAGTCACCACACTAATTGTTAAGCTGTGTTGCGCTTAGTTGTTAAGGTGTATTTCAACTTGAGCGGATATCTAACGATGTTGGTTAGATAACCCGAAAGTCCGTGATACCATGCAGTCCGTAGCTCAAAGATTGATTGGGAGAAAACATGCCAGCACTAAGGGTTGCTGTTGTTGGATCAGGCCCAGCAGGCTCTTCTGCCGCCGAGACTTTAGCAAAAGCCGGAATCGAAACGTTTTTGTTTGAGCGCAAGCTCGACAATGCTAAGCCTTGTGGCGGTGCAATTCCACTGTGTATGGTGAGTGAGTTTGACCTACCACCAGAAATCATTGACCGACGGGTGAGAAAGATGAAGATGATCTCACCATCGAATGTCGAAGTCGATATCAATATTGAAAAAGAACACGAATATATTGGGATGTGCCGCCGCGAGGTGCTTGATGGCTTCATGCGCGATCGCGCCGCCAAATTAGGGGCAAAGTTGATTAATGGCACAGTTCACAAACTTGATATTCCACTCAAAGATTCCGATCCCTATACCCTCCACTACGCTGACCATTCAGACGGAAGTTTGGAAGGAACGCCAAAGACACTGAAAGTAGACCTTGTGATTGGTGCCGATGGCGCGAATTCTCGTGTCGCTAAAGCGATTGATGCTGGGGATTATAATTATGCGATCGCCTTCCAAGAGCGGATTCGTCTGCCAGAAGACAAGATGGCGTACTACGAAGACCTAGCTGAAATGTATGTCGGTAACGATGTCTCTACCGACTTCTACGCCTGGGTTTTCCCTAAATACGACCACGTTGCCGTTGGGACTGGCACGATGAAGGTCAACAAAGCTGACATCAAAAAACTGCAAGCGGGTATTCGCGCTCGTGCGGCCAAACGCCTAGCTGGTGGTGAAATTATTAAAGTTGAGGCTCACCCAATTCCCGAACATCCCAGACCTCGCCGTGTTGTTGGTCGGGTTGCTCTCGTGGGAGATGCCGCTGGTACGGTTACGAAGTCTTCCGGTGAAGGCATCTACTTTGCCGCAAAATCCGCCCGGATGTGTGCGGAGACGATTGTTGAAACCTCCAATGGTGGGACTCGCATTCCTACAGAAGCCGACCTTAAGCTCTACCTGAAGCGTTGGGATAAGAAGTACGGCATCACCTACAAAGTCCTGGATATTCTACAAACTGTCTTCTATCGCTCCGATGCCACTCGTGAAGCATTTGTCGAGATGTGTGCCGACCGAGATGTCCAGCGACTAACCTTCGATAGCTACCTCTACAAAACGGTAGTCCCAGCTAATCCTCTCATCCAGATGAAGATTACCGCTAAGACTATTGGTAGCTTGCTGCGAGGCAGTGCCCTTGCTCCCTAGCTGTAGTGAGGTTTGAGCTTTGGCAAATGCCAAAGCAGAGCGCTCTAGATTATCACGTCTTAATTGACTTGAACTTCTTATTAAGCCAGTGTTTCGAGGTCTTTACCTACCTAACACTGGCTTTTTTCATGTACTCACTGGACTTGTTTCGCCACCAGAGGTTTTCGGTATCGTGGCACTTAAGGTACTAAGGACAGTTGTTAGGGACGTTAGTGTGGTGAAGGTCTACCCCTAACTAAATTGATGACTATGTCCATGTCTTAGACCGTCACTGAGTCAACATCTGTCGTTTGCTGTTCACCATTAGGCAACTCTAAGCAGTAACCTGCTCCGTATACTGTCTTGATGTACCGAGGATGGCGTGGGTCAGGCTCTAGCTTGGTTCTCAGATGGCGGACATGAACCCGGATTGTTTCGATGTCGTCATCGGGATCGTAGCCCCACACTTCCTTGAGGATTTCGCTTGGAGAAACGGTTTGACCGTGGCGCTGGAGTAGGCAATGTAGTAGCTCAAACTCCAGATGCGTCAGTTTTACCGTCACATCAAACCAAATTGCTTCAAACCGTTCTGGCACGAGGGTCAAAGGCCCGTAGTTAAGAATTTCTGCGTGCTTCGCCGCTTGGGGAATCCGGTCTGTGCGTCGTAGTAAGGCTCGCACCCGTGCCAGCATCTCTTCAAGCTCAAATGGCTTCGTCAGGTAATCATCGGCACCAGCGTTAAAGCCTTCCACCTTATCTTGGGTTTGACCCAAGGCTGTCAGCATCAGTACTGGAATGTCAGACGTGCGCTCATCCCGGCGGAGTCGTTGACAGACGGTAAAACCATCTACCTTGGGCAGCATTAAGTCAAGCATGATCAGGTCTGGCTGAAGTTGCAGGGCTAGCGCCTGACCCTTGATGCCATCTGCTGCTTGATTAACTTCGTAACCAGCCATCTCCAAATTGATGGAGACTAATTCTGAAATTGCAGGGTCGTCGTCGATGACGAGTATCCGGGGCATCACTTAAGAGGTTGATTTGAGGTGTGTTTGTTAACGTTCAATAAGAACTGGAAAGAAAAAGTCAGAATACTTCACCGATTATAATGGCTGATTCTAAATTATTTCTAAAGAATATGTAGGGATTCAAAATATTCTGAGGTACAAGCTAAGATTTGCAAGCCTTTTAGCCCGAAGCAAGCGAATTGATTCTTGTTTTCATCATTTCTTTAACCGCGAGTGACTACGAACAGTCAGTCATGTTTGTCCTCTAACTTTACTATTCCTTTATGACCCATCCTGTCTACACTCCCCCTTGGTGGCTTGCAAATGGTTTGTCAATGACTCTCTACACGTCTTTGCGGGGTAGTCGTGATTACAAAAAGTTCGCGATAGATCCGGAACCGACTTACCAAGAGAAAATCTTTACCGGGGCTTCTGGAGTGCCGATTTTTGGGATTGTTGCCATACCGGAGAACCCTAGAGCCACGATTATTGGCACCTATGGGATTACAGGTGATTTGGATAACCAGTGGTTTCTAAGGCTACTAGAGCGTAAGGCGTGTGCTAGAGGGTATGCGGTGGTTCTCTTCGACTGGCGTGCCCACGGCAAAACGGCTGATTTATCTCCAACGTTGACTTCTGATGGCTTATACGAGGGAGAAGATTTTGTCCGCATTGCGGCAGAGGCTAAGGCAATGGGTTGTCCAGCCCCTTTTTGGTTTACAGGGTTCTCTCTGGGGGGACAACTGGCATTATGGGGTGTTAAAGCGGCACAAACAATTGCGACCTGGGGAGAGGATTTAGAGCTTCTTGAGTCAGAAATTGGTGGTGGTGCGGTGATTTGTCCGAGTTTGGATTCCAATCGATCGCTAAATTATTTAGTCAAAGACAGATGGGGCAGACGTTTGGAACAAGCGATCGCAAAACAACTCAAAAAACTAGCTTGGCGGATTTATGAGGCTCACCCTGGAAAAATAGACCGAGACGCAATCGAACGAGCTAATAGTATTTGGGGTTTCGATCACGAACTGGTCATTGAGCGATTAGGCTTCTCATCGGTAGAAGAGTACTACGACGCTAGCAGTGGTCTGCATCTGTTACCTCAACTCAAAAAACCAACTCTAATCTTATATGCTGCCGACGATCCCTTGTTTGAGCCAACGATTGTCCCGGACTTGCAAGCTGCCTGTGCTAACAACCCAGCAATTGACTTGATGCTAACCGCTTACGGTGGTCATGTTGGTTATATCAGTAGCCAAGCTTGCCAGCGTCAGTTTAAAGACCCTGATTGCTGGTGGGCATGGAATCGGGTTTTGGAGTGGTGCGATCGGCAGATGATGATTGAGGGGAAGTAGGGAAGCAGGAGGAGAGGATTGGTAATGTTTTACGCACGTCAACATAGGAATAGCGATCACTTTCGGGGTTCGCAGGTGCGATCGCACAGCCTTTGTCACTAAATATCACATATTAGTCAACCTAACTCCTAGCTGGGGTAATTTTATTGGTTGACTAAGTGACCAAGCCGCTTTAGCACTCTCAGAACGGTATACAAATCATCTCTGCTATCAAGAGCGAATAGATACGACTGGGCATACTTCGGGGTGCCTTGTTTTGTAAGTTTCAGGAATCTAAATTCAATACCATTCGTGACAAATCCAAATGCAGGTCTTTCAGAATTAGGATTACCCAGCATATAAGTTAGCGCTTGCGGTATGCCCACTTCCAGAGAGTATTTTGCAGCTTTTGCCTCAATTACAAGTATCCAAAACTGAGGGGTAAAAACCAGGAGGTCAAGCCGTCCCTTTACAAGAGTTCCCTCATCATCGGACACAATTTCTACCTCTTTCTCAGCCGTAAGGTAAAAAGGCGCACGATAAAAACCTGCCCATTTCAACAAGGGCGATAGCACTACGAGTTTGACGATGGGTTCGAGTATGGGATACCTAGATAGGTGGAGATAGTCTGCTTTTACCTCGTCTAGTGCTTGCTTTTCTGAATCCGTGAGTTCAGGTAAATCATCCTGCCACTCACTAAAGAACTGCTCATCATCACTGCGTTCTAAGCCAAATTTTTCGATTAAGTCGTTGAGATTTATATTTTGAGCTTGGATAGTTTGAACCATGAATTTATCTCCTTGGCGAATACTTGAGCATTATGACAATACAGGGCGCTGACTTCTCTCCTTAGTAAGGGGGGCTAGGGGGGTGAAGATAAGCGATCGCAAAAATATCGAGCATACAAATTGCACCAAGGCTTCACTTCATTCCTCTCTACCCGCACCAACCCCAAACTTTGTAGCTTAAACGCTTGCATTGATTCCAAGGTATAGACATCTCGTTTAAGGATGATTGATGATGATGCTGTGCCCCTACAATTAATCCCTAGGAACACTACTCATGTCCACAGCCCCTAATCTCGTCTCCGAAAATAAATGCTTCGGTGGTACGGTTGGTTTTTATAGCCATGACTCCCAAACCTGTAAGGGTGAGATGCGATTTTCTATCTACCAACCGTCCCAAGCGAAATCGGAACGGATTCCAGTTCTCTATTTCCTTTCAGGTTTAACCTGTACAGAAGAGAACTTCATGGCGAAGGCAGGAGCGCAGCAGTTTGCAGCTAAGTATGGATTGATTATTGTTGCACCCGACACTAGCCCTCGTAACTCAGGCATTCCTGGTGAAGATGATGATTGGGATTTTGGGACAGGTGCTGGGTTCTACGTTGATGCAACTGTTGAACCTTGGGCAGGGCACTACCAGATGTACAGCTATGTTGTGCAGGAATTACCTGCTTTGATTGCTGAGCATTTCCCCGTAAAACCAGAGCGACAAGGCATCTTTGGGCATTCGATGGGAGGTCATGGAGCCTTGATTTGTGCTTTAAAAAACCCTGAAAAGTACAAATCCGTTTCCGCCTTGGCACCAATTGCGGCACCAATGCGTTGCCAGTGGGGTCAAAAAGCCTTCAGCAACTACCTCGGTTCTGACCAAGAAACATGGCGTGCTTACGATGCTAGCGAACTGGTGTTGACATCTAGCTTTAAGCGTCCAATTCTCATTGATCAAGGTACGGTTGACCCGTTTCTAGAAAAGCAGCAGTTGCTTCCTGAGCTATTTGAGCAAGCTTGTGAAAAGGCAGGTCAACCGCTAACCTTGCGCTTTCAGGAAGGTTATAACCACAGTTACTACTTTATCGCTAGCTTTATTGAAGACCACATTAATCATCATGCGGCGGCTTTGTGTGAGTAAGCTTGCTAACGCTTGTTTGTCTCAAGTTGCGATCGCTTTTTCCAGTTTTCTGGGAGTGGTGTATATCTCTCGGTCTAACTGAGCGATCGCATTTTACTCCGGGAAATCAGGAATAATCCACTGGGGTGGCTGCATCAGCTTCTTTCTTCGTGCTTCCTCAGCAATCTTCAACATAGTGTCTAGAGAAGTCTCATTGATGAACTTTGTTGCATCTGCGGCAAACTCCTTGTTTGGGCATTTATCACCTAAAATGCAGCCGTTGACGCAGGCTTCAGCACAGTTTACGGTAGATTCCACAGTAACCTCCTTGCTCTAATTCTCAGGATAATCAGAGAGCAGATTCTTCAATCGAGTTGGTAAAAGGCTTTTACCTAACTAAATTTTTCTTAATCCATGTTTATCTTCTCTTTATATAGCATTAAACGAATCACTACGTCCAAAGCTTCGTCGTCTCATTAACTTGCACCCAAAAAGACACACTACTCGTCGATGACTCGTATCACTTAATCTATAACAAAGCATCACTAGCCCTCATCCCCTTTGATCACCTGTAACTAAAGAGAAATCACGACAATTGAAAATAGCCGTAGTTAGTAGTTATTCAGTGGCAATAAGGAGGTGTGTCGAATGCTAGAGAAGCTTGTGTTATCCATAATGGTTACGTTTTCTCTCTATCTATCTGTAGAATATAAATTTGGAACAGACCTAATTTCTTCAGTTATGCAACTGTTAGCATCTCCCAATCAAACAGGGAATTCAGTTGCGACAAGCCAATATGACGATTAGCACAGATTTATGGCAGTTTAATCAAGACCTTGCACAAGCTTGTCTTGAAAACCCTTTTGTCCAAGGCATTGGTTCTGGTACCCTTGACCGTTCTAAATTTGCCTACTACGTTGGTCAAGATGCCTTTTTCCTGGAAGCATTTGCTCGTGCTTACAGTATTGCTGCTGCCAAAGCTCTCGATTGGGAAGGATTTAATACCTTTCATACGCTTGCTGGAGGGGTTCTCAAAGAACTGACACTCCATGAACGTTACGCTACAGAATGGGGAGTAGATTTGCGAAGCGTTGAACCCGCTATGGCAACACGCCGCTACACTGATTTTTTATTAGCAACAGCTTGGGGTAGTGACGTTGGGTTAATCACAGCCGCAATGACACCCTGTATGCGTCTGTATGCATTTTTAGGTCAAAAACTCGCTCAGGGTGGAATTCCAGAACATCAATATGCTGACTGGATTCGCACTTATAACGATGAGGAGATTGAGAAATTAGCTCAACAGTTAGAAAGTTTGACTGACCAGTACGCCACCCTCACTACCTCGGTAAAATCGACGTATCGCTATGCGATGTTGTGTGAGCAAGACTTCTTTCAAGCTGCATGGGATGTTGAGTCCTGACTAGTCAAATTCAACAGCGTACACTGCCATTTATAGGAATAAGCTACGTGCATTCAAGTTGCATTTTGCTCTTGAACGGGGAACAGAGAAGGGGTAGGATTGAAAGGAAGACTTCCCTTAGTCCTCTACTCTCAAGCGATAATTTCAATTGCTAATTGAAGGCTTATTAGCTTACAGGCATCGTCACAATTCTCTAAATTTTTGCCCATCCCTAACTTCTCTCGCCACATTAGAGCGGTTTGTGTCATCATGGGCTGTTAAAGAGTTTGGAAGTATAGACTTGATAACAGAACAAGAGCTTTGCACTGGTAAATCCGTACATCTAGTTCTAACTATGACAGCACTTAGGCAAGCCACGTCGGGTTACAGCGTTATGGTCTCTTGAGTTCACGCTAACTAACTGTAAAACTATGAACTTATAACAAACTTAGAGCAAGTCAAGGCTATGTTAGCACTAGCCGTAGTTTAATCCTACAACACCTCAAACAGACTAGTGCAAGAAGGCAGGAGGCTCTTATGCAGAAGCAATATTGCTTGTACAGTAAGCCTTTTAGCCAATGTCCAACTGGATAGTTATTGCCGCCCCGCTGCACTAGAAGCCACCACCCTTGATATTGAACTAAGTTCGAGATGTCCTTGTGCCGCGCTCAAACTTTTATGCCACCAAAAAAACAAAACCGTAAAAAACTTGACCTAACTCATCTTGCCGGACTCAGTACCCCTGTTACGCCTGAGCCGGACAAAGTGAATCAAGAGTTATCAGATAGTTCAGCCCAAGACTCTAGCGAAACGGCTGACGATGCCTCGAATCGCTTACTAGTCAAGAGCGAGAACATAGAACAGTCTGTACCTCAAGATAGCGAAGCTACGACAGAAGAGTCAGCAACTGCCAAGCCAGAAGTGGAGCCTTCTTCTCATGAAGACGTTGAGCTGAGTGACCGTCGCCAGGAGATTAAGAAGCCACAGCGATTGGAATACAAGTCCTCAAAGATGCTCTCTTGTGTCACCAACACGAACGGTGAGGTCTTCAAGCCCGGAGATAGGATTCTAGCAAAATCTCCTTGGGGAGCAAGAGTCCCTGTGGAGATTAAGACTGTTTACCAAGACAGCGAGGGTAACACTTGGGCGCATTATCTTCCCAATGAGGAGCAATTGCCCTCTGGCTGGAGTTGGCTAGGAGGATGTACCCGCGCTACGCTCTTGCTGAAAGCTTGACTCAATTGTGAACTAGGGATTAGGGATTGGGTAATGCTGGTTCTCGGAGGTTCCCTCCAAGAAAGGAAGTTCTAGTCGTAGAGACGTTCCGCCGGAACGTCTCTACAAAGTTTTATGGGTTGCCGAAAAAGGGGGTAGCTGACTCGGATTAGTATGAAACATCAACAACTCTTGCGCCTATACCTTAAAACAACAACGCCCACCACTCTCGGCAGGCGCTTACATACTATCAAACTTCCGCAATATGGACGTTAGTCTGGATATTAACTTACCACTTGAGGAGGTTAAATTGCTCCATATCCACCGTATCGCGGTTGCGGTAAATCGAAAGAATGATCGCTAAACCCACTGCCGCTTCCGCCGCTGCTACAGTAATAACAAACACTGTAAAAACCTGACCTTTAATCTCTTGCGGGTCGATGAAGTTAGAGAACGCCATTAAATTCAGGTTCACGGCATTTAATAGGAGTTCAATCGACATCAGCACTCGGACAGCATTGCGGCTAGTAATTAAGCCATAAATGCCAATACAAAACAGAGCAGCCGCTAAAAGTAAGAAGTATTGGAGTTGGAGTTGCATGAATCTTTACAGCTATAAACAGAATTTGAATGAAGTGCCTTAACGTGCCCTTGGAGTCACACCACTTGATGAGACCAGTTCGCGAGGACGCTCTGGTAAAGTCGAAGCAGCGATTGCTTGGCTATCCTCAGGCATTAGCTCATCTGGAATGTAATCCCGACGGGCAAGGATAATTGCACCCACCATCGCCATCAACAATAGAACAGAAGCAAGCTCAAACGGTAGCAAAAAGTCGCTAAAGAAGTGCATACCCAGTTCCACAACCGAATTCTGTCCAACAACCGCAGGACCCGTATAAATAGACCAAGGTGTTGCCAGTACCATTGTGCTGAGGAGCGCAAACAAACCGAGACAAACTAGAGCCGTTGACCCTTGGCGAATCCAGCGATTGGCGATCGGGGCAAAATCTTCTCGTTTGTTCACCAGCATGATGGCAAACAAAATCAGAACATTGACGGCTCCCACATAAATTAATATTTGTGCCGCCGACACAAAATCAGCATTCAGCAACAGGTATAAACCAGCAATGCTGATGAAGACACCACCGAGTAAAAAAGCGGAGTAGACGATGTTGGAAAGCAGGACAACCCCCAACGCCGCCGCTATCATCATCCCCGATAGTAGACCAAACGAAACAAACTGAACCCCTTCGGCTAGATTCACAGTGACTTAATCTCCTTGCAATGTGTTGTGACTCGCAATGTGCAACTTTGTGTTAGCTTCAACCCTGAATATTTTCCCCCATAGCGCAGACTTTCAGGCTACTCCCAAAGTGAGTAGACGAGATATCTTCCCTATACAAGGTTGAGAAACGTTGCACAAAGCTTAAGCATTGAAATGGGGTTTGGGAGGATATGGACAAGAATTCAGACCCTGCCCAAATCCTTGAAGAAGTTTTTTCCTTCCTTTTCCCCTGTCCCAGTTCGGCAGTTCCTCTTTGTTCAGAAGAAGGGAATCCTCGCCGCAACCTGTTGAGGGCTATTTCGTCGCGGCTTCTTCTTCCTTAGGTTCTAGCTGCTTGGCAATTTCCTCTGGAGGCAAACCTGCACGCTTAGAGCCAGTTGGCAAATTATGGGGGTCTATCACACCTTTCGGCAGATAGGCAAACTCACGCAAGGGAGTCACCATCGGGTCTTGTGTCACCTTGTACGGTAGTCGTCCCATTGCCACGTTGTCAAAGTTCAGTTCGTGGCGGTCATAGGTAGAAAGTTCATACTCTTCCGTTGCAGACAGACAGTTAGTCGGGCAATATTCGATGCAGTTAGCGCAGAAGATACAGACCCCGAAGTCGATGCTATAGTGCTTGAGTTTTTTCTTTTTACTCGCTTTTTCAAACTCCCAATCGACTACTGGTAAGTTGATAGGACAAACCCGAACACAGACTTCGCAGGAGATGCACTTATCGAACTCAAAGTGAATCCGACCGCGAAACCGCTCAGAAGGGATAAGTTTTTCGTAAGGGTACTGCACGGTTACAGGACGCCGCTGCATATGGTCGAAGGTAACAGATAGACCTTGACCAATGTATTTAGCGGCTTGAACGGTTTCTTTGGCGTAGTCACCAACTTGTTTAAGGAACTTCAGCATAGTCTAAGTGTCTCTCTCTCTTTTTAAAGTCCTTTGTCAGTTGTCAGTTATTTTTTGCTGTCAATTGCGGTCTTCGCAAATGACTACTGACTAACCGCCAAAGGCAAAAGGAAATGCTAATTTAAGTGCAGCGGTCAGTAGTAGATTGACCAAACCCACAGGCAACAGGAACTTCCATCCTAGATTAAGTAGCTGGTCAATGCGAACGCGGGGAAGTGTCCAGCGCAGCAGAACGGCAATAAAGACTAGGAAGTAAGCCTTGAGCAAGGTCATGGTAATTCCTAAAGCTGCCTCAATCACCTGGAACCAGGAACTGGTTTCGCTGGCACCCAGCCAGTTAGCTAGTTGGTGAATAGGAATTGGAAGCTCCCAACCACCGAGGTAGAGTACAGCAAACAGCAAGGCAGAGAGAACTAGGTTGATGTAGGAACCAATGTAAAATAGACCAAATTTCATACCAGCGTACTCGGTCTGATAACCAGCAACTAGTTCTTCTTCTGCTTCCGGAAGGTCAAAAGGTAGTCGCTCACATTCTGCTAGGGCAGCAATCCAGAAGATTAAGAAGCCTATTGGTTGACGCCAGATGTTCCAGCCAAGAATGCCATAAGCTGATTGCTGCTCAACAATGTCGATGGTACTGAGGCTATTGGACATCATGACAACAGCGAGTATGGCTAGTGCTAGAGGAATTTCATAGCTAATAGACTGTGCTGCTGCTCTCAAGCCTCCTAGTAGCGAGTACTTATTGTTAGAGGCATAACCCGACATCAGTAAGCCAATTGGCGCAATGCTAGACAGGGCAACCCATAAAAAGATGCCAATGTTGACATCTGTAATCACCAGGTTCTGTCCAAAAGGCACAACTAGGTAGGACAGAAACACGGGGATAACGACAAGGATTGGTCCGAGGGTAAAGAGCCATGGATCAGCCTTCGCTGGGACAACGTCTTCCTTGAAGACTAGTTTCAGACCATCTGCCACGGGCTGGAGAACACCCAAAGGCCCAGCAAATTCAGGACCAATTCGCTGTTGCGCGGCAGCAGAAATCTTCCGTTCTAGCCAGACGACCACGAGGACACCCACAGTGGCACCGATAATCATTAAAAACATCGGTAACGGCATCCAAATGGCTTTGGCGGCACCAGCTGGGATGCCCAAATCCCTGAGTGATTGAATAAAGGTTCCTTGTAGGTCAATTCCTGGATTCATGTTTACCAATCCGACTATTTACTTAGGCAAGATAGATCTAAGATCGAATAAAGCGATCAGTAGGTTTGTGAAGATTCTTTTACAGCCTCAATGCTTAGTATATCGTTGGATGGTTATCCGCCCAGCGAGGAACCTAAGAATTTCTACTTATCAAGACGGTTAGTTTCTCTTCTTACTTCTTATAAATTGCGCTCCTGTCTATAAGTTTCATAGCTATTGTTGATGCTCATCTAACTAGGGAGTTAAATTTGTGGTCGCTTTAGAATTCAATAGCCACTCGCTAGTTATGCGGGGATGAAGCGATCGCCTAAAAAATTCCTTGCAAATGTTGCTCAGTCCTTTAAAGCGGGGCATCTTTAAATAGAACATTACGTTCTAAGCTCCTCCTCTCTACCAGCTATGACTCAGCCGAATATTCTGGAACTTGCCAAGCAGGGAGACGAAGAAGCGATCGCCTCTGTGATGAACCACCTTCTGAAAGACAAAGGCATTGCTGCAAAAGCTGTTCAGAAGGATGATTGCCTAATGGTGATACTCGTATCAGATCAAGCACCAGAGCAAACATCATCAGTCGAATTCATCCATAAACTGATGATGAAGTTAGAAGTCGAATCGATCAAGTCTGTAAAAGTCTACGGAAAACAGGCAGGGCAACCCTCCTCAGCCTGGACGAAAACTCTAAATTTAACTTCTAAGCTCGAAGAACAAAAAAAGCAGACTATCTCTTCGGAAACGCCCCGCCAGGGTAAGTTTAAAGCGATCGCTGACCGATGGTCAGCATGGTTTCCCTATCCCAGTTCTTGGCTAAGGACGTTCGCTTTACTTCTGTGGATGGCTGTTATTTTAAGAATTGCCGGATTTTGGAGCCTTGCGTTAGGTGGAGTTTTAGCAGTAATTACGAATCACATAGAATTATTGCTTTCATTTGTGGGATTAGGGCTGTTGGTGTCCGTCCTTGCATTCTCCTACCCTCACCATTTTCTGTTTGGGAAGTCAGTACCTCGATATCCACGATGGCTACCCAGTCCTAGGAGTTTGTGGGAAGGCTTTTATGCACCGATCGTAATGCTGTTACAGCAATTTTCATACTGGTGAGGTACAGTCAATTTTTCTCTCTTCTCCTATAGAGAATGGGAGAGTAGGATAGATGTACCTCATTAGCCTAGAAAACGCTGTAGCTTTTGTAGCAGTATTACTGATTCTCATACCATTTCTTATCCCAAACTGTAACTATGGAACATCAGAGCAAATAGGCTACTGCATTGAACTAACAGGAAGAGAGCTAGCTAACTACCAGTACCATATGGCTCAGATTGCATCTGTAATCTGGTTTGTTAGTGCAGTCTATCTTTACCAAGCTGAGTATCTAACCCGGCAACGTCTCATTCCCAAGCTGAACGCGGCACTCCGTAACTCTCAGTTTCTAAGCAATGCTTCTAGGTGGAAGTCTCAAAAGCTAGCTAAAAAACTGCTAATAATCCTTTTGGTTCCCTTGGTTGCTGTAGGAATTTACTTGTTTTCCAGGTTGCCAGAATTGAAAGAAACTATACCTGTTCCCGTAGCTTCTCAATCTCCATCTGTCACACCAACGCCCGTTACTTCCGCGTCGTCTGCTACTGCTTCGCCTCAGCGCGACTTCTTTGGGGAAGCGGTGAATAAAGCAATGAGTGCAGCAACTACCACCCAATCTGCCAAATCTAAGAATGACTGGAACTTAGTAGCGAGTGAATGGCAAGAAGCGATCGCACTGATGAAAGCCGTGCCGCCTTCCCATCCTCAACACAGCGTAGCGCAGCAAAAGGCAGTAGATTATCAGCGCAATCTCGACTATGCCCAGAAAAATGCAGCAAGTACTCAGTAAAGCGATCGCCTCTTAGCTAATCAGCTAAAAAGCGATTGCCTTACTTCATCCCAAGTCTTCCTAACCCTAACGTTGATCGATAGGAACGTAGTCAGCGTTATGAATCCCGTTATAGATTTGGGTGGGGCGGAAAATGCGGTTTTCTGCAAGCTGTTCTTTCCAGTGAGCAAGCCAACCCGCTACACGTGCGATCGCAAATACTGGAGTAAACAAGTCTGTAGGAATGCCCAATTTGCGGTAAACTACACCCGAATAGAAATCTACATTTGGGTAGATACCTCTATGACCCAGTTTTTCTTCTACTGCCCGTTCTAACTCCACCGCAATGTCATAGTACTTATCGTGACCAAACTTCTCAAACAGTTTCTCTGCTAGGTCTTGAAGAATCGTTGCTCGTGGGTCTTTCACCTTGTAAACACGATGACCAAACCCCATAATTTTGGATTTTCGCTGCAAACAATCATCCAAATAGGGGCGAACATTTTCCACGGAACCAATTTCTTCCAGCATTGTGATCACTTCTTCATTAGCTCCCCCATGTAAGGGACCAGCCAGAGTGCCAACGGCTGAAGCAACTACAGCGTAAGGGTCAGTCAGGGTCGATGCCGTGACCATTGCGGAGAAGGTAGAGGCGTTCATTGTATGTTCTGCGTGCAGGGTCAAGCAGACATCAAAAATATGAGCGGCTAGAGGATCGGGTTCTCGCTCATTGAGCATGTACAAAAAGTTAGCCGCATAGTCCAAGTTATCATTTGGACGTACAGGGTCATTACCTTTTCGCATCAACTGGAAGGCAGCAACCATCGTTGGGATTTTCGCCAACAAGCGCACCACAGCTTCCCTGATGTAGTCGGGGTTATCCAAAGCGCGTTTAGAGTAAAAAAGACCCAGTGCTGCCGCAGAAGCTTGCAGGGCATCCATCGGATGACCTGTTTCGGGGAAGCACTTCATCATGTCCCGAATCCGATACTTGACTCGTCGATGATGGAGAATCTCTTCTTCAAAAGCAGTGAGTTCTTCCTTCGTCGGCAACTCACCCCAGATGAGAAGATACGAGGTTTCCAGGAAAGTACTTTTTGTTGCGAGGTCTTCGATGCGAATACCACGATACTCCAATATTCCCTTTTGTCCATCGACATAGCTGATACTGGATTGAGCGGCGGGAATACCTTCTAGACCTGGCTTGTATTCGCAGACAGTCATGTTGCCACCGAATAAGTGTGAAACGTTCTCAGGCTAACTTATCAGAAACTTCTATATTAGTCGTCGATGTTACAAATATAATTAACTCGCCTTCAGAGAAAAAAGGATTGGTAAGTTTCCCTGATTGTGCTGTACCGGACAGTACAAGACAATATTTTATCGAGAACCGCTATTTTCCAATTCTCGATTCCCAATTCCCAGTTCCCAATCCCCCACCTCACAACAACCACTTAGGGGAGGTCAGCAAAAACAGCTCGCTCTGACCTATGGGCATTTTGGCTTCTGGAAGATTTAAGCCAATGACCCCAGCTTTCTTGAGGACAAACTTTTCTTGGGTAGTACCACACACTAGCGTTTCCGCCCAGTTACCTAAATCTGGTTGATGACCAACCAGCGCTAAACATTTGTTAGTTGTACCGTTTTCCCATCGTTCCTCTAGCCAACTGACCCAGGCGTGGATGTCACCATCAGGAGCAAGATTGGTAAATTCTTCAACATGGGAACTAAGACCAGCATCTTGGAGGATCGTGGCAGTTTCTCGTGCGCGTACCAAGGGACTCGTCAAAATCAGGTCGAAACGTAGTCCATGCTTACGCAGTTGCTTTGCTACTTTTTCTGTTTTCTTACGCCCTTTATCGGTAAGTGGACGCTCTTCATCATTGGCGTAAGTCTCTCGCTCAGCCGCTATGCCGTGGCGAATTAAATACAGTTCCATAATTACGCCGATCTCATGGTGTCTAATCTAAAGTTCAAAATTGTCTAGTTAAGTTTGAATGAGATTGTCTTCTGGATTAACCAATCGTAGAAGTTTTTGCTTGATTTGGATATCAAACACTTCCCACTTCAGCTTGGCGTACTCCGCGTTGTCATTAAAACTACCCAAAAACCCGATGGGGATTTCAAAGCCGCCTGCCATCATGCGACCACCACCAAAAAAGCGCCCAGTACGATCCTGACCAAAGGCTTCTTTGATGAATTCGTCGGGATCGAGGGTGAGTTTGTTGGTTCTTAAAGAACCAATTACAACTTCTAGTTCTTCGTCTTCGTCGTGAACAATCCCGTAAACAACAGCCGTGTGGACATTTTCTTCAGTAACAAGAAAGTCTGCGGCTTGGGGAATCGCATCTCGGTCTTCGTAGCGAAGATAACCAACGCCAGCGATCGAGAAGTTATTGTACACCTTGCGATTTTTGAGCGATCGCTCAATCACATCCATTACACGACGCGATCGCGATGTTTGCAGTACAGCATTCAGCAGTTGGGAGTCGTAGAAACGGCTGAGGTACCCTGCCGCCATAAAATCTTCTTCTCCTGCCTGCATCAACCGGTTCGTATCTGACCGCAGACCATGCATCAAGGCAGTAGTGCACTTGACGTGTTCACTGATGTTGCTATCTAGTTTTAGTAACCCTGCCTGAAGATACTGGGTCAAAATTGTTGCCGTGGCTTTTGCTTGAGGGCGAACGTCGGCAAATTCTGCCTTCAGATCACCTTGAATGCTGTGATGATCAATCAGTACGACCAGGGGGAGACCTACCTGCTGGATCAAGGACATTAGCTGCGTCGTTGTTCCCTGATTGTCAATCAAAACATAGCCTTGATAAACAGATAAATCCCGATCCTTCAAGCTTGGAATACTCCAGCGTTTTGCGGGTAAGTTTGTTAACTTAACCAGAGCAATATTCTCTTGGTGAGAGAGAGTACCCGCGTAGACAATATCGCATTGAATGCCATGCTGTTGGGCAATGAGTTGGTAAGCCCAAGCGCTAGAGAGAGCATCCGGGTCTGGGAAGTCTTGAATGACGACGAGTTGGCGCTCAGAGCGGTGACGTTCTAACGTCTGTCGTAGGTTTCTTATTGTTGGCTCTGATGAGGCTTCTAGCCACCGTTTCTCACGGGAACTACTAAGGTTACTACTGGGTGGTTTCTTAGCTACCTCTGTCAGTAGAGCATCATCAGTAACTGCATCTGCCTTAGGCATAGCGGTTTGGAGAGAGTTATCGAGAGGCGTAAGCGAATTCGATGGCATGTCGTGTTGGGGTTAGGAGATTCGTGCTGTCGCTAGCGCTGCATTTATCGTGGTTTCTACAGCGGATGGTTAAACATTATGTGATCGACACCCCTCCATTTTCGCAAAGTAAGCCGTTAGCCAGATCCTCTCTTAGGTCGAATCTTTCGACATTAACTTTGCTGGCTCTGTGCTGGAATCTCTGTCTAAACTCTACTAAATCGCAGAATGTTAGGTAACTTGGCACAATTACACCTATACTTGTCGTTCTGGGGACTAGAGATGGGTTAAGAAAGCGATGACGAAACTTTGCCCAGTCCCTAGTCCCCAATCACACTCAAGCAAGAATGTTTATTTCCACCAACCTACTTAAATCCCGATTACATACTTCCGCCACTCTTGATGTAGACCACCCTTGACGTGTTTAGCGACTTCAAAGTGAAGGCTACTGTAGGGTTTACGAGGCTGATGTCGTAGCGTCATGTTGGCTTCTTTCGGAGTACGGCTACCTTTTTTGACATTGCAGCGCACACAGGCTGTTACAATGTTTTCCCAGGTATCACCTCCCTGACGCGATCGAGGAATTACATGATCTAGAGTTAAATCGTCACCCGTATAGCCGCAGTATTGACAGGAGTGACCATCACGGTGGAGGATATTTCGGCGGGTCAGAGGTATTTCCTTGTAAGGAACTCTGACATAGTGACGCAGCCGAATAACTGTAGGGAGAGGAAACTCTTCGTAGACGTATTTGCCGTTGTGTTCAACCTGCTCCGCTTTCCCTTTGATCAACAAGACAACCGCCCTTCTCCAGTTGGTGATGTTGAGCGGTTCGTAGGAGGCGTTTAACACCAGAACCTTGCCCATTTGTGATCGCGATTAAGAGAATATTTTCCCAGATAGTAACACAGGTTACTCAGGCTCGGTTATAAGATGCTGTTTTATTGGATCAGACAAATCATCAGGATCTAGCGATTTTGGACCAATCAGGAGATAGGTTGTCATTTCTCCCTTACCTTTGACCTGAATTGGAGAACGCTCTTCAAATACAAACTCGTCTTTCAACCGTTCGTAGGTGGCGGCGCTAACTTGAATACAACCTGGCAAACCATGGGATTCCATCCGAGAGGCAGTATTTACTGTATCTCCCCAAAGGTCATAGCTAAATCGTCTAATACCGATGACACCAGCGACGACAGGACCACTGTTAATGCCAACTCTAAGATTGAACGATTCACCAAGTTCCGTATTCAATTGAGCGATCGCTGCTTGCATATCCAATGCCATTTGTGCGATCGCTTGGGCATGATCCGGACGGGCTGTTGGTAAACCAGCAACAACCATATAAGCATCGCCAATCGTCTTAATTTTCTCTATATCAAGCTGCTCCGCGAGTCGGTCAAATCGTGAGAAAATAATATTGAGAATCTCTACGAGTTCCGTGGGAGAGGTTTGAGTGGAGTACTCAGTAAAGTCAACCAGATCGGCAAACAGAACTGTGACTTCCTCAAAACTTTCTGCGATCGTGCGCTGACTTCGTTTCAAACGCTCTGCCACGGCTTGGGGCAAGACATTGAGCAGCAAGAGTTCGGCTTTTTTTCGAGCTAGACGCAAAGACACTTCCGCCTGTCGGCGCTCTGTAACGTCAGAAACACTGCCTTCGTAGTAGTCCAAACTACCATTACTATCTCTGACAGCGCGTATATTCTCCGAAATCCAAATAATACTGCCATCTTTGCGATAGACCTGAGACTCCATGTCAGCTAACGTATCGTACTTCTGCATGAAGGTTGCTAAATCTTCACGTCGCATCGGTTCGACATACAACTGCTGTGTGATATTCGTAACCTGAGTCATTAGGTCGTCTGGTGAATCGTAACCATAAATCTTTGCTAAGGCTGGATTAGCAGTAATGTATCGTCCGTCTGGTGTTGCCTGGTAGATGCCTTCAGTGGCATTTTCAAAGATGCTACGATACTTTGCCTCTGCTTGTTGGAGTGATTGCTCTGCTCGTTGTTTTTCTTGAATTTCCTGTTGCAACTGCTCATTTTGCAATTGGAGTTTCTTTTGCAGGTTCCGGAGTGCTAGGTGAGTGCTGACTCTAGCTTTCACTTCTTCCTGTTGCACTGGCTTAGTAACAAAATCTACCGCGCCTAGATTAAACCCTTTAACCTTATCCACAGTTCCTGACAGCGCCGTCATAAAAATTACGGGAATATCTTGAGTTGAAGGATTTGCTTTTAGGCGACGACAAGTTTCAAATCCATCAATTCCTGGCATCATTACATCTAATAAGATAAGGTCGGGATGGGCATATTCAACTTTCTGGATCGCACTCTCTCCATCCTGAGCAACTAAAACTTTAAAGCCAGAATCTGTTAAAAAATCGAACAAAACGCCCAGATTTGTCGGTTTGTCATCAACGATAACGATAACACCTTTGCTATAATTCTCATCATTCATTTCAGTAGAATTTTCTTGATCATGTAGATAATTAACATTAAGATTTAACATCGAATTTACTCAATAGATTGCATGAAGTGTTTAACATTCTTATGGTCACCTGTTAGTTTTTATGATTGCCAAAAAACCAATGCGATACTTCAGTAATAAGCTACATCTAAAGACTATTGATAGTTTATGATTCATTGTAGTCGTTCAACTGAAATTCTTGAGAGTAGCTTCCTTTTATAGGTGAGGTAAGAATCCTTATCTATGATTGTCTTGTGAACTCCAGCCAGTTCCTCCATTCTCCCCTCCTTTCAAAGCAACTGCACTTTGGTAGCGGGACAATTAATTACACCCCTACTGACAAATACCCAGATCGATAAGCCTCTAGCCTTAGCAAAGCAGTACTTTACTCATAAGCAAAATGAAATCTCGCCTAGTGGCTCTCTTAGGAAGCTAGTAATGTAACAAGATTTGGTATGAGAATACGGTCAAGTAGATGCACTCATTATGAAAAGACTACAACCTGTAAAGGAGAGGTTGCTATAGCCTAGAGATTTTGTTGTGCTTGCTGCTGTATTGCCGTGGTATTCCAGTAAACACAACGTTCTAGATTTTGAGTATGGCTAAAGCGGATAAAAACAGCGCGATCGCGTCCTGACGCTTTGGCTCGATACAGTGCCTGATCAGCAACCGCAATCAGTTGTTCTGGACAGCAATTATGGCAGGGAACCGTAAACGAAACACCGATACTCAGCGTGACATACTGGCTGATTGAGGAATTAGGATGAGCGATCGCCAACGCTGTCACTGAGGAACGAATTTGTTCTGCAACTTGGAGAGCACCTTGTCCATGCGTGTTTGGCAGAATCACCGCAAATTCTTCTCCCCCATAACGCGCCACTAAATCAGCCGGACGCTTGACAGCACGCTTCATCGCTTGAGCAACCTGATGCAAACATTCATCTCCCGCTTGATGACCCCTACTATCGTTATAGAGCTTAAAAAAATCAACATCACACAACAGTAAAGACAACGGCAACTGCTCCCGAACTAAGATACGCCACCATTGGTTCAAGCACTCATCAAATCGACGCCGATTCGCTAGCTGAGTCAAGCTGTCTAGAGTGGCTAATCTGGAGAGTTCCTCATTAGCCTCTTGTAGCGCGGCTTCTGCCTGATGACGCTGCTGAATTTCCTGTTGCAGTTGCTCATTTTGTGCTTGAAGACTGCGCCGAAGCTTCTGGATCGTTAAGTGAGTCGTGACACGCGCAAGAATGATTTCCTGCTGAGTCGGTTTGGTGATATAGTCCACCGCCCCAAGCTGAAACCCTTTGACGACTACAGAGGTTTGGGAAAGGGCAGACATAAAAATCACTGGGATGTCTTGAGTTGACTGATTCGCCTTCAAGCGGCGATAGGTTTCAAACCCATCAATCCCAGGCATGATTATGTCCAACAGAATGACATCTGGACAAGTATGTTTGACTTTCTCAATAGCGCTTTCTCCATCGGGAGCCATTAAAACTTGAAAGCCAGCCATCGTCAAAAAATCAAACAACGCCTCCAAACTGCTAGGGCTGTCATCGACGATCAGGATTGTCCCTTTGTCAGGCTGTTGGACACTCATGCATTTTCCGCCTTATACCTTCTCACAAATTCTAGAATTTGTTTTTCCTGAAAGCCCTTAGCCAGTTGACGTAGTTGTTGTGCAAATGGCATAAATTGTTGATCCAATTGCTCAATTCTCTTGGCTTGCTCCAGTATTCCTCGAATGTCGCCCATCATGGCAAGTTCATACAAGGCATTAATTTCATCTGTAGGTGGAGCGACAAGAACATTCCCTTCCCCATTTAGGCTTTGGGAAACTGTACAGGCAGTGGGCGATTGAGCGAGAAAATCCTGTGCAAGAGAGTTTTGCGGAACTAACCTGGCGCGAGTGGGCGCAATTCCTTTTGAGTCAACGAAGGACTCTGGAAGCGGTTGGCTAGACGCTTCATCAAGCGGTTCCAACTCTAAATGCTGACTTAGCTGTTCTAAAAGCTTTTGAGCCTGAACAGGCTTAGAGATAAAACCATCACAACCCGCCACCAAGGACTTTTCTTGATCGTCGTCAAACGTACTTGCTGATGTGGCAATGATAATCAGATCTCTGTGATTTGGTAACTGCCGTAGTCGTCTTGCGACCTCAAAACCATCTAATCCCGGCATCACCATGTCAAGCAAAATCACATCAGGCTTAACTGCAAGTACCTGATTGAGACAGTCTTGACCGTCTATCGCTTCTATGACTTCAAACCCCAAAGGCGAGAGAAGGTCAACCAGAACAGACCGATTTTCCCACTTATCGTCCACTACGAGCACCCTGTACTTCTCTTCTTTTAACCCAAGGTGATTACCAACGCCCACCTTTGGGGTTTCAGCCCATTCCGAAACGGCAGGTAAATCTAAATCCAGCCAGAAAACGCTGCCTTGACCTAATGTGCTTTTAACATTTAGCTCAGCACCCATTAACTGTACGAGTTTTTGGCTAATTGCCAGACCTAACCCAGTCCCTTCAACCCGGCGCGTTGGGTCGCCAATTTGATGGAACGGCAAAAAGATTTCGGCTAATTGCTCTGGTTCCATCCCGATACCTGTGTCTTCGACAATGAAGCGCATTTTGTAAGTAGGGGGGATTGAGGATTGGGAATTGGGAATTGGGGATTGGGAATTGGGGATTGAGGGCTGGGAAGATGCCCAAATGTAAGGAGATTCTATAGAGATGTTCTCCGGATTAGACTGTCTTCCTATCGGGCTATCCTCTTTCCCATTCCCGATTCCCCATTCCCGATTCCCTAATCCCGATTCCCCATTCCCTCCTGCATAGCCAACTTTAAACGTTACCCCACCTGCATCGGTGAATTTGACGGCATTGCCTAGGAGGTTAATCAAGACTTGCCGCAGGCGTCTTTCATCTCCCATCACACGGGAAGGTAGAGTGGACAGTGGTTGATAACGAAAGAAAATATTTTTTTGTTCGGCACCGATACGGACAATTTGGACGATGCTCTCCAGAAACTGAGGCAAGTTAAAATCACTCAGGTAGAGTTCCATTTTCCTGGCTTCGATTTTGGAGAGGTCGAGGATGTCGTTGAGCAGGGTAAGTAAGTGTTCGCCACACTGCTGAATGATGCCGACTTGTTCCTGTTGTTTAGTCCCTAGACTCGGTTCTCGTTTGAGGATTTGGGCGTATCCCAAAATGCCGTTCAAGGGGGTACGCAATTCATGGCTCATGTTTGCCAAGAATTCGGTTTTAGCACGATTAGCGACTTCAGCGGCAACCTTAGCTTGTTTGAGGACAATCTCTGCTTGTTTCCGTTCGGTGATGTCTCGGTTGTACCAAATTCGGCCGTAGCAACTTCCTGAGGGAGAACACACCGAAACCGAGTAAAACTCAATAATGCGTCCATCCTTGAGTTTAAATTCGTTGTAGCTTGTTTTCGTGGGATGAGTATAGAAATCCTCTATCTTGAAAAATTCCTGCGGGTGTTCTAGTTGAGACATTAGCCACGGCCGCAGTTGTTGCTCATCGCTAGCTTGGATAAATTCAATAGGAATATGCCACAACTCACAAAAATGCTGATTGTACGAAGCAACTCGACGATTTTCGTCAAACACTAAAATGCCATCAATAGCTGCTTCTTGTTGGGCTTTGAGCATGACATTGCTGCGAAGTAAATCGTCCTGTTCACAAGAGCGCTCGATCGCGATTTTGGCAAGTTGTGTGGCAATCGTCTTTAGTTCTTGCTCATAATGGTTGGGGGTATGGGGTTCACTGTAGTACATCGCAAATGTAGCCAGCACCTTCCCCTCGGTGGAGAAGATTGGCCAAGATGAACAGGCTCTCAGTCCATGAGAAAGTGCCAACTCCCGAAAATCCTTCCATAAGGGGTGAATTGCAATATCGTTGACAATTACAGGTTCCCCTCGATAGGCAGCCGTACCCTCCGAACCCGCAACTGCGCCAATCGTCAGTCCATTGAGTACCTGGTTATAAGATTCTGGAAGATTGGGAGCAACACCGTGCCGTAGATTTACGCCATTTTTGTCGAGTAGGAGGAAGGAGCATCGGCATCCTGGAGATTGCTGCTCAATTAACTGCGTAAGGCGAGTCAGAATTTCAGAGAGCTTTGCACCTTTAGCAATCATTTCGAGGACATGATTTTGTCCTGATAACAAGGTTTTTTTTCGTTCGCATTCTTGGATGTCACGACCTTCAGCCATTAATTTTACGACTTGCCCGGTTGCGTCTTTCAACGGCTTGAGCGAGAAATCAATGGTGATTATGACATCATCTGTTCCCTTGACATCTACGTCATAACGCACGAACTTCCCCGTCGCCGCTATTGCAATCGCTTGACGCACTTGCTCCTGAGTTTGAGGAGAAATCGTCCACAACTTGGCTTCCCAAAACGGACGATTGATTACCTCTTCTAGTTTCTGCTCAGTGGCATTGGCTGGTGTTTGGTTTGCTTCAAGGAGGGTGCCATCCGTTGTCAGGAGTCCAATGAATCCAAAGCTATGGTCAAGATTCAGATTTATCTGGGCAATCTTTTGAGCGAACGGTTGATTTTCCCGCAATGTCTCTTCTCCCATCTGATGAACCCTAATTTCCTCTATCTAACACATATTTCTTTCTTCTCAAATTCTTGCGATCGCTTCTTCCTCTTCATTCTCGCGTTTGCTAAGTAGGGCTTAGGATTATTCCTAGAATTGCTTTAATTTTAAACAGATTACTTCTGCTTGATTCAAAAGAAAGCTAAATCAAGGGAATTACAGCCGTTTCTAATTGTAGGTAACATAGATTGGGGAGGTTAGCTTACGTGAAAATACTTATTCTTTTTCTACCAAATATTTTTTTACAAGCTCCAGAATTTGTTTTTCTTGAAAACGTTGGGCTAAATCACAGATTTGTTTGACAAACGGGACGAATTTCTCATCTAACTGTTCAAGGCGTTTGGCTTGTTCACTGATACCTTTGATATCGCCCATCATCGCAAGGTCGTACAAGATGGCAAGTTCTGAGGGGGGTGGGGGAACAAGAGTGTTTTCTACTGAGCTAAGAGGAACCTCTAGCTTTTCCCCTTTTTTCTCTTCATAAATCCATTCCAGCCCCAGATGCACCTCTAACTGCCTAAATAAATTTTCGGCTTGTACAGGCTGGGGAATAAAACCATTGCAGCCTGCGGCTAAGCACTCCTGCTGCTTGTACTCAAAGACACTGGCGGATGTCGCAAGTACAACAACATCTTTCAACTCAGGTGATTGCCGAAGTTGGCGAGTTGCTTCCAACCCGCCCATTCTTGGCATCATCAAGTCCATAAAAATTACGTCAGGCTTGGTTGCTAGTGCCTGATAAAGACAATCTTGACCATCTACGGCTTCAATCACCTCAAACCCCAAGGGTAAGAGGAGATTGGCAAGGACAGAACGATTTTCCCACTTGTCATCAGCAATTAAGGCTTTACGCGCACGACCCTGAAAGCCTGCGATCGCTTTTTTATTAGCAACAGCTATATCCTGCCAATCCAATACTTGCGGCAAATCTAAATCCACCCAGAAAACGCTACCTTGACCGAGTGTGCTTTTTACTCCTAGTTTGCCCCCCATCAACTGAACTAACCGTTGGCTAATAGCAAGGCCCAATCCAGTGCCGTTATGCCGACGGCAAGTGTCGCCAATTTGATGGAATGGCAAAAAGATTTCGGCTAATTGCTCTGCTGCCATGCCGATACCTGTGTCTTCGACAATGAAGCGCATTTTGTAAGTTGGGGGAATTGGGAATGGGGAATTGGGGATTGGGAATTGGGAATGGGGGATTGGGTGACGCTGGTTTACGTCCGGTTCTTCCGAGAAAGGAAGTGCAGACTGGTTGGGGGATTGGGAAGATGCCCAAATGTAGGGAGATTCTGTAGAGTTGTTCTCGGAATCAGACTGTCTTCCCAAGGGGATATCCTCTTCCCGATTCCCGATTCCCGATTCCCCATCCCCTCCTACATAGCCAACTTTGAAGGTTACTCCACCGACATCGGTGAATTTGACGGCATTACCCAGGAGGTTGATTAGGACTTGCCGCAAGCGTTTTTCATCACCTATCACGCCACTAGGCAGTTCTGAGAGCTTCTCGTAACGAAAGGTGATGTTTTTTTGTTCGGCATGGATGCGGACGATTTCGACCAGGTTTTCTAGAAAGTGGGGAAAGGAAAATTCACTAGGATAGAGTTCCATTTTCCCAACTTCGATTTTCGAGAGGTCGAGGATGTCATTGAGCAGAGTGAGCAAGTGTTCGCCGCACTGCTGAATGATGTCTAAGCCTTGTTGTTGCTTAACGCTAAGTGATGATTCTCGTTTGAGGATTTGGGTATATCCCAAAATGCCATTCAAGGGGGTACGCAATTCATGACTCATGTTTGCCAAAAACTCGCTTTTGGCACGATTAGCTGCTTCAGCGTCTCGTTTAGCTTGCTCTAGGTGGAGATTTTGCTCAGCTAATTGCTGTTTTGTTGTGATTTCTTGTTCAAGGAGTTGGCTTTGAGCTAAGGCAATCCCCACTTGGTCAGCAAGTTGGCGTAAGAGTTCCGTCTCGAAAGCCTCCCACTGCCTGGAACCATCACACTGACGAGCGATTAGCAAGCCCCAGAGTACGTCCCGTTGGAGAATCGGCACGACCAAGTTGACTTTTACATCAAACGGTTGGAGCATTTCGAGATAGCCGCTTGGCACTTCAGCTTGATAAAGGGTACTGTTACGCTTTCCTCCCTTGCCATAGGGTTGTAGCGAGGATTCAGCCAGGGAGAGTTCGTGGATATCCTCCCCCAAGATGCTCTGAAAATCAGTCACTAGCGCCTCGGTAAGAATCGTTCCCGAACCATCCGATCGGAGTTGGTAGACTAAAACTTGCTCAACTTGGAGAATACGCCGTACTTCTGTAATCGTGGTTTCGAGAATCGCTTCGAGTTCCAGCGACTGACGGATTTTGAGAGTAATTTCCGCAAATAGCTGCCGTTGTAGAGTTTGGCAGTGTAATTCGGCTTCAGCTTGCTTGCGAGTTGTGATGTCTTCGGCAATCCCAGCTAAACGGTAAACTGACCCTTGTTCATCATGGATCGGAAAGACACGATCGCGTATCCACCGGATTGACTCGTCTGGTCGGACGATCCGATACTCTTCGTCATACTGTCCTTGCCTTTGGTATTTCAAGGCAGCGAAGATGCGATCGCGATCAAGCGGATGAATTGCCTCTAACCAAGAACATGGCTGTTGATACAAGCTTTGTGAGGTGCGCCCCCAAATCCTCTCATAAGCAGGGCTAACGTAGATTAACTGGTGGGGTTCTAGCGAACTCATCCAGAAAACTTCATCAATGTTTTCTGCGAGTTGGCGAAAGCGTTCTTCACTGGCGCGTAGTGACGATACCACTTGTTTGCGATCGCTAATATCGGTGTGAGTCCCTACCAAACGCACTACCTCACCCGTTCCGTCCCGAATCACCAAACCGCGTGAGAGTATCCAGGGAACTGAACCCTCCGAGTGAAGGACTCTAAACTCTAAATCCCACTGCGATCTTTGACCAACAAAAATTTCCTCCCAACAGGCTTTTACTGCCTCCACGTCGTCAGGATGAACCCATTTTATAAATTGGTCAAAGTGGACACCATCCCTGTCCAAAGGGGAGCCAATCAGTTGACGATATTGTGGTGAATAATAGTAGGTGTTTGTCTTCAGGTTGACATCAAAAAGCCCACTGTTATTCGCTTGAATCGCCAGAGCAAACCGCTCCTCACTCTCTCG
Organism: Symplocastrum torsivum CPER-KK1; assembly: GCA_019358875.1. Lineage (GTDB taxonomy): Bacteria > Cyanobacteriota > Cyanobacteriia > Cyanobacteriales > Coleofasciculaceae > Symplocastrum > Symplocastrum torsivum. Next base: position 36,816 of record JAHHIF010000036.1, read on the forward strand.
TAGGGCTTCTTGGGATTTCTGGCGTTCAGTGATGTCCAGTGCCATAGAAGCAACTCCGAGGACATTTTCTTGAGCATCAATCAGGGGTGTATGATACCACTCACAAACAATAGCGCTACCATCTTTTTTCAGACTTTCATGGCAAGAGTGCCTGCCACCTTTGCCGGACAAAAGGTCTTCTTTGATTTGCCTCACCTGTTGAATAGCACTTTCAGGCATAATCAATTCGGCAACATCACACCCTAAGGCATCAGCTTTGGTATAGCCAAAAATTGCTTGTGCAGCAGAGTTCCAATCAACAATTTCAAACTCGGTATTCCATTCCACTACCGCCAAAGGAGTGTGCTGAATCAGGAGAGACAGCCGTTGCTGAGAGGCTCTTAGCTTTTCTTCGCTCTCCCTTCGGGCAATTTCTGCCTGTTTATGTTCAATCACCTCACATCGCAGTTGATGATTTGATGCCCTTAAAGCCGCTGTTCGCTCTTCAACACGATTTTCCAGCTCAGCATTCTTTCTTGCCAGTTCCTCAAGAGTCTGCTTGTACTTCGTGATATCTTCAACCGTGCCTTCGTAGTAGAGGATAATGCCCTTAGCATCACGGACAGCACGCACATTTTCCGAAATCCAAATCACCGTGCCATCTTTGCGATAAATTTGTGATTCAAATGCCGACACCGCATCATCCTCATGCAGCCGTCGTGTTAACTCGTTAGACGCTGAAGGGTCAACGTAAAGTTGGTGTCTGATATTGGTCAAACTAGCAATCAGTTCAGCGGGAGATTCATAGCCATAAATCCTTGCCAGCGATGGGTTCACGCTCAGGTATCGTCCATCCGGTGTCGCCTGAAAGATACCTTCAACCGCGTATTCAAAAATATGGCGATATTTGGCTTCGCTGATTTGTAACAACTCTGCCATTGTTGCTCGTTCTGTTACTGTCGCTGCCAAGACAAGCGCCGTTACCGCTACAACGTCCATCGAAATTTGTAGGAGTAAAACGGTCTCAGTCCTATCGTGAGCTTCGGTAATGAAAAGACCAATACCGACAGCCGCTTCCCAAACAGCAATGCTCGCAATAAGTAAGGTGCTAAGTACAGCAACTAAGTATCGCCAAAACCGATTTCGAGTCAGGATCATGTTGAGAAAATTTCTAACCGTCGTTTTTAAAAGAGTTGTAGGGATGAATGAGTAAGACAGTAGAGTTTTTAATTTGTAAATCCAAAACTATTAACCGGATAACTAGATGTTGTTGGAATTACTACGCACCACAAATGTAAAAGGGTAGTTTGCGAAGTGAACTTTCCTCATTCATAGCTCATCATTTCTGAATTCATCAAAATCCACGAATTATTAGAGCTGAGCTTAAATAGACTATAAACTTTCCTACAGGTAGAGAAATTTGCAGGACAAAATATTTGATAAAACAGCAGTTATCTGTTGCTTTTCCTATAGCTGGTGCTTTATCCGGAAATAAATCACCGATACCAGCCTCCTCAAATTGATTGACTTGCGATAAGCCTGATTTAAGATCAACTGACAACTGACCAAGAACGATGCCGTAGTGTTGCCTCCCACCCTGATGAAGGACTAGCATAACGCCACCGCTCGTTGTGAGTGATTGAGGAGTGAAGAATGATGCAAGAACTAAAGCCAACTACGGATGTTACGCCTAGACAGCGTGAAGAAACGCTCAAGAACACTGACGAAGCCAGAGGCGGGCTTTGTCAACGGGCTTGGGTTGAAATTGATCATGGGGCATTATCCGATAATGTACGGCAACTGAAGACGCTTTTGACTCACCCGACGCAACTGATGGCGGTGGTGAAAGCAGATGCTTATGGTCATGGTGCAGTGATGGTTGCCCAAACGGCGCTAGAAGCGGGTGCGGCTGGACTTTGTGTTGCTACATTGCCCGAAGGAATTCAACTTCGGGAAGTTGGAATTTCAGCACCAATCTTGCTTTTGGGGGCGACGAATACGCCAGCGCAAATTGAGGCGATCGCACATTGGCAGTTGCAACCGACGATTTGTACTCCCCAGCAAGCATTAGTGTTTTCGGAAACGCTTGGGGAGTTGAAAACAACACTGCCAGTGCATCTAAAGCTAGACACGGGAATGTCACGCTTAGGGATGCCCTGGCAAGAGGCAACGCAGTTCGTGCAATTGGTACAGCGGTTGGCTTATCTGGAAATAAAGAGTGTCTACTCTCATCTAGCTACGGCTGACAGTCCTGACCCTACAGTGATGAGATTACAGCATCAGCGGTTTGAAGAAGCGATCGCTCAGCTTCATAAAGCGGGTATCACTCCCCCTAGTTTGCACTTCGCGAACTCGGCTGCCACCCTCGCTGACCCAGCATTGCACTACGATTTAGTACGGGTAGGGCTTGCCCTTTATGGACTTTACCCCGCTGAACATTTGCGACCTGTAGTTGACCTTAAGCCAGTGATGCAGGTAAAAGCACGGGTAACCCAAGTCAAAACAATTCCCCCTGGAACGGGTGTCAGCTACGGTTACCAATTCATTGCTGATCGAGAACTGCGCCTTGCCGTTGTTGGGATTGGCTACGCTGACGGCATCCCTCGCAACCTCTCCAACAAGATGAAAGTACTCATCCGAGGTCAACAGGTGCCGCAAATTGGGGCGATTACAATGGATCAACTAATGCTTGATGTTAGTGCAATTCCCGACTTACAAACCGAGGAAGTCGTAACGCTAATCGGACAGGATGGAACTGCTCAAATTTCCGCTGATGATTGGGCACAATCGTTGGGAACAATTTCTTGGGAAATTCTTTGTAGCTTCAAGCATCGCTTACCGCGTGTAGCTGTTGCTAAATAAGAAGCATATTTCTTGCTTGTAGGACGGGCTGGAAAGCCCGTCCAGATTAGGCAAATTAGTCGTTAGCGCTAACGGCTTAGCCACCGCTAATTTTCGCTTTGTAACCAAGCTGTATCAGAACTTCAACAAGCTTCTGAGTATGGTCACCTTGAATTTCAAGGCTATCGTCCTTAACTGTGCCACCACTACCACACTGATTTTTGAGTTGTTTGAGTAGCTGAGTTAAGGTTTCAGGTTTAACTTGAAAACCAGTAATTACTGTTACTGTTTTTCCCTTACGACCCTTACGTGAAGCTTGGACTCTTAGATTTTGCTGGTTAGGCGGTAGTTCCTGAACAGAGCGTTCAACAGCAGCGGGAGTGCTAGTAGAACCAAACTCACTATAGACAATTCGATTGCCAGAAGAATGCGAGTCGGAAGACTTATTTTTGGATTTTGATGAAGCCATATCTAGTAATGTCTCTAACAGCAATTTTACTTAACTAAGCGCAATTCTACTGTCCCGATCTGTTCCCTCTAAACAGGAAGTAGAGTGAATTTCTCTTGAACCTTTTCCTTTTCTGTTTGGAGGCAGTCCTCTAAACCATCCTGATCATAGGAGATGTCCCTTGAACACCAAGAGTATTCACTTAAGCTCGAATCCGATACTGCGGATTCATAACACAGGTACATCAAGCGGCTATCACTGCTTTGGACTAATTCCTCAGAGCTAAAAACAATCATCCAGTTGATTGAAGCGACTGCATGAATTGTGATCGCTTTCGTTCACCGTACCTTGAGAATAGCTCGATACCACACTTCCTTAAAGCACAGCCATACTGCTACCCACCAGGATTCATTCATCATGAGTACAACTCTGAACACCACTTCGACCCCTAGCCGCGAACAACTAAGCCAAACTCGACAGAGAATTGACAACCATATCCACAGTATTGACATCCATCCAGACCGTCGAGCCGGTTCCTACCCCTACTATTTGTTCCACGACGCTGGACAAGCCGTTCGCGGTACAGTACTCATCTTTCATGGCTTCAGTGGTGTTCCTCATCAGATGTGGCGTCTAGCGGACTACTTGTTTCGGAATGGATTTAATGTCTATCAGGCAACCCTAGCTAACCATACCTTTCTCCCTGCCGCGAAATATTGGCCCCAAGTCGATCTCAAGCCTGAGATTCTGAATCCCTTGCGGGAGAAGGTGCAGCAAGACCCTGTGTTACAAAATTACTTAGCCAATTTTGCCGCACAACCGGATTCTCAAAGCCCTAGTCCTCAACAACAAGCTGCCTTGGTAGCACGGCTACTGATGCTTGAGCCGCGTTTATTGGAGATTGTGGCAGCCGCAGAAAATGAGACTGACCCGAACTTTGAGCGCTACTTTGATTCGTCTCACATGGATTTTTTGACGGATGCACAAGCACGTCTGGCAGAACTAGGGGCGATGCCTGGACCAATTTTCACAGTGGGGTTATCAGTTGGTGGTGCAACCGCACTTGCCCTAGCCGCTGCTAGACCAGACCGCATTAAGCGAGTCGTTGCCTTTGCACCACTGCTGAAGGTTTATGACCCACAGCGTGAGCGATATATTAATTTGGCGGGTCCCTTGGATATCAGTGAGACAGGTTGGGACCCCTCTCTACGTTTTCCTGTAGGCGCATTTACAGCAGCCGCTCGATTTGGTACGTTTGTGCGGCAACCGAAAAACATCAGTGTCCTAAAGAACATTCCCACGTTTCTGCCTCTGACAGAAAATGAAGATGCCGCCCATGTTCAGACTAACCTAGACTTTTTTGAAGCGATCGGTGGCAAGAACAAGGGGCATTCCTGCTATCTCTATCCTGCTAGTGATTTGGTGCCACATCCAATGGTAGACTCAACGATTGTTAGCCAAGGAATGACGAATCGTTTTTGGCAAAGTCTCTACCAGGAAACCTTCCACTTTCTATGTACTGGTGCGATCAATGCTGGCAACATGAGTAATCTGGAGCAAGATCCTAACTTACCGCAGGTGCCACCGCTTAATTCATGAAGTTGGGGAGTTGGAGAGGGAGGGAGATGGGGAAGGTGGGATAGAAATTACTCTCTCATCTCCCTTAAACTGCCCTTTCATCAGTACCGATATAACACCTTGTGCAGGGGGACTGGGGGCGGCACTCTGCCCCCACCGGAGCTTTAGTGAGGAGGGGGTTTGGGGGGCAACGTCCCCCAATCCGGGTTTTTCCAACAAACGATTACTTTTCGCTTAAGAAGAGTGCCATTCGTCCTAAGTCCGATAAGCAAGAGCAAAGCGGTCAATACCTGCTAAATCTGGAACTATCTGAACCTGGCAATAACTACCTTGCTGATGCAGCAGATGGACAACGGTATCAGCTTGCCCTGCCATCATTTCAATTAACCAGATACCACCAGAACGCAGATAATTCGGCGAGATTTCAATTAGCTGCCGAATGCAATCTAGACCATCAATACCACCGTCAAGGGCGAGATGCGGTTCATGGTCACGCACTTCTGGTTGCAGCTCTTGTAGCCAACTGCTGGGGATGTAAGGAGGGTTTGCGACCATGCCACTCACCTGACCTTTAAGAGCGTCGAGGGGTTCCCACCAAGAACCTTGATGGAACTGAATTCGCTCTTGCAAGCCGAGCTGTTGAGCATTAAGTTGAGCAATGGCTAAAGCTTCAGTACTGTAATCAACAGCGTGAATTGTGGCAGTTTTAAACGAATCTGCCAGCCCAAGTGCGATCGCACCACTGCCAGTTCCTAAATCCGCCCAATGCCCCGATTCTAGCTGTGGAGTTGGACTATTCTTCACAGCCTCCACAGCTAAGTCAATCAGATATTCTGTTTCTGGGCGAGGAATTAGGACAGCAGGTGAAACGTTTAGGGAAAAATGACGCCAAGGGGTCACTCCAACCAGGTATTGAATTGGCAATCGCTCATAAAGACGTCGGTGCCATAGCTGGGATAGTACCGACAGAGGATATCGTAATTCAATTTGCGATCGCGCTTTGAAGGACTCTAAACGTAGCGTCAGCGAGTCAAGCCCAGCCACTTCTTGCAACAGCCAGTCTACTTCTGCACTAGGAATCCCCACCTCCACAGCAGATTTTTGGGCATCGTGACGCCACTGCCAGAGTTCCACTCCTGTTACAACAGGACATGCTGGAGAGTTTTGGCTTTTAAAACTCTTTTTTAGCATCACGACTGCCCAAACCTTACATCCTTACCTTATTGCTGTGGACGTTGAGGTGCAGCAGGAGCTTGCTGTGAACCTTGAGAAGCGGAGAGACCACGTATGTATTCTAAAGATTCCCGCGATGGCACAAGTACGATGTTATTCAACTGCTCATTATTGCTACTTTGCAAGGTCTGAATTACGCCCTCCAGAGTCACAGCTTCCACCTTGACTGTGGATGCCATGTTCGGCTGTTGCTGCTTAAAGCGGTCTACCAATCCCTGCAATTGCTCTTTCTCAAAGAAGAAAGGAATAACCTGCTGACCATTCTGCTGAATCGTTAAATACCCCTGATCTTCACCACCTTTCGCGACAAACAAGGGTGTACCTTGGAATTGTTGCGCTTGCTGACCACTTTGGGTCATCAATGCCTGTGCTGACTGTACCTGCTGCTGCACAGGAATGAAGGCAAAATCCAAGCCTTGTGGCTTGTTCTGATTTTCTCGATCTAGCTGGTAAACTTCCCCTAGCGAGACAGGCACAACTTGCACAGTTCTGCCCAGTTCAGGACTTTCCGCCTTCAACCGCTCAACAAAACTTTGAGCATCCCGTTGGCTAATAAAGACACCTGCAACTGACACAGCTTGATTTTGGTTTTGTCCCTGTCCCTGTGGCACTGAGGCTACTAGAGGTGACCCTTGTGCATCAGTGACAGTAAAGACAGGTACAGAGCGCAGCTTTTGAAAAACCTGATCTTCTGTCAATGCTAGCGCCCGCAGATTTTCTGTAGAGAAGGAGCCTATCAGCGCACTCCCGACTAAACCTAATATTGCGCTCAAGCGAACCAATGATTTCATCAAAATTACCTCAGCGTTTGACCTTAGATACCTCGTCACAATAGAATACCGCTCTCGCAATAGGATGACATATTGAGACGATTTAGTGAACTCACTGCATCCAATTCAGATTTTTCCACCCTATCGATTTTGCGGGCTAATTTCCACCGTTAACTCTTAATTTTTTAGTAACTCTACAGTGACCCTTTTTTTTGGGTCAATTTTCCTGACTCTGTTCAATATCGAATGTTCCATCCACTATCTTGATGGTCAGTGAATTAAAACGCTCAAACCCAACGTTAGGGTCTTAGCTCTGAAATCAAGAAAATTTAAATCGGGATGACAGGATTTGAACCTGCGACATCCTGCTCCCAAAGCAGGCGCGCTACCAAGCTGCGCTACATCCCGTTTGCATACCTAGCTAGTATAACTTGCTTTTTGCTCTTGTGTGTCAAGTTCCTCACAATCCTAACACTCAATCTGGATACCAGAACATACCTTTGATGCCTTCTGGGTCTGCCATAAAGCCCATTCTTCGATAGAAATTCACAACATGAGGGTCTGCAAATAGAGTGATATTACTGATGTCCTCACTCCGCAGTTTCTTGATCATGTACTTCATCAACGCCTTACCAAATCCTTTACTTTGGAATTCTGGATGAACCACTACATCCCAGATTGTGGCATTGAACGCATGGTCAGATGTTGCACGAGCGAAGCCGATGAGGCGTCTAGTGGTACCTCGTTGCTGCCACATCGAAACCACCAGGAAACTATGCTGAATAGCTTTTCTAACTTTTCGCATAGGACGCCGAGACCAACCAACGGCATCACAAAGTTCTTCTAATTCATAAAGGTCTAGTTCTCGCTCTGTACTGAAAAATATGCGAGAACCACCATCGGTGCGATCGATCGTCCCTTCCACTGCATCCCCTTCCAACTGTGTCTGTGGCGAGGCAGCGTCAGAACTGCTAAAAAAGCTTTTCCAAAAACCCATGCAGGTGCAGCTGTGGCATTTTCATACGTTGCGCTCCACAGTTTTGCAGGACTTCTTTTCCTTACGGATAGATGTTCTACTCTGTAGAGTTCAAACTTGACTATATATGAAGTGTATCCCAAACCCCAGAGGGACAACCAAGAGTGGGCTTGTTGAACTTTTGTCAGGTTTATGCTGTCTACGCAGCGATTAATGGCTGCTAGTTTCACATACCGCCCTGTGTCTTTGGTATGAACTGAGAATTTTTAAGAATTCTTATCGCACCAAATCTCGCCAAAACTTCGTGAACTTGATAATAACACAAGAGCTAGATTGTTTTCTCTTGTCCTGCCATAAGATGCCTTAAAAAATCAGAAAGTGCAATCTGGTTATCCTCCGAGACTGCCTGAAGATGCTAGGATGCTTCTTTCATCTAGCAAAGAAGGAAACTCCAGGAAAAGACCTTCTTTAGTTAGACTGAGGCTATTGAGCAGGATTTGTGAGAGATTAATCCAGATATAGCAGCTTCTTCTCTAAGAAGTGTTTTTGGCATTTCTCTAGCAAAAAGCTTTGACAAAAGCGATCGCTTAAGCCGACTTCATTCCTCAGTTCGCATCTTCCCCTACTTATGGCTGCGGGTTTAAAATCATCCACACTAGAGCTACTGAAGCGCTTCAATCGGGCGTTTCCTCAGTTCTATGAGCAGTTTGTCAGTAGTGAAATCCAACTACAAAACCTCAGGCTTGCCTATCGGCTTTACAAAACTAAACGTGCGGTAATCGAGCTAAAACCAGAAGGCTCTAAAAGTGCCCTGCATTTTGCTTACCGTAACCAGTCTTTTCTCCTGAGTGACATCTTTGGTGTTCTGGCTGCCTATGGGCTGACGATTCACAGTCTCAGCCTCTATGGTCAAATCACTCCACCCATGCTGGTATTTATCAAGCTAGTTGTATCTCGTGGCAGCAAAGCCCTAACTAATAAAACAGCAGAAAATGTCTGCCGCGCTGTTCGCGAAGCTTTGGCAGGGCGTTTTGAAGTAGAAGAAATGCTAGCCGTAGAGTTTAATCTCGACGCTGGTTTGGAGCAGGTAGAAACAGAATTTTATGTCGATCCTGTTTTCCACCTCCCAGCGCTGTTGATCGAAGCAGACAACCAACCTGGCTTATTTTACAAAGTGATGTACGCTATCTGGCAAGAAGATTTACTAGTCGTCAATGCTAATTTGCTTGTATGGCGCGGACGAACTCGTCTGATTTTGTACTTACTCGGACCTAACGAAAGCTTAATTCCTGAGTATTTGGGTCAAAAAATTGCCGAAAGTGTGCGGCAGCGATTACTAGGGCGCCGATTTTAGGAATTGAGAGAACTGCTTCCTTGCCCTCCTGATCTCCCTTCTCTTCTTCTCCACTCCCATGACAGCCCCAGTACTCATTCTCCGATAGGATGAAAGTATGGCAACCATTAATATTTTGGGAGCGCCCCACGCCTACGAATTAACACCTCCCACTGAACCCTCTTCTCCCGTCCTTGTTTTCATCCACGGCTGGCTTTTGAGCCGTAGCTACTGGCAACCCTTAATTGATAGGTTGGCACCTGATTATCAATGCCTAATTTATGATCTGCGAGGCTTTGGGGAGTCTCAGCCCCCAGTAGATAAAACTCACAGGACACGCTCAAACCCTGACACTGAATTACTAAACAAGTTGAATACTGGGGAGGTATCAACCTCTCGCTACACCCTAGCTGCCTATGCGGCTGATTTAGGTGTTCTGCTCAAAGAGCTAAACATTGACAAAGCATGGCTGATTGGTCACTCTCTAGGCGGTAGCGTTGCCCTCTGGGGAGCATCTGTTGCCTCAGAGCGTGTTAAGGGAGTCATTTGCCTTAATGCTGGGGGTGGTATTTATCTTAAAGAAGAATTTGAACGCTTTCGGGCTGCGGGTCAAGAGTTTTTGAAACGACGCCCCCGTTGGCTATGCTACATCCCTTTAGTTGACTTGTTGTTTACACGAGTTATGGTTGCACGCCCCTTGGAACGTCGATGGGGGCGTCAGCGCATCATTGATTTCGTTGTTGCTCACCCTGAAGCCGCGCTTAGAGCTTTACTGGATTCCACAACAGAAGCTGAGGTTCACCGTTTGCCTCAGGTAGTGTCACAACTCCAGCAGCCAGTTTATTTTATTGCTGGTGCTAAAGATACAGTTATGGAACCCAAATATGTACGCCATCTCGCCAGCTTTCACAAGCTCTTTCAAGGCTGTGGGGAGAATGTGATTGAAATTCCTAGTTGTGGACATATGGCAATGGTAGAGCAGCCAGATGCCGTTAGTATTCAAATTCGTAAGATTATTACTAGCTACGATAGTGTCAAATCCGAGAATTAGAGAACTTGCACAAAATCCTCTGGGGATGGCAAACACGTAAGAGATGGTTACGCTTTGTGTAACTGTTCTGCCTGAGGACTTAAGACGAGACATATTAGCAACAGTTGTCATCTTTGAATCCAATGCCGTTAAGGGTCGGGTGAAATCCTACCAATTGTGTCAAGTGAAACTCGTTTCGTTAAGTTAGGCAACAGTTGCAACTATTTTCCTCCCTACCCTACCTAAATTGAGGACAAAGACAAACGTCATCTTCTGTACTAGGTGGGTAATGCTGCGACAAGATCCCCGAAATTACCAAATACTGTTTCTCTCACTCTTCTTATTTTTAGGTATTGGAACAAGAGACTGGACATTACGACCTGACTTGATTTTAGTTGTGATAGTTACCTGTCTTCTGACTCAGTGGTTAGCGATATTTGTCTTAGAAAATTCTCAAGGAAAGCTTCTAAATCTGCTGACAAAAAAGTCAGAACTTATTGATAAAAGCAATCCTGCTTTTATCACTTTTTTTAAACTGGCTTCACTCAAGAGTGCAATGATTACCGCTTTAGGTTTGAGCTTACTTCTGCGGGCTGATCATTACACCACAATGATTCTGGCAGGTTCCTTAGCAATCCTCAGTAAATTTCTATTTCAAGTTGAGCGCAAGCATTTTTTTAATCCTGCAAACTTTGGCATAATTGCTGCTCTCATCTTTACGAATGATGCTTGGGTTTCTCCAGGACAGTGGGGAGATGATGGATGGTATGCCCTGTTGTTTTTAGGTACTGGAGGTATGGTCTTAAAACGTGTAGGTCGCTGGGATACAACAGCAGCGTTTTTAGGTACTTATGCATTACTTGAAGCGATTCGGAATCTATGGCTAGGTTGGGCTTGGGATGTCTATTGCCACCGATTAATGAGCGGTTCTTTGTTATTGTTTGCCCTATTTATGATTACAGACCCTCGCTCAATTCCTAAGGCACGGATTGGTCGATTAGTTTGGGCTGGGTGTATCGCTATCCTCAGTTTTATTTTGCGAAACTACTTCTTTGTTTCTAGTGGAGTCTTCTGGGCTTTGTTTGCTCTTTCACCTTTAAGTGTGCTGTTGGATGTTATTTGGTCTGCACCCCAGTTTTCTTGGTTATCAACGGTTTCCAATGCAGATAGCCGTTGTATTGAAGTAGCAACTGAGCGAGAGTCTGAGCAATATTCTAGAGCCTGAACTTAATCACCTCATAGGAGTTTGTCATGAAGTTTATTCGTGTCCTGATTAGCCTATTGCTAGCTGTTGTGATTGTTATTGGTTTTACTCCAACAGCCTTGGCATTTTGTGGGTTTTATGTGGCAAAAGCTGATACAAAGCTTTACAATCAAGCGTCTCAAGTTGCGATTGCTCGTAATGGCGATCGCACTATTCTCACGATGGCAAATGATTATCAAGGGGAGGTTAAAGATTTTGCGCTTGTGGTACCAGTGCCTGTCGTTCTCCAGCAAGACCAAGTGAACGTTGGAGAACCCAAAATTATTGAACGGCTTGATGCTTTTAGTGCCCCTCGACTCGTAGAATATTTTGACCCAGACCCCTGTAATCCTCCTAGAAGGCAGGCTCAGGTGCGCTCTCCAGAACCGATGGGAGATGCAGGAAGTCGTACAGATGAGAGTGCTTTGGGTGTAACGGTAGAAGCTCGTTTTTCAGTCGGGGAATATGACATTGTTATTCTCAGTGCTAAGGAATCTAACGGTTTAGAAACCTGGCTAAACCGCAACGGTTATCGGATTCCACAAGGGGCAAATCAGCTACTTCAACCCTACATCCGGCAAAACATGAAATTCTTCGTTGCCAAGGTCAATCTCGAAGAATTTGAAAAGGCTGGCTACCAATTCCTGCGTCCCATCCAGATGGCTTACGAATCGCCAAAATTTATGCTGCCGATTCGTCTAGGCATGATGAATGCGACCACTGAACAAGACCTGATTGTCTATGTGCTATCGCCGAAGGGTCAGGCAGAGATTACGAACTATCGCACTGTAAATGTGCCTTCGGATGCGGAGATACCCATCTTCGTCAAGAATGAGTTTGGTGATTTTTACAACGCAATGTTCCAAACCGCATACACTCGTGAAGGGAAGAAAGTAGCCTTTCGGGAGTATGCCTGGGATATGGGTAGCTGTGACCCTTGTTCGGCTGACCCTCTGAATCCAGAAGAACTAAGGAAGGCAGGAGTATTTTGGCTCACGCCAAATATGCTTAATAATGTTTTTATTACTCGTTTGCATGTTCGCTACACTCGCGATAAATTTCCAGAAGATTTGATGTTTCAAGAAACGTCAAACCGTCAACAGTTTCAGGGTCGCTATATTTTGCGTCATCCCTTTACAGAGGAGATGACGTGCCGAGCTGGGCGAGTGTATCAACGGTCGTTGAGCCAACGATTTGAACAAGAGGCTCAGACTTTAGCGAAACTAACAGGGTGGAATATTCAGGATATCCGCAAGAAAACCAGTGTCACTACTTCCGATCAGCAAACTCTTTGGTGGCGAAATGTTTGGCATTGAGGGTATTGACTTAGGCAGTAGTGCCAATAGTAAGGGCGCAAGACTTGTGCGCCTAGGAGGCTGAACTACTAATCAGATCAATTTCATCTGTTAGTCCAAATCTGAATTTTTCTTATCTTGAGGAGGTGCGATGAAGCAATTTCGGCTTTTAGTAATGTTACTGCTAGCGTTGGTGATTGTTATTAGCTTTGCTCCAACAGCTTGGGCATTTTGTGGGTTTTATGTGGCAAAAGCAGATACAAAGCTTTACAATCAAGCGTCTCAAGTCGTTATTGCTCGTAATGGCGATCGCACTATCCTCACGATGGCAAATGATTATCAAGGAGAGGTTAAAGATTTTGCACTTGTTGTCCCAGTGCCTGTAGTTCTCCAACAAGACCAAGTCAATGTTGGTGACCCTAAGATTATCGAACGGCTTGATGCTTTTAGTGCCCCTCGACTCGTAGAATATTTTGACCCCGACCCCTGTAGTCCTCCTCCTGTAAATAGAGTAGGTGGCGCAACTAGAGGAGGGGATGGCGGGGATGTCGCACTCCAATCTTCAGCAGCCGATAATGCCTTAGGTGTAACGGTAGAAGCCCGTTTTTCCGTAGGGGAATATGACATTGTTATTCTCAGTGCTAAGGAATCCAATGGTCTAGAAACCTGGCTCAACCGTAACGGGTACCGGATTCCCCAAGGGGCAAATCAGCTACTTCGACCCTACATCCGCCAGAATATGAAATTCTTCGTTGCTAAGGTTAATCTCGAAGAGTTTAAAGAAGCTGGTTATCAATTCCTGCGACCGATTCAGATGGCTTACGAATCGCCTAAATTTATGTTGCCGATTCGCTTAGGCATGATGAATGCAACAACTGAGCAGGATTTGATTATTTATGTATTATCCCCTCAAGGTCAGGCAGAGATTACAAACTACCGAACTGTTAATATTCCCTCAGATGCGGAGATACCTGTCTTCGTTAAAAACGAGTTTGGTGATTTCTACAACGCAATATTCCAAACAGCCTATACTCAGGAAGGTAAGAAGGTCGCTTTTCGGGAGTACGCTTGGGACATAGGTTGGTGTGACCCTTGTTCCACTGACCCGCTAAGTCCAGAAGAACTGAGGAAATCAGGTGTTTTTTGGCTTAGACCAAACACCCCCAGTAATGTTTTTCTTACCCGTCTCCATGTTCGCTATACACGAGATAAGTTTCCAGAAGATTTGATGTTTCAAGAAACGTCAAATCGCCAACAATTCCAAGGACGATATATTTTACGCCATCCGTTTGTTGCTTCACCCTTTACAGAAAATGTAAGTTGCCCTGCGGCTCGACAATATCAGCGGTCGTTGAACCAACGATTAGAAAAGGAAATACAGACTTTAGCTAAGTTGACCGGATGGAATGCTCAAGATATTAGAAAGAAAGCTAATCTTTCTCAAAGTCAATCGGCTCCTTGGTGGCAAAATGTTTTGCCTTATTGACACTCCCCTGGCTCTCATCCGAGGGGATTCTAGTTTCACAGACAGAACTTGCTCTACCAGGGTTGCCCCAAGTAGCGTAGAGGCTCCATCTCCACTAGCGTTACTTCCCGGATGCCCTCCGGTAGTTGCTTTGAGCAAAATATTTCTTGCTGCGTTGGTATCCCTGTGAAGAACGCAGCCACACGAACAAATATGAGTACGAGTGCTGAGCGATTTCTTGACAATCACCTTACACTGACTGCACTCTTGGCTTGTGTACTGCGGGCTTACGGCAGCAGCTAGTCTCCCAAACTTGGTAGCAAAATGCTCTAGCCACTGCCTGAACTGATACCAACTAGCATCAGCAATTGATTTTGCTAAACAGTGGTTCTTGAGCATATTCGCTACTCTTAAGTCTTCATAGGCGATGATGTCGTTAGACATACATACGTTACGCGCTAGTCTTTTAGCGTGTTCATTCCGTTGCCTACTTACTCTCAAGTGTTTTCTGGAATACTTAGCCCTTGCTCTCTTGCGACCTGATGACCCTTTTTGCTTCTTGTAGATTTGACGCTGCACCCGTTTGATGTCGGTTTCAGCCTTCCTCAAGAATTTAGGATTGGGTTCTTGATGCCCATTCGAGTCAGTGTAAAACGATTCAATGCCCACGTCCAAACCAACAGACTGACCCGTGGGGGGTTGAATATCAACACATTCGACATCTACCGCAAACTGACAGTAATACCCATCAGCACGTCGGACTAAACGAACTCGTTTGATTGATTTGACATCGTATTGATGGACATCCCATTTACCTAAAAGCTTCAGTTCACCAATTCCCTTTTTGTCAGTAATTGTGATGCGTCGCTTAGTTTTATGGAGTGACCAGCCTGATGTTTTGTACTCTACAGAACGGTTGTCTTTCTGAAAACGTGGGAAGCCTTTCTTACCAGATTTCTTAGACTTGCAGTTAGACGCTCGTAGACTCGCTACCGCTACGCTATCGTAAAACCGAGAGATTGCCAGCCATCCACGTTCAGCAGCAGCTTGTACTGCCATTGAGTTGAGGTCTTTTACAAATGAGAACTCATTGCGTAATTCTGTCGAATATTTGTTCAAAGCAAATCGATTGATTTTGGCATCTTTAGGCGCGTCCATCCAGTAACGAATGGCTTTGTTTCTGATGAATTGCACCGTTCTGATAGCTTCCTCAATAGCCTTGTACTGACTTGGCTTTGCTTTGATTTTGTATTCGAGAACTCGCATCTTGTTTTCCCCTCCTTGGTTTTATTATACTAAATGTATAGCTACTTGACAGGACGCTTGGATGAAAACAGAGAAAATATTTTTAAGAGTCACTGAATACGAAAAACGGCAACTTAAAGAAGAAGCCGCTAGACGTGGTATGACCCAATCGGAACTAATTAGAAGTTTAATCGCTCGTTTCCCTGAACCAACGCAGGATAAATCCTGCTAACTCCCTTTCATCCCTCCTCTCTCATAGAGAGGGTTTTCAGGCTTGTTCCTTATAAGCTGTTGTACCTCTAGAGCGCCAGTCCATTACTCAAGATTTTGGGGTTATCAATGTTTGAGAAGGGGCAATTGATGAATTGTCCCTTGGACTAGAATGACAGTACTTGTAGTAAGCATAGTCTTGGTTAATGCGATCGCCTTTTAGCTACCTGGGATGAAAGAAACGCGATCGCGTCTACACAATTTCATCCAAGCTTTCCACTGAATAACGTGCCATTGTGATAGTCTGCGGCAACACACCCACTAAAAGTGCCAATGCTTCGTCTGGCAGTTGAGCCATTGTTTCAGAGTCAAAGTATTGCTCAAATTGGTTGAGAAGCAGCTGAGCACGCCGCAAGGGTACGGGGTTGTCTGTAATTTGTCGTGTTAGGCGAATCCACTGCCGCCGAATCATATAAGACCGCTGTCGCTCATCAGCTGAGCCAGGGCTGTCCAATAATAAATTACCGAGTGGTAGCACTCCCTGACAATCCCAATCAAATTCTCCTCCTACTGCGGCACCAGGTCCCGCAAACTCAGCATGATAGCGCTTGTAGAGAATTAAGCCATTCCGACGTCGGCTGTTAACAATCCGCAGGTCATTCAGGGAAATCAACTCATCGTTGAACCAAAACCCTCCGGAAAAAGGAGGTCTTTTCCTTGGTGGTTCTGGTGGCTCTCCTGAGCCATCATCTTCAGTATTAGGTGTTACCGAGTCATTCAAGGATTTAGGCTGAGAGGCATGTATGACTACAGGATTCTTCGCTATTATCTCCCAACTTGAGATCTTCTGCTGGTTCATAGGCGTAAACGGAAACTCTCAAGAAAGTAAGTGGCAATAAATTTAGGAGAATACTTGTTAGTAAAAAGAGTGAAAAATACCTAAGCTAACATCAATGCTCCCTCAGAAATTGCTCCGCTAAGCTGAGATATGACACTTTACTGCACTAAAGTAGTGTTTGATTGATTGTTGATTATCACTAAATTATTAGCAAGAAAAGGATAATAATTAATAACAACCAAGCAAGAGAACTAGAAACAGAGTAGTAATTGTTATATGGCTCTTAATCCTCAGCTCCAGCCGCCTTGAGTAGTTGTACAACTTCAGGGTAACTATTGAATTGTGCAATCATCAAGGCAGTATAGCCACCCTGGTTTTTCACATTTATGTCTACACCCGCGTCAAGCAAGGCTTGCACTGTATCGGTATAACCTCGATGCGCTGCCCACATCAAAGCCGTTGCACCTGCATTATCAATGAAGTTAGCCTCTGCCCCGGCGTTCAATAAGTATCGCATGACCTCAGTGTCGCCTCGGTCGGCTGCCTTCATCAAGATTGTTTTTCCGTCAGCATATCGCTTGTTGGCATCTGCCCCTGCATCTAGCAAAACCTTAACCGTTTCTGCATGACCCTGAGACACAGCTAAGGTTAGTGGGGTTTCACTTAAGTTTGTCGCGTTGATGTCTGCCCCTTTCTGCAGCAAAGCTTTGACAATTGCTGTATGACCGTGCAAAGCTGCCAGCATCAACGCGGTGTCACCTAGTTGATTTCTAGCATGGACATTAGCTCCTCGTTGGAGAAGGGCATCCACGACATCGCTATAACCTTCTACAGCAGCAAAGTGCAAAGCTGTCTCTTGGTCTTTATCCTTAGCCTTGATGTCAGCACCCGCATTGAGTAAAGCCGTAACAACTTTTGTCTGCCCTCCAGCAGCAGCTGCCATCAGAGCTGTCCCTCCCACTAGGTTGTGGGCATTTACATTAGCCTCAGTATCTAGTAAAGCTTGTACCACAAAATCGTGACCTTGGTCAGCTGCCAAGGTTAGAGCCGTCTCACCCTCTTCGTCTTGGGCATTAGCATCAGCACGACTGGCTAATAAAAGCTGCACAACTGATAAATACCCCAGCTCAGCCGCTTGCATCAGAGCGGTTCTACCGTCAATGTTAGTAGCATCTGCACTTACCCCTAGCTCTAACAAAACTTGTACCGTCGGGGTGTGACCTTCACTTGCTGCTAGGCTTAAAGCTTCCACACCAACTGTGGCATCGCGGCTAGCTTCTAGCAAGAGTTTCACAACTGTACTATGACCTTCTTGAGCAGCTAGGCTTAAGGCACTATCTTCATCCTTGTCTTTGGATTTGACATCAGCACCAGCAGCTAGCAGGATTTGTACGACTGTTGTAAACCCTTTATGGGCTGCCACCATTAACGCTGTGCTACCGTCATCATTTTTGGCGTTGACATTAGCACCAGCAGCAACCAACGTTTGTAGAACGTCAACTCGATTAGCGGCTGCTGCTAACATTACGGCTGTCAGACCATATCGTTTTCTTGGCAAGTCGAGATTCGCACCCGCCGTGATTAATACCCGAACAATCTCGGTGTATCCCTGCTGAGAAGCAAACATCAAAGCGGTGGTGCCGTCTTGGTCTGTCGCATTGACATTAGCTCCTTTAGCCAAAACGGCTTGGAGTTCAGTGAGATCGCCGCGTTGAGCTGCTTTTAGCAGTAGGACATTTGTGTTCAAGGTCATCTCTCAAGCCTTGTCAGTAGCGCATAGCCAACTTAGCGTTAAATTGGCTATTTGAGAAGTAGCTCTAAAGAGGGATGCCCTCAAAAGCTAATCAAACCTTAGAGAAAACAGTAGCTGTGCTAAGTTAAGTTTCATCAAGATTCTTAAACCGCTCTCTTGAACACTATGAACCTCGAAATCCCAGAATCAGTTAAAGTCTGGTCTCAATTCATTCACCCCGTATTAATGTGGGCACTGCTAGTAATCTCTGTTTATGCGTTGTATCTGGGTCTGAAAATCCAGCAGACTAGAAATGCTGAAGGTGATGCCAAAAAAGAGCTGATCAAGGGTCGGTATAACGTCAAGCACTACCAAGTGGGTTCAGTGCTGTTAGGCTTGATGGTCGTTGGTGCGATCGCAGCACTGGCTGTTACCTACATCAACAATGGCAAGCTATTTGTTGGTCCCCACTTGCTGGCTGGCTTAGGCATGACTGGACTCATTGCGGTTTCTGCATCTCTTTCGCCGTTCATGCAAAAAGGCAACAATTGGGCACGCTTCACCCACATTGCCTTAAACATTGTTCTTCTAGGGCTATTTGGCTGGCAAGCGATAACGGGTATGCAAATTGTAGAAAGGATTATCAGCAAGATGTAACGTTGTAGCTCCAAAGCTGTCAGCTATCAGCTATCAGCTTTTTTGTTTTCCTTGCTGTGTCTAGAGGCGAGTCCCACTTGCTTCGAGCAGATTTGGCGGAAAGCTGACTGCTGAAGAGCTATAATTTAGTGCCTTTTGGATTTTTTTGGCATCGGTAAACCCAGGCTGGTGTGAAAATCTTCCTGGACTTTATGGGTTAGGCGGCGGGAAACTTGTCGCACAACTTGGCGCAAAATGCGATCGCCTGTGCTTTGAATTAAGGAATGGGGCAACTTATGGATAAACTTGGGGAACCTTATCGCAACACTCAGGTCAAGATTCCACTCAACGCGGGTGACAGCTTTCGGTAGCGGCAAACCCTTATGCTCTGACTCCTGAAAATACTCACCTGCCGGGACTTCTACAAATGCCTGAGATGCCTGAAAGTCCACATCATAGCCTGGAGCTTCATAGTTCGGAACGGGGACTGTCTGAATTCGATAGATCCCATCCTGTTGCGGTAACAACTCCAAGCCAACTTTCGGCTCTACTTCATAGCCAAATGCCCCAAATTGCCCAATTACTACAGCATAGGCATTTTGTCCAATTGGTTCTACCTTCATAGGGTGGGCACAATGGCTAAACCAATTCTGGTGAGCATCCAGATAGTCAATAACTTGCTCTTGCTCAGCATACATCTCCATACAGTCTTGAAAATGACTGTGAAAATGAGTCAGCTCACTGGCTGATAGGGGTGATTGTGGCACAAAAGTGTCAGTTTTTGAGTAACTTGATTGAGCATTCAAATGCGCTTGCTCTACTTCAATCTGTCGATTGTCAGCGAAATGCGACTGCATAGTAAGCTTCCTTAGTATTGGTTGCCTTTGCTAGGTTAAGGATTCCCACTGAAGGTTCAAATTTTCACTTTAACTCTGAGCAATTTACGGTAAAGACGAGTACATATTTAGAAAGTTCATACAATTAAGGAGTAGATTTCACTGCCATAAGAGAGATTTCTCGCTCACTTGAGCATAGCTTGTGAGTCTTGCAGTCAACCATGTTGGTTTACGGAGAGGAACGATGAAAGCATTTGTTGCTGGAGCGACAGGCGAAACAGGACGTCGGATTGTGCAAGAGCTGGTTAAGCGCAACATTCCGGTTCGAGCTTTGGTGCGGAACTTAGAGAAGGCGAAAGAAATTCTGCCTGCGGAGGTGGAATTAGTGGTAGGTGATGTGTTAAAGCCAGAAACTCTTAGTGCAGCAATTGCAGATAGCACCGTCATCCTCAGTGCTACTGGAGCAAGCCCCAGTATTGACCCCACTGGACCTTATAAAGTGGATTATGAGGGCACCAAAAATTTAGTAGATGTTGCAAAAACGAAGGGCATTGAACACTTGGTTATGGTTTCTTCTCTGTGTGTCTCCCAGTTTTTCCATCCCCTCAACTTGTTTTGGCTGATTTTGGTATGGAAGAAGCAAGCAGAAGAATACCTTCAGAAAAGTGGCTTGACTTACACGATTGTGCGACCAGGGGGTCTTAAAAACGAAGATAACCCAGACCCTGTGGTGATGTCATCGGCTGATACATTATTTGACGGTAGTATCCCGCGTACGAAAGTAGCACAAGTTTGCGTCGAAGCACTCACACAACCAGAGGCGCACAATAAAATTGTAGAAGTGGTTGCTAAACCAGAAGCTACCGATAAAAGCTGGGAGCAGCTATTTGCTAGCGTGGCTTGATAGGTGAGGTGCAACCGCCTCTTTTTAGCCTTGTCAAGGACTATTAAACTTGGAACGTTCATCATCCTTGTGGAAGTCTGTAAGTTTAAAATTTCAGGAAGAGTTTTTCCGGAAATCTACCTTGAGGAATTTACTTGCTAGCATCGGTGCCTTGGGGTTAATGGTCTTGCTCCTAGAGTTCTATGCAGGACAGTTGGCACAGCGATCGCATATTTTTTCTAATTATCCCACAGGTACCCACGGAACCCCTCCGTTGGTCATGAAGGGGGGCGATCCTTACATTCGCGCTTTAATGCGAACTATCACTGCCAGCGAAGCGAATGACTCCGAACCCTATTCCCTTCTCTATGGCGGTGAGCGTGTCTCGGATTTGAGCCGTCATCCTGAACGTTGTGTGCCAATTGTTGCTGGCCCCAATGTCGGCAACTGTACAACGGCAGCAGGACGATATCAGTTCATCAACACAACCTGGGATAACATGGCCCAGCGCTATCATCCTGGGCCTTCGGGTTTCCTGTTTTGGAAGAACTACAGCTTTGAGCCAGAGTATCAGGATGAGGTGGTTTACCGCTGGCTGAGTGACAAGCAAGCTTGGGGCGTTGATATTTCAGAAGAACTGCGGCAAGGGAACTTGAGCAATGTCTTGCGGCGGCTTTCTGGCACTTGGACAAGTCTAGGTTATGGGATAGAAGATAATGCGATGACTGGGTACTTGCCAGGGGTTTATAAGCGGATGCTTCGGGAAGAATTGGCGAAAGCTGGGTAAATCGTAGTCAGGGCTTACGCAGAACCTCTACCTGTAGGGTGGGCAGTGCTACCGTCGTCAAGGTGGTAGGTTTTAGGTGGTAGGGTGAGCGGCGAGTTTTGGAGTTAGAATTTCCCCGAAGTGCTAATATGACCAAGTCTTGAGCTAGATTTTCCCCTAAAACCTACCACCGACGACGTAACACCTTGACCTGAGGAATGGGTTGCGATCGCATCCTCTTCTTCTATGGTTCTATGATCGTATACACTCAGAATCTCTTGACGATTCAACGTCTTACTGCTCTCAAGCCAATAATTCATCGATTGCCACACTAAAGCCATTCAGAACAGTCTGAGTGCTGACTACTTCTCCTAACGTCAATAAAAGGTGTTTCTCTTGGGTAATAACGATAATCCACTGACTCTCAGGAAATACTAACCAGACTTCTTGGCAACCTGATTGTAAATACTCTCTAGCCTTAGCAAATAACTCTTCTCCACTATCATCAGGAGAGGCTATCTCCGCAATGAGTGGAAAGCTTTGAGGTAGTGCAGTAGAACCTGCGAATTGTGTAAATAATTCTGGTGTCAGGTACGAAACATCAGGACGACGACCTTGCTTAGTAGTACGACAAAGTGCTTCAGTGTAGACTTCTCCACCCTGCCCACTGGAGAGCATATGATTTCTCCAGTAAGAACCTAACCTTAATTGAATCTGACCGTGCCTTAATGTCATCCCTGTTTTCTCGATTATTTGCCCATCAACCCACTCATGATCATCGACGGGATGATTCATAAAATCGTCGATTGAGATGGGTTTCAGTTCAGGCACCGCAACCATAAACACCTACCTGTGTTTTAACTATTATTACAACCTATTTTATAAGTCTTTCAATGAAGCAAATCTAAGTGCGATCGCTTTCTTCCACAAGATTAAGGGCAATCGCTTTTTTTGTCTGAGTAGTACAAAGCGATCACTGTCTTCAACGTTCCTATTCTGTTGCTTTTTGAAGGCTTTATCCGTTTAAAAAAATTGATTATTTCACACAATATCAAAAATGTAAATTTTCACAGATTTGTGGGGATTTTCTAAATTCTGATATCCCCTTAAGGTGAATATCACTGCTTATGAAAAATCAGGAAAACTCAAATGGTTACAAACTTTTTGACAGATGCTAAACAACTCGACTCAGCCTCCGTTGAAGTTCGCGCTTCTACCGCTCCAAATTCAAAGAGAGAATTTGTCAAAGTTATTGTCGTTGGTTCACCCAAAGGGGTCGTTAAAATCATTCACACCCTGTACCGTCTTGGTTTTGCAGAAGTGACCGAGTGGAGTCCACCCACACCAACAGCAAATTCAGGTGAGGTAATAAGTGTTATGACGCGACTTGTTCTTCTAGATTGAGAGTTTGAGCGATCGCCTACATTAGGTAATCTGTTGATGAGATGACAGCAGAGGCGCAAGGCTTTGCGCCTTCAAGCGATCGCTAATCATCTTTCAGCTTAGTTAACTACGGTGCTACTGCACTATTTAGTTCTTCTGGGGTAAGTTGTTCCTTGGTCAACAAGTACACCGTTCCTTGCCTGATAGAAAGCAGATTGAGATAATATTTAGTCTCGCCATCCTTAGACACCTGATAGGCACTTCTTCCCGTATCATCTGCAAGCTCTAATTTTTTAACAACATAACCCTGAGCTTCTAGATTCTGTTTGAGATTTTCAGATACAGTTCGCCACTGGGTGTCTGCTGTTTGCCAACAGCCCAGTGAATTGTTACATCCCGGTTGTACACCATCAACATGAGGAAAATCTGCAAATGGCTCATCTGGCGATGGGCTAGGAGTTGGTTCTGGTGACGGTGTTGGCGATGGGCTAGGAGTTTCTAAAGGGGTGGGAGTTGGGGAAGGAACCGGAGTTGAGGACGCAACAGGAGTTGAGGGTGTTGGTGTTGGAGTGATTGGATCAACAACTGGAGAGGGTTGGGGTGGCTGAACTCTCGGTGAGGGTTGAACAATTAGAGGAGGAGTTTGCCGTAATCTAGGGAAGGGTTGGATAGGTGGAGGAAGGGTTGGCTGAACACTAGGAGAAGGTTTGGGCAACTGCACCGATGGAGAGGGTTGGGGGGAAGGTGGAGAAGGTGGAGGAGGTAGTTGCGTAACCTTGACAGCTTTCTTTTTAGGATTGGATGCGGGTTCAGGCTCTGGTTGCGGCGGAATGGGAATTAATAATAGTAACCCATGTAACCCGATGGAAAAGAACCACATCGGTCGCATCAGCATTTGTACAGGAGCAGGCAAGTTTTTCAAAAAACGTTGATAAATCATCGTATCTAAAGCATTAAATGTCCGTCAGGTACGACAGTTAGGCTAGTTTTAGACCTTGCTGCTGGCTGTTTGAGCATGTCTACAACCGAACTTTGCTAGCTGTAACAGGCAGTACAGTGCGTTTCGGGAATTCTCTACCTCACTAGTTTGTGTCACGGCAATGGAACTAGATGTTCTTGTCGCAACCTTAGTGGGAAGTATCTATACGGTAGAGTATCTTGCAAAATCTTATCAAGAAGCAATTGCCTTGCGGCACTCAATTTTCTTAACTATCCGCTGGTGGCTTGTGAGGGAGAGAAGGCTCGATAAGGAAGATTCCCCTGCCAAAATCAAAATTTCTTTGTCAGGAACTGCTATTGTTTTGTGGAAAAGTTTGCAGTTTGATATCTCTAGACTAAAACCCATGACACGAAAAGTTATTCACTCTTCTCATGCTCCAGCCCCCGTTGGCCCATACAGCCAAGCGATCGCAGCAAGTGGGCAAATGATCTTTGTTTCTGGTCAAATTCCGCTTGAACCCAGCACAGGCGAGATTGTTGGTGCTAATGATGTTGTCAAGCAGACGGAGCAAGTAATGGCAAATCTAGAAGCGGTTCTTGCTGCTGCTGGTGCTAAAACGCAGGATATTGTGAAAACAACAGTGTTTCTGGCAGATATGAACGATTTTGCAGCAATGAACAAAGTTTACGCACAACATTTCGATGAAACATCAGCTCCTGCGCGTGCTTGTGTTGAGGTTTCTCGTTTGCCAAAAGACGTTTTGGTCGAAATTGAATGTATTGCAATCGTGCCGTAAGTGACTGGAGTTGAGGCATGAACAGGGAGAAAACACCAGAAGATTTACAAGGACATCCCACCTGTTCTAGTGGCACGTATGCGATTGATGCAGACACTAACCAGTGACTAAGCTGGCATTGTGAGGAGGCGTACCCTGACTGGAAAGTGCAGCGGGTGTGCCTGATGATTATGACGACCTACCGCTTGAAGAGTGCAGCGGTTTTACTCTAAAAATGGGGAAAGCAGCGTCCAACTGGTCACTGCTCACTAGTAGCTCTTGAATGCGATCGCGATCAGAGCAACTCTCTACCTGTCGTACTCTACATAGTCAACCCGCCTATCGTCAATCTGAGCAGGCATAACCTCAGATCGACGTCTGGGTTGCAACGTATGGGGGAGAGCGTTATAAGGCTGCTGCACTACATAAGTTGTTCGACCCGGACGCTGTTGTCGTGCAAGTACCGCTAACGCTCCAACAACAACAATGCCACCACTAATTGTGATTGCCATACCGCCTAGTGCCCAGACGATGCCTGAAACCATCGAATTTTCTTCTTGCTGCTGAGGCTGAATAGGAGTAGGGGTTGATGTCGGTCGGCTCCATGCCGGTCGCGCAGTGGGATCGGTCTGCGTGGTTAGCTTCTCAATGAGCATCTGCTGATTCTGCAACTGTGCCTTTAGCTGCTCAGTTTCAGTGCGTTGTTGCTCAAGCATCGCTCTTAACCGCTCAGCATCCAACCGCTGCCGTTCAACATCATATAAGCTTGAACTCGGCGAAGTCGGTGTTGCCATCGGCGGTGTCGCCATATAAGGATCGTAAGGATTAGAAGGGTTAGCTTGTGCAATTGGCAGTTGACGAGCAGGTGTTAAACCATTAGCGACAATATTGTCACCCCCCTTAATCATAAAGAGAACCGCTACTCCAGCGAAGGCAGCCCCTGTCAGGAACGCCATACCATCACTCATTGCTCTCGCCTCTCAACTGCGACTGAATTAAAACTAGTTGTAACTGATGCACTCTGACACTCATTATGACTTCACGCAACTTAGGTTGATACGCCATCTCCTTGGTTTGGGTAGGTAGTTATTTTTCCCACTCGAACTCTGCTCATTCATTCAAAACCACATTTTCTCAATTGTCTACCTTAGCGAGGTCTAAAGATTGCTTACTATTGATGAACACTCTCCAGGCAGATCAGCGGTATTTTTGTAGAAGCTAGCAGACCGGAGATTAGGGACTTAATTGATATGCCTGGAAAATGATACATCGATAAAAGCAGCAGCTCAAGCTGTAGTTGTGAAAGTTTGGAAAATTGTAAGTAGAAACCTTAAACCCTTGCAACAACGCTTTAGGCGTTAAAGAAGACAATTACAACGCTAGTTTCCCCAGTTTCGTGCTGATGCTGTACACCCAGTCAAATTCCTGGAACGTTAGCCAGCTATGCTCAAACTCGAAGATTGCTTCGTTGAGGCTGGTATTGTCAACAATTACCCCAAAATGTTAGGACTTGATGAAATCTTAAACTCAGTGAGCTTACAGGAGCATAATTCCAGCTTTCTACGTCACAAGAGTGACACAACAGAATAGGTGCTACTTTTTTGTAGCAAGGTTCAACACCCGTATCTTCAACAGCTCACTGTCACCCTGGTAAAGGTTTATGCATCCTCAGCACAACCAAGATTCTAACAATCATTCACAGCCAAACCGCAACAATCTTTGGGTAGAGGGATTCAAAACAGTCGGCTTGAGTTTAATGTTTGCCTTCGGGTTTCGCACCCTTGTTGCTGAATCTCGTTATGTTGCCTCAGGCTCAATGTTACCTACCCTGGAAGTTAACGATCGCTTACTAATCGACAAGTTGAGTTATCGCTGGTCAACTCCTGACCGAGGAGACATTGTTGTCTTTTCTCCCACGGAAACGCTAAAGCAGGAAAATCACCGAGATACCTTTATCAAGCGGGTGATTGGTTTACCCGGAGAAAAGGTAGAGATTAAAGGGGGACGGGTGTATGTCAATGACCAACTGCTGCGAGAAAAGTACCTTGCCGAAGAACTGACGTATGATTGGGGTCCCGTCACTGTACCTCCAGACTCCTACCTCGTGATGGGGGATAATCGCGATCGCAGCTACGATGGTCGCTACTGGGGATATGTTCCTCGTGACTATATTATTGGTCGTGCGATCGCACGCTACTGGTCTGTTGAGCGCATTGGTACAATCGACCCATCTCCTCTTTACCCGCCTTCTCCTGCATCATCTGTGCGCCAGTAAGTCCTCCGACTTCTAAAGTTCAGTTTCCAGCCATTGCCATTCAGTAACAAGGGATTCGGGAATTTTTAAACAAAGGGCTTCCTGACTTTTGAGTGGAACCGAGAGCGTTAGGGAACTCTTTTGCAGTTTACTCAGAACTTCTGTGAAATTGTACTGACCGACATTGGGTGCAGGAGATTCTTCGCCAAAGACATCAGCGGCTGTCAATACCTGACCCGATGCTGTACTAATTTTCAAAGGTTGCGGGTGAGTCAACTCAGCAATGCCAGGAAAACCGACTAGACGTAAATTGAAGCGTATTGGCTGACCTGGTGTTATTTGTTTGAACAATACTACCTGCCAAGCATTTCCAGAGGCATCTAGCAAAGATTGTTGAGAGTGATATCGCATGACTCCGGGTTCATCTTGGTGTTGCCTCAGAACAGCCGTTGCTTGCTCTTGTGTGAAGGCAAATTGACCCAGAAGTAAAAGTAGCACCAATCCACTCAGCAGCAGTAGCTGAGAAACTAGATCTTCACGGCGCAAGTTTCCTACCAGTTCTGACAGGGGAGGTAGAGGAAGCCGGGAGAGAGTTTTTGCTGGTGGCTTATTGGTGTCAAGCTGGTCTAGTTGCTGAGTGCGATAGAGCATAACTCCCTCCAGATGTTAACCCTAAGGGCAGATTTCTCTGGCGTTTAGACTAAGGCGCTCTGACTCAGCGAAGCTGAGTGGAGCGAAAGCCTATTAGCGCAGCTTTCTGGGGACTGGAGTTTAGACTAAAACGCTCTGACTCAGCGAAGCTGAGTGGAGCGCAAGCAACTGAAAGCTCCTGGGATACCAAGCATGGGGCAACTGGCGTTTAATCAATGAATTGGGTCACAGGCATTGGGTTGGCAAGAGCAGTGGGTGACGTAGCACTGACTGCCCTTGGGTGGAAGATTGAGAGAAGCACTACCAACTCTCAACAGCCACTATGGAACTTCTTGCCAAACTTCAAGCATTTCGTCAAGCTGCCTACAATTACTTAGGCAAAGCGCATGACGCGACCTTTGAGTTAACTGATGCGGTACTATTGACCCGCAACGCCTATTCCTTGGCAGACTTGTCACTCTCTCCAGTATTTCGACGCCGATGGTCTAGCATTTATGAAGCCTTACAAGATAGCCGACCTCAACGCCAGAAATTGATGAAGCTCTACCTTGAGCAGATGGCTTCATCGGTGCGGCCTCTTGCTGGCAGGTGACCACACAATCTGGCCACGACCGGAAGCAGTGACACTCCAAGAACGTACAATTGAGCATCAAGCAACTACCGTTCCCGGAAATCGCCCGATTGGTTTAGGTCAGGGCTACAGCACTATTGCTTGGATACCGGAAGAGTCAGGCAGTTGGGCGAAAGCCCTTGAGACATGAGCGGATTACCAGTTGGGAAAACCCAATTGAGAAGGGGGCGTGGCAACTACAGCAGGTTTGCTCTGTGTTATCAGTACGACCAATTTCTGTCTGGGACAGCGAATATGGCTGTGCTCCGTTTGTACTCAAGACAGCGAACATTGCGGCAGATAAGTTGATACGTTTGCGCTCGAATCTTGGCTTGTGGGGCGCACCTCCCCCCTACTCCGGTCGCGGGCGTCCTCGCAAGCATGGTGATAAGTTTAAACTCAATGACCCCCAAACCTGGGGGACAGCCGATGAA